>JARLJB010000237.1 GCA_031291415.1 Telmatospirillum sp.
CACGGTGTGCGACGACAGCGTGCTGATTTCAGCGGCGGCGGCCTGGCTGCGCTCGGCCAGTTTGCGGACCTCCGAGGCGACGACGGCGAAGCCTTTGCCATGTTCGCCGGCCCTGGCCGCTTCGACGGCGGCGTTCAGGGCCAGAAGATCGGTCTGGCGGGCGATTTCCTGGACGATGGTGATCTTCTCGGCGATGGTCTGCATGGCGTCTACCGCTTTGGTAACCGCCTCGCCGCTGTTCTGGGCATCCTTGGCCGATTGATGGGCGATTTGCTCGGTTTGGGCGGCGTTTTCGGCGGTCTGCTTGATATTGGCCGCCATCTCTTCCATCGAGGCCGAGGCTTCCTCGGTCGACGAGGCTTGTTCCGAGGCGCCTTGCGACAGTTGTTCGGCTCCGGCCGAAAGCTGCTGACTGCCGCTCGACACATTGTCGGATGCCGACAGGACATTGCCGACCACCGATCGCAAATGGTCCACCATATCGTTGATATAGCCCAGCAAATCACCGATTTCATCGCGTGAGGTGACCTCGGCCGAACGGGTCAAGTCGCCACTGGCAACGGCGCGGGCCAGCGTTCCCGCCTGGCCCAGACCGCGATGCAAGGTCAGGATGATCCAAGTGGCGGCGCCAAGCGACAGCAGGACGGTGGCCAGCATCATGATGATCAGCGTGTTGCGGGCATCGTCATAACGGACATCGGCCGTGTGGATGGCCTCGTCAAGTTTGCCTTGCGTAAAGGACAGATAGTCGTCGACCGCTGTCTGGACCTCCAATTTGGCGGCACGAACCTGAGTGATGGAAATTTCCTGCGAGCGGATGCGTCCGCCGTCACGATTGATGGCGACGACCTGCTCGTGAATTTTCAGCCAGCGTTCCAATCCGTCGGCAATCTGATCGGCGGCCGCTTGGTCTTCCGTCAGCAATTGCGTCCGCAAGGCATCCTTCTGCCGGCGCAGCGCGGTGACCTGTTCGGCCAGCTTCGGCTCCGACTTGCTCAACTCCGCCATACTGTCGGCGAGAATGAACGACTGCTCGTCGGCCCACAGTTTCAGGACCATCGTCCGCAACCGTGACACAGCCGCGGCTGCTGCCCGCGCCCGGTCCGGCGGCACATTGCCCGTTTCATAACGGTCTGACAGACGATCGAGCAGCGTGATCACCGCCGTCAAGGCCGGCCGGGCATCCGTCTCGCTGACGTGTTTCGCATGTGTATCGGAGTTAAGGCGGGCTTGCTCAAGTACCTTATCCTCGGCCGTGATGAAATGATCCCATCCGCGATCGAATTTTTCAATTCTTGCTTTTCCGTCGGACGAGGCCATGGAATATATTTTGTCGCGTGTCGCCTTTATATCTCCACGCATTTTTTGAATAGAATTTATATATTCTCCGATGTCACTATCTGATGTTGAGATAATGACGTTCTTCTGTGCGACAATTTCAACTTGAAGAAGCGTATCGAGTTTCTGAGACAGCGTCAGTCGGGATGCCCAAACCTTTCCGACTTCGTTGATCTCATTATTCAATTGACTCAAATTGTTGATGCCGACGCCGACACTGACAGCCGAGAACAAGATGGTCAGGCCGAAGGCGACCGATAGCTTTAACTTTACGGTAAAACGCATTTTTCCCTTACTCCTGCCGTGCGGCCCTTCGGCATGTCGTCATGCCGGGAGCCGCTTGTTTCTGGCGGGTTCTCAAAATCGTTCGAATTCGGCATCCTTGGCATCTGCTCCACCCGTGAGATCGAGAGGAAAACCGTCGCCCCGTCCGTTGGTCTTATTCGCCTTGACCGTCTTGGTTTTGCCGGTCGTCGGTTTGCGGACGGTGGTGTTGCCGACAGCGGGCACCTTTTTTCGCCGAGCCGAAGAATTCTCCGCGACCCCACGCGGTTCGCTTGTATTTTGACGAACGCTGTCGCTGGCCTGGTCGGTCCGGAAGTAGGCGATGGTTTCCTGCAATTGCTCGGCCTGGGCCGCCAGTTCCTCGGAGGTTGCCGACATTTCCTCGGAGGCGCCGGCATTCTGCTGGGTGACGGTGTCGAGCTGCTGGATCGCCGTATTGATCTGTTCGGCGCCGATGGTCTGTTCGCGGCAAGCGGCCGAGATCTCCTCGACGAGGTCCGAGGTCCTCTTGATGTCGGGAACCAGTTTGGTCAGCATGTCGCCGGCTTCCGCCGCGACCTTCACGGTGTGCGACGACAGCGTGCTGATTTCAGCGGCGGCGGCTTGGCTGCGCTCGGCCAGTTTGCGGACCTCCGAGGCGACGACAGCGAAGCCTTTGCCATGTTCGCCGGCCCTGGCCGCTTCGACGGCGGCGTTCAGGGCGAGAAGATCGGTCTGGCGGGCGATTTCCTGCACGATGGTGATCTTCTCGGCGATGGTCTGCATGGCGCCGACCGCCTTGGTGACCGCCTCGCCGCTGGTCTGGGCGTCCTTGGCCGACTGATGGGCGATTTGCTCGGTCTGGGCGGCGTTTTCGGCGGTCTGCTTGATGTTGGCCGCCATTTCCTCCATCGAGGCCGAGGCCTCCTCGGTCGACGAGGCCTGTTCCGAGGCGCCTTGCGACAACTGTTCTGAGCCGGCCGAAAGCTGCTGACTGCCCGAGGCGACATTGTCGGCGGCGATGGAGGCTTCTGCCACCACGGCGCGGAGCTTGCTCAGCATGGTTTCCAGGGCGATACCGAGGACGTCCTTGTCGGAAAGCCGGTTGCTGACGACGGTCAGGTCTCCGGCGGCGATGGTCTCGGCGACTTCCGCCGTCGCCCGCAGGTTTGCCGTCATGGTGTTCAATGACACGACCAGATCCTTGATCTCGTCGTTGCTGGTGACGTTGACTGTCTGCGTGAGATCGCCGATGGCGACGGCATTGGCCAATCCAACGGCGCGGCCCAGTCCGCGGCTGATACTGAGTGCCAGCCAGGTGCCGGCGCTGATGGCGATGAGCAAGGAAACGACGATAAGCGATATCAGGGTCAAACGAGTCGATTGATAGCTCTCGTCGGACTGAGCCTTGTCTTCGTCCATGTGTCTCTCGGACAGGACGATGACGTCTTCGAGGTCGGCCTGCATCTGCTGGACCAGATCGCGCGTTCCCATCGAGGCGGCTGCTGCCCGGCCAGTCCCCCGTTCGCGGGCCAGGCGGCGGATTTCCTCGTCGGTCTTCAGCCATTTCGTGAAGCGGTCGGAAACCGTTTCGAGGTTTGTCCGATCGGCGTCGCCGAGGACCCGGCCGAGGACGTCCAGGCCCTTCTTGACGTCGGCGATTCCCTGATCGGCCTGTTTGGTCGCCGCGTCGAGTTTCTGGTCGTCGGTGGCGATAATGATTTGCTTCTGGTCGCGATCGACCTGGATCAGGAGGGCCAGAAGCCTCTGCGCCGCCACGGCGGCCGTTGCCCGGTCCTGTCCGCTGGCGGCCTGTCCTGCCAAGCGCTCGGCCAGGGGCTGAAGTGCGCCGTAGGCCTGGTTGAAGATGGCGGTTGCCTCGGTTTCGGAAAGAACACGGACACGCTCTTCCGAATTCAGCCGGGTCAGTTGGATGACCTTGTCCTGGGAGGCCGAGAATTTCTCATAGCTGGCGTTGAAGGCCGCGAGTTTGCCCTTTTGATCCGACGAGATCACTCCGGCCAGTTTGTCCGCCGCCTCGCGCATCTGCGTCCGGAAGGTCTTGATGTCGCCTTCATAGCGGTCCATCAACTGGTCTGTCGTCGCGAGAATTTCGTTCTTCTCGGCCTTTTGCAGGCCAAAGAGCTTGTTCTCCATGACTTCGGCCCATTTCACCCGCTCCGACGAGACATTGACCAGCTTGTCGATGCGGTCGTTCATCCCGGCGAGACTGTTGATGGCGGCGACGGCCGCGACCAGGGACAGCGCGATGATCAGGCCAAAGGCAATGGCCAGTTTCACTTTTACCGAAACACGCAACACTTGTTCCCCCTTTCGGTCCCCCCAAGGGCCGTCTCAAAAAGCTGTAACCGTCTCGCTGCCCGCATCTTCCGGCTTGCCGGCCGGTTCGCTGTCTCTTGACGCGAAAATGCGCTCCATATTGAGGACGATGACGAAGTCCTCGCCGCGCTTGCCGATGCCGGAGACGAATTCGCGCCGCCATTTGATGCCGATGTCCGGCGCCGCCTCCATGGTGGTGGCCGCCAGGCCGGTGACTTCGAACACTTTGTCGGCAAGGATGCCGACGATGGTCGCCTCTCCTTCCAGCGGCACCTCAAGGACGATGACGCGGGTGTCGACGGTTTGTTCGAATGGCTCCATGCCAAAGCGGATATGCAGATCGGCCAAGGGCACGACCTTGCCGCGCACATTGACCAGACTACCGACAAAGGGGTTGCTGTTAGGGACGGCCGTTACGGCAGCGAGATCGAGAATTTCGCGGACCGACAGCGCTTCCACGGCGAAGATCTCGCCTTGCAATCCGAAGGTCAGAACCTCCAGGTCCTTGCCGTCTTCGTGGGACATGAAAAGGGCTCCTGCTTTCTTCTGAAGGTCAGCTCGCCTTGAGCCGCTCTTCCTGGACACGCCCGAATTCGATCAGATGATCGATGTCGAGGATCAGGGCGACCGAGCCATCTCCCAGGATGGTGGCGCCGGAGAAGGTCTCGATCCCGGAGTGCAGTTTGGTCAGTGATTTGATGACGGTCTGGTGGTCGCCGATAATCTGGTCGACGACGAGGCCAATGCGCCGGTCGTCGGCCGATACGATGACGACCTTGGGATAGGGCGATATCTCGTCCGTGACCTTGAACATTTCGCGCAGCCGCAGGAACGGCACCAATTCACCCCGAATGTTAAGGAAACTGCGGCTCTTCGAACGAAGGTCCTGCTCGGTCGACAATTCGACGCATTCCTCGACCATCGACAACGGGATGACGTAACGGTTCTGGCCGACACGAACGAGCAGGCCGTCGATGATCGCCAAAGTGAGCGGCAGTTTGAGGGTTATGTCCGTCCCGGCGCCCTCGGTGCTGGCGATCTCGATACTTCCCCGCAAGGCCTCGATGGTGCGCTTTACCACATCCATGCCGACGCCACGGCCGGACACGCTGGTGACCTCACGGCTGGTGGAAAAGCCCGGCTGAAAGATGACCTGATAGAGTTCGTTGTCGGAGACGGCGACCCCCGGGGTGAGGAAACCCATTTCTTCGGCCCGGGCGCGGATTTTCTCGCGGTTCAGTCCGCGTCCATCGTCGCGGATGCGGATAATGACCTGGGCGCCGGAATGATCCGCCGACAATTCCACGCGTCCTTCGCGCGGCTTGCCGGCTTGGGCGCGCCCCTCCGGCCGTTCCAGGCCGTGGTCGATGCTGTTGCGGATCAGGTGAACCATCGGGTCGTTGAGGCGCTCGATCATCGTCTTGTCGAGTTCCGTTTCCTCGCCGCTGGTCAGAAGTTGCACGTCCTTGCCCAGTTCCTGCGAAAGATCGCGGACCAGTCGGCGGAAACGTCCGAACAGCGAGCCGATCGGCAGCATGCGGATGCTCATCGTGTTCTCGCGCAGCTCGGCGGCCAGGCGTTCGATTTCCTCGGCGACGACCCTGAGCGCGACATCCTGGCTGGTGGTGGCGATTTCACGCAGGCGGGCCTGGGCGATGACCAGTTCGCCGACGCGGTCCATCAGGTTGTCCAGGCGTTCGGCCGGCACGCGAATGCTGGCTTGAGGCGCCTTTTGCTGCGCTTTCGCCGCGCTCGTTTGAATGTGCCGTTGTTCGGCCAGGGCAGAGGCAACCCGATCCTCCGATGTGGCTCCCTCCTTGACCAGGATTTCGCCCAGGCGTTCCTGGCGGGAAAGGGCGGTCAGGACGGCGGCGGCCGGCGCGTCGCCCCGTTCGACGAGGATTTCGCCCAGCCGTTTGTTTTCGATCGCCACTTCTTCAATGTGCAGTTCCATCTCATCGAGGACGAAGATGAAAACGTCCTCGATCGCCGAGCGAGGCTTGTCGGTGGTCAGCAGAACATCCCAGTCCACATAGCAACTGTTGGGATCGATCGCGTCGATTGGCGGAATCCGAGTGGTCAGAGGACTGACGGTGCAGCTGCCCAGGCCCTTCAATTCGTCGAGCAGCAGCAGCGGATTGGTGCCGTTGTCCATGATGTTCGCGGGGAAACGGATCTGGATCCGGTAGGTGGTGGCCGGATTGGCTTCAGCCGTTTCGGATTCCGCTGTTCCTGCCGTCTCTGTCGCCCGGCCGCCCTTTTGCGAACCGGTCGAGCCGATGGCCTTGCTGAGGTCGGCCAGGATACGATCGGATTCTTCCTGCAGGGCTTCGTCCGGGCGTTCGATCAGGATGCGCAGATGATCCTTGGCGGCCAGGGTGACGCCGATGAGGGCGCCACTGATCGGCGCCTTGCCTTTGCGGACGAGATCGAAGGCGTTCTCCAGGCCGTGGGCGAAATGCGCGGCCGCCTCGAAGCCGAACATGGCGCCCGACCCCTTGAGGGTATGGAGCGCCCGAAAAGCGGAGCTGATGAGTTCTCCGTCATCGGGAGCGTTTTCCAGGTCGAGCAGCGCCTGTTCCAGCTGCTCGAGTAATTCTTGCGCCTCGTTGCGAAAGACGTCTCTGGGATCGGGAGAGCTCATGCGCCCAGGACCTTCTTGACCACGCCCAGCAACTGATCCTGGCCGAATGGTTTGGTGATCCACCCGGTTGCCCCGGCGCCGCGCGCCTCCTTCTTTCGCTCGTCGTCTGATTCCGTGGTCAGAAGAAGGATGGGAACGCCCCGGTAGCTGCTGAGCTTTCTAAGCTCGCGGATCAGCGAAATACCGTCCATGCGGGGCATATTGAGGTCGGTGACGATGAGGTCGACAGGAGCAGCCCGGGCTTTTTCAAGGCCTTCGGCGCCATCGGATGCTTCGACAACGGCGAAACCGGCGCCGCCCAAGGTCATTTTGATCAGCTGCCGCATGCTGGCCGAATCGTCGACGGTCAAAACGGTCTTTGCCATGACTTATTCCTTCAAAATCTCACGCTGAGAAGGCAATGGACGCGTTGACGTCCGGCATGTCGTGAAATCCACCGCTTGCCAGGGCGATCTCAAGTGGTCCGCCCGTACGGGCGCGGACCCGGAAGGTCTGGCCGGCCGCCGACACCGAGCGGTATCCCGATAGCAGGAGTTGAATGAAGCTGAGATCGACGGCGGTAAGCGCGGTGCAATCTATTTCTATGGACTGCCCTTGGCGGGCCAAGTCACGCAGGCTTTGTAACGTTTCATCCGACGTTGCGACAGTCCGCGCCCCGTCGAGAACAAGTCTGACGACAGTATCATCCGGAAGAGACATGGGGATGTCCTCAAGAGTCTTTTATTCAACTTTGCGTATGAATATAGCAACGCACGGGATAAACAAAAAGAACTTTCTGCAACATCTTTGATTTTTGAAAGTATACAATTATTTAGATAAAATTTTATCTAACAACTTCAATTTGCACTCAATACCACCTTGTGTGGTGGAGGAATTTCAATTATTGGTTATTTGTCGTCGATCCTTTTCAGGGGGATCCACGCTGTTTGTCGTTAATTCAAAAGCAGCAACCATGCCTTGCCAGGGGCATTCAGCGACGGGGAGTGGGCGTGGGCCTGAACACCTTCGAAGCGAAGGGGCTTGACCATCGAGGTGCCAAGCTAGAAACTCTCGCCTCCCGTCCGGCTGACCAGCCTTGGGCGGAAGGGTGGGGCCCGTAGCTCAATGGTTAGAGCCGGCCGCTCATAACGGTCTGGTTGTAGGTTCGAGTCCTACCGGGCCCACCAACCTTCGCCGTCCATGCCCCCCTCTTTGAGGTGGACCCAGATATATCCGTGGGCGCGCCTGGTCCTGATCAGGCCTGCCGATGCCGTCGTCGACCACGCCTGTTTGGCGGCCGTCAAAGAAAGTGGGGCGACCGTTCTTGTGACGAATTTTGATTTCAAATACATAGTGTTGATGATGACTTATCTCGTTGCTTTTGGTTCTCCTATGGATGGAGAAATGTTGATTGTGCAGCAACTGTCTGGTAGGCCCCTAAAATAGGAATATTCTCTACGACAGGGTGAAAACTTAATGAGAAGTCGGTTCAGGCTAAAGTTATTTCAGGCATTTATCATTTCATCTATGCCGTTGTTTATTGCTATTTTTGGTATTTTTGGACCTTTTCCAACGGATTCCATGTATCTCTATAGCGGTGTTGGTGTTGGCGTGCGCGCCGCAGTTTTGCCGGGAACGTCAACGATCGATCCGAATGTCGGTTTTACATCGTTCGCGTTGGGTGCGCGGGCGGCATTGGATGTGTTATCCGGTCATTTGCCATTGTGGAACCACTTCGAGGGATTGGGCGCCCCGCTTCTCGGCGAGATGCAATCGGCCGCACTGTTTCCGCCAACGCTTCTGCTGACTCTCCCGCATGGGCAAGTCCTGGAACAGGCGTTACTTCAACTTGTGGCCGGCGTCGGTAGCTTTCTCTTTTTCAGACGATTTGGGTTGGGGACTCGGGCGGCGTTAACAGGGGGCTTGCTCTACGAAGTCAACGGGGTGTTCGCCTGGTTGCACAATGCGGTTTTCAATCCGGTAGCGTTTCTGCCATGGCTTTTCTTCGTGATAGAGAGCTTGCGCATTGCCACCCTTGATGGACGACGGCTGGCGCAACGGTTGCCGATCATCTGTTTGGGCGCGGGAATGGCTGCCGCCGCCCTTTACGCCGGCTTTCCCGAGGAAGTGTATCTCTATTCTCTCCTATTGACCGGCTGGGCGGTTTTTCGCATGGCCGGATTCACGGTCCGCCAAGCCGTAAGCTTCATCTCCGATTTGATATTGACCGGTCTGGTCGGTCTCTCCTTGAGCGCTCCTTTGTTGCTCGCGTTCGTCGATTTCCTGGGTGAGGCGTCGTTGGGAGGGCATGGCGACAACGGCTTTGATGGAACCTGGCTTAACATCGCCGCCCTTGTTCAATATATTATGCCCTACACTTATGGACCGATTTTCGCGTCAACCAATCCGACCATCGCCAGGATCTGGGGCGGAATTGGCGGATATATCGGGTTCATGCCGATGGTCGTCGCTTTTGCCGGGCTGTTCGTTCCCCATCAGCGCCCGGTGAAATTTTTTCTGCTCGCGTGGATCGTCATCGCCCTGGGTGCCAGTCACGGCCTGCCCGGGGTCTATCGGGCATTCATGACACTGCCCCTGACCGGGATTGCCGCCTGTTACCGCTACCTCAATGCCAGCTGGATCTTCTGCATCATTTTTCTTGGTGCCATGTTCCTTGACCGCATGCCGGCCCTGCCGCCACTGGTTCTGCGGCGGATATTGGGGTGGGCGGTTGCGTCCAGCCTGGGCCTTACGGCCGCGGCAATGGTTGGCGCCTGGCCGCTCATCGGCGAATACTGGGCGATCTCCTTATGCAACCGGGGGCATGTCCTGGGGGCGCTGGCAATCGTCGCCGCTCTTTCCTTCGCCGCCCTGCGCATCACGCGATCCACCAATGGACAAAGCGTCCTTACCGCAATGTCCTGCATTCTGGTGGCAGAGGCGGCAGCCTGGTTTTTCTTCCCCTACCTGTCCTATCCGCGTAAAGGCGGCCTCGATCTTGAGGCCGTCTCATTTCTGCAATCCCATGTGGGATACCAGCGGATAGCGGCGATAACGGGAAACGGCGTTGGCCCCAACTACGGATCCTATTTCGGCATTCCGACTCTGAACTACAACGACCTTCCCGTACCACAAAGAACCTCCAGCTATATTAAGGATAACCTTGATCCCTATGCGGATCCTTTGATCTTTTTGCCGGAATATCCGCCCACCTCCTCGGAACAACAGACCAACCGGCGGAAGGTCTTTCTTGAACGGCTTCCCCGCTATGCCGAAGCCGGCGTGAAATACCTGCTCGCAGAACCAACCGCCAAATTTGAGATGCCTCTGGTGTATCAGGGCCGTTCGATGACGATTTATGCGCTGCCTGGCACGAGAGACTATTTTTCCGCAGATTTCTGCGAGTTGAGGCCCTTGTCGCGAGATCTCGTCGATGCTTCCTGTTCCCGCCCGGCCAAGTTGACCCGGCTGGAAGTGTCCATGCACGGGTGGCTGGCGACCATCGACGGCCGGCCTGCATCTATCGGCTTAGCCGATAACACCTTTCAGACCCTCGATTTGCCGGCCGGGGTGACGCATATCGAATTCGAATATCGGCCGAGGGGCGTCAGGACGGCGATGATCATTGCCTGCGTTGCTCTGTTGCTGGTTTCTGTCGTGTTGGTTCGCGCCGGCGCGGAACTCGCAGGCGGTGGCAGGCGTCCCACCAAATCTTGACACAAAACGGCAACTTGTAACCGGCCCCATCCTGCCGCCAATTCTCCGGATTGGTTTTCCGTGTCGCCCCAAGGATGGCAAGCATGAACAGGTCGATGATTGGCTTTGTCGCCGGCGTATTGAGCCTTGTGGCACTGCAGGCGCGCGCCTGGGATCTCGAGGTTCTGGTTCAGTCGGCACGCCAGGAGGGTACCATCGATAGCATCGGCATGCCCGACGATTGGGCCAATTGGAAGGGCATGTGGGCGGCGGTATCGCAAAAATACGGGTTCCGGCACCAGGATACCGACATGAGTTCGGCTCAGGAGATCGCCAAGTTCGGTGCCGAAAAAAGCAACGCCACCGCCGATATCGGCGATGTCGGCCATGCCTTTGGCATCGTCGCCGTGCAAAAGGGCATCGTACAGCCCTTCAAGCCGTCCACCTGGGACCAGATCCCCGATTGGGCGAAGGATAAGGATGGTAATTGGGTGGTCGCCTATACCGGCTCGATCGCCTTCATCATCAACAGGCAATTGGTCAAGGACCCGCCACGTTCCTGGAGCGACTTGGCAAAGGGCACCTACAAAGTCACGCTGGGCGATGTCGGCGTGGCGTCCCAGGCCAACAACGGCGTTCTTGCTGCCGCCATCGCCCTGGGCGGCGATGAAAAAAACCTGGCTCCGGCTCTGCAGCTTTTTTCGGACCTGGCCAGGCAGAAGCGCCTGTCGCTGAACGATCCCAATATCGCCAATCTGGAGAAAGGCGAGGTCGAGGTCGGCGTGCTTTGGGACTTCAACGCTTTGAACTACCGCGACAAGATCGATCCGGCCCGTTTCTCAGTGGTCATCCCCTCGGACGGTTCGGTGATTGCCGGCTACACGACGATCATCAACAAATATGCCCGGCATCCCAATGCGGCCAAGCTGGTCAGGGAATTCATCCTGAGCGACGACGGGCAGATCCTGCTGGCGCGGGGTTACGCCCGGCCGATCCGGTCGTCGGTGGCGTTACCGGCCGACGTTCGCGCCAAGCTGTTGCCGGACGCAGACTATGGCTCGGTCCGCCCCATCAAGGATTTCGAGGCCTGGGAAGGAATGTCGAAGCGTCTGCCGCGCCTGTGGCAGGAACAGGTCATGGTTTATCTGCAATGAAATCCGGTCTGCTGCTGATTCCGGTGCTGGCGGTCCTGTCCATTTTTTGTCTCGCGCCGTTGCTGGAGGTGGCCGTCGACAGCCTGCAGACCGAGGATGGCATCGGCCTTGGCAATTACCTCGAAATTCTGACCTCGCCTTTCTATCGTCAGGCCTTTGCCAACAGTCTGTCGGTCTCGCTGTGGTCCAGTTGTCTCGGTCTGGTGATCGCGCTGTTCGGAGCCGCGTCGCTGCGGCGGCTGCCAGGACGGCTCAGGGACGCCGTGGTGGCGGCGACCAACATGGCCAGCAATCTGACCGGTGTGCCACTCGCCTTTGCCTTCATCATCCTGGCCGGAACCAACGGCGCGCTCACCTTGCTATTGCGGCAATCCGGCCTGTTCGGGAATTTCGACCTTTATTCCCGTGCCGGATTGATCCTGATCTACAGCTATTTCCAGGTTCCACTGGCTCTTCTGCTGCTGTATCCGGCCTTCGACGCGCTGGACGACGACTGGCAGGCGGCGGCGGCTCTCCTGGGGGCGCGGGTCTGGCATTATTGGCTGAAGATCGGCCTGCCGGTGCTGGCGCCGGCCATTTTGGGCACCTTCATTCTGCTTTTCGCCAATGCCATGGGAGCCTATGCCAGTGCCTATGCCTTGACGACCGGCAACGTCAATCTCGTCACAGTGCGGATCGCCAGCCTGGTTGCCGGAAACATCGTTCTCGATCCCGATCTGGCGGCGGCTCTGGCGGTTCTTCTGGTCGCCCTGATGGTCCTGGTGACGACGCTGAGCCAGCGGTTGCTGAAAAAGTCGTACCATGCGCGCTGAGATCTATCACCGAACCATCGTCTCGTTGCTGGTCCTTCTGCTGGGCCTGCCGGTGGCGGCGACGCTGGCCTATTCGTTCGCCACGCGGTGGGGCGCCACCGTGCTGCCGGACGGGTTCACCCTGTCCTGGTACGTTCAGCTTTGGCAGGATCAGCGGTTTCTTGCCGCGTTTTTCCGGTCGCTGGTGGTCGGCTTCGGTACGCTGGCCATCGGTACTGTGGTGGTCGTACCCGCCGCCTTCGTGGTGTTCTATCGATTCCCCGCTCTGGACAAGGTGATGGGCATCCTCAGCCTGGTGCCCTTCGCCGTGCCGCCAGTGGTGTCCTCGGTCGGTCTGCTGCATCTCTACAGCGACGGCCCGCTGCCGCTGGTCGGCACTCCGTGGATCCTGGTGGGATGCGACTTGGCCATCGTCCTGCCGTTTCTGTATCGCGCCCAGGCCAATGCGCTGGGGGCGATCAACCTGCGCGATCTGATGGATGCCGCGCATATCCTGGGGGCGGGAACGGCGCGGGCTTTCCTGATGGTGGTCTTCCCCCTCCTGCGGAAGGGGCTGATGGCCTCGCTGTTCCTGTCATTTTCCCTGCTGCTGGGCGAATTCGTGTTCGCCAATATCCTGGTGGGAACGCGTTATGAAACGCTGCAGGTCTATCTCTACAACGTTCGCCAGGTCAGCGGCCATTTCACCAGTGCCGCGGTGATGAGCTATTTCTTTTTCACCCTGGTGTTGACCTGGCTTGCCGCGCGGCTTGGCCGATAGGGGAGTCCCATGAGTATCGTCGAGGTTTCCGGACTGGCCAAATCCTTCGGCCAGACGCAGGTTTTTCAGGATATTTCGTTCCGTTTGAAGTCCGGCGAACTGGTCACTTTGCTGGGCCCGAGTGGCTGCGGAAAATCAACTCTGCTGCGCTGTCTGGCCGGTTTGATAACAGTCGATGCCGGTCGCATCGCGGTCGATGACCGCGACATCACCGGGACGCCGGCGTACAGCCGCGGTATCGGCATGGTGTTCCAGAGCTATGCGCTGTTTCCCAACATGACCGTGGCGAAAAACATCGCCTTCGGTCTGGCGATGCAAAAGCTGCCCGCCGATGAGATCGCCGCCCGTTCGGCCAAGGTGATCGGCCTGGTGGAGCTGTCTGGCTACGAAAGCCAATATCCGCACCAATTGTCGGGCGGACAGCGCCAGCGGGTGGCCCTGGCCCGGGCCCTGGTGGTGGAGCCTAAAATCCTGCTGTTGGACGAACCGCTGTCGGCTTTGGACGCCCGGATCCGCAAGAGTCTGCGTGACCAGATCCGAGACATTCAGCAACGTCTGGGCTTGACCACCATTTTCGTGACGCACGATCAGGAAGAGGCGTTGATCCTGTCGGACCGCATCTTCGTCATGGACGGTGGGCGCATCGTCCAGGAGGGAACGGCCGAAAGCGTCTATGCCGAACCGGCCAGCCAATTCGTCGCCCGCTTCATGGGTCATTACAATCTGCTGGATGGGACGCAAAGCAAGGCGCTGCTTGGTATCGAAACGACGGGATATATTGCCATTCGTCCGGAATCCATCCTGCTTTCCGATCACCCCACGGAAACGGAAGAGGGCATTCCAGGAGTCGTTCGGCGCCGGCAACTGCTGGGAAATATCATCCGATATTCCGTCGAGAGCACAGGCGTATCGCTGTCGGTCGACCGACTGAACGGCTCGGCCGATGACCTCTTGCCCGAGGGGGCTGCGGTCCGTTTGCGGATCGATAAAAGCATTCTGCGCGAAGTACACTGATCGTCGTTCCATCTGACGTCAGGCGTCGGCAGGGCATGCGGCTGAAACACAAAAAGTTCACGGTTCCTTCTCTCGCCCTGTCTCGCTTTCCATCCTATAGACAGTAATCATAAAATGATTCTGCGAGGATGTAATGCATCGTTTTATTGAACGATACTTTGCGCAATGTCTTAATTGCGTATTCTTTTTGTTGTCTGTTTTGGTGATGTCGCCTGTATCAGCCGCTGAGCACAACAAACCCTTTGTCATGTTGCTTTCGATCGACGGATTGAAACCGGAGGCGGTGCTCGATGCAGAAGCCCACGGCCTCAAGCTGCCCAATCTTCGGGCCATGATGAGGGACGGCGCCTATGCCACGGGCGTTCGCGGCGTCTTGCCGACGTTGACCTATCCCAGCCACACGACCATTTTGACCGGCGCGTCGCCGGCCAGTCACGGCATCTATGACAACACCACCTTCGATCCCTATAACCGCAATCACGAGGGATGGTATTGGTACGCCGAGGACATCAAGGTGCCGACCCTGTGGGACGCCGCTTCGGCGGCCGGGCTGGTTACCGCCAATGTCTATTGGCCGGTCAGCGTCGGCGCCAATATCCGTTATAATCTGGCGGAGATCTGGCGGGCCGGAACCGAAGACGATCTCAAGTTGCAGCGTGTCGTTTCGACGCCGGGTCTTGAAAAGGAACTGGTCGCCCAGCTCGGCCGGTATCCCGGCGGCATCGAGGACACGGTTGACGAAGACGAGGTCCGGACGCGGTTCGCCATCCGGCTGCTGGAGAGCAAGCATCCCGATTTCATGACGGTATATCTGTGCGGGCTCGATACGGAACAGCACAAATCCGGGCCGTTCAGCGATGCCTCGAACCAGGTCCTCGAGCGGCTTGACACGATGATCGGCCAGTTACGGGCTGCCGCCGAACGGGCTGCGCCGTCGCGGGCGAGCCTTGTCATCGTTTCCGACCACGGCTTCGCCAAGGTCGATCACGACGTCAATCTCTATAGCTCTTTCCTGGCCGCCGGCCTGTTCGCCGCCGAGGGGCCTGAGAAAATCACCAGTTGGAAGGCGATGCCCTGGCCGGCCGGCGGCGGGGCCGCCATCATGCTGGCCGATCCGAAGGATGATGCGACGCGGACCCAGGTCGCGCAATTGCTGGCGCAATTGGCGGCCGACGACAACAACGGCATCGATCGTGTCTTGACGGCCGACGAGATCGCCGCCGAACGCGGCTTCCCGGGTGCCGCCTTCTTCGTTTCCTTCAAGCTCGGCTACGAGCTCGGGTTGGGATTCCAGCCGCCGCTGGTCTCGGCGCCGACGCATCTGGGCATGCATGGCTATGTGCCGGACTTGCCGGCCATGCGGGCCTCTTTCTTTATGGTCGGCCCTGGTGTCGCCCACGGGAAATCGCTGGGGGATATCGACATGCGGGCGATCGCACCGACCGTCGCGTCCATTCTCAAGGTGAAACTGGCGGCCGCCGAACTGCCTCCGCTCGCGGTCAAATAACGTCGACCGAGAGCGTGATGCGTTAAATCCGCATCACGCTCTCGGTTATTGTTATGTCCCTCGCCGGGCGCGGGCATCCGGCCGCTTGGCTGCGGCCTCAATGGCCGCTGGAGCGAGGCGCGTCAGATTTGACGCACGCCGCTCTAGTGGTTGGTTTTGGACAGTAACGACCCCGCCGAAGACGACATCGTCGCGTTCGGCGGGGCGTTTCACCAGTCTCAGAAACTGGTGCTTATGGTACCGAAGAAGGCGCGCGGGGCGCCGACCTGCAGCGTCTGCAATGTCCCGTTGGGGTCGGTCATGGCAAAGCCGTTGGTGCCGATCGACGAGTAGTATTTCTTGTCGAACAGGTTGGTTACGTTGAACTGCACCTTGACGTCCTTGAGCGCTCCCAGCTGGTCGATGACGTAACCGGTGCTGACGTCCCACAACATCCGGCCTGCCACCGAATTGTCGTTGGTGTAGGTGTAAAAGCGTTTTCCCATGTAGTCGCCGGTCAGATGGGCAAAGAAACCATCGTTCTGGTATCCGATGTCGGTTTTGTACATGAACTCCGGCGTGTCGACGACGTTTTTGCCCGAGACGTGATAGCGGGTGCCACCGGTGACGACGTCGTCGTCATAGGTCGATTTGTCGAAGCTGGCGCCGTTGTACCAGGTGACGCCAGGCAGAACATGCCAGGTCGCCGCCGCTTCGACACCGTTCGAGGTGACGCCGCCGACATTGGCCAAGGCATTGGCGCAACCGACGATGCCCGAACACTGGGAAATGCCGAGAAGACGGTCGGCAAAATTCACGTGATAGGCCGATAACGACGTGTTGATTGGCCCCCTTTGCATCCGGTAACCGACTTCCTCGGTCCAGGAGGTCTCGGGATGCAGGCTGTCCTTGCTGGCATCGAATTGTGCCTGCGTCATCTGGTAAGGGGCGGCGCCATAGCCGGGGCCGCCGGCCTGGAAGCTGCGCATGTTCTTGGCGACGTCGGCGAAGACCTCGTCGTGTTCGGTGACCTTCCAGCTCAGTCCCAGCTGCGGCAGGAACGGCGACGACGCGTCGATGTCGCCGCTGGCATAGCCGCTGCCCTGCACCAGCTTGCCATGGATGGACGTCTGCGTGGCCTTGAAGCCGGCGCTCAGTGTCAGGGCGTCGGTCAGCCGGTAGCTGTCTTCGACATAACCCTGGGTGACGGTGGTGTCGAAATTGAATTTCCACACCGTCGCGTAGGGATTTGACGGAAAATCATAGAGCGAGAAGACTGGCGAGCTCAGCGTCGTGCCATAAAGCCGGCGGGCCAGATCGAAGCTTTCTCTTTCGAGCCAGACGCCGCCCGTCAGGGAGTTACGGCCGGTATCGTAGGTGAGGCTCGACACGGTGCCAACGCGGCCCTGGGTGTATTCCGAGGTCCGCAACGAGATCGGCGAACCGCTCGGCGAGGGGGAATAGGGCGTGAACCACAGGCCGCGGCCCTGATCCTGGTGGCCATAAACCGTGCTCTTTACACTAAGGACGTCGTTGATCGGCGTCTTGACGGTGACGCCGCCCAGCCAATCCTTGCGCAGGCCGGCGCCGCCGTAGTAGGCGGCATCCAAAGCATCCGACGTGTTGTTCTCGCCCTTGCTGTAGATGCTATTGGCGGCCTTGATCGACTGAGTCCAGTCCCCGTAGTTGTCCCAGCGATAGCCGAGCTTGGAGACATATTCTTTCGATACGTCCTGATAATCGACTTCGGCGCGGTCGGAATAATTGAGGAAAGCCGAAACGGTGCCCTCGCCAATATTCTGAACCAGCTTCGAGTTGACCTGCAGATCCTTCTGGCCGCCAACTCCTTTCCATTTGTCGCTGTCCTGGTTGACGACCGAAACCGAGAATTTCGTGTTGGTCGGCAACAGTCCGCTGTCGAGTCTCGCATAGGTGCGATAGGCGGCGTCCGATCCGAAAGACTGCGCGATGGTGCCGCCGAGCTTGTCGGGCGGATCCATCGAGACGAACTCCAGGCTGCCACCAAGATTGCCGTTGGCGGCGATGCCGAGCGAACCGGTGCCCTGCGAGATGACGCTTTTGGCGATGTTCTCGTTGATGATGGCGCGGCTGATGTGCAGTCCGTTCCAATTGCCGTAGGACATGTCGCCCAGCGGCACGTCGTCGAGGGTGAAGCCAAGCTGGTTCTGGTTGAAGCCGCGAACCGAAATGCGCGTCGCCCATTCATAGGCGCCAAAACTGTCGGCGGAGGTGTAGCTGACGCCCGGCAATTCGGAGATCGCCTTGATGGGGCTGGTTCCCGGGGCCGCGTCGAGCAGGGTCTGCTGGTCGATCGATTGGACCTGACGCCGTTCGCCCTGCGTCGAAATGACGATGGTGTCGACATTGTCGGATGCTGTGGCGACCTGCGTGGCGGTCTGCGCCTGGCTGGTCATTGCCGTTGCGGCGACCAGACTGAAAGCGGAAACGCCAAGGAAGATCTTTTTCCTGTTCATCGAAAATCCATTCAGAATCAGTGGGTTCAAGGAGTTTGACGGGGCTGCTCGGAGATGTCGTGAATGGGGTGCTCACTTTCTTTCAGTATTATTTTCGAGCTCTCCATTCTGATTCCGGGAAATCCAGAAAGAGTCTTGCGGTTGTGTAATGTTCAGGTTTGCGGCCAGTCCGGCCGGAAGAGTAGACGTGCGATAGGTTGTAATAGAAAAGTTTGACAGTTGCTTTTCTGTTACGTGAACTTTTGATGAATTGAATATAAAATGGCCCGAGCGGGGAAAATCTCTGCGAGATCTGTCATCATTGCCGGTTGGAAAAATTTCGCGCAGCGAGGCCGACGTTGCGGCAGCGCCAGTCGAATGCCCGCCGTCTCACAGGGGACTCATCCCACCACTGCGATGCGCGTGACTCATGGCGGGTTCGCCGGTATTAACCAGCAAAGAGAATGAGGTTTTGCGGTTTGTGTCGGGAGGGGTTGACCAATTAGCATGGCGCGATGTGGTGTGGCGTGCCGTAGGCTGACCGCCGTCAACCAAATCGTAATTCCATAACCATCGTAAGGAACCGCAAATGCTAAAGACTGGCATCGCGTTATACTTTGCCGTCATCGGTCTCGCCGTATTTTCCATCGTCGGTTTTGATGGAACGATGTACGAGAGCCAGCAATTGAGCGCTATCGACTTTGGTCTGATCAGTCTCAATTAGGTATTCAGAACGAGCCGTATCGAGGTGGACAAAGTCGTGCCGAAAATGAACATCGGATGTCGGCGGTTGATACTTTATTGACGACGACAAACGACATATCAAGGGGCACGGATCATTCTGGAAAAAAAGCAAGCAGCGTGGGGCACACTATGCCGGCGGCATGCGCCGGCAGCAGGCGGCGGCATCGTGCTTATCGCCCTTATCGCACTGGCGCTCAATCTGCGAAGCCCGCTGACGGCAATTTCCCCGGTGATTGCCGATATCCGCGCGGATCTGGGGATCGGTCCGGCGATGGCGGGCCTTCTGACCAGCATTCCGGTTCTCTGCTTCGGCGTGTTGACCCCGGTTGCATCGGTTCTCATCGCGCGAGTCGGTATCGAGGCCTCAATTTTCGTCACCCTGGGAGGCTTGGCGCTGGGAACGGTCATCCGGTCGGCCGGCGGGCTTTTTCTCGTGCTGGCCGGGACCGTCGTCATCGGTGCCGCCCTGACGGTCGGCAACATCGTTTGCCTGATGATTATTGCCCGCGACTTTCCCCGACGTCTGAATTCGGTGACGGGATTTTATACGTCGGCACTCAACGTCGGTACCATGCTCACCTCGGCATTGACGGCGCCGCTGGCTGGTCTTTTCGGTTGGCGGGCCGCCATTGGGTTCTGGGTCGTCCTGGCCCTCGTGGCGACGCTGCTCTGGTGGCGGGCTTTGCGTCGTCGCAACGATGCGCTGATCGCGGCCCCGGCGACGGCGGTGACGTCACTGCCACCGTCGCGCCCCGTCAAAACCACCGCTCTGCCGGTACGATCGACAACGTCGGTGTGGAGGAGTTCCCTGGTTTGGCTGCTTGTCCTCGCCTTCTCCACCCATCTGCTTTTGTATTATGGTCTGACCGCATGGTTACCGGCCTATCTCACGCAGGCTGATGGTCTGGATGCGACGACGGCCGGGTTCGCGGCTTCGGCATTTCAGATTCTCTCTTTGCTGGGATCTTTCGGCGTTCCCGTCCTCGCCACGACGTGGCGGATTCCCAGAGCATGGATCCTCATTGGTGTCGCCGCGGCGTGGTTCGTGACGTCGTTGGGGCTCTTGATGGCACCTGGCCACTGGTTCCTGTGGTCGATTACCGGTGGTGTCGCGTGTGGTGGCGGGTTTACGGCGATCTTTACGTTGGTCATGGCCAGGGCCCGCGATCTTGACGAAAATCGGCGAATTTCCTCGGCGGTCCAGGGGCTGGGATATGCTTTGGCCGCCGTCGGTCCCTTGGCTATCGGCAGTTTGCACCAAGCCTCTGGCACATGGACATCCAGTTTTTTTCTGCTTTGCTTTGCAGCGGTACTGATGACCTCGTCGGGTATCGGTCTATTACGGTCGAGAAGGCCGGGGGACGTCGATTAGAGCGTTTTGCGATCAGATTGATACCACCTGGATCGCAAGATGCGACGAACCAGCGCAGCTGGAGCGGGGGCGTCAAATCTGACGTACGCCACTCCTTTATCAGGCTATCGCGGCGAGTTCCGGCGCCATCCGCCGGACTTCGTTGATCAGGGCGGCCGTCAGCGGCGGCTGCGGGTCGCGGACCGAGACCACCAAGCCGATCAGCGTGCTGGCTTCCGGCGCGACGATGGGGATGGTGCGGATGGTGGGCGGAAACCCGAGCGGTTCGGCGACGATGCGCGGCATCACCGACGACCAGACTCCTGATTTCAGGTGCGTGGCCAGCGCGATGAGCGAGTCGGATTCCAAGATCGGATCGACGCTGACTCCGGCCTCCTTGAAGATATGGTCGATGATTCGTCGGTTTTGCATGTTGGGACTGAGCAGACAAAGCGGCAGGGTTGCCACCTCTTCCCAGGTTACGCTCTGGCGATCGCCGAAGGGGCCGCTGACGGGGGTCACCAGATGGTAGCGTTCGCGGTAGAGAGGGACCTCGTTCACCCGTCCGACCGGTTCGTTGTCGAGATAGGTGATCCCGGCGTCAGCCTCGAGATTGTCGAGGTGGGACAGAACTTCGGTCGAGGTGCGTGACGAAATTGTCAGTTTGATTCCAGCATGCTGCTGCCAGAACGCCGCGGTCAGCCGCGAGACGATCGGCAAGGCGGTCGGGACGACGGCCAGACGCAGATGACCGGTCAGCCCTTGCTTCATCATTTCGATATCAGCATGCATGGCGCGCGTATCGCCGACGATCCGTCTGGCCCATTCGAGAACCCGCTCGCCTTCGGCCGTGAATCCGAAAAAGCGTGCCCCGCGATCGACCAGGGGAACCCCAAGGGAGTTTTCCAGCTGTTTGATCGCCAGTGAAAGGTTGGGCTGCGACACGCCGCAGATCTGCGCGGCGCGGCCAAAGTGCTTTTCTCGGGCCAGGGCGATAAGGAATTCGAGCTTTTCTTGCATGGTGATCGTCCGTCCCGGCAGGGAGAGCCGCGGGTCGCGCCTCTCTTAGACCAAACATCGCGCGTTTCGGTCACCTACCTCGGAAAACCGGTAGCATGAACCCGAACAGAATAACACTTCCCTCCATCGTGCCAAATGGCACGGGCGCGGCGGGCACCGTCAGGTAATCGGGGGCGTCGTTTCCTCGAGAGCCGGGTGGAGATCGGCGTCGGCGACCGGCAGGCCGTCCATGGCGGCGAAGACGGCTAGGCGCGATGCCGCTTCGTCGGCATCCATCAGCGAAAGAACGAAGCCGGAGTGGACGACAGCCCAATGGTCGAGGAGCTCGGTGCCGTTCCCGGCGGCATCGGCCACCAGGGCTGCGCAAACCTCTTCCCGTCCATCACCGCCTTCGACCAGGACGATTGATTTCTCTGCGTCGAGGATGGCGACAATTCTAACCGGGATGGCAATACACATTTTCGCGGAATTCCTATCAAAATGAACGGGGAACGGCGGCCTGCGGCGTCCGTTCCCCGTCTCTGATTCGGCGCTCCTCTATTACGGGGTCAGGCGGTCGCCGCCACAGAATCGGCGGCTTTGGCCAATTTCCCTTTTAGCGTCGAGTATTCCTGCTGGACATAGTTCTCCGCCCAGGTCTGGTCGGCGATCGTCTCCAGCTTGACCGCACTGTATTTGTATTCCGGCGTTTTGGAAATCGGGTCGACGTGGTGGATCGTCAGTTCGTTGCAGGCGCCGATCCACCATTGGTATGTCATGTAAACCGAACCGAGATTCGTGCGTTCGGTGACGCTGGCCCTGGCAATGACCTTGCCGCGACGGGACACGACCCAGACGAGTTGCTGGTCCCGGATGCCCTGTTTCTTCGCATCCTGCGGATTGATGGTCACGTAGCCGGGTTCGTCGGCTAACGTCGTCAGGGCGACGCAGTTGCCGGTCATCGAACGGCAGGAGTAGTGACCGACTTCGCGCACGGTGGAAAGGACAAGCGGAAATTCGGCATCGACCTGATCGAGCGGCTGACGCCATTCGGAGGCGAACAGCAGGGCCTTGCCGTTCGGACGCTGGAACACGTTGCCTTCGTAAAGATAGGGCGAGCCCTCGGATTCAAGCGTTGTACAGGGCCATTGGATGTATCCCAGACCGTCGAGCTTTTCGTAGGTCGCACCATAGTAGAGCGGGCAAAGCTCACGCAGCTCGTCCCAGATTTCCTTGGTGTCCTTGTATTTCATCGGATAGCCCATCGCCGTGGCGACCAGCCCGAAGATCTCCCAATCGTGCTTGACGTCGCCTTTGGCGTCGACGGCCTTGGTGAAACGCTGGAACCCGCGGTCGGCCGCCGAGAAGACGCCGTCATGCTCGCCCCACGAAGTGGCCGGCAGGATAACGTCGGCGAACATCGCGGTCTTGGTCATGAAGATGTCCTGCACGACCATCAGTTCCAGTTTCTCGAAGGCTTGGCGGACCTGATTGAGGTCGGGTTCGGTCTGAGCCGGATCCTCGCCGAAGCAGTAGAACGCCTTCAGTTTGCCTTCCATGGCCATGTGCGGCACGTCGGTGATGGAAAGTCCGATCTTGTCGGGCAGGCTGGGAACGCCCCATGCCTTGGCGAATTTGTCGCGCGCCTCCTGGCTGGTGACGCTTTGATAGCCGGGGAAAACGTTGGGCAGGGCGCCCATGTCACAGGCGCCCTGGACGTTGTTCTGTCCGCGCACCGGCCCGACGCCGACGTTCGGGCGTCCAAGATTGCCGGTCAATGTCGCCAGACTGGACAGGCCCTTGACCACATCGACGGCTTGCCCCCATTGGGTGACGCCCATGCCCCAAAGGATCGTCGCCGAAGGAGCGGCGGCATAGGTGTGCATCGCTTCGCGGATCTCGGCGGCGGACAGTCCGGTGATGGATTCGACATATTCCGGCGTGTATTTGGCGACAATGGCCCTGTATTCGTCAAATCCTTCCGAGAAATTCGCGACGTAATCCTTGTTGTAGAGCCCCTCGGTGATCAAGACATTGGCGAAGGCATTGACCAACGCCATGTTCGAGCCGTTTTTCAACGGCAACCACTGATCGGCGATGCGGGCGGTTTCGATGCGGCGCGGATCGCAGACGATGATCTTCGCACCCTTTTCCTTGGCTTTCAGAATTCGCCGGGCGACGATTGGGTGGCTGTCGGCGGCGTTATAGCCAAATACCAGGATACATTTGCTGTCCTCGATCTCGCAGATCGAGTTGCTCATGGCGCCATTGCCCAGCGTCACCATCAGACCGGAAACCGACGGGCCGTGGCAGACGCGGGCGCAACAATCGACGTTATTGGTGCCGACCACGGCGCGCGCCAATTTCTGCATGACGAAATTGGATTCGTTGCCGGTGCCGCGAGACGATCCGGTCAGCATGATGGAATCCGGGCCGTATTTCGCCTTGATCGCCGACAACCGGGTGGCGACGAATTTGATGGCTTCGTCCCAGGACACCGCTTCGAATTCCGAATCGCGAGTACGCCGGATCAACGGGTGTTTCAGCCGTGGCGTCAAAATCTTGGTGTCGTTGATGAAGTCCCACCCGTAATAGCCCTTGAGGCAGAGTTCACCCTCGTTGGTACGGCCATTCAGCGGCTCGGCGCCGACAACCTTATTGTTTTCGACCAACAAATTGAACTTGCAGCCGGACCCGCAATAAGGGCACACGGTCATGTGCTTTTCCATGGTTTCACCTTGCATCTTTAGGTAACGGGGGTGATCAAAGCGCTGCCGCTTCGCCCACCAGTTCATAGGCCGCGCGTGTCTGGCGTTGGCGCAGGGTTTGATTCATCTCGTTGCGATCGACGATCTGCAAAGCCTTGGTCGGACAGACCGAAGCGCAGGCCGGGCCGCTGTCGCGGCCGGAGCACAGATCGCATTTCTGCGCCAGAGCCTTCATTCCGATAGCGATTTTCACGCCGGCGAAATGCCTCGTCATCGGAACGGTGACGATATTCATGGCCCCGAACGGACAGGCGACCATGCAGGTTTTGCAACCGATGCAGCGGTCCTGCTCGACCTGAACACTGTTGTTTCGATAGACAATGGCGCTGCAGGGGCAGGCGTTCACGCAAGGCGCATCATCACAGTGATGGCACGTTACGGCGACACTGATGTCCCTGGTTTTGATCGTCGTGAGGCGCGGCATGAAGGTGAGGGGGCTTAGGCCTTCGACGCCGGTATCGCCGGCATGAGCCAGCACGCAGGCGACCTCACACGTCCGACAGCCGATGCACTTACTCGGAGTTGCGGCGATAAAGCGGTTCATTCCTCGTCATCCTCTAAAACAATATCGTCGATAAAGGAATCTTATCGCCAAATATTATTTGTTTATCGGCGAAATAAGAACCTCTTATTCCCGCGTGAAAATAACGAATTCACAGTCTATATTACACGAAGGAACAGACATCATAAAAATCACCTTTACTCATTTGTGTCAATTCGTATATCGTTCGCACATGAGATCGGAATTGACATATTGCGATGCAAAAATTCAGAAGATTTCCTCAGAAATCCTGACAATTTCTGAAATTGATGCATATCATGCCGTCAAAACGACAAAATTAGTGGTCCTATGTTTATTTAATATTAGGCGATAAGTTTTTTTTATCGACACGCCTGCTCGGAGGTTCGGAGATGAACCGCTTCGTCATTGCGGAGCCCAACCACTGTATCGGTTGCAACACCTGTATGGCCGCTTGCACCGCGGTGCATAAAGCAGCGGGGTTGCAATCCTATCCTCGCCTGACCGTGACCCGGACGATCGACGGCACGGCCCCCATCATGTGCCGGCATTGCGAAGACGCTCCTTGCGCACGGGTCTGTCCGGTTAACGCCATAACCCACGGCGCCGATGCGATCGTTCTCGACGAGAAAAGCTGTGTCGGTTGCAAAATGTGCGCTTTGGCCTGTCCGTTCGGCGCCATTACGCCAAGCGGCACCAACACGGCCGGTGTCGCCGGCGTCCGGGCCAATACGCCAAATCATTCGGCGGCGCTCAGTCCACTGCTGGTCTGGGAGATCGGTGTCCGTAGCGTCGCCGTGAAATGTGATCTCTGCGCATCGACCGCCGACGGGCCGGCCTGCGTCAGGGTCTGTCCAACCAAAGCGTTGTTCGTCGTCGATCAAGACAGGTTGGGGCAGGCCAACGCGGCGAAACGCAAGTTTGAATTCGCGTGGCAAGGAACAGGCATGCCCATGACCGCTAGCCAGGAGCAGGAATGACCATGACCTCTCTCGTTTTCCTGCACGATCCGATCGATCTGTTGCTGTTGTCGCTGCTGATTTCAGTGGTCGGCGGATTTGCCAGTCTTCTTCTGCGGACTTGCGACGCTGCCGCGATCCGCGTGGCCGGCCTCGCCGGCACGGTCGCCGCCGCCGTCGGATTGTGCGCCAGCTTGTCGTCGTTGAGCGGTTCCCCTCAGGTTCTCGACGTTGCCGGGCCTTATCCCTTCGCTCATTTCATTCTGAGGCTTGATCCTCTTGCCGCTTTGATGGTCGCGGTGATCTCGCTGCTCTCGCTGGTGGCGTCGATCTATTCGTTGTCCTACGTCCGCGAATATGCCGGGCGTGGCGTCGGCGCGATGGGGTTCTTTATGAATCTCTTTGTCGCTTCGATGATTCTCGTCGTTGTCGCCGATAATGCCTTTTGGTTTCTCATCTTCTTCGAAATGATGTCGCTCGCCTCCTACTTCCTGGTGATCTTCGATCAGGACGAGGAGGCGGTTTCCGCCGGTTTTCTCTATTTCTTCGTCGCGCATGCCGGATCGGTCCTGATCATGGCGGCCTTCTTCATTATGGCGAACTATGCCGGCAGTTTCGATTTTGCCGCCTTTCGCACGGCGCCGGTGCCGGCGCCGCTGAATTCCTTGGTGTTCCTGCTCGGGTTCCTGGGATTCGGCGCAAAGGCCGGCATGATTCCGCTGCATATCTGGTTGCCGCGCGCCCATCCGGCGGCACCCTCGCATGCTTCGGCGTTGATGTCGGGCGTCATGATCAAGATTGGTATCTTCGGCATCATCAAGGTCGGTATCGACCTGCTGGGCGGCAGCGGGGGCGTTGTGTGGTGGGGCCTGTTGGTGCTGGCCTTCGGCGCGGTCTCTTCTGTGCTTGGCGTGGTCTATGCGCTGGTCGAGCATGACATCAAGAAGCTGCTGGCCTACCACAGCGTCGAAAACATCGGCATCATTCTTCTGGGCGTCGGTGTCGGCATGATCGGCATTGCCTCGGGAAATCCGACGCTTGCCGTTCTCGGGTTGATGGCCGGTCTTTACCATCTCGTCAATCACGCGGTGTTCAAGGGCCTGCTGTTCCTCGGCGCCGGCTCGGTCATCTATCGCATGCATACCAAGGACATGGAAAAGATGGGTGGATTGGCCCGTACCATGCCCTGGACAGCGTTGTCCTTCCTGATCGGCGCGCTCGCCATCTCGGCGATCCCGCCACTCAACGGTTTCGTCTCCGAGTGGTACACCTACCAGTCCCTGTTCGCGGCGGCCTTTGACGGCACGCCGCTGGTCAAGTTTGCCGCGCCGATCGGCGCCATGCTGCTGGCCCTGACCGGGGCGCTTGCCGTCATGTGTTTCGTCAAAGCCTATGGCGTCATCTTTTCCGGTCCGTCGCGTCACCACCATGCCGACGAAGTGCGCGAGGTTCCTGCGCCGATGCTGGTCGGTATGGGATTACTGGCCGTTGCCTGCGTGATCTTGGGTCTGGCGGCTCCGGTCGTCGCCCCGGTGATCGGCGGCATCGCCGCCGCGACGATCGGCACCCAAGCCGTTGCCATGGCCGATGGAGCCTTGCTGCTTCCCGGCAACGCCCAGCAGGCGGTTTTGTCTCCGCCGTTGATTGCCGTTCTTCTGGTGGCGCTGGCGGCGCTGCCGGTGATCTTGAAGTCGGTGCTGTCGGGCGGCCAGCGGCTGCAGCAGCGCCGAGGGGCGGCTCCTTGGGCGGCGGGCTATCTGCCGGACGAGCACATGTCCGCCACGGCGGCCAGTTTTGCGCAGCCGATCCGCATGTTTTTCGGGCCGCTTTACGACGTGCGCAAGACCATCGCCGGCGGCTGGGGCAAGGTGGCGATCGCCTTCGAGCGGCTGGTGACGGTGGCCCGGCGGACCGAGCCTTGCTGGGACCGCAACATCATTGACCCCGTGACCGAGGGCGTTGGCGCGATGGGCCGGCGGCTCCAGACGATCCAGGGAGGAGACTTCCGCGTCTACTGCCTCTACATCGTCGCCGCGCTGGTCGTCCTTCTCGCCCTGACCGTTCGATAGGAGGCCTTGCCGTGCCTGATCTCAGTCACCTTGTACTCGCCGTCTGCCAGGCTCTCCTGCTGTTGGCGGCCGCTCCGCTGGTCTCCGGTTTTTCACGGGTGATACGTGCCAAAATGCACACCCGTCATGGCCCCGGGCCATTGCAGGATTATCGCGACCTTCTGAAACTGATGAATCGCCAGGACGTGCAGCCGCCGTCGGCTGGTCTGGTCTTCCGCATCATGCCGGTAATCTTGATGGCGACATTGCTGGTCATCGCGATGGGAACGCCAATTCTGACGCGGTTCTGTCCGATTTCGGCCAGCGGTGACCTGATTACGACGATTTATCTGTTCGCTCTGGCGCGATTCTTTTTCGCGCTGTCGGGTATCGACAGCGGCAGCTCTTTCGCCGGTATCGGTGCCAGCCGCGAGCTGACCATGGGGGTCCTGGTCGAGCCGGTCATGCTGCTGGCCCTGGTTATCGCCGCGTTGCTGGCCGGATCGACCGATCTTGGGACGATCGGCACCGCCATAGCCACCGGTCACGTGCATTCGATGACCGCCACGATCCTTGCGGCCGTCGCCTTCGCTTTCGCCGTCTATATCGAACTGGGCAAGCTGCCTTACGACATGGCCGAGGCCGAGCAGGAACTGCAGGAAGGTCCTCTGACCGAGTACTCCGGCCCATCTCTGGCGATCATAAAATGGTCGCTGGCCTTGAAGCAGGTGCTGGTCGTGGGTTGGTTCACCGGCGTGTTTCTGCCCTTCGGCAGCTCCCCCGATTTGTCTCTCGTCGGCGTTCTGTTCGGTCTCCTGGTGTTCGTGGCGAAGGTCGTCGTCATCTTCTTCGTCGTCGGCATCATCGAGAACAGCGTTTCTCGGGCCCGGTTCCGCTTCACGCCGCAGCATAGCTGGCTTGGCGTTGGCATGGCCTCGCTCGCCTTCGTCTTCTATTTGGTCGGCTTGTGAGCCGCGAAGGGCTACATCATGATCACCCTTGTTCCAGACGCCATGATTACCCTCGCCTTGGCGACGGTGCTCCTCCCCTTTCTCGGGGCGGCGCTGATCGCCGGCGCCCCTCACCGGGCCGGAAAGTGGCTATGTCAGATTTTTGCCGCGGCAACGCTTGTCGTTATGCTCGATCTGGTCTTCCGCTTCGCTGAAGCCGGCAAAGCCTCGACCAGCAAAGCGCTGATCGTTTTTGGCCGGACCGAGATCCTCGGTTTGACCGTCGATGCCATCAGCGTTCTGATCGCCCTCGCGGTCATCGCCATCGGCCTTCTGGTGGCGGTCTATTCCGCCGCTTACCTCAATGCCGGCAATCGCGAGCATCCCGACACCGGACGTCCTCGCTACTACGCTTTTCTGCTGGTGTTCATCGGCGCCATGGCCGGACTTGTCTTCAGCTCGACCATCACCGGACAACTGGCGTTCTTTGAGATCACCGGTGCCTGTTCCTGGGCATTGATCGGTTACTATGAGACGCCGAAGGCTTTGCGTTCGGCGGCCAAGGCGCTGATCATCACCCATGTCGCCTCGCTTGGCCTTTATGTCGCGGCGGCGCTGTTGTTCATCGACAGCGGCACCTTCGCGCTTTCGGCGATCGCGCAACTGACCCCGGCGCACAAGGCTGCCGTATTGTTGGCTATTCTGGTGGCGGCCTGGGGCAAGTCGGCGCAGTTGCCCATGCATATGTGGCTGCCCGACGCGATGGAAGCGCCGACACCGGTCAGCGCCTATCTCCATGCCGCGTCGATGGTGAAAGTCGGCGTCTATATCTTCGCCCGTGGTCTGATGGCGGCCGACGGTGTCCCGCACATCGTCGGCTGGGTTGGCGCCACCATGGCCATCGTCACGTTGATCTACGGTTTTTTCATGTATCTGCCGCAAGTCGACATGAAACGCCTACTGGCCTATTCGACCATCACCCAGCTTTCCTATATTTTCCTGGGGTTATCCCTGTCGGTTTTCGGATCGGATCTGGCCTTCAAGGGGGCGATCTCCCACATTTTCAATCACGCCTTCGCCAAGACCCTGTTCTTCCTGGTCGCCGGCGCTCTCAGCTATACCGCCGGTACCCGTATGCTGCCGTCGCTCAGGGGCATCATCACCAAGACCCCGATGCTCGGCGTCAGTTTCGTCGTCGCGGCGCTGGCCATCGCCGGCGTTCCGCCCTTCAGCGGTTTCTTCAGTAAATTCGCGATCTTCGGCGGAGGCTTCGAGGTCTCGCAACAGAATTTGCTGCTGTTGCCGATGCTGGTGATCGCGCTTTTGGAATCCGTTGGCTGTTTTGCGTGGTTTTTGAAATGGGTGGGCTATTCGGTGCCCGGCAAACCGTCGGAAACCATGGCCGCGGCATCGCCGCTGCCGGTCGGCATGCAATTCGTCCTGGTCGCGCTGGTGGTCATGTCCGTCTGCTCGAGTTTCATCGCCGCTTCCTGGCTCGGTTGAGGAGAAACGATCATGGTTGGCTTTCAACTCGTCAATGGTCTCGCCGGCCTGCTCATCGTGACCTCGCTGTTGGTCATTCTGGCGCGGCGGCCTGGTAATTCGGCGCGTTTCTATGCGCTTCAGTCGTTCGTTCTTGTGCTGATCTTCCTGGCTTTGGCCGAAGTGTCGGACTCGCACGAACTGTATTTGTGGTCGGCCTCGGCATTCGTGACCAAGGTCGTGCTGGTCCCCATCATCATGTACCGCGCTTTTTCCAAACTCGACGATCCCAAGCTGGGCTCCGGCGCGATCATGCCGCCGGCCTTGTCGGTCGTCCTGGCGGCCCTGGTGGTAATCCTCTGCTTCTGGGTTGTCTCGGGCGTGGCGTTGCCGGCGGCGGCGGCGATCAAGCCGGCTCTTGCCGTGTCGCTTGCCCACTTCTTCCTTGGGCTCGGCTGCATCGTCAGCCAGCGCAATATTCTAAAGCAGGTGTTCGGCTACTGCCTGATGGAGAACGGCTCGCATCTGACCTTGGCTCTGCTTGCCGCCAAAGCGCCGGAGCTGGTCGAGGTCGGGATCGCCACCGACGCCATCTTCGCCGTGGGGATCATGGCCGTGCTGGGGACGAAGATCTTCCTCACTCTCCACACGCTCGATGCCCGCAGCCTTACGACCTTGAAGGGATGACCAAAATGGTATCCTCGAACTTGCCCCTGTTGATTCTCTGCGGGCCGTTGGCGGTCGCGGCGCTGATTTTTCTTCTGCCGCGCGGCTCTTCGCCCAGATGTTTCGAGTTCGCGCACCTGGTCTCGATCAGCTTCGTGCTGGTGTTGTCGATCATGATCGTCGGCCAAGTCATCGACGGCAATCAACTGACGGCGTTTGGCGATTGGCTTTATGTCGATGCGCTGGGCGCGGTCTTCCTGATGGTTATCGGTGTCGTTGGTTTTCTCACCGGCCTCTATTCCATCGGCTACATCCGCCACGATCTGGCCAGCGGCGCGCTCGATGCCGGCAAAATGAAGATCTATTACGGTTTCTTCAGCCTGTTTTTGTTCACCATGTTGCTCGCCGCCAGTTCCAACAACATCGTGATGATGTGGGTGGCGGTCGAGGCGACGACGTTGGGATCGGCCTTCCTGGTCGGAGTCTACGGTCAGAAGTCGTCGCTGGAGGCCGCCTGGAAATACGTCATCATTTGTACCGTGGGTGTCGCCTTCGGCCTTTACGGCACGGTGTTGGCCTATGCCAACGGCAGCGACGTGCTTGGCAACTCTCGTGACGCCATTCTTTGGACGACGCTGGCGGCCCATGCCACCAGCCTCGATCCGATGCTGGCCAAGCTGTCCTTTGTTTTCGTATTGATCGGGTTCGGCACCAAAGCCGGCCTGTTCCCCATGCATGCCTGGCTGCCCGACGCGCATTCCGAGGCGCCGAGTCCGATCAGCGCGCTGTTGTCGGGCGTACTGCTGAAATGCGCCCTGCTGGTGATCATTCGCTACTACGCCATTACCGTGCGGGCGGTCGGTCCGGAATTCCCGCAGCTTCTGGTCCTGATCCTGGGGTCGCTGTCGATCATCGTGGCTGCCCCGCTGTTTTTCATCCAGCAGGATCTGAAACGCAAACTGGCCTATTCCAGCATCGAGCACATCGGTCTGATCGCCGTCGGCCTGGGGTTGGGCGGGCCGCTTGGTGTCGGCGCCGCGCTTTTGCATACCATCAACCACAGCCTGGCCAAGGCGTTGCTATTCTGTGGCGCCGGCAATGTGATGATGAAATTCGGCACGCGCGATCTCGGCTCGGTGAAGGGACTGATGCGTGTGGCGCCGGTCAGCGGCCTGCTCCTGATGGCCGGCGCCTTGGCGCTGGCCGGCTTCCCGCCGTTCAATGTCTTCGTCAGCGAATTCCTGATCTTCGTTGCCGGTCTCAAGGCGGGGTATTTCTGGCTGATGCTGGTTTGCGCCCTGTTCTTCACGATTACCGTCGCCGGGCTGATCCAGATCGTCGCCAACTCGGTCCTCGGCAAAAGTCCCGCCACGATGGCGACCGGCGATGTCGGCTGGCGTCCGATCCTGCCGATGGCCATTCTTCTGCTCCTCGTCCTGACGATGGGCGTCGCCGTCCCGCAACCGGTTTCCCGACTGCTGCAAAGCGCCACGGCGATCGTTCTTAGCGACAGTTCGTCCGTCGCCATCGCGGCGCCCTGGCAGGAACCATTTTCGACGACCCCGCAACCCGACAACAAGAAGGCGAAACCTCTCGCGCTGGCGACCGGCACCCCCTCGCATACGGAGACGAATCCATGACCGCGATCACCGAAACCCGGATCGGTCAGACCACCATCACGGCGCTGCGGGGAAAAATGCCGCATGCCGTGTTGGAGGAGCGTTGGCAGACCGACAACCAGGTGACCATTACCGTCAAGCTCGACGCCTTGCCCGAGGTCGTTCGCACTCTCTATTACGAACACGACGGCTGGCTCTCGACGATGGTCGGCAATGACGAGCGCTCCTTGAACGGCAGTTACGGTCTCTACTACGTGCTGTCGATGGAGGGCGCCGAGCAATGCCATATCGTCGTGCATGCCATGGTGTCGCCCGATACGCTGGAATTTCCCTCGGTGACCCCCAAGGTGCCGGCGGCGGTGTGGTACGAGCGCGAGGTGCGCGACATGTTCGGACTGCATCCGGTCGGCCTGCCCGACGAGCGGCGACTGGTGTTGCCCGATGACTGGCCGGATGAGCTCTATCCGTTGCGCAAGGACTCGATGGACTATCGCTTCCGGCCGGAACCGACCGGCGATGCCGAGACCTACAAATTCGTCAACGACAGCAAGGTGGAAACCACGGTGGTCCCGCTGGGGCCGCTGCACATCACCTCGGACGAACCGGGTCATTTCCGCCTCTATGTCGACGGCGAGAACATCATCGATGCCGACTACCGCATGTTCTACGTGCATCGCGGCATGGAGAAGCTGGCCGAGACCCGCATGGGCTACAACGAGGTGACGTTCCTCGCCGATCGTGTCTGCGGCATTTGCGGCTACGCCCATTCCGTCGCCTATGCCAGTTCCGTCGAAAACGCGCTGGGCATCAAGGTTCCGGCCCGTGGCCAGGCAATCCGTTCGATCCTGCTGGAAACGGAAAGGCTGCACAGCCATCTGCTCAATCTTGGGCTGGTCTGTCATTTCACCGGCTTCGACACCGGCTTCATGCAGTTCTTCCGTGTTCGTGAAAAGGCCATGACGCTGGCCGAGATGCTGACCGGCGCCCGCAAAACCTACGCGATGAACCTGATCGGCGGTGTGCGGCGCGATATCCTGGCCGAGCAGAAACTGACGACACTGAAGCTGATTGGCGAATTGCGCGCCGAGGTCAAACGGCTGATCGACATCCTGATGTCGACACCGAATTTCGAGGGCCGCGTCAAGGGAATCGGCCTGCTCGACCCGCAGGTGGCGCGTGACCACAGCCCGGTGGGTCCGGTGGTGCGCGGCAGCGGCTTCCGGCGCGACACGCGTGCCAACCATCCCTTTGCCGGCTACGAGTTGCTCGATATGCCCGTCCATACGCAGTCCGGCGGCGATATCCTGTCGCGAACCCTGATCCGCGTCGCGGAATTCTTCGACAGCATCGCCATCATCGAGCGGTTGCTGGAGGACACGCCTTCCGGGCCGATCCTGACCGAGGACTTCACCTATCGTCCGTACCAGTTCGCGGTCGGCTATACCGAAGCGCCGCGCGGCGAGGATATCCATTGGAGCATGACCGGCGACAACCAGAAGCTCTATCGCTGGCGGTGCCGGGCCTCGACCTACAACAACTGGCCGGTCCTCCGCCACATGCTGCGCGGCAACACGGTTTCCGACGCTCCGCTGATCGTCGGCAGTATCGATCCCTGCTACTCCTGCACCGATCGCGTCACCATCATCGACGTCAACAAGGCACGTTCGAAAACCATCGCCTACAAGGAGATGGAACGATATTGCCGCGAGAGAACGGACTCACCGTTGAAGTAGGGAATAGGGGAGACGACTTATGCTTAAATTACTAAGGGAAGTCTTCCGCACCGGTGAGGCTACGCACAAATATCCTTTCGCGCCGATCAAGGTCGCGAAGGATTTCCGTGGCAAGCCGGAGCACGATTCCGCGCAGTGCATTGCTTGTGCCGCTTGCACCATTGCCTGCCCGCCCAATGCCATCGCCATGCAGACCGACGTCGCGGCGGGAACCCGCACCTGGTCGATCTCCTATGGACGCTGCATCTTCTGCGGCCGTTGCGAGGAGTCTTGTCCGACCGGGGCTATCAAGCTGACGGCTGACTTCGAACTGGCGGTCGCCCGCAAGGAAGATCTGACGAAGACAGCGGTGTTCACGCTTGCCCGATGCCCGTCCTGTGGACGATCGGTGGCGTCGGCCAAGGAGGTGGCCTATGTCGCCTTGCTTCTCGGTGGCGCCGAAGCCTCGGCGGAAGAGGCCGAACGCCTTCGCCTTCTGGTCTCGACATGTCCGGAATGCAAACGCAAGCACGATGTCGAACAGGTGATGCGCCTGGACATCGAACGGCAGATGGAGAACCGGTGATGAACGCTTTCACTTCCCCGGACGATCTGGTGGTCAAACCAAACGGGCTTTCCATGTCCGACGACGTCACTCGCATGAAAGGTCTGCTGCTGAAGAACATCAAGCGGTCGGCCTATGTCTACCGGGTCGATTGCGGTGGCTGCAACGGCTGCGAAATCGAGATATTCGCGGCGATCACCCCGCTGTTCGATGCCGAACGCTTCGGCATCAAGGTGGTGGCCTCGCCGCGCCATGCCGACATTCTCCTGTTCACCGGCGCGGTGACGCGGGCGATGCGGATGCCGGCACTGCGCGCATACGAAGCCGCTCCGGAGCCGAAGATCGTCGTGTCTTACGGCGCCTGCGGTTGCTCCGGGGGGATCTTCCACGATCTCTACTGCGTCTGGGGCGGAACCGATAAGATCGTCCCGGTCGACGTCTATATCCCAGGCTGTCCGCCGACGCCTCCCGCGACCATCTATGGCTTTGCGGTCGCCCTTGGTCTTTTAGATCAGAAGCTGAAGGCCGAAACCTATGTCGAGGCCGAGGGCGAGGCTGTGCCGCTTGCCCATCCGGCCATTCCCTACAATCTGCGGGTGCTGTTGGAGCGCGAGGCCCGACAGATGGCCGGCTATCGCCAAGGACGCGACATCGTCGAGGAGTTCCTGTCGCTTCTTGAGGCGGACGACCGGACCTCGGTAGAGGCCAGGGTCGGGCGGTTGATCGGCGGCGAGACCGACCCCCGTCGCGCCGAAATATTCTCCCGGCTGCAGGCTGTCTTTACACAAGCGCTGGTCGGCGGTGTGTCATGACCGGCGACGTGGTCTTCTACCAGTTGAACGCCAAATTCCTTGAACGTGCCGAGGACGTTCCCGAGACGTCGAAGCAGGTGGTCTATTACTCCCTGGCGATCGGCCACCATATCGGGGTGTTCGACTGTTTTAAACCGGTGCTGCGGTGCAACGGCTCGCTCTACGACGAGGTCCTGGCCAGCCTCCCCGATGACGGCGAGGCTCACCGCAAGCTCGCCGGCCTCCTGCGTTTCGGCGAGATAACCGTCGACCGAAGCCATACGGCGCTGTTGCGGCAGGCCTTCGTCGCGGCCCGGCCAACGGCGCCGGCTGACGTTCAATCCTGGTTCGGCGACTTTGACAAATCGCTCGACGCCATCGAGCAGGAACCAGCCATCTATCTGATGGGACGGCGGCTGTCATGAGCGGCGTCATCTTCACCGTTGGCAACACCATGCAGGGCGACGACGGCGCCGGTCCGTTGCTGGCCGAACTTCTGGAAGCTCAGCCGGCGGCCTGCTGGGATGTCGTCGACGGCGAAGCTTCGCCGGAAAACCACATCCACCGGATCAGGGCACTTGAGCCGGACCGCGTGCTGATCGTCGATGCCGCCGACATGCAACTCGCTCCCGGCGCCGTGCGTCTGATCGACGAGGACTGCGTCGCCCAGCAGTTTCTGGTGACCACTCATGCGATCCCTTTGAATTTTCTGATCGCCAGCCTCAGGGAGACGGTCGCGAAAATCGACTTTCTCGGGATTCAGCCGAAGGAGATCGGGTTCCTTTTCCCGATGGCCCCGGAAGTCCGTCTGGCCGTCGAGGCCCTGCATCAAGACCTGGTCAGTGGCATCGAGATCGAATCCTTTGGACTGGTCGGCGGCGACGAGCCGGTGGTGACTTAGACTTCGTCCGATGATCGAAAAATAGAAACGGGAAAGACGAAACGAACCAAGAGTTAAGGAGACATGCTATGGCTATGAATGAGCCTTCTGCGAAAACGGAAATAACCGGCGTGGATGCTTACACACCGGCCGAGATGGAAGACAAAGCCGAAAAAGTTGGTATCAAGAAGGCGACTATGCCGATCCTGCCGAGCTTCTTGCTTGCGGTCGTGGCAGGTGGCGCCATTGGGCTTGGCGGTATGTACTTCTGCATCGTGCTCGCCGATTCCTCTTTGTCATTCGCTGTGCAGCGGGTCCTCGGCGGGTCGGTTTTCGCCCTTGGATTGTCCCTTGTGCTGATCGGCGGGGCGGAACTGTTCACCGGCAGCACTTTGACGGTCATGCCGATGGCCAGCGGCCACATTTCGATCGGCCAAATGCTGCGCAACTGGGTCGTCGTTTGGGTGGGAAATTTCGTCGGGGCTGCCGGCCTGGTGTTCCTCGTCTATATGTCGCACCACATGGAAATGAACAACGGCGGGGTCGGGGCGGCCACGATCAAGCTGGCAATCGGGAAGATCCAGCTCGATTCGGTGACGATCTTTTTCAAGGGAATTCTTTGTAACCTGATGGTCTGTCTTGCGGTCTGGCTGGCATATGCCTGCCGTAGCGCCGGCGACAAGGTCATTGCCATGATCTTGCCGATTGGACTGTTCGTCGCCGCCGGATTCGAACACTGCGTCGCCAACATGTATTTTCTGCCGATGGCTTGGCTGCTGACGGTGACCGGACATGTGCCGGCCGGTCTCGATGTTTCGGCCATTACCATACCCGGCATCGTGCACAATCTCGTGTTCGCGACGCTTGGCAATATCGTCGGCGGCAGTGTGATGGTCGGCGGCATGTACTGGCTGATCTACCGCAAGGGCATGGGACAGGCTGCGCCCAAGTCTTTTCCTGCCGGTCCGACCGCCGAGCAATATCGCGCAACGCCTCGGTAACAAGAAGTCCCGTCCCGCCGGAGTCTTCCGTGCGATGTCACGAGGGCTCGGGTTGGCCGGCCGAGAGCTGCTGGTGTTTCCCATTCCTTGACGAGGCCAAGACCAATGCAATCTGACAGCGCGACGGCATCCGCCTGGACGGGCCTTATCGATGGGTTTGGCCGCAAGATCGACTATTTGCGCGTGTCGCTGACTGACCGCTGCAATTTCCGTTGCGTCTATTGCATGGGCGAGGACGTGACGTTTCTGCCCAAGAACGACGTCCTCAGTCTCGACGAAATGGACCGATTGGTCTCCGTCTTCGTCGGTTTGGGCGTCCGCCGGCTGCGACTGACCGGCGGCGAGCCCCTGGCCCGCAAAAATGTCATGGGGCTGGTCCACGGGCTGTCGCGGCATCTGCAGTCGGGGGCGGTCGATGAGATTACCCTGACGACCAACGGCTCGCTGCTGTCACGTTACGCCGGCGACCTGATGGCGGCCGGCGTGCGGCGCGTCAATGTTTCTCTCGACACGCTCAATCCGGCGACATTTCGTGCCATCACCCGGCGCGGCGCGATCGCCGATGTCCTTGGCGGGATTCATTCCGCCCTGGCGGCGGGATTGAAGGTCAAGATCAACGCGGTGGCCATGCGGGGCGTCAACGAGCACGATTTGGAAGCGCTGATGCTGTTCGCCCATGGTCTGGGCATGGATCTGACATTGATCGAAACCATGCCGATCGGCGCCATCGACGGCGACCGGAGCGATCTCTATTTGCCTCTTTCCGAGGTTCGCGCCCGTCTTGGCGACCATTTTACACTAGACGACATCGCCGATCGCATGGCCGGTCCGTCCCGCTATGTGCGGGTCAGGGAAACCGGTGGGCGGCTCGGTTTCGTCACGCCGATCACGCACGGATTCTGCGCCGCTTGCAACCGCGTCCGTCTGACCTGTACCGGGCAACTGGCGCTCTGTCTCGGGCAGGACATGTTCGTCGATCTCAAGGCTCCGCTGCGGGCCTCTGAAGGTGATGATCTGTTGCGCCGGGCGATCGGGGACGCCATTGTCTGCAAGCCGATGGGACACAATTTTGTCCTTGAGCATCTCAGCCATCCGACCGTCGTTCATTCCATGAGCGTGACCGGCGGCTGATTGGACGGTTTGCGCCAACAACGCTGGTTATCACAGCTCAGGCCGCTTAGTGCGTGTCGTCAGTTACTGCAAAGGTTCGTCTGCCGGTATTTTGTAGTCGTCATCCCCGCGAAAGCGGGGACCCATGGTTGGAAAAACGATGATTCTCCGACCAAGAATGGTTGCTGTTGCGGCATGGATTCCCGCTTTCGCGGGAATGACGGGAAAATGTGACAGAAAAACCATGACTGACGACCGGCTCTTGGTATCCTTTGCGGTCGTTCCAATTTTTTTTGTGGTACCGGAACGATGCGGATGAGATCCTTTGCAATATATTCGTGTAATGTCTATCCGCAGATGACGCAGATTAACGCAGATAAAAAATAGGTCGTAAGGTAAGGGCTGTACGAGAAAAATATCAATACATTCTATAAGACAGGTACACGTATATTTTCTTCTGATCTGCGTTAATATGCGTCATCTGCGGATAAATAAAATAACGGATTGAGGCAGTGCCAGAAAAGATTTATCCTTTTGCTTTCAGAACCCCTGGCGTCTTGGTGGCTTGCCCAAATCAAGGTTGCACCGGAACGATCGGGATAAGCCATCTATAGTTGTCGTGTCAGTCACGGGGTTATCCCATGCGAGGAACTGCTTTGCCGGAAGACGATATGCCCACCTTGCGTCCAGGATCGCGTCAGATCGACGCTGTTCGTTTCTCGGCGGCCGGCGTCGGACCTCGGCGGGAAGAAATCGCCGAGGAAGTCCCTGTCGCCCTCATCTACAATCGCTTCCCCTTCGCCGTGATGCTGGCGACACCGACCGACCTCGAGGATTTCGCGGTTGGTTTTTCCCTGACCGAGGGAATCGTCGGGGAGGTCGGAGAGATCTCCGAGATCAAGACCAAAGTGACGGACGAGGGGGTCGAGGTCGCCATGACGGTGACCAAAGACCGCTACATGCTGCTGCGCGAGCGTCATCGGCGGAATTTGGTGGCAGGCAGCAGTTGCGGCCTGTGCGGCAGTGACAGCTTCGCCGAAGCGCTTCGCCCGGTCGATGCGGTCGTCTCGCAGCAAAGCTTCACCCCGCAGGCGATCCATCGGGCGATGGCGGAGTTTCCGGCGCTTCAGGTTCTTAACCGCGAGGTCGGCGCCTTTCATGGAGCGGCCTTTGCCGACGGCGACGGTCGCATCACCGTCGTGCGCGAGGATATCGGGCGCCACAACGCGCTCGACAAGCTGATCGGTTTCCTGGCGCGCAACGCCATCGACCGGCAAGCCGGTTTTGTCGCGGTATCCAGCCGCTGTTCCTACGAGATGGTGCGCAAGACGGCGGCGGCCGGCATTCCATTGATCGCCACGATCTCGGCGCCGACCTCGCTGGCGATCCGATTCGCCGAGGATACCGGCGTCGGACTCGTCGCCTTCGCCCGCGAAAGCCGCTTCAATCTCTACGCAACGGCGTCGCGTATTTCCCGGTAAGCGGCGCCATAACATTGGTGACGAGCATGCGTCGGTACCGGTTCCGGGAACTCTGAGGTTTCGGATGATTTTGCCCGTGTTTGAGCCTCGTCACCAGTAACCAATAACCTTCCACCAGACGAGCCCGACCGAGAACGTGAGAACCACGTTCGTCGTCACGACCGCAAGGTTGATGGCGTAGAAGCGCGGACGGTTGAAATAACCTTGGGCGAAATAGATCGGACCCGGGCCGCCGCCATATTCGGTATTGCCCCACATCAGATTCGAGAAAATCCCGAAGCAGATCGCCACCATCATCGGTGGCGCTCCGGCGGCGATGGCGACGGCGGTGAAAGGAAGGTAGAGCGCGGCGACATGTCCGGTGGCGGTCGCGAAGGCGTAATGGACGTAGATGTAGCTGACGCCAAGGATGATGAAACTTGCGATCCAGCCCAGCCCACTCACGCCGGCGCTGAACTGCGAGGTCATCCATTTGATGAAGCCGAGGTCCGACAGGCCGGTGGCCAGACTGATGATGGCGCCGAACCAAATTACTGTGTCCCAGGCGGCGTGATCGTTCAGCACGTCCTTCCAATCGACCGAACGCACGACGAACAGATAGGCGACAAGGCCAAGACCGACCGTTGTCGCGTCGAGATTGGTGAGGAGACTCGTGCCCCAACCCGTCAACGCCAGACAGAAGCCTATGGCCACACGCTTTTCCTGGCTGGTCATCGGGCCGAGGGCCGCCAGCGAAGTGCGTCCCATCTCACGCGCTTCCGGCGTGCGCTTGAGTTCGGGATCGAGCAGCTTATAGACGAGCAGCGGCATCACGCAGAAGCAGACCGCAGACGGTACGACCGCGGCGACGAACCATCCGAACCAACTGATTTCCAGATTGAGCGATTGTTTGGCGAGATTGGCGATCAGCGGATTGGCTGCCATACCGGTCATGAACATTGCGCCGGTGATCGGCGTGAATTGAAAGCAAACCATGGTCAGAAAATCGCCGATCTTCTTACCGGAAACCCCCGGTCCCGAACCAAGGACTTCGTTGATCGAACGGGCCACGGGAAAGATGATTCCACCGGAACGGGCCGTCACCGACGGCGTTGCCGGTGCGATAATCAGATCGGTCACGCCCAGCGCATAGGCGATCCCCAGGCTGCTGCCGCCGAACAGCGAGAGCATTTTGTAGGCGATACGTTTGCCGAGTCCGGATTTGACGAAGCCCAGCGACAATATATAGGCGCAGAAGATCAGCCAGACGGTGCCGCTACCGAAGCCGGACAGCGCCTTCGTCTGGGATAGGGTGTTGGTGAAAACCGCCACGCAAAGCGCGATGATCATCACCGCACCCGATGGCAATGGCTGGGTCAGAATCGCGCAAATCATGGCGGCGAAGATGGCGAACATGTGCCAAGCCTGCAGGGCAAGGCCGTTTGGTTCCGGCGATAACCAGATCACGGCCAGGACGACGAGTGGTACCGCGGTAGCGACGACGGTTTTGCGTATCGATTGAAATCCGGTTGAAGACATGGAGCCCCTCCCAGGGGTTGGAGCTTTTCGGCCGCGCCGAAAAGCTCCGTCTCTGCGATGTGGAAAACCCGGTCAGCGCTTGGCGCTCGCCAGGACGCGGTCGACCATCTGCGCGGCGACGCCCAGATAATTTATCGGATCAGTCAGGCGATCGATTGCCGCCCGGTCCAGATAACGGGCGACTTCTGTATTGGAAGCCAGGATATCGGCCAGCTTTTGCCCGGTTTCGTTGGCGGTGCGGCAAGCACCGTACACGACGTCATGCGCCTGCTGACGGCCGATATGGGGCGCCAGTCCCATCATGACCGCCTCGGCGACGATCAACCCGTTCGTCATATCGAGGTTCTTGCGCATCCGTGCCTCGTCGACAATCAAGCCGCCCAGCATGAACTTGGCCTGATTGAGCGCTCCGGCGGTAAATACGAACCCTTCCGGGATGGCGATCCATTCCGTATGCCAGGGGCCGGTGGCGCGTTCGAAATCCTGGACCATGGCATCGACCATCAGCCCCGCCTGCTGGCGAACGGACTTCGCCGCGGCCAGCATGAGTTCGCTCGAAATGGGATTGCGCTTCTGCGGCATGGTGCTGGAGGCACCGCGACCGGCCACGAACGGTTCGAAGACTTCGCCGAACTCCGTCGAGGCCATCATCATCACGTCGTAAGCGATCTTGCCCAGCGACCCGGTAACCAGTGCGAGAAAATTGATGGCCTCGGCAAAGCCGTCCCTGGCGACATGCCAGGTCGAGGCCGGAATGCCAAGACCGAGTTCATGCATCATCGCTTCCTGCACATCGAGCCCGCGATCTCCAAGCGAGGCAAGGGTTCCGGCGGCTCCGGCAAATTGCCCGACCAGAACGCGAGGGCGGAGTTGTTCCAGGCGTTCGGCATGCCGATCGAACATGGCGAGCCAAATCGCCGTCTTGTATCCGAAGGTAATCGGTAACGCATGCTGCAGGTGCGTGCGTCCGGCCAGCGGCGTATCCCGATAACGCTGCGACAGGCCGGCGAGAATGCGCCGGAGCTCGGCGATATCCGTCGCGACGAGGTCTAGTCCGGCGCGGATCTGCAACACGACAGCCGTGTCCATGATGTCCTGGGTGGTCGCCCCCCAGTGAACGTAACGGCCGGCTTCACCGCACATCTCCACCAACTGGTGCACCAGGGGCAAAATCGGATATCCGACGATCTCGGTTTCGTGCCGCAGCCGGTCCAGATCAAGCTTGTCGAAATCCGACCGCGCGGCGATTTCCTTGGCTGCGTCGGCTGGAATCACGCCGCATTTCGCCTCGGCCCGCGCCAGGGCGACCTCGACCTCGATGTAGCGGGAGATCAACGCGAAATCCGAAAAGATCTCACGGATCTGCGGTGTTCCAAAAGCGTCACGATATAGAATCGAATCAACGACGGTCGTGGACGTCAACTGGCTGCTCATTGTGCCTACCTAATTTTGTCCGGACATTATGTGTTGAGCAAACCCTACATAATGTCCGGACAAAATTCAACGGGCAGAAGCGACGGGTTGACTGTCGAGACCATTTGGATCGAGCATAGAGGCGACATGAAAGAAACGCGGTACGCGCAGGTGGCGCGCGATATTTCGGAGGGAATCTCCTCCGGGCAATTCCCGGTCGGCTCCCAGCTTCCGACCGAAGCGATGTTGTGCCAGCGCTATGGGGCAAGTCGTCATACCGTGCGTAGCGCCATGCGCGAACTCCAGGAAATGGGGTTGGTCTCACGCAACAAGAAAGCGGGCACGCGGGTGGAGGCGACTCCGGCGTCGATCGGCTATCGTATCTCGCTGGCTTCCATCGATGATCTCAGCCAATTCGGCGCCAATCATGTCCGTGTGGTGCGGCAGGTTCAGCCGTTCGTCACGGACAGGACTCAGGCGGAGATTTTCGGTTGTCCGGTTGGAGTTCGCTGGCTGCGTATATCGAGCGTGCGGCTGAGCAGCCACTCCAACGATTTGCCGATCGGCTGGACGGACGTCTATGTCGAGGAGATTTATCCCGATCTGGCGGACGTCGTCAGAAGACAACCCGAGCGTCTCGTCTCGTCACTGATCGAGATGAATTACGGCCTGTGCGTCGCCGAGGTCCGCCAGACGATCGAAGCCACCGTCGTGCCGGCGCATCTGACTGACGAGTTGCGCGTTCCCCCCGGTTCACCGGCCCTGAAGATCATTCGACATTATTTCGACGTGACGGGAAAATCCTTTGAAACCTCGATTACGATTCATCCTGCCGACCGTTTCGTGTTTTCGATGCGCCTGACGCGTGAACGGGCGGGGGTCCAGTGACGGCCTGTCGGGCGTCGCGGTGGGTTGACAGCCGGGCGTCCCGAGTCTCACATCTGGGTTTCGGCTTGGCAAAACCGGTGGCGACGCCGATGTAGGGCTTGTCGCAACCTGTCACTGTCGAATGCGTGAATTCCCACCTTTTCCGATCGCAAGCCTTGTCCCCGATCGGTTCCATCGAAGGAGCATCCATGTCAGACGCCCTCTCCGGCGATGCCGCCCCCCGTTCCGTCCACCTCGCCGACTACCAGAGTCCTGTTTTTTTCATCGAGTCTGTCGATCTGACATTCGATCTGGGCGAACAGGACACCGTGGTGATGGCGAGCCTGGCAATCCGGCGCAATCCCGCCTCGGCGTCGGCGACGGCGTCACTGCGGCTGGATGGAGAGGCCTTGGAACTGCGTTCGCTGATGCTTGATGGCCAGACGCTGGGGGCTGACCGCTATGTTTTGGAGCCGGGACATTTGACGATCCGGGATCCGGGGCAGTCCTTTCGGCTCGATATCGAGACGGTAATCCGACCGCAGGACAATACCGAGCTATCCGGTCTCTACAAGTCCGGGGGAAATTTCTGTACTCAGTGCGAGGCGGAAGGATTCCGCAGGATCACCTACTTCCTCGACCGGCCCGACGTGATGGCCCGCTACAGCACGACGATCCGTGCCGACAAAAGCCACTATCCGGTGTTGCTGTCCAACGGGAATCCCGCCGGCCAGGGAGATCTGCCCGATGGGCGCCATTGGGCCAAGTGGGTCGATCCGCATCCCAAGCCGTCCTACCTTTTCGCCCTGGTCGCCGGCCAACTGGTGGCGACCAGGGACAGCTTCACCACGCGGTCGGGCCGGACCGTTGCCCTGGGCATCTGGGTTCGTCGCGGCGACGAGAACAAATGCGCCCATGCCATGCGATCGCTGAAAGCGGCCATGGCCTGGGACGAACAGGTGTTCGGCCTGGAATATGACCTCGATGTCTTCAATATCGTCGCCGTGTCGGACTTCAACATGGGGGCGATGGAGAACAAGGGTCTCAACGTCTTCAACACGAAATATGTGCTGGCCCGTCCCGAGACAGCGACCGATTCCGACTATCAGGGGATCGAGGGCGTCATCGGGCACGAGTATTTTCATAACTGGACCGGTGACCGGGTGACATGCCGCGATTGGTTCCAGCTTTCGCTCAAGGAAGGACTGACCGTTTTCCGCGACCAGGAGTTTTCCGCCGACCGCGGTAGCCGGGCGGTCAAGCGGATCGCCGATGTGCGAACCCTGCGGGCGCGGCAGTATCCCGAGGACAATGGGCCGTTGGCGCATCCGGTTCGGCCGGAAAGCTATATCGAGATCAACAATTTCTATACGGCCACGGTCTACGAGAAGGGGGCCGAGATCGTCCGGATGATCCACACGCTGCTGGGGCCGGCCGACTTCCGCAAGGGAATGGATCTCTATTTCGCCCGGCACGACAACAGCGCCGTGACCATTGAGGATTTCGTCGCCGCGATGAGTGATGCCAGCGGCGTTGATCTCTCCCGCTTCAAGCGTTGGTATGGACAAGCCGGAACACCGGAGATGACGGCTTGCGGCCATTATGACGCCGCCACGCGATGCTACGACCTGACGATTCGCCAGCAGACCGCGCCGACAGCGGGGCAAGCCGAAAAACAACCACTGGTTCTTCCGATCGCCATGGGGCTTCTGGCTCCCGACGGCATGGAAATGCCGACCCGCCTGCAGGGCGAGGCCCAGGCCGTGGCAGGCACGCGCGTCCTGACGGTGACCGAGGCAGAGCAGACCTTCCGGTTCGTGGATGTTCCGGTTGCTCCGATTCCGTCCTTGCTGCGTGGTTTTTCAGCGCCCGTGCGTTTCAAGGGAACGCCGCTCGGTCATCTTAAGTTCCTGGCGGCTTTCGATACCGATCCGTTCGCCAGGTGGGAAGCCGGGCAGCAGGTGGCGACACATCATCTGTTCGCTCTGGTCGAGGCTGTGCGAAATGGCGTGCCATTGGCTGCCGATGCCGACTTGATCGATGCAATGCGCCGGACTCTGGCGGCTGGTGAGGCCGATCCTGCCTTTGCCGCGCAGGCGTTGCTGCTGCCCAGCGAGGCGGCGTTGGCCGATGCCATGGCGGTGGTCGATGTCGAGGCGATCCATCGGGCCCGCCAATTCCTGCGCGGCGCGATCGGTGAGGCGTTGGCCGGCGATTTGACTGCCGTCTATGAACGCTTGACCGACCAAGGGCCTTACGCCATCGACGCAACGGCGATCGGCCGGCGGGCCTTGCGCAATGTCTGTCTTGCCTACCTTTCGGCTGATGGAACGCCGGCTGCGGTCGCTCGGTTGACCGCGCAGATTTCCGACGGACGCAACATGACCGATGTCCTTGCTGCCCTTGGCCTGTTGGGAGACATCGAGGGCGCCGAACGCGAGGCGGCCTTCACGGAATTCTACAAGACTTGGCAGGACGACGATCTGGTCGTCGACAAATGGTTCTCGCTACAAGCGACCAGCGCGTTGCCGGGAACCTTGGCGCGGTGCGTCGGCCTTCTGGAGCATCCGGCTTTCGATCTGAAGAATCCCAACCGCGCGCGTGCCCTGGTCGGAGCCTTCAGCCATGCCAACCAGCTTCGCTTCCATGACGCCAGCGGTGCCGGCTATGCTTTTCTTGCCGATCGGATCATCGCCCTCGACCCGATGAACGCGACGACCGCGGCTCGCCTCTGTCAGCCCCTGGGGGCCTGGCGGCGCCATGACGCCGGACGGCAGATCCTGATGCGTGAGGCGCTCGAACGGATTCTGAAAACATCGGGCCTTAGTCGGGGAACCTACGAGATGGCGAGCAAAAGTTTAGTGTAATACTACCAAATCGTGTTGTCGGTCATCGCTATTGCCATCTTCCGTCATCCCCGTCTCCGGTAAGCGCCAGGCGATGATCGGGAACGCTGCGACGGGGTAAGCAAGAATGTTGCCGGCGCCGACGACGAGGAAACCCGGATGGGCTGGACATGGCAACCGTCGTTGGACTGAGTGCCGGGGCATTCTCTTCGACGTGAAATTTTCGTTGAGGATCATGGTGGATCGCCCTGATGCGGAAGCTGAGGCGCGATCGCCGGAGTTCCGAATCAAGACTGTCCGCCAAGCCCTTGTATTGCCCAAAAACAACGGTGATTTTACGAGCGGGCGAAAGTCTCGCAGATAACCGAAAGCGACTATCGGTTGGGCAGAGAAGCGTAATTTTTGTGCATAAAAGATCAATAAATGGGCATTTTACGTCGAATTTGAGTGGTCAACATGCCCTGAGCGTGGAATTTAATTGCGCGAAGGTCCTTGAACTATCCCCGGCGCCGTGGTACGGGGAACAGCATATCGCCGCGGAGGCCTGGGAGCTTTCCGGCGAAGGGCTGCCCTGCCCGGTCTACCGAAAACGACGGTGCCGTCGGTCAATGTGCCACCACTTGAGCGGTCGGCATTTTGGGCTTCCAGTGGGTGGGGCCACGATCGCCATGAGAAGCGATGGTCGGGGTACACCCGGGGGGGCTGCGGGGAGGGTGTTTTGGGTCGTGGCGCGCCACCGGCTGGATCAGCCGATGGGCGGATGAACGGTGTGGGAGAAATTGACTTGATAAAGTATGCGCAGCAGCAGCGCGCCACTCCTCGGAAGCTCGGCGGGTTTGCCGTCGTCATCTTGTTGCACGTCTTGATGGTCTACGGACTGGTGACAGGTTCGGCCCATCGGGTCGTCGAGGCGGTTCGCCAGCCTCTGATGACGAAGATCATTCAGGAGGTGAAGCCGCCGGATCAACCGCCGCCGCCGCCGCCGCCGAAGTTGGCGCCGCCGCCGCCGCCTTATATTCCTTTGCCGGAAATTCAGGTCCGTCAGGCGCCGACGGCGACAAACGCGATCACGCAGGTGACCAATACCAAACCGGTGGAAGCCCCGCCGCCGGCCCCGCCGGCCCCGCCGGCTCCGAAACACGACCCGGTTCACGTCGCGCCGGTCGCGTCGGCCAGTTCCTGCCAGAAACCCGAATATCCGTCGATTTCGCGACGTATGGAAGAAACCGGGACCGTGGTCCTCAGCCTTTTGATCGATCTGGACGGCAAGGTTATCGACAGCAAGGTCTCGCAGAGCAGTGGACATAACCGTCTTGACGAGGCCGCGCGTCAGGCGCTGTCCCTTTGCAATTTCAAACCGGGAACTGTGGACGGCAAACCAGAGCAGGCCTGGGCGCAGATCCGCTATACCTGGACACTTAATTGAGCTGCCACCTGGCAACCAAACGCAAAACTAGAACTTCAGACTCCGGAGTAATATCAATGTCTTTCCATGCCTTCCTTCCGGCGCGCCGAATGGCTTTGACTTTCGCCTTGATCGCGGCCGTCGCCACCGGAGCGCCCTTGTTCGGCGCCTCCGCTGCTGATCAGGCAGCCCCCGCCGCCGCTCCGGCTGCGGCTGCTCCTGCCGCCGCCCCCGCTGCTGCTCCCGCAGCCGAGTCGACCGCTGCGCCGGCCAATCCGGCCAGCGACGTGACGGCGCCGGCGCCGAAGGTCACCGTGGATAATCCTTATGGTCTCGATGCCTTGTGGGCCCAGGGCGACATCGTCGCACGCGGCACCCTGATCATCCTGGTCATCATGTCGATGTCGACTTGGTACATTCTGATCCTCAAGCTGATCGAACAGACCCGTCTGTTGATCCGCGCCAAGGCCGCCAACAAGAATTTCTGGCGCTCGGCGAGCCCGGCCGAGGGTTTGAAGACGCTGTCCGCCGACAGCCCCTTCTATTTCATCGCGGCAAGCGGTCTCGAGGCCGTTGAGCATCACGAGGGCTCGCTGGTCGAGAACATCGATCTCAATACCTGGGTGAGCATGTCGGTCCAGCGCGCGGTCGAGCAGATCATCAGCCGGCTGCAGGGTGGCTTGGCGGTGCTGGCGACTGTCGGTTCGACGGCCCCCTTCGTTGGCCTGTTCGGTACGGTGTGGGGCATTTATCATGCTCTGACCGCCATCGGCATTGCCGGCCAGGCGTCGATCGACAAGGTGGCCGGTCCGGTCGGCGAGGCGCTGATCATGACGGCGATCGGTCTGGCGGTCGCGGTTCCCGCCGTGCTCGGCTACAACTGGCTGGTCCGTCGCAACAAGGCTTGCATGGAAGCGGTCCGCAACTTCAGTGGTGATCTCCACTCCGTCCTGATCTCCGGCGATACCAGCCAGCGTCTGGCACATCAGCCCGGTAGCGCTGCCCGGGCCGGGTGAGCGTCATGGCGATGTCGGTCGGCCCCGCAGATGGCGGGGATGAGGACGAACTGAATTCATCGATCAACACCACGCCGCTGGTCGACGTGATGCTGGTCTTGCTGATCATTTTCCTCATCACTATTCCTGTGGTGACGCATACCGTGCCGGTGGCGTTACCGAAGGAGAGCAACGTCCCCACGCAGACGAAACCGGAGAACGTCAATATCTCGGTCAATCGTCAGGGAGATATCTTCTGGGGAGAACGGAAGCTGGCCAACCTCGAAGCCCTGGTCGACAAGCTGAAGGTCGAAGCGGTCAAGGAGCCGCAGCCGGAAGTGCATATTCGTGGGGACCAGGAAGCGCGTTACGAGTCGGTTGGACGGGTGGTTCTGGCCTGCCAGCGAGCCGGCATCAGCAAGGTCGGGTTCATCACCGAGCCGCCGGCTGGCGTCGCGCAGTGATCAGCCCGGCGGGTTGGTTCGGGGGTGTCGCGCCGATCCTGAAGGTGCGCGTCCCGGGGGCGATCCCACGGGTGGACGGCGATGGATGGGAAGGGGGCGCGATTATCAAGCAGCGTCCCGAGTGGAAGGATTGAAGACCCATGGCGATGAATGTCGGGAGTGGTTCGGGGGAGCAGGAGGTGATGGTGGACATCAACACCACGCCGTTGATCGACGTGATGCTGGTGTTGCTGATCATGCTGATCATCACCATCCCGATTCAAACCCACGCGGTGAAGTTGGACATGCCGACCGGCAATCCGCCGGCAGCCAGCACTCCGCCGGTAGTGATCGACATTGATGTCGATTTTGACGGAACCATCACCTGGAATGGTCAGCTGGTGCGTGACCGCCAAGAGCTGGAATACCGTCTGAAGACCGAGGCGGCAGATCCGGTCGACCAGCCGGAAGTGCATGTGCGGCCCAATAAACTGGCCACCTATAAGTACGTGGCGGCCGTCATGGCGTCGGCCCAACGGTTGGGTGTCAACAAGATCGGCATTGTCGGCAACGAACAGTTCATGAATTGACCTGTACCGGATCTCTCGAATCTTGACGGCTCTTTCTGTCCTTCAACCTTAAGCTGGAACCTCCTTCGATGATTTTGCGCCATTCTTTCGGTCGCCCGTTGACCGCCCTCTGCCTTTCCTGCGCCGTGGCTTTTGTGGCGGTGCAAGGGGCCGGATCGTTTGTGGCCCCCGCCTATGCGGCGGAGGAGGCCAATACCGTGCGGCCGGAAATCGCCAAGCCGTTGCAGGCGGCGCAGCAGGCGATTCAGGCCAAGTCCTATGGCCAGGCGCTGACCAAGTTGAAGGAGGCGGATGCCGTTTCCGGACGGACGCCCTACGAGGACAGCGTCATTGCCCAGCTTCGCCTGATGGCGGCCCTCGGTGCCGAGGAAATGCCGACCGCCGCCAAAGCGTTCGAGGCTCTGAGCGGTTCTGGCACCCTTCCGGCGGCGAGCAAGCTGCAGTTTACGCTGGGGATCGCGTCGGGGTATTTCCGGTCCAAGGACTATGCCAACGCGGCGACGTGGACCAACCGTTACCTGTCGGCCGGTGGCACCGACGCGCAAGGCAAGCTTCTGCTGGTGCAGTCGCTTTATCTCGACAAGCAGTATGCGCCGGCTGCCAAAGCCGCCCTTGACGATATCCATGGTTTAGAAAAGCAGGGGCAGGTTCCGTCCGAGACGCTGCTGCAGGTTCTGGCTGCCAGTGCCCGCGAACAGCAGGATTGGAAGCTTTACGAGACGGCATTGATCCGTCTGGTCGCCGATTATCCGAAACAGGATTATTGGGCTGATCTTCTGCATCGGCTGCCGACCCATGCCGGTTTCTCGGAACGGCTGTCGCTCGATGTTTCAAGGCTTTCGCTGGCGGCCGGTGTGATGACGACTGCCGCCCAGTACATGGAATTCGCCGAGTTGGCGATTCAGGCCGGGTTGCCGGGTGAGGCGCAAAGCATCGTCGAGAAAGGGTATGCCGGCGGCGTTTTCGGTCAGGGCGCCGACGCGGCCCGCCACGGACGTCTGCGCGACTTGGTGGCCAAGGCGGTCGACAACGACAAAAAGACGCTGGACGCCGGTGCCGCGGAGGCCGCAAAGGCCAGCGGCGGCGATCCGCTGGCGGCTACGGGCCTCGACTATTACGGCTATGGTCAGTTCGACAAGGCGACCAGCCTGATCGAACAGGGGATTGCCAAAGGCGGCCTTAAGTCCGTTGACGATGCCAAGCTGCATCTGGGGATCGCCTATCTGGCGGCCGGCAAGAAGCCCAAGGCCATCGAAGTACTGAAAACGGTCAAGGGCGCTGATGGCAGCGCCGATCTGGCCGCCTTGTGGATCTTGAAGGCTGGCGGACGGCCTTACTGAGCGGCAGTTCTTCCCGACAAAGAAAAGGGCGGCTTTCCGGAAACGGAGGCCGCCTTTTCTTTTCCCAGAAGATTCCTGGTTTCACCCCGCCCCCAACCCCTCCCCACAAGGGGGAGGGGAGTAAAATCGAGGCTCCCTCCCCCTTGTGGGGAGGGCTGGGGTGGGGGAGATGATTGTTTCCGGTCGCGCAAGCGTCTGTTTCAGAACATGGGGGCGGCCGCTGCCGGTCCAGACCGACAACCAAATAGAAATAATTTGTCATAATCAAATCTACCATAAGAGTATGTCCCCTTGTGGCATGTCTGCCACATGCGTTTCCATCGTCAGCGTGCCTCCCGCCTCCGCGACGTTACTGTGGCCAATCGGTTGGGACGCTCCCGGGAACACGCCCCGAATAGCACAGCTAACGAACGGAAATTGCCGTATTTTGCGGCGTCTTGCTCAGTGATTGTGCAAAAATACATCGCGTGACATTTTTGTTGCTCAGAGCCCAATCACCCGTCAAGATCACCCGCAACTGAACGAAGCGAGGTGGGCTCTGTTTTCGTTCGTTTTGGGGTGACTGAGACCCAGTCCAGCTCCATCACGCACATCAACGGCATTCTCCACCTTGCTTGCGGGCTGCGTTACGCAGCCACAAGGAAACACTGTGTTGGTATTGTCTGTCGGTGCCGATGGCGCCGCACAAACGGGGGACCATTACAATGGTGGTGAAGTCATATGGCTTATCAGGCCGACTGACGTCGGGCCTGACACTCACGGCGGCCGTCGCCTTGATGTGGCAGTTTGCCGGCGTCACGCCGGCGGCGGCGGCGCAGTCGGGCGGCGTCGAAACAGTGGAAATTACCGGTTCTCGTATTAAGAATGCAAACATCGAGGGCGCCAATCCTGTCGCCACGGTGACGGCCGACGATATCGCCGCGACCAAGGCGACGACGGTCGAAGAAATCTTGTCGCATATGGGCGTCGTGCAGGCGACGGCCTCTTCGGCCGACAACAACGCCGGTAACGGTGTGTCCCTGCTCGGCCTGCGCAATCTCGGCGCGACCCGGACACTGGTGCTGGTCAACGGCCAGCGCTTCGTTGCCACCGATTACCAGCAGCCCTTCACGGCCGTTGATATGAATGCCATCCCGGTCTCCATGATCGAACGTATCGACGTGTTGAAGGATGGTGCCTCCTCGGTGTATGGCGCCGACGCCATCGGCGGTGTCGTCAATATCATCACCAAGAAGAATGCCTCGGGGACCACGGCCGAGTCCTACATCGGCGGCGCCGGCAAGGGCGATGGCTTCACCTGGGGCCTGAATTCGACCATGGGGGCCAACTTCGACCGCGGCAACGTCCTGGTCGAAGTGGGAACCGACCACCGCGACGAGATCAAGCAGAGCTCGCGCGAATGGGCGAAAAGCCAGTATTTCGGCACGGCGGCCGAAGGTGCCGCCGGCATGCCCTATTCCGGTTACACGCCGGTCCCGACGTCTGGCAATACGGCCTATCTCGGCAATGGACAGACGGTCGATCTCCGCAACCCCTCTTCCACCAAGCTGATTCCCGATACCGTCTATATTCCGGCACTGGGCAAGAGCAAGTACGACCTGACGACCTATCCTTACCTCCAGGGCAGTCTGGATCGTAAGCAGCTCAATATGACCGGCCACTATGACCTGACCGACAACATCACGGCCATCGTCGAAGGGTTCTATACCGATCGTACGTCGCGCGAGCAGTTGAACCCGCAGCCGCTGGGGCCGGGGGTAACGACCACGTTCTATCCGGGGCTCTACATCCCGGCATCCAACCCCTACAACAAAACTGGTTCCGATGTGGGTGTGAACTGGCGTCCGGTTCAGGTCGGGCCGCGTATCTATAACGACGAGGTCGAGACCTATCGCGGCCGCTTCGGCTTGGCCGGCACGGTTCTTGACAAATACGATTGGGAAACCGGCTATGTCTACGGCAAGTCCTCGGCGACCTACACCGTCGACAACGAGATCAACTATCTGCACCTCGGGCAGTTGACCGGCCAGTACCCGTGCAATGGCGAGGTCGGGTGCTCCCAGGCCAACTTCTTCAATGGGGCCAACACGTTGACGCCGTCGCAGGCCGGTTATCTGCGTTACAAGGATACCCGGACCAGCGAGCTGACCCAGCGGTTTGCCTATGGCAACATCGGCGGGCCGATCTTCAATCTGCCGGCCGGACCGGTCAAGGCCAGCATCGGCGCCGAACGGCGCACCGAGTCGGAATGGGACCATCCCGACAGCATCGATGTCGCCGGCCAGGGGTTCGTCGACGTTCAGCCGACCTCCGGCTCCTACAGCGTCACGTCGGGTTATGGCGAATTGGCGGTGCCAATTCTCAAGAATCTGCCGGGCATCAAGGACCTGAGCTCCAGCTTGAGCCTTCGCGACGACGACTACTCGAACTTCGGTCAGCGTATTACCTGGAAGGGTGGCCTGAACTACCAGATCACCGAGGACATTCGTTTGCGGACCAGCTACTCCAAGGCGATTCGTGCGCCGAGTGTGAAGGAGCTGTATGGCGGTGCCAACCAGGGCTACTACGGCTACAGTGGCGATCCTTGCGACAATGGTGGTGCTTTCGCCGGATCGGCGACCTGCGTCGCAGCTCTGAAGAAGGTGGGCGTCAATCCCGCCAATTGGCAGTCGGCCAACAATGCCGCCGGCGTCAGCCAGATTGTCGGTACCGGGGGGGGCAATCCCGAGCTGAAGCCGGAAACGGCGCATACCTTCAGCCTGGGCACGGTTCTGACGCCACGCTTCATTCCGCATCTGTCGGCGTCCGCCGACTACTATAGCGTCCACATCAAGGACGCCATTCTCGACGGCGGTTTTGCTGGAACCTATACGGACCAGTTCCTGGCCAATTGCTATGGCCCGCTTCAGTCCGCGGCGGCTTGCAACGGGATTACCCGTGCGGCAACCACCGGCGACATTTCCAATATCGCCAGCCTCAACAGCAACTTCGGTTACGAGCGGGTCCAGGGCATCGACTACAATATCGCCTATGACTTCAAGGCCTCGGATATCGGTGTGCCGACGTCCGGTGTTTTCCGCATCGATACGCAGATTGCCTTCGAGCTCAGCCACATTGTCGAAATGGCTGACGGAACGGCCAACAAGCTGCAGGGCACCTACAACAACAACACGGCCGACCCGCGTTTGAAGGGTGTCATCGGCCTCGATTACAATCAGGACGATTGGAGCGCCCATTGGGACACCCGCTACATCGGCGGTTCCAAGAATCTCTCCAACCCCTCGACCGCCTATGGCAGCGAAGTTCACGAAGTCTGGTATCACGACATCAGCGCGACCTACAATCTGACCGGTCTCGATCATGTCAAGAACGTGAAGTTCACGGTCGGTATCGACAACCTGTTCGATCGCGACCCGCCATTCGTCATCAACTCGGCCAGCAGCAGCAACTCTTTGACCGACGCTGGTTATGACTATGTCGGACGCTTCTTCTACATGAGGGTCTCGGCCGGCTTCTAATAGCCAGCGAGAACCGTCGCCCGGGTTTGCGCCCGGGCGACGGCCTCAGCCTTTCCAAAAGATGAACGAGCTGCTTGCATCCGCTTACGTCTGCATGTTGATAGAGACGAGCGGATGTTTTTTTGTGGAGTTCTGCCGATGCCCCTGAACCGTGCCATCCTCGCGATGGGCGCCGTGGTCGCCTTGTTTGCGGCCGATCTGTCGATGACCGAGGCTGCTCGCGCCGATGATGGGATTGTTCTTCGAAGGGGTAACGCCACCGAACCGGAATCGCTCGACCCCGCCCGGTCCGATACCGTCAATGCCGCCCGCATTCAGGAAGATCTGCTCGAAGGCCTGATCACCCTCGACCCCGACAACCATCCGCGCCCAGCCGCCGCCGAAAGCTGGACCATTTCACCCGACGGTCTGACCTATAGCTTTACCCTGCGGTCCGGTCTGGTGTGGTCGGACGGTTCGCCGCTGACCGCCGAGGATTTCGTCTACAGCATCCGCCGGGCGGTCGATCCGGCCATCGCCTCGACCTACGCCTATATGCTGTTCCCGATCGTCAATGCCGAGGAGATCGTCAAGGGCCAGATCAAGGATCTCGCCAAGCTGGGGGTCGAAGCGCCCGACCCGCGGACGCTCCGCATTCATCTGAAACGGCCGACGCCTTATCTGTTGGCGGAAATGGCCCATCACAATTTCCTGCCGGTCAATCGCGCCAATGTCGAGAAGTTCGGCATGAGCTTCACCCAGCCCGGCAATCTGGTGTCGAACGGGGCCTTCGTCCTGTCGGAATGGACGCCGCAGGCCCGGATCGTCATGGTGAAGAACCCGAAATATTGGGATGCCGCCAACGTCCATATCGACAAGGTGATCTTCTATCCGATTTCCTCGCCGAACGAGGAGTTCAATCGTTACCGGGCTGGCGAACTCGATATCACCTACATCGTTCCAAACTCGCAGATCGATTTCATCAAGAAGACCATGCCGGCGGAATTGCAGTCCGAGCCGCAGTTCGAATTGAATTATCTCGGCTTCAACCTGACCAAGCCGCCGTTTGCCGGCAATCCGAAACTTCGCCAGGCGCTGTCGATGGTCATCGACCGCGAGGCGATCACCGGCAAGTTGATGCGTGACGGATCGCCGGTGGCCTATTCCGTGGTGCCGCCGGCCGGCGACCCGGCCTACACGCCGACGAAGATCTCCTGGTCCTCCCTGCCGATGGCCGAGCGGATCGCCAAGGCCAAGGCTCTTTATGCCGAGGCCGGTTATGGTCCCGACCATCCTCTCTCCATCGAGTTCCGCCTGCAGACCGACGAGGACGCGCGCAAGGTGGCCATCGCCGTCGCCTCGATGTGGCAGACCGCGCTCGGCGTCAAGACGTCGATCATCAATGAGGAATTCAAGGTTCTGGTGGCGCATCGACACGAGAAGCAGGTCCTCCAGGTCTTTTACGACGCCTGGGTCGGCGACTATCCCGACGCTTCGACCTTCCTCGACATGTTCATCAGCGGTTCCGGGGAAAACGATCCGGGCTACGCCAATCCAAAATATGATGCCCTGATCGCCGAGGCGGCCGGTACCGCCGATCAGGCGCACCGCAGATCTTTGCTGCAACAGGCCGAAGGGATCCTGCTCGAGGACAACGCCATCATTCCGACCTACAACCGGGTCGAGCTCTATCTGGTCAAGCCCTACATCAAGGGCTACCGTCCCAATCCTTGCAGTTACACTTATTCCAAGGACGTGACTGTGCTGCCGCATTAACCGCGCCCGGGACCGAAGCCGATGTTGTCCGTTGTGATCAAGCGTGTCGTCGGGGCGATCCCGACGCTGTTCGTCATCATCACTCTGACCTTCCTGATGATGCGTCTCACGCCGGGGGGGCCGTTCGACACCGGTCGGGTTGCCTCGCCCGAGGTGCAGGCCAATCTGCTGCATGCCTATCATCTCGATGAGCCGCTGTATCTTCAGTACTTTCGCTATCTCAAGGATCTGGCGCAGGGCGATTTCGGGCCATCCTTCACCAGCAAGGACTTCACGGTCACCCAACTGATCCGTCAGGGGTTCCCCGTGTCGCTGCAACTGGGGTTGTCGGCCATGGCTCTGGCTATCGTCGTCGGCCTGGCCTTGGGGACGTTCGGAGCCCTGCGGCGGAACCAGGTTGCCGATCACGTGGTGATCGCCTTTTCGCTGGTCGGCATCATCATCCCGAACTTCGTGATGGCGCCGATCCTGACGCTGATCTTCGGCGTCACGCTGCAATGGCTGCCGGCCGGCGGCTGGGGGAACGGGCATCAACTGGCCTATAAGATCCTGCCGGTGATTGCCCTGGCGTTGCCGCGCATTTCGTCTATCGCCCGCTTGTCGCGCAGCAGCATGATCGAGGCGATGCAGATGCCCTTCATCCGCACAGCCTATGCCAAGGGATTGCCACGACGGCTGGTCTTGCTGCGACACGCGTCGCGGGCGGCGATCTTGCCGGTCGTGTCCTATCTGGGACCGGCGACCGCCGGCATCATCACCGGTTCGATCATCGTCGAGCAGGTCTTCTCGATTCCCGGAATCGGCCGGTATTTCGTCGATGCCGCCATCAACCGCGACTACACGCTGGTCTCCGGCGTGGTGATTTTCTATGGGTGCATCATCGTGCTGTTCAATCTGATCGTCGATATCCTCTACGGGGTTCTCGATCCCCGGATCGGAAGACGGTGATGGCGGTCGATAACGGCTGGCGGCGCCTTCGCCGCAATCCGGCCGCCATGGGCGGTCTGATCGTCCTTGGCGCCATCGTCTTTCTCGCCTTGCTGGGGCCCTGCATCAGTCCGCACGCGATCGACGAGGTCTTCTGGGACCGCATCAGCGCGCCTCCCGACTTCGATGCAGGATTCTTTTTTGGCACCGACGCCAACGGCCGCGATCTCTTCGCCCGGACCCTGGAAGGGGCGCGCGTCTCGCTGCTGGTCGGCGTCAGCGCATCGGTGATCAGCCTGTTCATCGGCGTCACCTATGGCGCCACCGCCGGCTATCTCGGCGGGCGGATCGACAATGTGATGATGCGGATCGTCGATATTCTTTATTCCTTGCCCTTTGTCTTCTTCGTCATTTTGCTGACGGTCTATGTCGGGCGCAGCCTGTCGACGATCTTCGTCACCATCGGCGCGGTGATCTGGCTCGATATGGCCCGTATCGTCCGGGGCCAGACCTTGACCCTGAAACAGCGGGAATTCGTCGAGGCGGCCCGTTCCCTCGGGGCGACCGACTTTCGGATTTTGACCCGTCATATCATTCCCAATCTTTGGGGGCCGGTGATCATCAGTATGCTGCTGGTGATCCCGGACGCGATTCTCACCGAATCTTTTCTTTCCTTCCTGGGGCTCGGCGTGCAGGAACCCAACACCAGTTGGGGCGTGCTGATCGGCGACGGCGCGCAGAACATGATGGGCGCGCCCTGGTCGCTGCTATTCCCCGGCGCCTTCCTGGCCGTTACCTTGCTGGCCTTCAATTTTGCCGGCGACGGCCTGCGCGACGCGCTCGATCCGAGGAGCTAGACGGTGTCCCAGTCAACGCCAGAAAACACGTCGGTTCCATTGCTCGCCGTGTCGCAGCTTTCGACCCGCTTCCGGACGCCGGGCGGCGTGGTGCCGGCTGTCGACGATATTTCCTTTTCCCTCTGCTCGGGTGAAACCCTGGGTATCGTCGGCGAATCGGGCAGCGGCAAGAGCCAGACGCTTTTTTCCATCATGGGGTTGCTGCCGCCGACGGCGGAAACCTCCGGCTCGATACGTTTCGAAGGAAAGGAGCTACTGGGCTTGCCGCCGGCCGAGCTCAACAAGTTGCGTGGCGAGCGTCTCGCTCTGGTTTTCCAAGATCCGATGACGGCCCTCAATCCCTATCTGACCGTCGAACGCCAATTGTCGGAGGTCGTGCAATACCATCACGGATTGTCGCGGCCGGCGGCGCGGGCCGAAGCCCTGACGGCTCTGCGGCGCGTTCATATTCCGGAAGCCGAGCGGCAGCTCGACCGTTATCCGCATCAGCTTTCGGGGGGCATGCGCCAACGAGTCGTCATCGCCATGGCGATGATCGCCAATCCATCGTTGCTGCTGGCCGATGAACCGACGACGGCGCTCGATGTGACGATTCAGGCGGAAATTCTCGACCTGCTGGCCGAGCAGCGCGAGGCCGGCGCGGCGATCGTGCTGGTCACCCACGATCTCGGGGTGGTGGCCAGGCTTTGCGACCGGGTCATGGTGATGTATGCCGGCAAGGTGGTCGAAGAAGGGCGGACCAGTGATGTCTTTCGTAATCCCCGGCATCCCTATACCCAAGGCTTGTTGGCGGCCATTCCACGATTGGATGACGACATTCACGATCCTCGCAAGGCCATCGATGGGCAGCCACCCGATCTTCTGGAATTGCCGCCAGGGTGCGCCTTCGCGCCACGATGCCCTCTTGCCGGCCCTGATTGTCGGGTGACCGCGCCCGTTTTGGTCCCGCATGGCGAGTTGGGGGCGGTGGCCTGCCACCACGCAAATCCGGGAGTTCGTCCATCATGACGCCTCCGTCGCCACTGCTTCGTGTCGAGAATCTGTCCGTCCGTTTCCCGATACCGGGAGAAATGTGGGGAGCCAAAGCTGTCGTTCACGCGGTCGAGGATGTCAGCTTCGACCTGGCGCCTGGCGAGACCCTGGGCATTGTTGGCGAGTCCGGCTGTGGCAAGTCGACCCTGGGACGTACCGTTCTCAACCTGATTCCGGCCACCCTTGGGCGGGTGTTCTGGCAGGGACGTCATCTTGCCGCCGCGACTGCGCGGGAGCAGCGTCTGATGCGCCGGGAAATGACGATGATCTTCCAGGATCCTCTGGCATCCCTCAATCCGCGCATGACGGTCGGTTCCCTGGTCGGCGAACCGCTCGACATTTTTGAACCGTCCCTGGCCAGGGACGAGAGACGGCGGCGCATCGCCGCGGTTCTCGAACGTGTCGGCCTGCCGCCCGATGCCGTCGCGCGTTATCCGCACCAGTTTTCCGGGGGCCAGTGCCAGCGTATCGGCATCGCCCGCGCGCTGATCCTGAAGCCCAAGATGATCGTCTGCGACGAAGCGGTTTCGGCGCTCGACGTCTCGGTGCAGGCTCAGATCGTCGCGTTGCTGGGTGAACTGAGCCGCGAAATGGGCGTTTCGCTGTTGTTCATCTCGCACAATCTGGCGGTGGTGCGCCAGATCAGCGATCGGATCATGGTGCTCTATCTCGGCCGGGTGATGGAGATCGCCGATCGCCAGTCGCTCTACCACGCGCCGCGTCATCCCTACACCCAGGCCCTCTTGTCGGCGGTGCCGGTGCCCGATCCCGAGATCGAACGCCAACGTCAGAGAATTCATCTGGTCGGCGAGTTGCCGTCGCCGTTGAATCCGCCGTCCGGCTGCGTGTTCCATACGCGCTGTCCCTTTGCATCGGAGCGCTGCCAACGCGAGATGCCGGCGCTTGCGGCGATCGACGCACTGCACACCGTCGCCTGCCACCACTGGCAGGAAATCGCCGAAGGGCGGCACCGCGCGACGACTTAAGGCGTGTTGCCGATTCGGGCTTTTTTGAGTTATCCATTTCACGCAAATCAAGTCGCTGATGGTTAGAATCCAACATTTGATCCTTCAACGAGTGGGGCGGGCGTCCGAGCGTGTGAAAAATTAGAGTGGCACCGGCCTCCGCGCCGGTGAAGGACTGAAGTCGAAAGCAAGGATTTTCGCCGCTTTGCGGCGAACACCGGCGCGGAGGCCGGTGCCACTTTTGATTTAGTTCACGGCCTCAGACGCCCGTGCCACTCGATTGTCTTCTTTTTTCACAGGCTCTCCTGCCTCACTCCTGGTTTAAGGACTCATCTGTTAGATTCTTACCATTAGACCATTCACGACAGGCCGGGGCGGCCCGTCGATTCGAAGAAGGGAGAACACGGATTTGTTCTCCGTGAAATCCGAGAGGTATCCGCGTAATCCGTGTTCTCATAAACGCGTTGCGGCGTGCCCTTCGAACGCGGGGATGATGGTGTGGACGGCCCCCTGCTCCGAGGCATCGAAGTGCCGTAAGGTGGTCGGTGATGAAACACGCCACATAGAGGGGGCCGCCCATGGTCGAGGTTAGCACGATTGGTCTTGATACCGCCAAGAACGTCTTTCAGGTCGATGGAGGGGATGCAGCCGGTCAAACGGTGCTTCGTCGGCAGTTGCGGCGTAGCGAGGTCTTGAAGTTTTTCCGCAAGCTGCCGCCGTGCGTCGTCGGCATGGAAGCCTGCGCGGCGGCCCATTACTGGGGGCGGCAAATCGCCGCGATCGGCCACGATGTGCGACTTATGCCGCCAACGAGCGTGAAGCCTTACGTCAAGCGAGGCAAAAAGAATGACAAGATCGATGCCGCGGCGTGTCGTGAAGCGGTAACCCGCCCGAGCATGAAGTTCGTGCCGATCAAAACGGTTGAGCAGCAGGCAGCGCTGATGTTGCATCGCGCCCGGCAATTGCTGGTGGAACAGCGGACCAGGCTCAGCAACGCGATCCGCGCCCATCTGTCCGAATTCGGGATCGTTGCCAGGAAAGGCGATGCAGGCTTCGCGGCATTGCTGGCGATGCTGACCACAGAACAAGACGAGCATGTGCCAGCGTTGATCCGCCCGATCCTTGCGACGCTTGTCACCCAGTGGCAAGCTGCTGATGAGCAGATCGGTGTTCTCGATCGACAAATTACAGCTTGGCATAAAGCCAACAACGACAGCCGGCGAGTGGCAACCATTCCCCAATTTGGCCCGATCATCGCCAGTGCTTTCGTCGCCACTGTCGGTGACGCGACACGCTTTGACAATGGGCGCCAATGCTCGGCCTGGGTGGGGTTGGTTCCCTCTCAGAATTCCACCGGCGGCAAAAGCTGCCTCGGCCCAATTACCAAGGCCGGCGACCGGTATCTCCGGCAGCTCCTGGTGATCGGCGCCACCGGTCTTATCCGTCGTGTAAAAAATGATCCAAGCATCTCGCCGTGGGTCGCCGGTTTGCTGGCACGCATGCCGGCAAAGCAAGCTGCTATCGCCTTGGCAAACAAGATGGCGCGCATCGCTTGGGCCGTGCTCGTTAGCGGTGAGACGTACAAGGCATCAGTGAAACAGGAAATCACCGTCGCGGCCTAAGCTGCGGCAGATCATCGGATCAAAGAGCACCGAAGGAACAAAGTTGCGAGGGCATTGGAACGTGATGAGCACCATCGGTCGAACCGAGGATCGGAAAAACCCTCTTTCGTCATTGAGACATCATTCTCGTGGGAATGATTTGGGAACCGATCTACGGGTATCATCAGGGCCAGCGGTCATGTGCACCGCACTCATAGGCCGTACACATGACCGTATCCGACTTGACTGCTCTATCCGTCACTTTCCCCTTGCAATGCAGGGACCGTCCACACATGACGGAAAAGGGCATCGTCTGCCAGATTCTATCCACTAGCGAACAGACCGGCTTTGCCGAGGTGCTGCCGAATCGGACGTCTGTTGCGTCGACGACCACGGTGATCGAGGTGCTTCCGGTTAGGGCAAAATTTGGTTATCGTGGCTTCAATCAGGAGGCAGATGGGCCGTCCATCTGGAAAATGTCGGTTTCCGGAAAAGAGAGTTCAGGAAAAACGACCGTGATTTTGCTGGCGCCGAGGATAGATCCGGCGCGAGGGATGGGGTTTCAACTCAAGGTTCGACGCAAGAGGGGCATTTATGGTCAATCCGATGAAGATCGCCGCCGCCGTGGTGGTGCTGGGCGCCGCCGGGGCCGGCGCTGCCGACTGGTATCTGATGCATCAGGCGGAAACCATGGCGCGCGACGGGCTCGCCCGCTTCACCGCCACCGGGCTGCCGCCGGGCTCAACGCTGACGACCGGCGACATCGCCGTCGCTCCGTTCGGCCGCAAGGTGACGCTGCGCGACCTCAAGGGCGTGATCAAGCTGCCGGCCCAGGTGATCCCGGTGGCTTCGGCCGGTCAGTCGGCGGGGCTACCCGGTCTGCCGCCGCCGATATCCGGCCAGTCGATCACCATCCCGGCACAGGACGCGACGTTCTCCATCGCCGAGGTGGCGATCATTCCCCGGTTGGATGGCCAGCATTTCGATGGGACGGCCTCTGGTCTGACCTATGATCTGGCCGCCCCAAAGGCGCATGCCACCATCGCCCAGATCCAGGCCGAGGGGCTGGATGGCACGGCCCTGGACCACTACAAATACGGCGACCAGATCGGCGCCGAGCACGAAAGGATGGACACCCTGGCGGTGGAAATCGCCGATATGGGGTCGGTGTCGCTGGCCAGCGCCGAGGCGCGAGACATCGTCGGCGGCAGCATCGGGCAGATGAGCCTGGATGGGTTGACCGCCCATTTGACCTTGGGTCCGGCCAAGATCGAGGAAAGCGTCCGCCATGTCGGGGTAGAGGGCTTCTCGCTCGGCGCGTCGCCGCAGGCGTTGGCCCACGATCCCCAGGCGATGCTGGCCCAGGCCCGCGACCTGTTCGGCATCAAATCGCTGGCGATCGATGACCTGTCGGCGACGGCGCCCGACGCCCAGGGCGGCAAGATCACCCTTGGCCGCCTGCATCTCGACGACGTGCGCCACGATAGCGGCAAATCGCTGGCCCTGAGCTTCGGGCTGGAGGATCTGGCGGTGCAGACGCCGCAGGCCAAGGTCGGCCTGAAGACCTTCGCCATCGCCGGCTTGGCCGTGCCGATCGATCCGGCGGAGTACCAGACGCAGGAGAAGCTGTCCCAGTACCTGATGAACGGCTTCGGCATCAAGGGCATGACCGTCGAGAATCTGTCGGTCGCTGGCGAGATTGGCAACCTTTCCCTTGAATCCTTGCTGATGAAGGATATCACCCACAAGAACGGCGTCATCACCGGCGGCAGCGAAAGCCTCACCCATCTGGTGGTGCCGCTGGACCAGATGCCCGACCCCCGTTTCTGGGGTTTGGGAGAGATTGTCGGTCCAACGGTCGAAAACCTGCTGGGCAAGAGTCTGGACCTGTCGTTCGGCGCCGTCAGCGCCTCCGACCCGGACACTGGCCACGTGGAATTTGGGCCGGTAACCGTGGATATCGCCCGGCTGATATCCGCGCGCCTGTCGGGCACGCTGGAGAACGTCAAGCCCAACACCGGGCCGTTGGCTCTGCCGCCGGAGCAGCAGGCGCGGAGTGGCCTCGACGAATTCGGCCGTTACCAGATGAAGGATGTCACCGTCAGCCTGACCGACCTTGGGCTGGTGCGCGGCATGATCGCGGATCAGGCCAAGGCCGCTGGCGCCCCGCCGCAGATGCTGGCCGCCAATCTGGCGACCATGGTGCGGGCCGAACTGGCCCCGGTGTTCGGCCCGGCCCGCGCCGCCGCCGTGGCCGGCGCCTTGCAATCCTGGCTGGCCGGCGACAAACCGACGTTGTCGGTGACCGCCTCGGCGCCGCAGCCGATCGCCTTCGCCACGCTGTCCTCCGGCCAGCCGGTACCGGACGACGTGGCCGTCACCGCCGAGGCGCGGTAGGAGCGAGGGGACCATAAGTCTGTAAGCACTGTGATGGCAGGGATGGGGCGATTCGGGCATCTGGTCGAAGTGGCGCTGTCGACTATGCCCGCGTCCAGCCCCGCTCGAAAAAGAATTTGTTCCACTGGGCGTAGGGTACACCGAGGTCGCGGCTGAAGCTTTCTTCGCCGACCCGGGCCAAATCCTGCAGGAAGCGTTCGTAGAACCACTGATTCTGCTCGTCCCGCTGAATTGCGAGATCAGGCATGTCCGGGCTCACCGCCATCGTCCCGCCGAGATGATCGATCAGTTTTTCCGTCTCACCTTGGCTGTCAGAGAAAAAATCCTCATAATATACTTGGTATGGATCTATGTTATTTTTGTTAAAATAAGTCTCCCACGCAATATCATTCGCGGAGAGAATCATCATTTTCGACAAAATGCTAATGTAATCATAGTCGCAAACTCGTCTTTTATGCCCCTTCTCCTCACGCCAGCAACCGGTTTCGACGGCGATATGGAGAGAAACGGCTTGCGCCACCTTGTCCCTGCGGATCAACCAAACCCATTTGTGGTTCGGCAAGAGGTCGCCCACGCCGCCATATCCAGAGACCGCGGCGCGCAATACCTCATCTAATCGGGCCCGATGATCATGGGCCATTTTGGATCCGAACACCCCGCCAGATTGGTTGCGGGAAACGACATCGCGAAACCAGCTGATTCCAGCGCGACCGTCATCAAAATCAGGAACCGTCTGGAAAAGCTCGTCGGGTTTTCCAAGACCATATTTGGTCAACAGACGGCAGATCTGGTTGCTCCCCGATCGCAGGGAAAACGCGATCGTGTAAGCTCTATCAATAGTAGATAGGTTTGTTTCTTTGTATATCATAAGTTACTCATGGAATTTCCGACGCGCATGATATAAATAATTTAAGTATAGTCATATTTACACCTATTTTTTGTTTAAAATTGTATCAGAGTATTTCAATTTACGAAAAATTTGTAACAAAAATGTTACCGCGCATCCAGACGGAATGGCGCCAAAGAAACTTACGATTGCGCAACCTTGAATTTCATTATTCCCGTGCAAATTTGGCATTTTTATGACGAAGTGCCGCGGAATCGGGCGATCGCAAGCGGCTATGGCACTTCAAACTGGTCTGTGAAGACGTAGAGATTTTGAATGCGGCAGGCATGAACGCCCCATGGAAGCCAACAAGAGCTGAGCCCCCGCCCCTCTTGTCGGCCCGCATTGGTCTTGTGTCTACCCCCGCCGACCGCTCCCCCGTGATCAGGGCAGCGTGAATCCCCATTTGACCAGCAGGGCACCGGCCTCGGGCGACGCGAGGAAAGCCAGGAATCGCTCGGCTTGCTGATGGTCGCCCTGCGTCAGGATCGAAATTCCATACTGGGGTATCACCGCCAGCTCGGCTGGCGGGTGGATGATGGTGGCGCCCGGTACCTGTCGCGCCGCCGATTGGGCGGTATTGCAGTAGAGCAGGAAGACGTCCGCCTGCTCCATCAGATAGGCCCAAAGCGGCCGGCCGGCCGGCGGTTCGGGGGCGATCGGCCCGCCGACGAGTTTCATCGCCTTGCCATCCAGATGGGCGAAACTGCCCGGCCGCAGGCTGTCGGCCCGGTGGAACAAGGCCCAGGCGTAGTCGCCGCCCGGATCGGCCCCGGGTGTCGAGGTTCCCAGCCGGACGTCATCGCGCAGCAGGGTGTCGAGAAAATTGTCCGGCGTCATGGCAAGTCCGGACCGCACCAGGGCACAGACGCCGCTACGGGCGAACAACGCCGGCGCATCGGCCAGACCGGCTTCGGCCAGGGCTTGCGGTTGCGCCATGTCGGCGGAAGCGAACAGATCGGCGGTTTCCCCGGCCTGCAGACGTTGGCGCAGCAAGCCGGCGGGGCCGAAGGTGACCTTTACGGGAAGGCCCTCCCTGGCGGTAAAGACGGCCGTCGCCTCGTCAAGAAATCCCTTCAGGCTGCCGGCGGCGTAGACCCGCAAAGCTGGCTCTGCCGCCATCGCGCCGGAGATCACACCGGCAAAGGCCAGAGCCAGCAGGACCGTTAAAAAAATGGATCGCGGATGTCTGATCATGCGTTTCGTCCCGGTTAGCGTGATGCGTTAGATCTGCATCACGCTCTTGGTTATATTTATGTCCCTCGCCGGGCGCGCGCCTCCGCTGCGCTTGGCCGCGGCCGCAATGGCCGCTGGAGCGGGGTGCGTCAGATTTGACGCACCCCGCTCTAGAATTTTGCCCGCAGCGTAAATCCGACGGTCCGCGGCTCGCCCAGATAGGCGTAGTAGGCGCCATAGTTTTCCTGAACATTCTGGTAGTACCGCGTGTCGAAGACATTGCGCGCCCAGACCGAAACGTCGTAACTGTCGTCGATCACCCGCACGCCGACGCGCAAATTGGTGACTCCATAGGCGCCGACCTTGCCATAAGCCGAGTTGTCGGTCGTCAGAAACGCCTTGGTTCGATAGGCATATTCGATGCCACCATAGGCGCTGAGGTCCTGGACCAACGGCCGGCTATACTCGGTCGAAACATTGCCGATCCATCGCGGTGTATTGGCGACGGGGGCACCGGTCAGATCGCAGGTCGCCGCGCCAGCCGCCGAGGCCTCCGGCGAACAGGGCGCATTGTGATAGGATCGGTATATGGCATCGGTGAAGGAACCGTTGGCACCGATCCGCAGACCGCTCACCGGCTGGAAGACGATATCGGTCTCAAGACCACCGGAACGAATGGCCCCGACATTGGTCAATGCCTGTTTGGCCGAACCGTTGATCATATAGACGGCGTTGTTCTGGTAATTATTGACGACATCCCAGAAGACATTCGTATTGAACTGCAGACGCTTGTCCAGCAACTCGTTTTTGATACCCAACTCGACATTGTTGGATTTCTCAGGCTTGGTCACATAGGTGGCGCCGCTGGCCAGCAGATTGGCCGGCAACAGGCTGACATTGACCCCGGGCGACTTGTCGCCGCGCGACAGGGTGGCGTAGGCCATGACGGTGTCGGTGATCTTATCGCTCAAGGTCAGCAGACCCGACAGGCTGTTGCTGACGACGGAAAACTGCGTCGCCCCCGGCGCGAAGCTGGCGATCGCCTTGGTGGCCGTCGCCGACGACAGCGTATAGCCGCCGAAGGTGCAGTTGCTGCCGGTCTGCGCACAGGTGATCAACTGGGTATTGCCGCTGTCGTAAGACGTAATGGTCTGGTTCTTGCGCTCGTAAGTTTCCCGCAAACCGCCGGTCAGCGCCCATTGCCGATCGAGATGCCAGGTGGCCTGGGAATAGGCCGCATAGCTGTGGGTCACCGGCTTTTCGAGAACGAAGGAATTGAGCCCCTTCATCATCGACGACAGGGCCGAATTCCGTACCGCGTTGCCGTTCAACGCCGCCAGGGTACTGTTGAAGACCCAGGCGTCGACATCGTTATAGGTGCGGTTGAGACCGTTGATATCCTGTTTGAAGACATAAAGGCCGGAAACATATTCTACGTCGCGCCCGGACGGCGACGTCACCCGCAGTTCCTGCGACAGCTGCTGAACCTTGTTGACGTTGCCGGCATTGTAAATCGCCGGCAGAGCCGTCCAGTCGCCGTCGTTGTTGGGACGGAAATACCAATATTGATAGGCGCTGATCGACGTCAGTTTGTAGCCTTCGCCGAAATTCCAGTTGGCCTCGCCCGACAACAGGGTCTGATGGGTCTGGTCGTTCTGCGCTCCGTCATGGTCGGTTTCGCGATTGAAGGGATCGCTGGGCGGCGCATAGCCCGGGGCGACAAGCGACGCGCTTTTGCTGAAGTTGTATCCACCTGCCTTGACGGGCTGGTTGGCGACGAACAGATAGTCGCTTTGCGCCTCGTCCTGCCGGCGATAGGATCCGATCAGGCGAAAGCTGAAATCATCGGTCGGCACGAAAAGCGCCTGAGCCCGCATGCCATAACGATTCTCGGCGTTGTCACGTCCACCGGTCAGAAGATTGTTGACCGTTCCGTCGCGTTTGGTGTCATAGGCCGTCAGACGGAGCGCCAACCGGTCCCCCGCCACCGGACCCGACGCCGACACATTGTATTCCCGCAGAAAATAGTCGCCGTAAGACGCTTCGACGGAGGCTTCCGGCGTGAAACTCGGCAGCCGCGAGGTGACGTTGATGGCGCCGCCGGTGGTGTTGCGTCCATAAAGCGTTCCTTGCGGGCCGCGCATAATCGTAATCTGATCGATATCTTTGAAATCGTATGAAAATTCCCCTGGCCGGCCGAGATAGACGCCGTCTTCATAAACACCGACGCTGGCGTCCAGCCCATCGCTCAACAGCGAGGTGTTGCCGATGCCGCGAATACCGACAATAGTCTGCCGTGGATTGGTTTCGGTGATCACCATATTGGGCGCCAGACTGTTCAGCTCCCGCGGATTGTCGATGCCATAACGTTCAAGGGAATCGCCCGATATCACCGCCATCGGGATCGGGACATCCTGGGCGTTTTCCTGGCGACGACGCGCGTCGACGACCACTTCCTCGATCCGTTGCCCGTTGGGGCCGGCCGCCGACCGAGACAGAGCGCCCCCTTCCGCCAATGGCTCGGAGGATGACGGATCCCCACTGGCCGCCACCGCCCTCTGACCGGGAAGCCCCTCCGCCACAAAAAGAGCGGAAAGACAAAAGGCAACCGTCCTCATTCGCAATGGCATCCTGCTCGCTCCCCACCAAAGCTTGCCACCGAAACGACTTATATCGGCATGGATATAAGAAGATACTTATAGTTATTAAGCTATAAGCGTCAATAGCATTTGGTGTACGGCCCGCCTCGACCTTTGGTGAAGGCGAGCGCCGATGATCAGGATGATTGGAGCGGACATTGATACCGGCAGGCCGACCCGCCGTAGAGCCCCGTGCCGGATGCCCTCCCGGCGGCGTCTTTCACGACACCGCCGGGAGAGCTCTCGTCTTCCCCTCGGTTCAGGCCTTCTTGACCGGCCGCATGGTCCGCGCCATGGCGATCGCCGAAATCATGTTCCGGGGATCGGCGACACCGCGCCAGGCGATGTCGAAAGCGGTTCCGTGATCGACCGACGTCCGCAGGATCGGCAGTCCGGCCGTGATATTGATGGTGTCGTGCTTGCCGATCAGCTTGGCCGGGATATGCCCCTGATCATGGAACTGGGCGACGACCAGATCGTACTTGCCATCGATCGCCTGCTGGAACACCACGTCGCCGGGTATCGGGCCGGTGACATCAAGGCCTTCGTCGCGCGCCTGTTTGATCGCCGGCACCACGAACTCGTCGTCCTCGGTGCCGTAAAGGCCACCTTCGCCGCAATGCGGGTTGAGCCCGGCAACGGCAACCCGGGGGCTGGCGATGCCCGTGGTCTGCATATGGGCAACCCCGGCGCGAATGGTCCGCAAGATGGCTTCAATCCGACAGGCCTCCGCGGCTTTGGCCAACGAAACATGGGTCGAAACATGAATGACCGTCAGTTGCGGGCAGGCCAGCACGGCATAGGACTGCTTGACACCGGTGAAATGGGCCAGCAGGCCGGCATGTCCGTTATAGGGATAGCCGGCCGATCGTAACGCCGCCTTGTTGAGCGAAGCGGTGACGATGACGTCGATGGCACCGCTCTGCGCCAACTCCACGGCCTTCTTGACGCAACGGTAAGCCGCCTCGCCGGCATCGGGTGACAGGATACCGGGCAAGATGCCGTCGCGGTTCGGCGCTTCGACGGCGAGAAGCCGCACCGCTCCGGCCGGCACCGGCTTGGTTCCGTCGGCGACGAAGGTGAATTTTCCACCGACCAACCGGTTGGCGCGTTCCATGAAAACCGGATCGCCAATCACCAGGGTCGCCGCTTTTTCCTCGTCCGACATGACGGCGATTGCCTTGCAGATGACTTCCGGGCCGATTCCGGCCGGATCGCCCATGGTGATGCCGATACTGTTCATTCTGCTCATGCTGCCTTTCCTTCTCCCTGTCGCCGCCGACCATCGGATGTTCGAAATCCGTTGACAGCACGCAACGATCTCACAATCATCACATAAAACATGTTACAATGCTTTCAATAACGTGGTGCAAATATCTTTTGTGACGTACCGTTCGCCGGTCGTCGGGCCAGGCAGCGCTCCGCCGAACCCGAGAGAAAGAGCGGGCCACCGATCGAAAGCAAGGGGAATGAGCGGTCATGGGAACGACGATGGAAGCCACGCAAGAACTGGTGCTCACCTTCTACGGTGATGATTTCACCGGTTCGACCGACGCCATGGAGGCTTTGACCATGGCCGGCATTCCCACCGTGCTGTTCCTGGCGCCGCCGACACCGGCCGACATGACGCGTTATCCCGGCGTCAAAGCCGTCGGTGTCGCCGGCACCAGCCGCAGCCGCTCGCCGCAATGGATGGACGCCGAATTGCCCGAGGTGTTCCGCCGTTTGAAGGCGCTGGGGGCTCCCTTCTGCCACTACAAGACCTGTTCGACCTTCGATTCGGCGCCAACGATCGGCAGCATCGGCCGGGCGGCGGAAATCGGCGAAGACGTGTTCGGCGCTCCGGTCATCATCGTTGTCGGCGTTGCCCGTCACCAACGTTATGTCATGTTCTCCAACCTGTTCGCCTCGGCCTCCTTCTCGGGCGGCGACCAGATCTTCCGCATCGATCGCCATCCGACCATGAGCCGGCATCCGGTGACGCCGATGGCCGAGGCCGATCTCCGCTGTCATCTGGCGGCTCAGACCGGACGACGGGTCGTCGGCTTCGACTTCCGCCGCATGCTGGCCGGCAACGCGGCGCAGGCATTGGACCAGGAATTCGCCGACGGCGCCGACATGGTCATCCTCGACACCTTCGATGCCGCGACGACGCTGGCCGCCGGCCGGCTGATCGCCCATCACGGCAGGACGGGGCAACGCTTCCTGGCCGGTTCGTCGGGCATCGAATACGCCCTGGCGGAACATCTGACAGCGGCCGGCCGGCTTCCCTTCGCACCGCCGCCCGGTCCGCGCGGCGCAGCCGACAAACTGCTGGTGCTGTGCGGCAGCTGCTCGCCGATCACCGCCGAGCAGATCGCCTGGGCGGAACAGCACGGGTACGCACTGATCGCCCTCGATACCGAGAAATTAGTCGAAAGCCGGGGTGGACAGGCCGAACACGATGCCTTGAAAGCCGAAGCCATCCGGGCGTTGTCGTCCCATGCCGGCGTGGTTCTGCATTCGGCGCGCGGACCGGGCGACCCCAGACTCGCGCCGACCAGGGCGGCTCTCGGCCGTCTTGGTCTCTCGACCGAGGACAGTTCGCGGGTCCTGGGGGGCTTTCTTGGACGTGTGGTTCGCGATCTTTTGGCCGACTGTCCGGTCTCGCGGATCCTGCTGGCCGGCGGCGACAGTTCAAGCTATGCCGCCGAGGCCATGGGAATAGAAGCGCTCGACGTTGCCGGACCACTGTTGCCCGGCGCGCCGCTGTGCCGTATTCACGCTCCTGACCCGGCGATCAATGGCGTCGAAGTCGTGCTGAAAGGTGGACAAGCAGGCGGTCCCGATGCCTTTGGACGCGTTTTGGCCGGACGATAAAGACGTGACAGCCGATAATCTTCATGGCGGAACGCACATGACACCCTCCGAACGGCGACAGGAAATCGTCAAACTGGTGATGGCCGAAAGAACCGTCCAACTGGATCAGTTGGCCGAGCATTTTCAGGTCAGCCGGATGACCATTCACCGCGATCTCGACCTTCTGGAAGAACGCGGACTTCTTCGCAAGGGCCGCGGCGGCGCAACAGCCGAAGGATCCTTGCTCTTCGAGAGCAATTTCCACTATCGGATGCAGTTGGAAATACCGGAAAAACAGGCGCTGGCAAAAGCCGCCGGCGCGCTGGTCGAACCGGGCAACGTCGTGATGATCGACGACAGCACCACCACCTTGTTGCTGGCCGACGCGTTCGAGGCCATCGAATTCATCACCGTCATCACCAATTCCCTGGCAGTCTGCGAGCGTCTGCGCAGCCGCCCGAACGTCCACCTGATCATGACCGGTGGCAGCTACAACGACACCTTCCAAGGATTCTACGGCCTGGTCTGCGAACAGTCGCTCAGCAAGCTGCGGGCCGATATTGCCTTTCTCTCGGCATCCTCGGTGATCGGCACCTCGCTTTACCACCAGGACCAGGAAGTGGTGCGCATGAAGCGCGCCCTGATGAATTCCGCCGAACGATCCGTGCTGTTGCTGACCCACAGCAAGTTTTCGGCGCGTGCCCTCAATCATTTTGCCGACCTGTCGGAATTCGACAAGGTCTTCATCGGCGAACAGTTGGAAACGGAGGCGGCGCAACGGTTGCGTCAGGCCGACATTGCCTTCGAGTTGGTCTAGGAAGGAACTACGTCCATGTTAGCAATGGTAGGAAAAGAGCGGCGGCTGTCCCGCCTGATCAACCCCGCGACCGGCCACGGCTTTTGCATCGCCTTCGACCATGCCCTGCAGTTGGGCCCACTGCCCGGATTGCGCCATCCGGAAGAGTCGTTGCAATGCATGACCGAGGCCGGGGTCGACGCGGTCATCCTACCTCTCGGATCGGCATTGCGGTTCGGCAAGACGCTGGCGCACCGGCGCGGGCCGGCTTTGATTTTGCGCCTCGACCAGACCACCATGTGGCGCGAGGGCACGCCACTCGACTATCCCGACGGCCATACCCGGCTGGTCGCCTCGGTCGAAGACGCCGTGGCGCTGGGAGCCGAAGCGGTCATCACCTATCTGTTCGTCGCCCCTAACGACCCGGCCCTCGAAACCCGCTCCTTCGAAGACAATGCCAAGGTCAACGCCGCGGCGCACAAATACGGAATCCTGCACATCATCGAGACCATGGGGGCCCGCCATGCCCTGGCCAAGGACGTGTTCGACCCGGAGTTCGTCGCCTTCCATGCGCGGATCGGCGTCGAGATGGGCGCCGACATCGTCAAGACCGATTGGCCGGGCAACGCCGAAGGATTGCGGCCGGTCACCCTGTCGTCGCCGGTTCCCGTTCTGATTGCCGGCGGGCATAGCCAAGGCACCGATCTTGGCGTCCTTGAGCTGGTCGCCGAAGTCATGGCCGGCGGCGCCGCCGGCATTCTGTTCGGCCGCCAGGTCTTCCAGGCGAAGAATCCGCTCGCCGTCATGAAAGCATGCCGTCTGATCATCCACGAAGGCATGTCCGCCGCCCAGGCCGCCCAGGTGGTGAAGCTTTAGTGGTTGAAATCTAACACTTTACCCTCATACGAGTGGGGTGGGCATCCTGCCCGCCTCCGGCGCAAAAGCGGCGGAAATGCTTAGCTTCCGGCTCCGCCGGAACACGGGCGAGACGCCCGCGCCACTCCTGGTCTAAGGACTCATCCGTCAGATCTTACCACTAGGCTCCGTGGCCCACCCGGCCGGACCGCCACAAAAAAAGGGGCGGACGAAGAGGAAACTTCGTCCGCCCAGTTTTCGCCAGAGAGCTCGATAGCTCAGAAGCCGGGCAATGCCAGCCAGGGCACCGCCGCGACGATAATGGCTGCGACCAGCAATGCCGCCATGAAGGGCCAGCAGGCATGCATGGCCTTGTCGGGATCGACCCGTCCGATCGCACAGGCCTGGTAGAAGCCGATGCCGAAAGGCGGCGTGAACAGGCCAAGGCTCATCGACAACACAACCATGATCGCATAGTGGATCTGGTTGATGCCGAACGCCGCCGCCACCGGGAACAACAACGGGCCGAACAACACGATCGCCGGAATACCCTCCAGAACGCTGCCCAGAATGGCGAACACGACGATGGAAAGTGCCAGGAACCCAGACTGCCCCCCTGGCACTCCGGCCATGGCCGAGGCCAGTTGCGCCGAGAATCCCGACTGGGTCAAAGCCCAGGCCATGGCTGTCGCGGTTCCCAGGATGATCAGGATGGCGCCCGACAGGGATGCCGTCTCAATCAGCAAAGGACCGCACCGGCGCCAGTTGAAACGCCGATAGATCACCAGGCTCATGACGATCGTATAGACGACGCCGATCGAGGAAACCTCGGTGGCCGTCGCCACGCCGCTGACCACCGCCCACCGAATGACGATCGGCAGCAGCAAGGCCGGCAAAGCGACGATGAAGGCACGCCCGATCTCCCGACCAGCGGCCTTTTTCAGTCCGCTGACGTCCTCGCCCCGCGACCGGCAGAAGATGACGATGACGAGGCCGATGGCGCCCAGCGCGGCCGGCAGCAGACCACCGGAGAACAGTCCGGCAATCGACACGCCGGTGACGGAGCCGACGGTAATCAGCACGATGCTGGGCGGGATAGTCTCCGCCATGGCCGCCGACGAGGACAAGAGCCCGATCAGTTCCCCGGGATCCTTGCCGCGTCGGGACATTTCCGGCAGCAGAACCGGAGCGATCGCCGCCATGTCAGCCGCTTTCGACCCGGAAATACCGGAAACCAGATACATCGCGCCGACCAGAACGTAAGAAAGCCCGCCCCGGAAATGGCCGACCAGAGCCGCCAACAGATTGACCATGACGGCGGCCAACCCGGTCATCTCGATCAGCAGTCCAAGGAAGATGAATAAGGGTATCGACAGCAGAACGAGCGTCGACATGCCTTCGTCCATCCGACTGATGACGATGCTGAGCGGCATGTCGGTCATCATGCCGAGATAGGTAAAGGTCGCGACGCCAAAAGCGATGGCGATCGGCGCCCCCGACAACACCAGAAGCGGCACCACCAACCCGAAAAACACCAACAGGTTCCAGTTGCCGACGGTTTGCAGGAATGGGCTGGCGGCCCACAGCCCACCACCCAACACCGCCAGGACAGCCAGGCTGGCCACCAATTCCCTGCCGATTTCCCGCTCGATGACCTGCAACACGACGACCAGAAGCATGAGCGACGACCCCACCAGGATCGCCGCGGCCCGGAAACTGTCGGGAAGTTCGAGCGCCGGTGTGACGATCATCGCCTGGTCGGTGGTGTATTCCAAAGCCGGAGCAAGGATTTCCAGCACGAACATGGCAACGACCGCCGTGGAGAAGGCCTCCAGGCGGTGTCGCCACTTTTCGTTCAAGACTGCTCCCAAGGCCCGCAACCGCATATGAGCGCCGCGGCGCTGGGCGATGACCGCACCCAGCATGCAAAGCCAAAGGAACAGAATGCCGGCCAGTTCGTCGCTCCAGATCAACGGCCGGTTCAGGCCATAGCGGAACACCACGCCGGTGAACAGCACGGCAATCTCGGCGACGACCAGGAAGGCGGCGGGCACCTCCGTGATGACCGCCAGCCACTGATCCAGCCGCCGGACGGCAAGCTGCAGCGATGTCGGCACGCCCGCCGTTGGGCCGAGCGCGCCCGCGACCCCCGCCGTGTCAGGCAAGTTGGCCGACATATTTCTCAAGGAGACCCCATGCGTCTGCACCGAATTTCTCCTTCCACTGAGCATAGAAGCCGGCCTTGCGAAGCGCTTCGCGGAACGGTTGCGGATCGGGCTTGTTGAAGACCATCCCCAACCCCTGCAAATCGCCCTGCACGGTATCGTTCAGCTTGGCGATGTCCTGGCGCTGTTGCACGCCGGCCTCGTTGATGGCGCGTGCCACCAGCGTCTGGATATCTTCAGGCAGCTTTTTCCAGGTCTTGCCGCTGGCGACGAACAGGAACCCGTCCCAGATGTGATTGGTCAGCGAGACATGCTTCTGCACCTCGTAGAGCTTGGCAGTCTGGATGATCGGCAGGGGATTCTCCTGGGCATCGACCACATGGGTCTGCAGCGCGGTATAGACCTCGCTGAACTGCAGACTGGTCGGCGATGCCGACAATGCCTGGAACAGGCTGATTCCCAGCGGGCTCACCGGCACGCGGATCTTGATCCCGGCCAAGTCCTGCGGCGTATTGATCGGCTTGGTCGACGTGGTGATCTGACGGAAACCGTTGTCCCAGACCTTTTCCAGAAGATGCAGACCGACTTTTTCGATGGCAGCCCGGATAAAGGCCCCCAATTCGCCATCCATCGCGCCCCAAACCTGTTCGTAATTGGCAAAGGCAAATCCGACGGCATTGATCGGCGCGACGGGCACCAGAGTTGCCAGCACCAGGGCCGACGGCGTGAAGAAGTCCAGGGCGCCGCTACGCACCTGGCTCAGCATATCGGTATCACCGCCCAACTGATTGTTGGGGAATATGCTAAGTTCAACTTCTCCGTTCGTTTCCTTCTTAATGCGTTCGGCAGCCTCGTGCGAGCGTACGTTCAGAGGATGGGATAGCGGCAGGTTGTTGCCGTATTTCAGGGTGATATGGCCTGCCGCACGCGTGCGGAGCGCCGGAAACATTAATAACGGAGTCGCCGCGGCGACCCCCCCGATGAACGTGCGACGACCTATCGGCTTCATGTTTGTTCCTCCCTGGTTTTCTCGTTCAGGCCTGGAATTATAACATACTTGTTGATACACTGCACCGTTAATGATGTTCTGTATGTGATATATGGGAACGGCCTCGAGAGCAACGGAAGGTGATCCATGAGCAGGTTTTTTGGTGAGATCAGGCAAGTCGGTTATGTCGTCCCCGACATCGAGGCGGCTATGCACCATTGGTCGAACGTTCTCGGTGTCGGTCCCTGGTTCTATGCGCCGAAGGTGCCGGTCGAGAAATTCTTCTATAAGGGCCAGGCGTCCTCTCCGGTGACCTCTGTGGCGCTTGCCAACTCCGGCCCGCTGCAGGTCGAACTGATTCAGCAGAGAAACGATGCGCCGACCATGTATCGGGATTTCGTGCTGGCCGGCCGCTCGGGGGCTCAGCACGTCGCCTATTGGACCGAAAGCTTCGAAGCCGACCTTAAGCGTCTGACGGCACAAGGCCTCAAGATCGGCATGCAAGGGGAAGTCGGCCGCAATGGTCGTTACGTCTATTTCGAGACGGAATTCCACCCCGGGACAGTGGTGGAGCTGTCCGAGGTCGCCGGACCGAAAGGCATTCTTTTCCGCAAGATCCGCGAAGCAAGCCAGGGATGGGATGGCAAGGATCCGATCCGTCCGTTCCCCGATCTCAGCACGCTGGTCGGCTAGAGCGGGCTATCATGTCACAGCGGCGGCCGAGTTCCGGCCGCCGGCGGCCGGAAGCCTTCGGCCAAAGCCTTGTACAAGGGCTTGCCGCAGATTTGCCGCGACACGCTGAAGGCGATCAGCGCCGAGGCCATCAGGGGGATGGTCAGGGCTTGGTTGTCCGTCATTTCCATAACGATGACCACCGCGGTGATCGGCGCCTGCACGGCGCCGGAGAAATAGGCCACCATGCCGAGAATGATGACCGCGCCGGACGGCGCCATCGGCATCCAGTCGGCAAGCGCGCGCCCCAATCCAGCGCCCGTCGCCAGCGATGGCGAAAAGATCCCTCCCGGAATGCCGCTGGCGTAGGAAACGATGGTGGCCGCCATCTTGAGCAGCCCCCAGGCCGGCGATATCGACTGCCCGGACAGCAGTGCCCGAGTTTCCCGATAGCCTGTGCCATAGGTATCACCACCTGACAGCAGGCCGAGACCGGCCAGGACAACGCCACAGGACGCGGCAAAAGCGATGGGATGGCTCTTCACCCATGCCCCGGCGCGACCGGGAAGGCCACGACGACTGAACCGCACCAGGATGCTGGCGAACAGGCCACCGGCCAGTCCACCGGCAACGCCGCAGACAATGACCGGCAACCAGCCGTTGCCGACGGTCAGCACGGCGTCGGTGTGGCCGAAGAAGGTGTAGTTGCCAAGGACGGCAAGCGAGGCGATGCCGGCCATGATCACGGCAGAGAAGACACGCCCACTGGTCCGCATATCGAAGGAACGGCTCAGTTCCTCAATGGCGAAGACGACGCCGGCGAGCGGCGTGTTGAAGGCGGCGGCCACTCCGGCGGCCCCCCCGGCCACGACAAGGGCCCGTTGCAGACGGACCTCGGACAAGTTCAGACGCCGACCCAAGCTGTGCATGATAGCGGCACCGACCTGTACCGACGGCCCTTCCCGACCGACCGAGGCGCCACAGGCCAGCCCCAGCATGGTCAAAACGATCTTGCCGAAAGCGACGCGCAAGGAGAGAACGCCGCTCGCGGCAAAAACCGGGTCCCCGATCGCCGCGATGGTCTGCGGGATGCCGCTTCCTTGCGCCCCGACGAAAACCTGACGCGTCAACCACAGGGACAAGGCGAGCCCGAGAGGACAAAGGACGAGCACCAGCCATGGCCGTTGAGCTGCAGCGGCATGAAACGTCTCGTAAGCGACGGTGCTGCCTTTGGCGAACAAGATGGCTGCGGCGGCGACAAAAGTGGCGCCAGCCCAAAAGACCACGCGCCGCAGCTGCTGGCGCGTCAAAAAACCGCGATAACGGGCGCTCCGGAAAAACCTTGTCTGAGGCGACTGAAATGACACGCAAACATCCCCCACCCGCCACAATCCGTGTCTTTTACGATGGTCGCGCGGGATGGTTGGTTGAAAGGGCGTCTCTGGACGCCTGAGGGACCGGTGATCAGTCACGATCACCGGAAATGACCATCATGGAAGATCAGAAGCCGCCGAGATAGTCCTTTTTGCCGACGTCAAGACCGTTGTGCCGCAGGATTCCGTAGGCGGTCGTGACATGGAAGAAGAAATTGGGCAGGACGAAGGACAGCAGATAGGCCTGCCCGGGCAGACAGAGATCGCCGCTGTGCATCGGGTGAACAATGTTCTTGTCCTCGGTGCCATCGATTTGCGCGGCTTTGAGGCCGGAAATGAAATCGCGCGTTTTGGCGATCCGGTCCTTCAATTCGGAAAATGTGGTTTCGGTATCGGCAAAGGCCGGTATCGCGACGCCGGCGAGACGCGCCATGCCCCCCTTCACGACATCGCTGACGATCTGCACCTGACGCGACAGGGGAAACATGTCTGGCGCCAACCGGGCATTGATCAGGACCGCCGGATCAATCTTGCGCGCCTCGGCATAGACAGCTGCCTTGTCGAGAATTGCCGAGAGATTGGCAAGACCGCGCAGAAACACAGGAACCGAAGCCTGATACATGGATAACGACATGGTGAAAAACTCCTCAAGGCGGGAATACCGGCGCCATCCTAGTGCCAAGTGCGGTCAAACGCACCCGGCTCTATTCAATCGTCGTCGCACCCTGGGCAGCACCGGAAAACTATGGCCGCATATGCCGACCATAGAGGTTGTTTGCCTCGGAATCCCAACCGTTGATCTCGCCGTCGCGCATGGCGGCGTCGCGGTCGTCGGACCATCCCCAGACCTTGCCGTCGATCACATATTTCCATTTTCCCTTTTTCGCCGGGCAGGGGAAAATATCGACGGTCGATCGGCCAAACTCGGCCCGTTCAACCGTCGTGACGCCATCGGCGGCGTAGTCGTCGGTGGAAATGGTCTTCCAGTCGCTCGCAGGCATGATGTTCTCCCGTTATTCCAATTCGCAAGTGAAGGCATGACCAGCGGCCGCGAAGTGCCGCTCATGGCACTATCAGACAGACAATAGCACCAAATGGCTTTTTTTGGGGGTGTCCCTCTCCGGAGCTCATCTCCCCTCAGTGACAAGTGGGACGGGCATCTCTCTCCGTCACGCCGCGAGCAGCGATGTTCATCTGTCTTACCCTCTTCCGGCTCAGCCGGACCCCCGGCAGGGTCGACGGTGCTACTTTTCGAGGGGACGCAGATTGACGATCAGGTCGCGATACCAGGCGGCGGACGCTTTCGGCGTCCGCTTCAATGTCTCGAAGTCGACGTGAATCAACCCGAAGCGCTGGCCATAGCCGGCTCCCCACTCGAAATTGTCGAGCAGCGACCAGACGAAATACCCTCGCACGTCGGCCCCGCCGGCCAGCGCCTCTCGCAGCGCCCGATGATAGACTTCGAGATATTTGATGCGGTGCGTGTCGATGACCCGTCCGTCCGCATCGGGCTTGTCGCGATCACCGCCGCAACCGTTTTCCGTGACATAGATCGGCACGCCATAGCGTTTCGTCAGGCCGATCAGCTCGTCGCGAAAGGCATCCGGGAAGATCGGCCAGCCCACGCCGTAGTCGGGCGTACCGGCCGGTGTTTCGCCCCAGCCGAATCCCCAGACTTGCGTGGCGTCGGCCTTGGCGAAAATCGGTCCGTAGTGATTGAGGCCGAACCAGTCGACCGGCCGGCATATCCGCGCCATATCGCCCGCCACCACGAACGGCTCGATCGCCTCGGCGATTTGCGGCGGGTAATACCCCAGCAACTGCGGGTCGGGAAACGCCCGGTTCCAATGTTCGTCGAGCAGGGCGGCGGCCGCCATGTTTTCTTCCCGGCCGCCTTCCGGCAAGACGATTTGCCGGTTGTGAATGGCGCCGATCGACGCCCCCGGCACCAGCGAACGCAACACGTCTACCCCAAAACCATGCGCCAGATTGACGTGATGGATAGCCTTGAGATGCGCCATCCGGTCGGTCACCCCGGGCGCCGCCCAATCGATGGCATAGCCGAACAGGGTGAATACCGAAAACTCGTTGAAGGTGGCGAAGCGTTTGACCCGATCTCCGAACCGCCTTGCCACCAGGGCTGCATAGTCGGCGTACCAGCCGGCACAGTCGCGGTTGGTCCAGCCGCCGAGATCGTCCAGCGCCTGCGGCAGATCCCAGTGATAAAGCGTCAGCCATGGCGTAATGCCGGCTTCCAATACGCCATCGATCAAACGATCGTAAAAATCGAGGCCGACTTGATTGACCGCGCCGCGGCCGCGCGGCAAAACCCGCGGCCAGGCGACCGAGAAGCGATAGGCGTCGACGCCGATGTCCCGCATCAAGGCGATGTCTTCACCGAAACGATGGTAATGGTCGCAAGCGACGTCGCCGTTGCTGCCGTCGCCGACGCCGCCCTTCGTCCGGCAGCGTCGGTCCCAGATGCTGGGGCCGCGACCACCTTCGGCCACCGCTCCCTCGATCTGATAGGCCGAGGTCGATACGCCCCAGACGAAATCGGCAGGGAAAACCTGTGCAGCAGCTTCTTTTCCGGGCAGCGTGGCCATGGGAGATCCCTTTTCCGGAGACGCCGACCCGATCGATTCCCTGGTGCCGGGCGGCCAAGAATTATCCAGGCGCGTTCTGGCAAATTATCGCGGAAAGAGCATAATTTGCCAATGCATTAGAACCACTTCCGAGCCTTTCCGGATATCGTACCCGTTGGAGTCTTAGGACCATGCCAGAGACCTCCCCCGATGACGCCCCGCCCGGTACCGCCGCCCTCGCTTTTCCAACCGATTTTCTATGGGGCGCCTCGACCTCGGCCTATCAGATCGAGGGAGCGACCAACGAAGACGGCCGCGGTCCCAGCGTCTGGGACACGTTCTGCCGGATGACCGGCCGGGTCAATCACGGCCATACCGGCGATATCGCCTGCGACCATTATCACCGCTATGGCGACGACGTCCGGCTGATGAAGGATCTTGGGATTGGCGCCTATCGCTTCTCGCTGGCCTGGCCGCGGGTGTTGCCGCGCGGTCGCGGGGTCGCCAATCAGGCCGGCCTCGATTTCTACGACCGGCTGATCGACACCCTGCTGGAGGCCGGCATCGAACCCTGGGCCACCCTGTTTCACTGGGATCTGCCACAGGCACTCGACGATCTCGGCGGTTGGACGAACCGCGACAGCGCCGGCTGGTTTGCCGACTACGCGACGATTGCCGCCCGGCGCTTCGGTGATCGCGTCAAACACTGGGCCACCTTCAACGAATTTTCGGTGTTCACCCTGTTCGGCTATGCCTTCGGCTGGGCGCCACCCAGCATTTCCGACAAGGCGGCCCATCTCAAGACCATCCATCACGTCAATCTGGCGCATGGCGATGCCACCGCCGTCCTGCGCGCCCATGTTCCGGGTGCGGCGATCGGCGCCATCCACAGCGTCCAGCCCTGCCGCCCGTCATCCGACGCCCCGGAGGATATCGCCGCCACGGCGCTCTTCAACGAACATTGGAATCTGTGTTTCCCCGACGCCCAGATTCTCGGGACCTATCCGCCGCAGATCGGCGCCAGTATCGAGCCCTATGTGCGGGCCGGCGACATGGCACGGATCTGCCAGCCGATGGACTGGTTCGGCCTCAACCACTATGCGCCGATGTACGCCAAGGCCGACCCCGGCATGCTCTGGGGCTTCGTCTTCGGCGCCCTGCCCGAAAACCTGCCACGGACCGGCGTCGGCTGGCCGATCGACCCGTCGGCCTTCGAACAAACCCTGAAGGAGCTCACCAGCCGCTACCGGCTGCCGATCTATGTGACGGAAAACGGCTATGGCAGCCAGACACAGCCAGCCCCCAATGAACGGGCCGAACTCGATGACCAGGGACGCGTCGCCTATCTGGCCGGATCGATCGAGGCCATGCACCGAGCCTTACGCGACGGAGCGAAGGTGCGGGGCTACTTCGTCTGGTCGCTGCTCGACAATTTCGAATGGGGCGCCGGCTATGGCGACCGCTTCGGCATCGTCTTCGTCGACTATGCCACGCAGGAACGCATCCCCAAGGCCTCGGCCCGCTGGTACGCCGCCCTGATCAAGAGCCAAAAAGCACCCCCTAACCGGCCGAAACGCTGATCCCTTCCGAGCCGGAGAACTTGGTGCTGACTTCGCGCAAAGTGACGAGATCGCCAGTGCGCTCAAGGACGAACTTGCGCGCGTGGTAGGCCTCCAGCCGTTCGTGACTGCCGATGGTCAACACGGTGGCACGGGGGAATTCCTCTTCCAACAGGCGGCGCATTTCCGCCTCACCGGCACCGTCGAGGGCGTCCGTCGCGTCTTCGAGAAAGATCCAATCGGGCCGCCGGATCAGCAGGCGGGCGAACCCGATGCGCTGCTGCTGGGCCAGCGCCATCGTGTCCTCCCAGGCGGAGCTTTCGTAAAGCCGTTCCGTCAGATAGCCGAGGCCAACCCGCTCCAGGGCGGCAATCGCCACGGCGTCCGACAGCGTCTCGGCATTGGTCGGGTAACAGAGCGCCCGGCGAAGCGGACCTTGCGGCAAATAGGGACGTTGCGGCATGAAGAAGACGCGGGTGTGGGCCGGCAGCGCGATCCGTCCGCTGCCCCACGGCCAAACCCGGGCGACGGTCCGGAACAGGGTGACCGCCGCCACAGGATCGCCGACGATCAGCACTCGCTCGCCAGGAAAGATCTCGGCGCTGAAACGCTTGATCAGCGGATGACCGGCGACATCATCGATCGCCAGATCCTGAAAGGACAGCGTCTGCGCCCGATGAGAATGCTCGACCAGGATCCGCTGACTTCCCTGTTCGACGTCACGATTGAGCCGCGAGAGCGAATCCTTGAGGCCCAGCACGCGCTCGACCGACGCTTTCCATTCGGCGGCCCGCCCCAAATTGTCGATCGGCCAGGAGAGGGCAGCGACCGTCTGCTGAAAGGCCTGCGCCGTCTGCATCAGAATACCAAGGGAAATCGCGCCGGCGATGTAGCGAGGCGATGAGATCAACAGCGGAAAGGCCGCGCACAGGACCGAATAGCCGGCACTGAAGATGGTGACGATCGACAGCGCCCGGGTCTGGCCGTACCAACCCGCCCGAACCCCGCGCAGCAGAGAAAAAAGATGACGGCGTTCCTCCCCTTCGGCGTGCAGCAGAGCGATGGCCTGGGCATGTTCACGAACCCGGACCAGACCAAACCGGTAGTCGGCCTCCAACCCCTGACGGCGATTGACCGCCCGCACCAGGGGACGCCCCAGCAACAACGCAACGGTCGTTCCCACCGCGGCATAAAGGATCGCCACGTAAAGCAGATAGCCGGGAACCTGAAAGGAAACGCCGGCCAGGGCCACGTCAAGGCTGCCGGAAAGCATCCAAAGGATATTGGTGAAGCTGAACAGCAAAATCAGGCAGTAAAGCAGGGAATGGCCAAGATCCATGGCGTATTCGGTGGTAATGCGGACGTCTTCGGCGATTCGCCCGTCCGGATTGTCATGATCGCCCGGCACATAGGAGAGCTGGTGGTGGCGGCCCCGCGTCAGCCATTCATCGAGCATGTTTTCGGAAAGCCACCGCCGCCAGCCGAACTGCAGGCGGCGCTTGACCCTGAGATGCAAGAGCTGAACGCCGATATTGAACACGATGATGGCGGCGATCGCTGCGGCGACCAGCAGGAAGCGATCCATCGAGTGCTGCTCGAGAGCGTCGAACAGACGTTCGCTCCACAGATTGAACATCACCGGCTCGACCACTTGCCCGACCGTCAGGATCACGAAAGACAAGGTCAGCAGGCGAGCCGTCCATTTCCGCTCGCCGCCCCAATAGCCACGGGCGAGTTCGAGGAATCTTCGGAAGAACGGCTCCTGCGGATGCGCGGCAATGCTTGCCGATTTGGCCTTCTTCTTTGTCAAATGCACTCCACCGTCACTTGATCATATCTTCGAAATCGTCACCAGGAGGCCGACCTGCAAGCCCAAGCCCCTTCAAAGTCTCCCCTGCTTGGCCACAGTGCTGAGAAACCGGTAGCTGTCTTTCGGCGTCCTTTGCAAAGTCTCGTAATCCACCCGCACGATGCCGAACCGCTTGGCCAGACCAAAAGCCCATTCGAAATTGTCGAGCAGACTCCAGCACAAATAGCCTTTGACGTTACAGCCGTCGGCCAGCGCGCGTCCAACGGCGGCGAGATGGTCCTTGAAGAAGGCCACACGCTCGGCGTCGTGAATCTGTCCATCGGCCGCCACTTCGTCGTCATAGGCGGCGCCGTTCTCGGCGATATAGACAGGAAGGTTGCCGTAGTCCCGCTTCAGCTCCATCAAAAGATCATAGAGGCCGTCGGGCTGCACCGGCCATCCCATGCCGGTCCAGCGCTGGCAATGGGCGTCGCCCCACCAGACGTCGAACGGATGACCGGTCTCATGTTTCATGGTCATCTTGGAATAATAGTTGATCCCCAGCAAATCGATGGGATAGCCGATAAGTTCTTCGTCACCGGGACGGACGAAATCGGCCATTTTTTCGGCCAGAAGCGGCGGAATCATGCCACGTAGCACGCCGTCCAGGGCAACCCGGTTCCACACGGCATCCCAACGGGCGGCGGCAGCCACATCGAGTGGGTCGTCGGATTCGGCCAGACAGGGCTCAAGATTGATCACCGTGCCGAGGCGAAGGCCGGAGTGGGCCGCCGCGATGGCCCGGAACGCGGCTCCCTGCGCCAGATTTTGATGATGCAACGCCTTGAGGATGCCGACCTCGCCCAATTTGAGTCCGGGAGCGTGATCGCCGACGCCATAACCGAAAATGGCGACCACATTGGGTTCGTTCAGCATCATCCAATCCTTGACGCGATCGGCCAGACGCGCCGCCACAACCGCGGCATAGTCGGCAAAAGGCTGGATGATCTCACGCCCTTGCCAGCCGCCACGATCCTCAAGCGGCTGGGGCAAATCCCAATGATAGAGGCAGGCCATCGGCCGGATGCCGGCGGTCAGCAGGCCGTCGACCAACCGATCGTAAAAATCGAGCCCCTTGGCGTTGACGGCGCCAGTTCCGGTCGGCAGCACGCGCGGCCAAGCAATGGAAAAGCGATAGGCATTGAATCCTGCCGCCTTCAGCAAGGCGATGTCTTCGGGCCAGCGGTGAAAATGGTCACACGCGGTCTTCGCCGTACTGCCATCGGCGATCCTGCCGGCGGCGGCGAACGTATCCCAAACGCAATCCCCCCGGCCGTCGGCCTGCAGCGCACCTTCAATCTGGTAGGAAGAGGTCGAGGCGCCCCAGAGAAAATCCCTAGGGAAGACGAATTGAGTCATAGCCACAACTCCCGTCAGGGTTTCGTCATGGCCTAGGATGCCCCAAGACTCAGGGCAGCGCCACCCCCGCGACGGAAAAAACGGCGACCGTCATGTGGCGATACCGGCGCGTCCCGATCACAGCCCGATTGCCATCTCCGCCACATTGTCTGGAACAATCAGTTTGGCCCCGGTGGCGGCAATGACCTGGTCCGTCGTCACGCCGGGCGCCACCTCGCGCAACAAAAGCCCGGCTTCGGTCGGCTCGATCACCGCCAGTTCGGTGACCAGCAGATCGATCCGGCGAACCGAGGTCAGCGGCAAAGTGCAGCGTTTGAGCACCTTGGGCTCGCCTTTGGCCGTATGGGTCATGGCGACGATAACACGCCGGGCGCCGCTGACCAGGTCCATGGCGCCTCCCATGCCGGGAACCATCTTGCCGGGGACCATCCAGTTGGCCAGTTGTCCCAGTTCGTCCACTTGCAGTCCACCCAGCACGGTGACGTCGAGATGACCGCCACGGATCAGCCCGAAGGACATGCAGCTGTCGAACGCTGCAGAGCCGGCAACGGCACCGATCGGACCACCGCCGGCATCGGTCAGGAACTCGTTTTCGAGACCGGCCTCGGGAACCGGTTGCATGCCGATGATGCCGTTCTCCGACTGAAAGTGCACAGTGATGCCGGCCGGCAGATAGCGGGCCACGGTCGTCGGCAAACCAATGCCGAGATTGACCAGATTGCCGCCCCGAAGCTCCAGGGCGACACGTTTGGCGATGACGACTTTATCGTCCATTGGAGCGCCCCTTCTCGATGATATGGTCGACCAGAACATGCGGTGTGACGACGTCGTCAGGCGGAATGACGCCGATCGGCACGATTTCGCTGGGCTCGGCGATGACCGTCGCACCGGCCGGCGCCATCACCGGATTGAAGTTGCGGGCGGTCAAGGCGTAATCGAGGTTGCCACTGTAGTCGGCCCGCCAGCAGGCGATCAGGGCGAAGTCGGCCTTGATCGGCAGTTCCAACAGAAACGATTGATCATCAATCTCGATGATCCGTTTGCCATCGGCCACCACCGTGCCGACGCCGGTCGGCGTCAACACGCCCCCCAGACCAAATCCTCCGGCCCGGATTCGCTCGGCGAGCGTTCCCTGCGGTACCAGTTCCACGTCGATCTCGCGGGCGATCATCTGGCGCTGGGTTTCGGGATTGGTCCCGATATGCGTGACGATCAGCCGCTTGACCAGCTTGGCGTCGATCAACTGACCGATGCCAAGCCCCGGACGCGCCGTGTCATTGGCGATCACCGTCAAATCTCGGCGATTTTGAAGAACCAGCTCGGCGATCAGCCGGTGCGGAGAACCGACCCCCATGAAGCCGCCGATCATCACCGACGCTCCGTCGGGAATCAGCTCGACGGCCTTGGAAACATTGATTGCTTTGCTCATGGATGCCCCCCTCGTGGCATTTGGACCCGTCGGGAAACGACGTGGTCATTTCCCGACGGTGTTGTCGCGAGACCGGATCAGCGCGCCGTCCAGCCGCCATCCACCGGCAGTGCCGCGCCGGTGATGTTGGCCGCGCCCGGTCCCGCCAGAAACACCACCAGCGCCCCCAGTTGTTCGACCGTGGTAAACCGGGCGGTGGGCTGTTTTTCGAGCAGCAGCTCGCGCTCGGCGACTGCCACCGCAATGCCTTCCCGCGTGGCGCGGGCCTCGATCTGCGTCTGCACCAGGGGCGTCAGCACCCAGCCGGGACAGATGGCGTTGCAGGTGATCGGACTTTCGGCGTTTTCGAGCGCCACGACCTTGGTCAGGCCGACGATGCCGTGCTTGGCGGCGACATAGGCGGCCTTTTCCGCCGAGGCCACTAGGCCATGGGTCGAGGCGATATTGATGATGCGGCCGGAGCCCCGGCCTTGCATGCCGGGCAACACCTTGCGAATGGTATGGAAGGCCGAGGACAGGTTGATGGCGATGACCGCGTCCCAGCGATCGGTCGGAAAATTCTCGACCCGCGCCACATGCTGGATCCCCGCGTTATTGACCAGGATGTCGACCTTGCCCAAACGCCGTTCGGTATCAACGATCAGATCTTCGCACTGTGCCGCCTTTGAGAGATCGGCTCCGTTGTAAAGAACCTGAACGGCGAACTCCCGGACCAGATCGGCCCGCAAGGTCTCGATGGTGGCGGCGTCACCAAAGCCGTTCAGCATGATGTCGGCGCCTTCGGCGGCTAATGCCCTGGCGATCCCCAAACCGATTCCGCTGGTGGAACCGGTCACGATGGCGGTCTGTCCCTTGATCATGGGTTATTCCTTTCTGTCTTTCAGACCAGCCCGGTCAGGTAGTAGACGAGGATGACCAGGAACACGGCGAGCGTCTTGATGCAGGTGATGGCGAAGATGTCGATGTAGGACTGGCGATGCGTCAGTCCGGTGACCGCCAGCAGGGTGATGACGGCGCCGTTATGGGGCAACGTGTCCATGCCGCCGCTGGCCATGGCGGCGACACGGTGCATCACCTCGAGCGGAATGCCGGCGGCATTGGCGGCGGTGATGAACTGGTTGGACATGGCAGCCAAAGCGATGCCCATGCCGCCCGACGCCGATCCGGTGACGCCGGCCAATGTGGTGACGGTGATCGCCTCGTTGACCAACGGATTGGGAATGGACTGCAACGCGTCCTTGATGGTCATAAACCCGGGCAGGGCGGCGATGACCGCGCCGAAACCATATTCTGTGGCGGTATTGACCGATGCCAACAGCGAGCCGGCGACCGCCGCCTTGCTGCCTTCGGCGAATTTCGAGGAAATGGTCCCGAAGGCGAACAGCACGACGGTCAGAATGCCGAGCACCAGGGCTGCTTCCACCGACCAGATACCGATCTGCGTCTTGACCATGACGGCGATCGGCTTGGCCAGACCGGGCAGGTTCACCTCGGCCGTCGGGTTGGCGTAGTAAAGCGGAAAGATAACCTTGGTGAACACCAGATTCATGATGCCGACGACGAACAGCGGCAGGATGGCGATCAGCGGATTGACCGTCGGATCGCGGTTCACCACGTCCGGATCGGGCTCCTGGCTGTGACCGGTCCCATAACCTTCGCCCGCCGATTCCGCCTGATGGAGCCGCCACTCGAGATAGGCGATGCCGCAAACCAGGATAAACAGACCACCGATGGTGCCGAGAATTGGCGCGGCATAGATATCGGTTTTAAAGAAGCTGGTGGGGATGACGTTCTGGATCTGCGGCGTGCCGGGCAGACTGTCCATGGTCAGGGTGAAGGCGCCGAGAGCGATGGTTCCTGGAATCAGACGCTTGGGAAGATTGCCTTGACGGAACATTTCGGCGGCGAAGGGGTAGACGGCGAAGACCACGACGAACAACGAAACGCCGCCATAGGTCAACAGTCCGCCGACCAGCACGATGGACAGCACGGCCCGCTTGCGCCCGACCAGCCGGATGACTGCCGTGACGATTGCCCGGGCGAAGCCGGACATCTCGATGACCTTGCCGAACAGAGCGCCCAGAAGGAATACGGGGAAGTAGTTCTGGATGAAGAAGACCATCTTATCCATGAACAGGCCGCTATAGACCGGCAGTACCAGCGATGGATCGGTAAGCAGAACGGCGCCAAGCGCGGCAATGGGAGCAAACAGAATGACGCTGAAGCCGCGGTAGGCGACAAACATCAGGAAAACCAGCGCCCCGATACAGATCAGGAAACTCATCGGATGGACCTCCTCCTTGGCTGAACCCATTTTGGAGTCGAGCCTTGTTTTTTGGCCGGTCCGACGCAGATCGTCAGCCGTCCTTTATAGACGTATCAGCAACGCTTATGCCACCTTCTGAGATCGGGAAAAACGGCGGAAATACTAAGGTTTTTGCATCTACGAGGATCCAGCCGCCGGTCGTTTGTCCGCCGTGCCGGACACTATCCTCGGTACAGTATTGTGATTTCGCCAAATCCCGTCGGTTGTGACTGTCCAGAAAATCGGACAGTATGCCTGCAACGACAGGCAACCGTCGCCGACGGAGGATCTCGCCACATGCCCATCACGCCCAAGAACATCCGCCAACGGGCCGTCCAATCGATGTTCGATCATCTGGCCTCGATGTGCGAGGGACTGGTGGCAGTCGATCGCGACGTGCGCATCGCCTGGATGGACGACAAATACAAAGCCTTGCTGGGGGTCGATTACGACGTCACCGGCCGAATCGTCGAAGAGGTCATTCCCAACAGCCTGATGCGTCAGGTGGTGACCACCGGCAAACCGATTCTCCTTGATATCATGGACTTCGGAAGCCGTTCCTTTGTCGTCATCCGGCTGCCGCTCCTCGACGAAGAGGGCAGCGTCACCGGCGGCATCGGCCTCGTGCTGTTCGACCGCGCCGAATATCTGAAACCCCTGTTCTTCAAATTTTCCAAGCTGCAAGAGGAATTGACCCGCACGCGGCGGGAGCTGGCCGGCGAGCGGCAGGCGAAATACACCTTCACCCAGTTTCTGGGAACCAGCGAGGCCGTCCGCCAAGTCAAGACGCTGGCGCGCCGCGCCGCGCAGATGGACAGCACGGTTCTGCTGATGGGCGAGACGGGAACCGGCAAGGAACTATTGGCGCACGCCATCCACGCCGCCAGTGCGCGGTCCCGCAAACCGATGGTCAGCATCAATGTCGCGGCGGTTCCGGAAGCCCTGCTGGAAGCCGAGTTTTTCGGAGTGGCGCCCGGCGCCTACACCGGCGCCGACCCACGGGGCCGCGACGGAAAGTTTCATCTGGCCAATGGCGGAACCCTGTTTCTCGATGAGATCGGCGACATGCCGCTGGTCATGCAGACCAAGTTGCTGAGGGCGCTGCAGGAGAAGGAGATCGAACCGCTGGGCTCCAACAAGGTGGTGCGCGTCGATGTCCGGATCATTGCCGCCACCAGTCGCGACCTCGCCACGCTGGTCCGTGCCAATCTGTTCCGCGCCGATCTCTTTTATCGCATCAATGTCGTGCCGATCCTGTTGCCGCCGCTCCGCGAGAGGATCGAGGATATCGACGTGCTGGCTGAGAACTTTCTTGATTGCCTGCGTCTCAAGACCGGCGAGGGGCCGCGGGAACTGGACCGATCGGCCCTTGCCATGCTCAAGACCCACGATTGGCCAGGCAATGTGCGTGAGCTGCACAACATCTTGGAGAGGGCCTGCACCTTGAGCGAGGTGTCGGTGCTGACCGCTGGCGATTTTGCGCCGATTCTCCCCGGCTGCACGCTCCCCCGCGCCACCGAGCCGCTGCCGGTCCTGCGACTGGCGACAGCCGTCAGCCAGGCCGAACGCGCCGCCATTACCGCCGCCTTGGCCCAGGCGGACGGCAACAAATCGGCGGCGGCCAAACTCCTGGAGATTTCCCGCGCGTCGCTTTACGAAAGGATGGCCGCACTTGGACTGACGAGCGACGGCACCGACACCGGCCCGAAGGCAACGAAGAACTCGGCCCCCTGACCCGGCTCGGACTGAACCCAGATCCGCCCGCCAAGACGCTCGACAATTCTTTTGCAGATAGCTAGGCCGATGCCCGTGCCGTCGTAGTCGTCGCGCCCATGAAGTCTTTGGAAAATTCCGAAAATCCGTTCGAAATATTGCGGTGGAATGCCAATCCCGTTATCGGCGACGGAGACGATCCACTCCTTTCGCTCCTGGCGGGCGGAAATCCGTATCACCGGCGGCCGGTCGGGAGCATGGTATTTGAGGGCGTTGGCGACCAGATTCTGGAACAGCCGCACCAGTTCGATGCGGTCGCCGGTCACCGTTGGCAGTTCCTCCCCGATTTCCAGAACGCCGCCGACCTCCTCGATCCGTGCCGTCAGATTGAGCCGCACCTCTGCCATCACGTCGGCCAAGGAGACGGGCTCATGGGGCCGCGCCGTCCGGCCGATCCGCGAATAGTCAAGCAGATCGAGGATCAGGCGATCCATTCGCTGCGCTCCGTCCTTGGCATAGGCGACGAACTCCCGGGCCTCTCCTGTCAACTGGTCGCCCAATCGGCGCTCCAGAAGCCCGAGATAGGAGGCCACCATGCGCAACGGCTCGCGCAGATCGTGCGACGCGACATAGGCGAACTGTTCGAGATCGGTATTCGAGCGGGCCAATTCCTGCGATTTTTCCATCAAAGCCCGTTCGGCGACCATGCGGCCGACGATATTGTGGAAATAACCGCCGATGAACTCCTCGCCCTCGTGCAACAGATAGTTGGCTGACATCTCAACCGCCACCACGGCTTTGGAATGAACCCGGTGTCGGGTCTGGATCAGCAGCGACTTCTTCTGTTTCACCTGATGCCAGAAATCGTCGAGCGCCTCCTCGTCAGCAAAATCGACGTCCCACTCCGACATCCGCCAGTTCAACAATTCCTCCCGCGGGACGCCATAATGGCTGCAGGTGGCATCATTGGCGAAGATCATGCGAAACCCCTGACGCGGGCTGATCACATAGACGCAATCGGAGGTGAATTCGATCAGGTTACGATAGAGCGCCAATTGTTGCTCGTTCCGCCGGCGGTTGCCGATGTCCTCGGCCACCCAGGCGATTCCCAAGGCAGGCTGGGTGATATCAAGCAGCCGAGCCTTAAGTTTGCACCAGAAAACCGAACCGTCCTGCCGATGCAAGATACCCTCGTCCTCAAAGGTACCGCCGGAAAGGACCGTCGGATAAGCCCGACGACGGACGGTGTCCAACTGTTTGTCGAGCGCCGGCAGCGCCACTGCGGCGGGTTGGCGTTCCCCCTGGCCATCGCCTTCGAACATGTCGAGCATGGTCTTGTTGGCCAGTTGCACTGTTCGATCCAACCCGATGATGGCCAATCCCACTGGTGAATTCTGCAAAATCGCCTGCAACCGCGCATTGGCGATTCTCGCCTCCTGCAACGCCGCTCCACGGATACGCCACGTCCGGTGGATAAAGTAGCCGACGAACAGACTGATGATGACGAACAGCAGGGCAAAACCAACCATGGTCGCGGCGCCGGAACGCCATTCGGCAAAGAAGTCATCGACGCCGAGACCGACGATAAGAAACAGGTGATATTCAGGGAGAAACCGATAAGCGAAAATTCTGTCGACATCATCGATACTGGCATGGGCTCGGTAAAGACCACCTTCCGGATGGTCCAGCACGGCCTTCTGAAACTCCCGCGAACTCCCCACCAGCCCGAGGACATTGGCGTTTCCCGGCACTCTGGGAAACCGCGCGACCAAAGAAAAGTCGGCATCCCTCAGGCTGACCGAACCACGCGCCCCGACATCGATGGTCGCCAACAGCTCTAATAGATGATCGGCTGTAACGCCCGCATAGACGATGCCGGCGAACGACCCGTCGGGATGATCGAGCCGGCGGGCAAAGGTCATTCCGACATCGTCGGAGATCCTGCCACGCAACGGTTTGGAAAGCACGAGGCCGGCATTGGGATCGTCACGCAGATGAGCAAAATAGTCGCGATCGGCGATCGATACCGTAAGACCGGCCGGCGAAGAGACGGATTGCTCAACGACACCAGCGGCGTTGACCGTCCGCAGCGAAGAGATTTCGGGGCAACGCTCTTTTTGGCGGGCGATGAATGTGCCTAGTTTCTCCCGGTTCAATCCGCCGGCGGCTCGCTGCCACGCCACCTCCTGGCTGACGGCCAACAGCGACAGATCGATCTTGTCGATCACGCCGGCCAGAGATTGATCGAGAAACTTCAGAAGATCTCCCGCCACAACCTCGGCGCGTCCGCGTGTCTGAAGATAAGTTATCCGAAGGGACATAACGACCTGGGCGACGACGAACAGATTGATCAGCACGCCGATCGCCAGGATCCACCTGCCGGACATACCATCGTCGGCTCTGGCCAAACCTCGGCGTATCGTCATCGCGCATCCCCGCCGGCCTAAACGACTTTGACATCCTGAAGAAAGCTCTGCACAGCGCCCTTGAGGGCTTCCTGCTGCTTGACAACCGTGGAAACGGACTGTGAAACGGCCTCGGCCGCGTCGCCTGTCCGATGACTTAGCTGTGCAACAGAGGCGATATTTTCCGTCACGTTCTCGGTACCTTGCGCCGCCTTCTGCACATTGATGGAAATCTCGCGAGTGGCCGCCCCTTGCTGCTCGACTGCGGCAGAAATGGCTGACACGCTTTCGCTGATCGCGGCAATCGTCTGGGCGATGCCGCGAATTGCCGCGACTGCGGTACCCGTGGTGTTCTGGATCTCGCTGACCTGACGGCTGATGTCGTCGGTCGCCTTGGCGGTCTGCTGGGCCAATCCCTTGACCTCGCCGGCAACGACAGCAAATCCTTTGCCCGCCTCACCGGCCCGCGCCGCTTCGATGGTGGCATTGAGCGCCAGCATATTGGTCTGCTGCGCGATCGCGTTGATCGCCTGCACCACGTCTCCGATCCGGTCCGCCGCAGAATTCAGGGCATCGACGGTCTCCAGGGTTTTCTCAGCCTGTCCCACCGCATCGCGGGTGCCGTCGGCACTCGCTGCAACACGCGCCGCGATCTCGTTGATGGACGAGGATAGTTGCTCGGCCGCCGCCGCGGCAATTTCGACATTCTGCGTGGCGTCGCGGGCGGTCGCGGCGACCGTGTCGGCCCGTCCGCTGGATTCGCGGGCCAAGGCGCGCACATCCTCGGCGGTTCCATGCAACGACTGGGCTGACCCCTCGATGGTCGAGAGAGCGGATCCCGACACTGTCTCGAACCTGCCGCAAAGATCTTGCAAGGTTCGCCCGCGCACCGCGTCAGCCTCCCGGCGTTCGGCCGCGGCATGCTCGAGACGCCCAGCCTCAAGCGCGTTTTTGCGCAGACTTTCCATGGCCTCGGCCATTGAGCCCAGTTCGTCGGGACAACCGGTCTCAGGAACAGGGGAATCATATCGGTGCGCGGCCAACTGGTCGATGGCGGCCATCAGCAAGGTCATCGGCCTGGCAAAACGACGGTTGATGGCGATAAGGCTGTAAGCGATCCCGAAGACGGCCAACAGGGCGACCGCGAAGGCGAAGGAGGCCAATCGCAGCGCATTCTTCTTCATGGCGCCCGCTGCCAGATTGGCCTGGTCAAGCGACGTATAGGCGACCGCGACGATCGACGGGAAGGGACCGTTGCACAGCGCTGTCCAGTCCTTCGCCGACATTGGCGGTTTGCTTTCGTCGCCGAGATCTCCCAGCACCACATCGATGCGGGCTTGTGCATCGGTGGTGGCCTTCCTGGCGGTTTTCACCATCTCGATAATCGACGGCAGCATCCCCTGGCGGGCGATCAGCTCATCGATTTCGCCCCATGCCCCCAGGTAATTTCCACGGTTGGCCTGCCATTTCGCCAGAACCTTGGAATCGATTTTCTGGTTCTTCGGGACCTCGGAACGCAACATGGCGCATTGCGCTCCGTAAACGTCGCGAACCCGCCAGGCGGCCCGCCTCAATTGCACCATCTCGGCGATCGCCGGATCGGTCATGCGAACTTTGTTGCTGACCGTCGCCGACACTGCGGACAGGGTGTCGACCACGTTGTAGGCGGCGACGCGCCAGGGCTCCGTTCCATGCAAATCCCGCTGGGCTCGTGGCTTGGCCATTTCTCCGTCGAACGCCGGGTCGCTCGCCGTTAAAGCCTTCCACGCCTGATCAAGTTCGGCGACCAGTTTGTCGCGTCCCTCGACATCGGCCACGGCAAGCGCGGCACGTGCCGCGGCAAATTTGGCGTTGGTTTCGACACGGAGCTTTTGCACCGTCGCCCGAGGATCATCCTCGCTCTGTAAAGCGGTCTGGGCGGGCGCCACAAGACCACGAACGGCCACGGTCCCGTCAAACAAGATGCGATCGGTCTCAGCCAAGGTCGTAGCCTCTTCGGCCGACCACCAGCTGGAGCCGGCATGAATCGCCAGATAACAAGACGTCGCCAGCAAAACGATACCAAGCAAGAGCTGAAGAGAAACAATCAGCTTTGTCACGGACGAGCGAAACACGGATCAAGCCCCCCAAATCGAGCAACAACCGGTGCAAATAAGCTGCCAGCGCTTACTGAAATGTCAAGAATTTTTACAATTTACTGATTAAAAAACAATGATGTAGCACGCATAACCGGAATATTCTATATAATGTCTAGTCAACGACCATCCGGTTTCTAAAAGAAAACCGTTGGTCAATGTCACCTCAAGTTGCCTCATACGCGGCAGGTGCTCACCTGCATTGATCAATTGTGTCATCATCGCGACCGCTCCGCGACATTTTAGAGTTCCTGGAATTCTTGGCGCATCACTATGTATTCCCATCAATACCTGACATTCGCCGAGTTTTCCGTCCGGCTTAAGTGATCTCGAAGCCCGCCGGAAAGTGGGGATTTCCTCCTGATGCTTGCGGAAATCGCTGGGAAGGTCTAAACGCTTGGGCACTTAGTGGCGATTTTGGGCATCGCCGGTCGATGGTTGGGCTGACACGCCCCCGACAATAGATTTCATTTCATTTTGTGAGATTCATGAAATCACCCTCGGCGAAGAGTGAAAAACAGAAACTTGGATGAATGAAAAGATGACAGAACAGATGACCAAGGCAGAAGGCTGTGAAAAGTCTTCCTTTGGCGCACTGCTGATTGGGGCGCTCGGTATCGTCTATGGCGACATCGGCACCAGCCCTCTTTACACATTACACGAGTGCTTTGCGGGGGCATATCCACTTGAAGTTGACAGGGCCAACATTCTAGGGATCCTCTCCCTGATCTTCTGGTCGATCAACCTGATCGTCTCGGTCAAATATGTCATTGTCACAATGCGCGCCAACAACCGTGGCGAAGGCGGCAGTCTGGCCTTGCTGGCCATGCTTCATCAGGCGGCAGAACGTCATCCATGGCTTCCGCCGATAGTCTCGACCCTGGGCATTGCCGCCGCCTCATTATTTTACGGTGACTCGACCATCACCCCGGCGGTTTCGGTGTTGTCGGCCATCGAAGGCCTGCAGGTCGCCGCGCCGGCTCTGGAAGACTATATCCTGCCAATCACCATCGCCATCCTGGTGGTGCTCTTTGCCATCCAGCGCAAGGGAACGGCGATGGTCGGATCGATGTTCGGACCGGTGATGATTGTCTGGTTCATCGTCCTGGCCGTTCTCGGCCTGAAAAACATCGCCAAGGCACCGTTGGTTCTGGCCGCCATCAGCCCGCACTATGCCGCGCTGTTCCTTTATAACCACGGGCTCACCGGCTTTCTCTCGCTGGGCGCGGTGGTTCTGGCCGTCACCGGTGGCGAGGCGCTTTACGCCGATATGGGACATTTTGGCCGCACGCCGATCGCCATCGCCTGGTACTTCCTGGTATTGCCGGCTTTGGTCCTCAACTATTTCGGCCAGGGCGCTCTCTTGCTGTCCGACGCCAAGGCATTGGAAAACCCGTTCTTCCTGCTGGCTCCGTCCTGGGCTCTGGTGCCACTGGTGATTCTGGCCGGACTTGCCACCGTCATCGCCTCGCAGGCGGTCATCTCGGGGGCCTTTTCGATCACCGCCCAGGCCATGCAGCTGGGCTATCTGCCCCGCATGCGGATCTTGCACACCTCGGCCAAGGAAAAGGGCCAGATCTACATTCCCTTCCTCAACAGCCTGCTCGCCGTCTTCGTCATCGCCCTGGTATTGGGATTCCGCACCTCGACCAATCTGGCCGGCGCCTATGGCATCGCGGTCACCGGCACGATGGGCATCACGACCGTGATGGTTGGCATGGTGGCGGCCTATATCTGGGGATGGAAGAGTCGCATGGCCTATGGATTGCTCGGTCTCTTCCTGATCGTCGATCTGTCCTTCTTCGCGGCCAATACCACGAAGATCGTCAATGGCGGCTGGTTCCCGCTGGCCATGGGCGTCATCATCTTCATCCTGCTGATGACCTGGAAACGCGGGCGCTCGCTGGTCTTTGCCCGACGCGAGGACGGAACCATGCCGATCGAGGATTTCGTCACCTCGGTGGTCGGCAGTCCCAACATCTCGCGCCCGAAGGGAACCGCCATCTTCCTGACCAGCAGCGTGCGGGATTTCATTCCGCCAGCCCTGATGCACAATCTGAAGCATAATCAGGTGCTGCACCAAATCACCGTGCTGCTCACCATCATCGTCGAGGACATCCCGCACGTCGCCCCCGCCGAACGAATCACCAGCGCCCATGTCAGCGACGGCATCTTCCGGGTCATGGTGCGGTTTGGTTTCATGGACGAAACCAACGTTCCGCGAGCACTGGCCAACGCCAGCGAACATCAGCTGGGGTTTTTCTACGAGCCGATGAGGCTTTCCTATTTCCTCAGCCGTGAAACGATCATCACCGGCGACCATCCGGGCATGGACCCCGTCCGTCATGCGCTATTTGCCTGGATGTCGCGTAGCGCTTCGTCGGCCATGGAGTTCTTTGCCCTGCCGGTCAACCGCGTCGTCGAACTGGGCGACCAGATCGAAATCTGACAGGCAAAGCGGCTTCGGGGGCCTGGAGCGATTATTCCGCCCCGGGCTCCGGGACGGCATCGCACCCAAGTTGCGGGAAGCTCTGTTTTCCGAAATGGTCGCGGACGAAGTCGATAAAAGCCCGCAGCGCCGGACGCTGATGGCGGCGCGATGGGTAATAGAGGAAAAAACCGGGATAGGTTGGACACCAGTCGTCAAGAACGCGGACCAGCGCCCCCGACGCCAAATGCGGCAGGGTGCGCGTTTCAACGCAATAGGCCAGGCCGGCACCGGCCAACGCCGCGTCGAGTACCAGTCTGCTGTCGTTGAGGATCAAGCGGGACGGCACCGAAACCGTCAGCGCGCGCCCATCCTTGGCGAATTCCCAACGGTAAGGCGCCCCATTGGCGAAGCGCCGGCCGATACAGAGATGGCCAGCCAGATCATCCGGGGTCACGGGCGCCGGATGGCTGGTGAGATAGGACGGCGCGGCCACCACGACGGATCGCAACGGGCCGCCCAACGGCAGGGCGATCATGTCCTGATCGAGAAATTCGCCCAACCGGATACCGGCATCGAATCCTTCGGCGACAATATCGACAAGATGGTCGTCGACCACCAGATCCAGCGTCACTTCGGGATAGATCCGATGGAACGCCGGCATCAGCGGCACCATGAACATTTCCGCACCGAGACTGGGCAGCGTCAGCCGCAGCACCCCGGTCGGATGGCTTTCCTGGGAGTGAGCCTCCTCAAGAGCATCCGATATTTCCAGTAAGGCCGGTTCGACCCGGGTCAATAGACGACGACCAACTTCCGTCAGGGTCACGCTGCGGGTGGTCCGCTGCAACAAACGCAGGTTCAGCCGGTCTTCAAGATCGGCAACCGCATGCGACAACGACGACGGCGATAGCCCCAACTCACGAGCGGCGGCGCGGAAACTCAAGCGCTTCGCCACAGTAACCAACAAGGCGAGCGAAGGAAGCTGAGCACGATCCATTGATGAAAAATCCAGAACAACCTGTACAGAATTGTACGGGTTATCGCGACAGCACCCCCCTGTCAATATGCCGCGGCAACAACCAACGACTTATCAGGAACCAGCAAATGGAAGAGCGCAAACTCGGCCCCCTCACAGTTTCGGCGATCGGCATTGGCTGCATGGGAATGAGCCATGCTTACGGCGGCCAACCGGAGGATGCCTCCATCGACCTTATTCATCGCGCGATCGACCTCGGCATCACTCTTTTCGATACCGCGGAGGTCTACGGCCCCTTCGAGAACGAAATGTTGCTCGGACGTGCTTTGCGCGGCCGGCGTGACAAGGTGACCATTGCCACCAAATTCGGCTTCCGCTTCACGCCGAAGCAAAACGGCACCAGCCAGATTCTCGGCTTCGACGGCAGTCCGCAACATGCCCGGGAGGTTGCCGAGGCATCCTTGCAGCGCCTCGGCATCGACTACATCGATCTGTTCTACCTGCATCGCCTCGATCCCGCAGTCCCCATAGAAGATACCATGGGAGCGCTGGCCGACTTGGTTCGCGAGGGAAAAATCCGCGCCATCGGTCTCTCCGAGGTTCCGCCCGAGATCATCCGGCGGGCCCACGCGGTTCACCCGATCGCCGCCGTGCAGTCCGAATACTCACTCTCGACGCGCGATCCGGAAACCGCGGTGCTTCCAGCCTGTCTCGAACTGGCGATCGGCTTCGTTCCCTTCAGTCCCCTCGGCCGAGGCTTGCTGTCAGGCGCCGTCCGCAACGCCGACGACCTTGGCGCTGGAGATTTCCGGCGCACCCTGCCACGTTTCAGCCAGGACAATCTGGCAGCCAACGTCGGGCTGGCCGACAGACTGGCCGAGTTGGGAAAAAGCAAGGGCTGCACAGCCGCGCAGCTTGCCCTGGCCTGGGTCCTGGGACAGGGACGCCATATCGTGCCGATTCCAGGCGTGCGGACCCGCGCTCATCTGGAAGACAATATCAAGGCGTTGGACTTGACGCTCGACGCGGACGATCTGGCCGCCATTGAGGCCGCAGTCCCCACTGCCGCCGTCAAGGGCACGCGCTACCCGGAGACTCACATCCTGGGCGCGGCTCGTTAGGCTATTCCGTCCAGGACCTTAGGAAACCACCGCCTCGATCAGGTGTGGACCATGGCCGTTGATTGCCGAACGCAAGGCATCGGTCAGGTCCCGCACCCGGTCGACCCGGCGCGCCTCGACCCCCATGCCCTCCGCCAGCTTGACCCAGTTCAAAGCCGGATCATGCAGATCGAGCATCGACAGCACCTTGGGTCCGGCCTCGCCGGCGCCAACCCCCTTCAGTTCCTCGTTGAGCACCTTATAGGATCGGTTCGCGAAGATGACCGTGATGGTATCGGTCCGTTCGCGCGCCTGCGTCCACAAGGCCTGCAGCGTGTACATGGCGCTGCCGTCGCCTTCCAGTGAGATCACTTTGCGGCCGGGACAGGCGATGGCGGCCCCGGTCGCCAGCGGCAGGCCGCCGCCGATCGCGCCGCCCGAAAGCTGCAGATAGTCATGCGGCGCCGCCAGGTCGAAACGCGGATAACAGGCAAACCCCGCCGTCAGGCTTTCGTCGCTGATGATCGCCCCCTCCGGCAGACAGTGCGCGACGACGCGCATGACGGCATCGGGGTCCAGAGTTCCATCGACCGGAAAATCCGGTGCCGCTGGCCTGGATGTCGATATCGGTCGTTGTTGTGGTGCGCCAATCGCCTCGGCCAGAGCCTCCAGCGCCGCCGCGCCGTCCTCATGCGGATGGGCGAGAACCATCGGCTGGCAACCGGGCGGCGTCAGCTCGCTGGGCTGCCCGGGATAGGCGAAAAACGCCACGGGAGCCTGCGTACCCACCAGGATCAGACTCTTTGTCCCTTGCAAGAAGGCAATGGCCGGCCCCGGACGATAAGGTAGCCGCTCGACGGCGACCCGACCCCGGCCGCGTTCGATGCGCGGCGCGAAGGTATCGCAGATGAGACGAGCCCCGGTCGCCGCCGCGATACGCCCGGCAGCCGCCAATCCGCGTCCAAGCAAGGCGTCGCCCCTGAGCAGAAGGGCGCATGCCTCGCCCGACCGAAGCGCCGCGGCCGACTGGGCGATGGCCAACTCGGAGACCGGCGCCGGCCCGGTGATGGGGAGCGGCGAAGCGATGCGTTCGGCCGGCCGCCAAGCCGTGTCGGCCGGCAGGATCAGGCTGGCGATCTGGCCCGGAGCGGTCCGGGCCGCCTGAACCGCCCGCGCCGCATCGGCCGCCACGGTCGCCGACCCGCGCGAGGAATGCACCCAATGCGAAACAGTCCCTGCGAATGCCGCGACGTTGGAGGTCAGCGGCGCCTCAAAACGCTGATGGGTGGTGGCATGGTCGCCGATGATGTTGACCACCGGCACCTGCGCCTTGCGGGCATTGTGCAGGTTGGCCAGGCCGTTGCCCAATCCGGGCCCGAGATGCAGCAGCGTGACGGCAGGCTTGCCGGTCATCCGCGCATAGCCGTCGGCGGCACCGGTCGCCACGCCTTCGAAAAGGACCAGGACGGCACGCATGCCATCGACACGGTCGAGCGCGCTGACGAAGTGCATTTCCGAGGTGCCGGGATTGGCGAAGCAAACCTCGACGCCGCTGCCCACCAATGTCCGCAAGAGACTTTCGGCGCCATTCATGCCGACCGGGCGCGATGCGTTGCCTGCGGCGCCCGTGGACGGCTCCAATAACTGCGAATGCGGAAAATCGACCATCCTTAAGAACCTCGCGGTCTGATGTTGCGGCAGGCGAGATCACGGGCGGCACGGCCCGGATCAACGCCAGACACACAGAGAATATCCCCAAATCAGAAGAGAGATCGTGCTAACAGGTCGATTGTATCGCCTTATGGAGCCGAGTATCACTAATCAACAGTCGTATTTTGGTGAAAATATTCAATGCTCGATCTCGATGACTTCGACCTGAAGATCCTCCGGGTCCTTCAGGAAAATGCCCGCGTCACGACGCTCGACCTGGCCGAACGGGTCGGGCTGTCGCCCACCCCCTGCGCCCGGCGGGTCAAGCGGTTGGAGGACGACGGCCTGATCGATCGTTATGTCACGCTGTTGAACGCCAAGCGGTTGGGGATCGGACTCATGGTTTTCGTCAATGTCCGCTTGTCCAGCCAGGCGCCGAAGTCGTTCGAAACCTTCGAGGCGGCGATCGGAGAGATGCCGGAAGTCGTCGGCTGCTATTTGCTTGCCGGCAACTACGACTATCTGATCCAGGTTCGCGTCGCCAATGTCGATGCCTTCCGGGATTTCATCCGCGAACGCCTGATCGCCATCGACGGCATCATGGAAACCCAGTCGAGCATCGTTCTCGAGCAAACGAAATACACGACGGCGCTTTCCATTCCGGCTGCGGCGACGTGACTTTTTTTTCAGAAGACCATCGCGGCGACGGCCAGCCCAACGACGAAAAAGCCGTAAGCCCTTTACAAGGCTTACGGCTTTTCTTTTGGCTGGGGGCCGTGGATTCGAACCACGGTAAGCAGAGTCAGAGTCTGCTGTCCTGCCGCTAGACGAGCCCCCATCAGTGGGCGTTGGCGTGTCTAATCAGTTTTCACCAAACTGTCAACCACGCACATTGGAACGCGGCATTTTCGCCATCTACCGGGAGGTTTCCTCTTGGGAAAAACCGATCCGACGGTGACGAAAGGCGGTCCTTCTAACATATCCCGCCAGCGATTGCCAGCCCCAGAGAACCAGCCGCAGGAGCGGCTTGCGCCGGACCCGCCGACGATGAAAGGCGCCCTGCCAAAAGATGACGAGAGGCTTTCGAAGTGCGGCGCAGTCCGTTACGATCGGCCGCACGCCACCGTCCATCATCGGGCGACGGGAAGGAGAAATTTTGGATCATACCGTCGCCGACAATCGATCGCTCCGCGCGGACGCTTCCGGCGACCAGCCGCTGTACGGCGCCCTTGATCTCGGCACCAACAATTGCCGGCTGCTGCTGGCGACGCCGGCCGGCGCCGGCCTTCACGTGGTCGAGGCATTCTCGAAGGTCACCCGCCTGGGCGAGGGTTTGGCGGCGTCGGGAACCCTGTCCACCGAGGCCATCGAGCGATCCTTAAGCGCACTGCGGCAATGTGCACTGCGCCTCCAGCGGCGAAATGTCCTGCGCGCACGGGCCGTGGCGACGGAAGCTTGCAGGCAGGCCGCCAACGGAGCCCTTTTTCTCGAACGCGTCCGCCGTGAAATCGGACTTGACCTCGAAACCATCTCGGCCGAGGACGAGGCCAAACTCGCCTTGGCGGGATGTGCGCCTCTGCTCGACCGTCAATTTCCTTTCGCGCTGGTTTTCGATATCGGCGGCGGCAGCACAGAGCTCGTCAAGGTGAAGCTTGGCAGCTCCTCCGAAACCGACCGCGTCGAGACGCTGGCCTCGCTGCCGCTTGGTGTCGTCACTCTTGCCGAAGCGGAAGGAGCGAAGCTCGACACCCCGGCCGGCTATGCAAGAACGGTCGAGCAGATCGTCGAGCGGTTACGGCCGTTCGACCGCGACAGCGGCCTTGGAGCACTGACAGCCGCCGGCCAGGTGCATATGCTGGGGACCTCGGGAACGGTGACCACCCTGGCCGGAGTCCACCTCAATCTTCCCCGTTACGATCGTGCGGTGGTCGATGGATTGGTGATGGAGTTCTCGGCCATCGAAAAGATCAGCCGGCAGTTGGCGACGGCCACCGCGACGGAACGAGCGGCCTTTCCCTGCATCGGCGACACTCGCGCCGATCTGGTGGTGGCCGGCTGTGCAATCCTGGAGGCCATCCGCCGTCTGTGGCCGGTCGGCCGCCTGACGGTGGCTGATCGCGGCGTCCGGGAGGGAATTCTATTGTCGATGATGCGAGCGGATCAAATGGTGGGAAAAGCATGAGTCATGGGAAGAAATCGGGCGGCAAACCACCGAAAACCGGTGGTCATATGCTCAACGAACGGGTTCTGACCGCCCGCCGCCGGACCGTTTCGTCGACCCGCTGGCTGGAACGACAGCTGAACGACCCTTTCGTCATCGAAGCAAGACGCCTGGGCTATCGCTCCCGGGCCGCCTTCAAGCTGATGCAACTCGACGACCGCTTCCACTTCCTGCGCCCCGGCAAACGCGTCGTCGATCTGGGGGCGGCTCCCGGCGGTTGGACACAGGTCGCCGTTGAGCGGGTCAAGGCATTGGACGGCCGGGGCGGTAAAGTCGTCGGCATGGATATCCTGGAATGGGCGCCGATCGCCGGCGCCATCGTTCTTACCCATGATTTTCTCGACGATGCTGCGCCGGGTATCCTGAAAGATGCCATGGGAGGACCGGCCGACGTCGTCCTCTCCGACATGGCGGCGCCGACCACCGGCCATCCGCCGACCGACCACGCCCGCATCGTGCATCTGTGTGAAATCGCCCTCGATTTCGCGCAAGAGGTTCTCGCCCCGGGTGGTTGTTTCGTCGCCAAGGTGTTCAAAGGGGGAACCGAGCGTTCGCTGCTCGACCTGCTCAAGAAAAGCTTCGCGCAGGTCCGCCACGCCAAACCACCGGCCAGCCGGCAGGAATCGGCGGAAACCTATGTCGTCGCCATGGGTTTCCTGCCGTCACAGTCGCATCCGGTCGAAGATGAAAGTCCGGATGCAGATTAACCCAGGCGGCCTTTCACCGAGTCGAAATCCTCGACCTTGTCGATCCGCCCGATGGCGGCAAAGGTCGGGGTTCCCGACAACAACCGCTTGGCCACCCTGACCACCGCCGCGGCATCGACGGCTTCGACTTCGGCAACCATTTCCTCGACCGGCACCAGCCGGCCATAGGCCTGAAGCTGACGGGCCAGTTGCTCGCAACGCGCGCTGGTGCTTTCCATGGCCATCAGGATCGAGGACTTGAGCTGGGCGCGGGCCCTCTGCACCTCGTCGGCACCGACCGCCTCGGTGACCTTCATGATCTCGTCGCAGACCACTGGGATCACCTCGGCCGCCTCGTCCTCGCCGGTCCCGGCATAGACGGCGAACAAACCGCCGTCGGTGTAGGACGACGCGAAGGAATAGATCGAATAGACCAGTCCCCGCTTTTCCCGGACCTCCTGGAACAGGCGCGACGACATGCCGCCGCCCAGTAACGTCGACAGAACGGACGCTGCATAGAAGTCGGGATCGGCGTAGGAAACGCCGTCGAACCCAAGGACCAGATGCACCTGTTCGAGATCGCGTGCCTCGCGGTAGTCGCCGCCGATGTAGCGGGCGACATCCTCGACCGCGGCATGATCAGGCGGCAAGGAACGAAAATGCCGCTCTGCCAACTCGACGATGGCGTCATGATCGAGATTTCCGGCCGCCGCCAGGATCATCCGTTCGGCGCCGTAGTTGTCGCGCATATAACCGGACAAGGTCTGGCGGGACATGCCGCGCACCAGTTCGGCGGTTCCCAGCACCGGCAGGCCGACAGCCTGCCCCGGATAGGCGGTGGTCTGGAAGTGGTCGAAAATGATGTCGTCGGGAGTATCGATCGCCTGGCTGATTTCCTGCACCACCACGGCCTGCTCGCGGGCCAGTTCCTCGGCGTCGATGGTCGAGTGCTGCAAGATATCGGCGATGATATCGATGGCCAGCCCGACGTCCTCCTTGAGGATCTTGGCGTAATAGGCGGTGTGCTCGCGCGAGGTATAGGCATTCAGATGCCCGCCGACCGCCTCGATCTCCTCAGCGATGCCTTGGGCGGAACGACGCTCGGTCCCTTTGAAGGCCATATGCTCCAGAAGATGGGAGATGCCGTTGATATCCGGCGTCTCGTGACGGGTCCCGGCGTTGACCCAGACGCCCAGGGAGGCGGTCTCCACCGTGCTCATGCGATCGGTCACCACGGTCAGACCATTGTCCAACCGCGTCAGGCGAATACTGTCGAGACTGCTCATGCGTTCACTCCGGCGACCTGGCGCACATAATCCTTCACTGCCTCCAGGTCGTTGGGCAGCACATCATAACGTTCCGGGCGGTCGTACAAATCGGCCAGCCGTTCCGGCAAGGCCGGGCGCACGCCGGTCGCAGCTTCCACGGCGTCCGGGAACTTGGCGGCATGCGCCGTCGCCAACGCCACCATCGGCGTCGCCCGGTCACGGCGGCGGGCCCGGCCAGCGGCCACCCCTATGGCGGAATGGGGATCGAGCAGTTCGCCGGTTTCCTCGTAGACCTGGCGAATCACCCGCTTGGTTCCCTCGTCATCGAGGCGATAGCCCTGGAACAGGCTGGCGATGCTGGTCTGCATGGTTTCGCCGACCTCGAACGCGCCGTCCCGGCGGAATCGTTCCATGAAATCGCGAAGCCGCGCGCCATCCTCGCAGAACAGATCGAACAGATAGCGTTCGAAATTGCTCGAAACCTGGATGTCCATGCTGGGGCTCAAGGTCGGCACGACCTCCCCCTTGCTCATCCGCCCGCTATCGAAGAAGCGGGTCAGGATATCATTGGTGTTCGAGCCGACCACCAGCTGGTTGACCGGCAGTCCCATCCGGCGGGCGGCAAAGGCAGCGTAGACATTGCCGAAATTGCCGGTCGGCACGGCGAACGAGATCGGCCGATGCGGCGCGCCGAGAGCCGTGCCGGCGGCGAAGTAATAGACGATCTGGGCCATGATCCGCGCCCAGTTGATCGAATTGACCGCCGACAGATTGAGCCGGTCGCGGAACGGCTCGTCGTTGAACATGGCTTTCACCATGTCCTGACAGTCATCGAAGGTTCCTTCGAGGGCGATGTTGCGCACGTTGGACGACATCACCGTGGTCATCTGGCGCCGCTGCACCTCGGAGGTCCGCCCCTTCGGATGCAAGATGATGATGTCGACGGCGGCGCGATCGCGACAAGCCTCGATCGCCGCCGAACCGGTATCGCCCGAGGTGGCTCCGACGATGGTCACCCGTCTGCCCTTTTTGGCGAGCACATGGTCGAACAGGCGTCCCAACAACTGCAGGGCATAATCCTTGAACGCCAGGGTCGGACCGTGGAACAGCTCAAGCAGCCAATCATTACGACCCAGTTGCTTGAGCGGCGCCACCGCGGCATGGCCGAAGCCGGCATAGGTTTCCGCCACCATCCGCGCGAAATCGTCCTCGGCAATAGTGCCGTCAAGAAACGGCAGCATGACACGGACAGCCAACTCGGGGTAGGAGAGGCCGGCGAACGACGCCAGCTCCTCCTTCGAGAAATGCGGCCACTGGCTGGGCAGATAAAGGCCACCGTCACGGGCCAGACCGGCCAGGAGGACGTCGTCGAAAGCGAGGGCCGGTGCTTGCCCCCGGGTACTATGATAACTCATTGCTGAACCAGGACCTGCTGAAGGAAGGCGCACACATTAGCGACACGGAGCCGGCGGAACAACCCGTCACGCCAGATATCTCCGTCTTAAATGGTTCTTGAAGACCTCGCTGTCGAGAGGACGACCGGTGGCGGCGATCAACAGATCGTCGGTCGAGAGAGACGATGCCTTGGCATGCACATTGGTCCGCAACCAGCCGACCAATGGCGCGAAGTCGCCCCGCCCGATCGACAGCAGCAAATCCGGCTGGGCTTTCTGGGCGGCGTCGAACAACTGCGCCGCGGTCATGGCGCCCAGGGTATAGGTCGGGAAGTAACCGAAGGCCCCGTCATACCAGTGAAGATCCTGCAGGCAGCCCCGGCGATCATCGGGTGGCCGGATGCCCAGCAATGACACCATGCCCTCGTTCCAGGCGGCCGGGATGTCGCCCACCTCCAGATCGCCGGCGATCAGCGCTTTTTCCAGCCGATAGCGCAGGATCACATGGGCGGGATAGGTCACCTCGTCGGCATCGGTGCGGATGAAATCGGGCGTCACCCGCACGGTCAGCGCCTGCAGAGTCTCCGGCTCCCACCCCGCCTGGCCTGCGGTTCCAAGGACGTCGGCAATGAGCGGAGCGGCAAAGGTAAAGAATTCCCTGGACCGGCAGGCTTGCATCTCCATCAGCAGACTTTGACTCTCGTGCACACTCATGCCCCGCGCCCGTCCGACCGGCTGGGTCCGCCAGGCTGGCGGCAAGCCGCGCTCATAAAGGGCATGACCGGTCTCATGCAGGACGCTCAGCAGGCTCTTGATGAAGTCGTTCTCGTCATATCGGGTGGTGATGCGGATATCGTCCGGCGTGCCGCCGCAGAAAGGATGCTGACTGACGTCGAGCCGGCCATGGTCGAAGTCGAATCCCAGCACCGCCATCATCCGCAGACCGAGTTCCCGCTGACGATCGATCGGGAAAGGTCCGGTCGGACGCTCGGGCGCCGGCCCCTGACGGGCCAGCACCTGATCGAGAAAGCCGGGCAGGAAGTCGCTGAGGTCGTCGAACACCACGTCGATCGCCGCCGATGTCCCACCCGGCTCATACTGGTCGAGCAACGCGTCATAGGGCGAGAGGCCGAGCGTCTGCCCCTTGATCTCGGCAATCTTGCGGGTCAGCCCGAGAAGCTCGCCGAGCGGCGCGGCCACCATGGCAAAATCGCTGGCTGCGCGGGCCTTGCGCCAGACCGTCTCGCAGGCTGACGAGGCGCGTGACAGGTCCTCGACCAGCCGCGACGGCACCGCCGCCGCATGCACCCAGTCGCGCCGCATTTCATGCAGATTGGCCCGGGCCCAATCGTCCAGATCCTCGTCCTCGGCGGCGTCGAGCAATGGCTTGACCTCGGTCGCGGTCAAAATCTCATGGGCTAGCGCCTTCAGCGTCGCCATCTGTTCGCCACGGCTCGCCGCCCCGCCCGGCGGCATCATCGCCGCCATGTCCCAACCAAGGATGCCAAGAGCCTGATCGATCAGCGACAGACGGTGAAAGCGTTGTTCCAGACGGGTATAGGCCGAACCGCGGGCCATCGTTGACCTCATGAAATGGGAAACGGGCAGGAATAGACGTTACTGTCCTAGAGATAGTGGCGATGCCACGGCACCGGGACAATAGTGAAAGCTCCACCATATCCCGGCGCAGCTTCTGCGGCTCGTTCCCGGCTCTATCTGCGCTCACAGGGGATGTCGTCGCCAAAGTCCAGCACGCACTCGGCGCCGAGACTGGCGCGCAAAGTCGCCAGACCGCGATGCAGGATGATCCGGGCATTTCCTTCGGAAACGGCCAAAACTGCGGCGATTTCGCGATGGTCGCAGCCGGCAAAATGGTGAAGCAGCACGGCGTCGCGCTGTCGTTCGGGCAACCTCGTCACATGACCGAGAATGCAGCCTGACATCTCCGCTTGCAGAATGCCGGTTTCGGGCCGATCAGGCGCCGGCAGATCTTCGGCCAGATCGAGCGACGTCGATGGCGGCTGGCGTTTGGCGGCGCGGAAATGATCGCGCGCCACATTCAGGGCAATGGCGGTTAGCCAAGTGACCGGCGAGGCCTCAGCTCGCATGCCGCTGGCCGCCCGGGTGGCGCGCAACAGCGCTTCCTGTACCAAGTCGTCCGCCAGAGTTTCGTCTTTCACGAATCGGATGAGGACGCCGCGCACCGTTCCTCGGTGCGCGGCCAGGTCCTTAAGTACCACAGCAGCCACGTTCTCCCCCTTTTTGACCGACATCCGGCCCCAACAAGGATTGGACAACATCGCGTGTCTTCGCCGCCGCGCCCCGGTTGACCATCATTCCGACGTCAACGGCCGCCTTCACGTCCGCGCGGTCGATGCCAAGCCGACCGCACTCGGCCAGATGATGTTGAAGACAGGGATGGCAATTCACCGCCGCCGATGCACCGATGGCAATCAATTCCTTCATTTGGTCGTCCATGGAAAATCTCCTGTGAAACCGTATGTCATTTCCTTAGACGCCGACGACGGATGGTTCGTTACGGTTTCTTCGCCTCGATGGTCGCCGAGGTGACGTAATCTTCGATACCCAGGTCCGGTGCCCAGTCACGGATCAGATCCCGGCTCTCCGGCTTCGGATCGATGCGAATGTCGCTGAACCCGGCCTCGGCCAGCCAGCGGGAAAGGTCAGCGACAGTGGCGGCACCGGCGACGCAGCCTGAATATAATTCTTTCACGGCCGCCAACTCGGGCGTCAACGGCTTCAACATGACAATGTCCGAGACGGCGATGCGGCCACCCGATTTCAGCACCCGGAAGGCGTCTCGCAACACGGCGGGTTTGTCGGGCGCAAGGTTGATGACGCAGTTGGAGATGATGACGTCCGCCGTGGCGTCGGCGACGGGAAGATGCTCAATCTCGCCCAAGCGGAATTCCACATTGGCGAGGCCGAGCTTGACGGTATTCTCGCGGGCCTTTTTCAGCATCTCATGAGTCATGTCGACGCCGATGGCACGCCCGGTCGGACCGACTTGCCGAGCGGCGAGAAAGCAGTCGAAGCCGGCACCCGACCCCAGATCGACGACGACTTCGCCCGGTTGCATGGCGGCAATGGCCTGCGGGTTCCCGCATCCCAAGCCAAGATTGGCGCCGTCGCCGACGGCGTTCAAATCGGCATCGGCATAGCCCATACGCCGGGCCAGGTCGTCGATGTCTCGCTCGGCGGTGTTGCCACAGCAGGATGACGGAGCCGCGGTGGGGGCGCAGCAGGACGAAGCGGCGCCTTGGGCGATGGCGCCGTAGCGATTGCGGACGATCTCTTTGATTTGTTCGGGATTCACGGCAAGCTCCTCTGCAAAAGGATGGCGGAGGCCGGGCACAGTCCGGCAAATTGGTGGGATTGGCGAATGGAGGGGGGCGCCAGAGCCCGCTCGACACGAACGAAACCGAGCTGGGCGGCGAAGGATTCGGCGGTGGCTGTCAGCATATAAACGTCACCGACCCCTAATTCGGCCAGCCGGGTCAGCGCCCAGTTGGTCATGGTCCTTCCCAGACCTTTGTGACGCAGGGCTGGGACCACGACGAGGGAGCGCAATAGCGCCATGCCGTCATCGCTCGCTTCCCAACCGATGAAGCCGATCAGTCGGCCATCCTCGCGAAAACGGAAAAACCGGCGACCGGGGAGGTCGAGGTCGTCAACGGGAAGGCCGGCGCCGGCCAAGGTGGTGGCCAGTTCGGCGGCGCTGCCGGGAATTTCGTCGATCGTTGGTTCATCCATAGGTCATTCGCCTCCGTCACAGCACGGCTTGCGGCTGCAGCAGTTCTCGGTCAGATAGTCGATGACCGCCTTGGCATGTCCGTATTCCGCCGAATAGATCAGGGACCGGCCCTCGCGGCGCACGGCCACAAGTCCGGCGTTTTTCAGTAACGACAGGTGAAACGACAGCGTGTTGGCAGTGATCGCCAATTCCTCGGCGATCTGCCCGGCCGGCATGCCGGTGGGGCCGGCGGTCACCAGCAGGCGAAACACTCGCAAGCGGCTTTCCTGGGCCAGAGCCGACAGCGCGGCGATGATTGCTTGTTCATTCATATTTCCAGAATTATGGAAATATAAGCTACTGTCAAGCCCTCTCGGCTAACCAACGCGGTCAATTCGCGTGTGAGCCGCCCTCACCACCACGCAGTGCCTCAGCAAAGTCCGGGAAGCTCGCCAGCAGCCCGGCATTTTGCATCGCCGCCATGTCGCCTTTTGGCTTCAAAGCGTCCAAGGCCCCCATCATTCCTTGGGTCGCTCCCAGAATCAGCAGCAAGGGAAGACTGACTCGGGCAAGCCCAAGATTGCTCAGATCTGCGACGGTAAATGCCTGTGCGTTATAGGGTAGCCCGGCGGCAATGCTGACCGGTCCCTTGATATTGTCTCGTAACTGGCGCGCCTGATCGAGAGAGGCGACACCTGTCACAAAAGCCAAGTCGGCACCGGCCGCCAGGGCACAATTGGATCGTTCAATGGCTTCGAAAAGGCCATGTTCCTTATCTGACGCACTCGCCAGCGCATCGGTGCGGGCATTGATGACAAAATCGGAATTGCCGGCCGCGATCGCTATTTTCCGCGCCAGCCGGATTTTCTCGACCATCCGTTCGACGGGAATGATCGCGCGCGGAGTATCCCACGCGTTTAAAACACCATCCTCCAGATTGAGTCCGGCGGCGCCGACATGAATGAACTCTCGGACAGTTTGGGCGAGCTTGGCGGCATTGCCGAACCCATCCTCACCATCGGCCATGACTGGGACGGAGATCGCGTTGACGATCTTGCGCGTGAGTTCCAGGTTCTCGGAATAGGACAGACAATTCTCGTCGGCATACCCCATCGCAGCGGCCATCGATTTGCCCGAACACTGCACCGCCTCGAACCCTGCCTGCTGAATCAGTTTTGCGCTGAAGGGGTCGAACGCGTCGGGCATCACCAGGGTTGGAGCGCGACACAAACGAGCTCTAAGACACTGACTGGAAGATTGGTTCACTCTCCTGCCTCCTCTTTCTCGACCTAACATTCCCTTCACAGAATATGCTATTGACGGAATATACACATTACCGCATATTCTCCGCATGGAAAATGTTACCCAGATTCTGACCGCTCTCGCCGATCCGATCCGTTTGCGCAGTGTAGCGTTGATGGCCCGCCAGGGAGAACTTTGCGTCTGCGAGACCTGCTATGCGCTGGAGATCGCCCAGCCCAAGGCGTCGAAGCATCTCGCCACCCTGCGTGACGCCGGACTGGTCAAGGTTCGTCGCGACGCCCAGTGGACGTTCTACGCGTTGGCCGACGATCTTCCCGACTGGGCTCGAGCCATGGTCGACGCCGCCATCCGGGGCCTGGCCGCCGACGCGACCCACGCCGCCGATCAGGATCGCCTGAAGACAATGCCCGGCCGACCGCCTCGCACAAGGGTCGCCTGACGCGCGAAGGAATAGACAATGTTAAGCGTTTTCACCGGACTGGCCGATTGGCTGGTGTACCGAATGCTGGGTCTCGCTCCCGACGACAAGCTTGGCGACGCCTTGCATTTCTTCGTTGAGGACGTCACGAAGATCTTCGTCCTCCTGGCCCTGATCATTTTCGTCATCGGCTTGCTGCGCACCATGTTGACGCCGGAACGGCTTCGCGGCCTGTTGGCCGGCAAACGACGGGGGCCCGCCTATCTGCTGGCCGGATTGCTGGGCGCGGTCACGCCCTTTTGCTCCTGTTCGGCGGTCCCGCTGTTCATCGGCCTTCTGGAGGCCAGCGTGCCGATGGGGGTGACGATGACCTTCCTGATCACCTCGCCGATGGTCAATGAAGTGGCGGTGGTCATGCTGCTGGCCATCCTCGGCTGGAAGATCACCCTGCTCTATTTCGCCACGGGAATGATCGTCGGCATCGTCGGCGGTCTGCTGGCCGATCGCTTCGGTTTGGAGCGCTTCGTCGAGGACTACGTGTGGAAGATTCGCATGGGTGAGGCTCCGGCGATCGAGGCCGACACCAGCTTGCGCGGTCGCATCGCCTTCGGCCTGGCCCAGGTGCGCGAGATCGTCGGCCGGGTGTGGCTCTATGTGCTGATCGGTGTCGGCATCGGTGCCGGGCTGCACGGCTTCGTACCGCAGGAGTTCTTTGCGGCCCATGCCGGCGCCGACAATCCCTTCGCCGTGCCGCTGGCGGTGATCCTTGGCATCCCGCTTTATTCCAATGCCGCCGGCATGATCCCGATCGTCGAGGCGCTGATCGGCAAGGGGGTGCCGATCGGCACCGTTCTGGCTTTGATGATGAGCACCACCGCCATCTCACTGCCCGAACTGATGATTTTGCGGAAAGTACTGAAGCTGCCGATGCTCGGCCTCTTCGCCGCCTTTCTGGCCGTCGCTTTTGTCGGCGTCGGCTATCTTTTCAATGCCGTCCTGTAAGGAGAAACCATCATGAAAGCGATCAAAGTGCTCGGCTCCGGCTGCGCCAACTGCGTCAACACCGCCAAACTGGTCGAAGAGACGGCCCGCTCTCTCGGCGTCGAAATCGCCATCGAGAAGGTCACCGACATGGCGGCGATCCTCGGCTACGGCGTGATGTCCACTCCGGGCGTAGTGGTCGATGGAAAAGTGGTCCACGCGGGTGGCATCCCCAAACGCGACGCCGTTGAATCCTGGCTGAAAGCCTGACAGGAAGGAAGAAAGCCATGTTCGTATCCATCGGGTTCATCGGCGCGGGCCGTATCGCCAAGATCATGCTCGAAGGCTGGACCAGGGCCGGTGCTCTCCCCGGCCAGATCGTTCTCCATGACCAGTCCGACGACGCCGTCCGTTCGCTCGTGACAGCCTATCCCTCGGTGCACGGCGGCACGCTGGCCGAGGCGGCCGGTTGCGATCTCGTGTTCGGCGCCCTGCATCCGCCGGCCATGCTGGAAGCACTGCCGGCCATCGTTCCGGCATTGAAAGCGGACACGCTGTTCTGTTCGCTGGCACCGAAAATCAAGCTGGCAACCTTGCGGGACAAACTGGGCGGTTTCGACCGACTGGCCCGCATGAACCCCAACGCGCCCTCGATCGTGAACAAAGGCTTCAATCCCGTCGCTTTCGCCGATGGGTTGCCGGCAAAAGCGCGGCAAGATCTGTTGGCGGTCATGGCGCCACTGGGTCAAACGCCGGAAGTCGAGGAACAACTGATCGAGAGCTACGCCGTGATCAGCGCCATGGGGCCAACCTATTTCTGGTTCCAGTTCGACGCGGTGCGCCATCTGGCCGAGACATTCGGGCTGATGCCGGAAGACGCGAGAACGACCGTCGCCGCCATGCTGCATGGGGCGGTGGACACGCTGCTCGCCAGCGGCCTGCCGGAGGACAAGGTGATGGATCTGGTTCCGGTGCGGCCGATGGCCGAGGACGAACCGGCCATTCGCAAGATGATCGACGATCGGCTGGCCGCGATGTTCGCGAAGTTGAAAGGTTAGTCGACCGAAACTCACGCGTTGGGAGTGAGAATCTGGCAGCATCTACCAGAGGTGTTGCCGCGTTCCTTTTGGTCAACGCGTTCGCGTTTTGCCCGCACCTGGATGAGTTCTCCGACAATGCTCACGGCCAGTTCCTCCGGTGTTTCCGCGCCGATGTTCGTACCGATCGGCGCGGTGACGCGGGCCAACTCATCTTCGCCATATCCGTGCTCGGCCATTTCCTTGAAAACCAGATCCCGTTTGGATCGGCTGCCGATCATGCCGATGTAGGCCGCGCCGCTTCTTAAGATCTGCTGCAAGACGATCCGATCGTAAAGATGTCCCCTGGTGACGATCACCAGATAGCTGTTTTCGTCTATTGCCAGCGCGGGCAGGCGTTGAAGCGACTCGATCTGCATGATCTCGGTGGGTTCGGGAAACCTTTGCCGGTTGGCATAGTCCGCCCGGTCGTCAAGGACCACCGTCCGGAACCCCACACTCTGGCTGAGTGGCGCAATTCTTTGCGACAAATGACCGGCGCCGAAGATGAAGACCGTTCCGGTCGGACGCAGCGCCTCCACCAGAAAGCGCTGATCATCGAGAATTTCCGCATGAAGGACGATTTTGGCCGGACCGGCCAGCAGCTTCTCCAGAATATAAGGGTCGCAGTCGATCTTGCCGACCATTGTTCTGTCCGGCTTTACCAGACACTGCTGCCTTGTTAGGTCACCTCCGGCTGCATTTTTGCCCAGCACGGTGATCAGCCAGGCTTTTTCGCCCCGTTCCAGGACGTCGGTCACCGCTTGGTAAACGAGGCGGTTGTTGGCATCATCGGCATCAATGAACTCGATCAGTATCTCGCCGGCACCGCCACAGATCATATCCATTCCGGCGGCATCCTTGCCGGTCAGATCGAATGTCTGCGTTACCGTGCGCCGGGAAAGCAACGACTCCCGGCCCAAACGCATGGCATCGGCCTCCAGCCGGCCACCGCCGATCGAACCGAGAATCGACCCGTCACCACGGATCGCCATTTTGGCCCCGGCCCCACGCGGCGCCGACCCGACCTTGTCGAAAATCGTCGCCACGGCAAAGCTTTCGCCATTGCGCAAGAGCCCTGCCATGTCCCGGTACAGCCTTTTCATCTCCCATTCCTCCCAATTTCTTGCGATGAAGACCGAAAGACTCAGGCCTTCCAGGCGATCAAAACAGCACGGCTGATAGAGGCCACATGTTCGATGAACGGGACTTCATACTGCCCCCTCTCGGCCAATTGCGGGTCGCGGGTGCCGCTGGCCAGCAGGCTTTGATTGATCACCCAGGCAAACGGATAAATCCCGGCGCGCGCCAAATCCTCTTGCAGCCGCTCCGCCTCGTGAACCGGGGTCGCTTCCGCCAGGGTGACGATGATCGTCTTGGTGAAGACGGGGTCACGCAATCGGGGAAGCAGCTTACGAACGGCGTCCGGCATATCCAGTTCGGTGCGCAGCACGTCACGGTGATAGGCCTCTGCCGCATCCAACAACAGGATCGTATGGCCGGTGGGGGCGGTATCGAGCACAACGAACTGGTCCTTGCCCTCGTCGACGGTGTTGGCAAAAGCGCGGAAGACCGCAATTTCCTCGGTACAGGGAGAGCGCAGATCCTCTTCCAGCATGGCGCGTCCGGCCGCATCGAGGCCATCGCCGGCTTTTGCCAGAACCTCGGTCCGATAGGTGGCAATCTCCTGTTCCGGGTCGATGCGGGTCACCGTCAAACCCGGCACATCCTCACCGACGGCGTCGGCGACATGGGCGGCCGGATCGGTGGTCGAGAGCGTCACCCGATGGCCCCGCCGCGCCAAGGACATCGCGATAGAGGCGGCGACAGTGGTCTTGCCGACGCCGCCCTTGCCCATGGTCATGATGACGCCTCGTCCGGCTTGCGCAAGGTCTGCCACCAACGTTTCCAGACCGGGAGGGATGACCACCGACGACGTCGGAAGTGTGGATGGAACAGCAATGATTTTCGATTGGCTCATCCCGCGCAATGCCGCAAGACCGACCGTGCCCTTGGGCAGGAACGGCGTCTCGGTGCGAGGCAGGGTCGTCAGACCAACCGGCATGGCGGCAACGGCATCCCGACCCCGGGCGGTCAGAGCGTCGGCGACGGCATCGCCCGGGGCTGTCGCTGTGAACATGCCGTTCAGGGCGAGCAGCAGATTAGCGACGCCCAGTTCGGCAAGCTCGCCGCGAGTCCGCTCCGCTTCGCGTAAGGAGGAACGTTCCGGACGGCTGACCAGGACCACCGTGGTTGCCGCCGGATCGGCAAGCCGGGCGACGGTAGCGGCATAGAGCGCTTTCTGCTTTTCCAGCCCGGCCAGCGGGCCAAGGCAGGAAGCGCCACCGGTCGAAGAGGCGATGAAATCGGTCCAGGCCGAGGGCAAGGTCAGCAGGCGCAGGGTATGCCCCGTGGGGGCGGTGTCGAAGATAATGTGATCGAAGCCGACCGTCGCCGAGGGATCACCCAACAGCTTGGCAAACGCGTCGAAGGCGGCGATTTCCACCGTACAGGCCCCGGAGAACTGTTCTTCCATGCTGACGATGGCCGCCGCCGGCAGCACGCCGCGATAGGGGCCGACCACCCGCTCCCGGTAATCGCGGGCGGCGACTTCGGGGTCGATGTTCAGGGCATAAAGACCCGGTGCGCCGACAATCGGCGTCGGCTCCCCGGTCAGCGGCGTGCCCAGCACTTCGTCCAGGTTGGAGGCAGGATCGGTGCTGACGATCAGCACCCTTTTGCCGGAGCCGGCCAGAGCCAACCCGGTGGCACAGGACAACGAGGTCTTACCGACTCCCCCTTTGCCGGTGAAAAACAGAATCCGGGTGCCGACCGTTGGCAACGTCATGATGCCCCCCTAGTGGTGAAAATCTGACGGATGAGTCCTTGAACCAAGAGTGGGGCGGGCGTCCCCGCCCGTCCTTCGGCGGAGCCGAAAGGTCCGCATTTCCGCCGCTTTCGCGCCGGAGGCGGGAGAGAGAGGCTGTGAAAAATTAGTGGCATCCGCGCCGGTGTAGGGGCGAAGTCGAATGCAAGGATTTCCGCCGCTTTGCGGCGAACACCGGCACGGATGCCACTTTCGATTTAATTCTAAGGCCTCAGACGCCCGCCCCACTCGCCAGAGCACCACGTGTTAGATTCCAACCACTAGCAACAGCCCGACTTGGGAGAGCAGCAGGAAGACGCTTTCTCGCGGGGGGCCGCTCCGGCGGCAAGCCCCAGTTTCTGCGTCAACTGGTCGCGCGACAGATAGACGCCGGTCGCAATGATCTGACCGTCAAGAACGATAATCGGCAACCGGTCCATGCCCGCCTCCATCTCCTTGACCACAGTCGGATTGGCGGCGAACGCCTGCGGTTCCTGGCCAAGGTTATGACGCTGCACAGTCACGCCTTGCTCAGCCAGCCATTTCAGGTCGGCGGCGAACGTCACCAGAACGGGATCGACCTCGGGACCGCAAACGCCGGTCGAGCAGCACATGGCGGGGTCGTAGACTTCGAGTTTCTTCATGGCTTTTTCTCTTTCATTTTTTGCCACGGCTGGAACAGTTCGAGCGTCCCGATCTTCAGGACTCTTCTCGCACGCAGGTAACGACATCCGGTGTTACAGTCTTGGCTTCGTACCAATTCTTGGAACTGTTGACGATGCGCACCACCGACAGCATCACCGGCACCTCGATCAGCACGCCGACGACAGTGGCAAGTGCCGCACCCGACTGAAATCCGAACAGGCTGATCGCCGCGGCGACGGCCAGTTCGAAGAAGTTGCTGGCGCCGATCAGCGCTGACGGACCGGCGACGCAGTGGGCGACACCCAACTTTTTGTTGAGCAGATAAGCGACACCGGAATTGAAATAGACCTGGATGGTGATCGGCACCGCCAACATGAGAATGATCAACGGTTGGGTGATGATCTGTTCGCCCTGGAAACCGAACAGCAGGACCAGGGTGGTCAAAAGCGCCAGCAAAGACACGGGCCCCAGCTTGGCAAGCGTGTTCGCCAGCGCCTGCGGACCGTTCGCCAGCGCCTGCGGACCGTTCGCCAGCAACGCCTTGCGCCAAATCTGCGAAACGATGACCGGCACGACGATATAGAGCACCACCGACAAGAACAGGGTGTTCCAAGGCACGGTGATGGAAGACAGCCCCAACAGCAGCCCGACGATGGGGGCGAAGGCGAAGACCATGATCAGGTCGTTCAACGCCACCTGCGACAAGGTGAAATGCGGCTCGCCGTGGCAGAGGTTGCTCCAGACGAATACCATGGCGGTACAGGGCGCGGCGGCCAGCAGAATCAGCCCGGCGATATAGCTGTCGATCTGATCGGCGGGAAGATAGGGGCGAAACAAGGTGCTGACAAAGATATAGCCCAGCAGTGCCATCGAGAACGGTTTGACGGCCCAGTTGATGAACAGGGTGACGCCGATGCCCTTCCAATGTTCCTTGACCTGAGAGAGGGCGCCGAAGTCGATCTTCAGCAGCATGGGGATGATCATCAGCCAGATCAGCACCGCCACCGGCAGATTGACCTGGGCCACTTCTATCCGTCCGATGGCGTGGAATGGCGCGGGAAGGAAATGGCCGAGAACCACGCCGGCAATGATGCACAAAGCCACCCAAACGGTCAGATAGCGTTCGAAAATACCCATTGGAGCCTTGGCTGCGGCCTCCTCTGCAACGGCATCCTGTCCTGACATCAAACTTCTCCTGCGTGTTCCGGGCCGAGAGCGATCAGCTTGCGGATTTTGCTTTCGATCATGGCGTAGACTTTGCGGAACTCGGCCAGCCGTTCCTCATGGGTGCCCTCGGCCTGAGCCGGATCGGGAAAACCGATATGGACCTTGGAGGGATGACCCGGCCAGATCGGGCAGATCTCGCCGGCCGCGTTATCGCAGACGGTGATCACCAGATCCATCCTGGGTGCGTCGGCCAGGGAGAATTCATCCCACGACTTCGAACGCAATCCTTCAGTCGAATAGCCGTTCTCTTTCAGCACTTCGATGGAAAGCGGGTTGACCCGCCCCGTCGGATGGCTTCCGGCGCTATAGGCTTTCCACTTGCCGCCCCCCAGGCGGTTGATCAGGCATTCGCCCAAAACGCTGCGAGCGCTGTTCCCGGTGCAGAGAACGAGAACATTGATGGGTGTGTCGGTCATACGGGTCCCCCACAACAGGTTGTCGCTTTCGACGCCTCGGCATTCGGTCCCAGAGCGGCTCGCCCCTGGTCGCAAAGGACCTGGACCGGCACCGCATTGACCATGGCCAGTATGCGGCGGTCTTCTTCCACGGCCGGGTCCTCGTTAAGACATCCGCCAATGAGAGCAAGAAATTTCCGGGCGCAATGATTGAGATCGCGTTCGGCCAGCCGATAGTAGACCCACTTGCCATCCCGCCGCTGTTGCAGCAGCCCGGCGACTTTCAGCATCGCCAGATGCTTCGACACGGTGGCGGGCGCCAGATCCAACACGGTGGTAATCTGGCAGACGCACAGCTCGCCGCCTTCCAGGAGCTTCAAGATACGCGCACGGCTGCGGTCGGCGACGGCTTTGGAGACGGTCTCGAATGTTTCAAGCATGAGTGAGACACTACCATCATTTCGACATATTGGAAAGTAATGGATTTGTGATGATGCACTAGCAAGTCCCAAAACCTGCGGCTGGATGCTGAAAAATATCCGCTTTTTCAAGGCTCAAACGCCGCTCGGGCTCGTCGCATTTTGCGATCAGGTGGTTCAACCTGATGGCAAAATGCTCTAGGCTACGGGGATAAACCGGACATAGGAAAGAAAGATCATGAGCGCACAGAAAAAGATCGCCGTCGTTCTCTCCGGTTGCGGCGTCAATGACGGTTCGGAAATTCACGAAGCGGTTATGACCCTGCTGGCCATCGATCGCCAAGGCGCCGCCTATCAGTGTTTCGCCCCGAACGTCGCGCAACGCGACGTCATCGACCATGTCACCGGCAAACCGACGGCGGAAACCCGCAACGTCCTCGTCGAATCGGCCCGCATCGCCCGCGGTCAGATCCGCGATCTGGCCAGCTTCGATGCCAACGACTTCGACGGCCTGATCTTTCCGGGCGGCTTCGGCGCCGCCAAAAATCTGTGCAGCTATGCCGTCGACGGGCCTGACTGCACCGTGCAACCGACCGTCGCAGCCGCCATCCTCGGCATGAAAAAAGCCGGAAAACCGATCGGCGCGCTGTGCATCGCCCCGATGCTGCTCGCCAAAGTTCTTGGCGACGTCACCGTCACCATCGGCAACGATCCGGGCTGCGCGGCCGACATCGCCAAGATGGGCGGCACCCACCAGCTTCGCGATCATGGCGAGGTGACGGTCGACCGCGCCAACCGGGTGGTGACCACCCCCTGCTACATGTTGAACGCCACCATCCGCCAGATCGCCGACGGAGCCGACAATCTCGTCAGGGCGCTGCTCGAGCTGAGCTAAACTGAACGGTCGGGGCGACGGCCGGGACCGGAAGAAAAGTGGCACCGGCGACCCTGCCGGTGTTCCGGCGAAGCCGGAAAGAGGGCAAGTCACCTAGAGCGGCGTGCGTCAAATCTGACGCGCCTCGCTCCAGCGGCCATTGAGGCCGCGGCCAAGCGGCCGGATGCCCGCGCCCGGCGAGGGACATAACAATAACCGAGAGCGTGATGCGGATTTAACGCATCACGCTCTAAAGAAACGCCGCTGCTCGCGGCGTGACGGGCAGAGACGCCCGTCCCACTACGGGTAATCCCTTGGACGGACAGTTCGTTTCCTGTTCGCCGCATCCTTGGTTACCGCTCGAACACCGCCACAGCCTCGAGATGGGCGGACCAGGGGAACTGGTCGACGGGAGTCACGATTTTCAGACGATAGCCGCCGCCGGCCAGGATTCTGGCGTCGCGGGCCAAGGTCGCCGGATTGCAGGATACCGCGACGACCAGCGGCGGACCGACCTCAGCCAGTTGCCCGGCCTGGGCGCCGGCCCCGGCCCGCGGCGGGTCGAGAACGACCGCCTGAAAGCGCTTCAATTCGTCGGCCAACAAAGGACGCTGGCTCAAATCCCGGCATTCGGCGGTCACCCGCGACTGACTTCGTTCGGCAGCGGTTTTCAAGGCCTGCAGCGACGACGCGTCGCCTTCCACCGCATGAACAACCGCCTTCACCGCCAAAGGAAACGTGAAACTGCCGCAGCCGGAGTACAGGTCGGCCACCGGACTGGCAGCGCCGACGGCCGCGACCACCAACGACGTCAAGGCCTGTTCGCCCTCCGGGCAGGGTTGCAGGAATGCCCCCGGTGGCGGCTCGACGGTAACGTCGGCAAAGCGTACTTCGGCCGGCCGCCGATGGGCTAACGGTTCAACCAGCCCGACACCGGGCCGACGCCAGGACAGCCGGGCGAGATCGAGAGACTGGGCAAAGGCCGCCAGCCGCTCACGATCGAACAGATCGAGCCGCGATTCGGCTTCGATCAGCAGATCGAGGCCGTTCCCGGTAGCGGTAACGACAACGTCGCCGACGGCCCCATCCTCGATGATCGCCGGCAACAGGTCCCGCAACGGCTGCAACACGGTCAGCAGCTGGTCTGCCAGCAGCGGACACTCGGCGATGTCGATCACCTGATGGCTGGCCCTGGCATGGAAACCAATCAATAGATCGCCGCGGCGCCGCAGGAAGGTGAAGGTGGCGCGACGGCGGCTGCCGGGCGCCACACGGATCATCGGAGCGATCAGATCCTCGGAGAACCCGGCGCGACTCAACGCGACGACCAGTTGCTTGCGTTTCCAGACGTCGTAGCGGGAGTCTTCGAGATGCTGCAGGGCGCAACCACCGCAGGTGCCGAAATGGCGGCAGCGGGGCGAGATACGCCCCTCCCCAGGGGTCAACAGCTCGATGACCGACGCGGCCAAGCCATCGCTTTTGCGTCCATCCACCCGCACCAGCACACGATCGCCCGGCACCGTGCAGGGCACGAAGACCGACTGCCCATCGAAGGAACCGATACCGTCTCCCCGCCCTCCCAGTTCGACAATGTCGATCTCAAGAGTTCTCGGCAGACCCGCTGCGGGTTTGCCGCGCGGTCGAACAAAACGGGGGGATCGGCTCATCGGACAGAAGACCTTGTCACAGGCGGTATTTCCGCCAAATCGGCGATAAAACGCCGGAAAATTTCGGACAGCGCCGCCTGATAGGCCTCGACGGCATCGGCAGGCTTGTCGCTGGTCACCGGCTTTTCCACCCGGTAGCTGGCCAGATGCAAAAGTTCCCCACCATGCAGACGGACGACACCGATATCCATGTCGACGCGAACCGCCGATGGCGGGCCGACGATTTGTTCGAATCGGCGAAGCCGGCCTTCGATAAGAAAGTCCGGTGGCACATGCAGATCGGCCGTCACCACGGTCGGCGCCACGCCGCCCGCCCGCAGCAGAAGGACCAGTTGGTTTTGCAGCAGGACCGGCGGCGGATCTGTCCACAGTTGGTAACCGTAGCGCTGGACCTGATCGGGCGTATCTCGATAACTGTAAAGCATCGCGCGTTCGCCGGTCATTCCCTCAGCGGTGAAGCGACCGACCTCGACGACGCCCGGCAATAGCGGCGCCGGCAGCACCGTTGAAGCCGGCAAGGTCACCCGATAGAAATTGTCAGGCGGCGCTCCACCGCCGACGCACGCACCGAGCGACAACAAAAGACCGGCGATGACGACCCCGCGCAACGGCGGGAATAGCCCGTTCATTTCGGCCCCGTCTCGTCGCGTGAACGGTTGCCGCCCAGCAGCAATCCGGGATCTTGGCGAATCTCACGGCTGAATTCGTTCATGTTGCGAGCCGTTCCTTCGAGATTGTAGGTCACCGAATCGATATTGCGGGCCACTGCCTGCAGAGAATAGCGCAGATCCTTAAGTCCTTGGCCAACCGTCTCGCCGTTGTCGGCAGCGACCTTGTCGATGGTTGTGAGAATACTGTCCACCTTGGCCTTGCTCGAATGCAGCGAACCGGTCAGTTCGGCCAGGTTGGCCGAGGTCCGGTCGGCATTGGCGATGACGTCTTCCAATTTGCGGGTGTTTTCCGGACTGAACAGACGATTCATGCCGTTGGTCATCTGTTCGACGTTCGATGAGATCCGCGGCGTCTTGCTGGCGAGATCGGCCGACAGCGAAACAAGGTTGTCGAACAGTTGCGGCGCCCGCTGTTCGAGAACCGGCCCGAAGGCGCTGACCGTCCGGTTCAACGCCTCGATCAGCGGCCTGAGTCCATTCTGGCTGAGCGAGGTGACCTCCGAGGCGATATCAGCCATGGCGTTGAACAAATTGCCACCCGACTGTCCGCGGACGTCGGCACCAGGCTTCAGCAGAACCTGACTGCTGCCGCCCTTGATATCGACGGCGACCGCCGCCAGAAAACCTGAGGCTGCGATACGGGCGACGCTGTCTTCGGGGATCTGCCAGCCTTGGGCGACGGCGAGACGTAGCCTGAATCGGGTCTTGCCGCCGTCGCGCTGCGGCCGGATGTCGTCGACCTGGCCGATGGGAAAGCCTTCGTACAGAACCTTGGTCCCGTATTTGACGCCACCGACATTGTCATAGACCGTGTAAAAAGCGTCCGTGCTTCCGGTACGACCGGAGATCACCGCGATCGACACCACGATGGCGACAAGCATGGCCAGCACGAAACTGCCCACCAGGACGTAATTGATCCGACTGTCTCGCATTCCTTCAGCTTTCACCGAGCAGCCGGCGCAGATAGGCATCGGTATCCAATGTAGCCTCCTCTGCTCTCCGGTTCAGCAGGTTTTGCACCCGTTGGTCGCGGCTGGCGCGGATTTCCGCGCGGCTGCCCAGCGCAATGATCTGGCCATCGTCGATCACGCAGATGCGATCGGCGATCTTGAAGGCACTGTCGAGATCATGGGTGACCACCACGATGGTCATCCCCATGGCATCCCTGAGACGCAGAATAAGGTCGTCGATCGCCGATGACACCACCGGATCGAGCCCGGCCGACGGTTCGTCGCAGAACAACATTTTGGGATCAAGAACGATGGCGCGTGCCAGAGCGGCGCGTTTTGTCATCCCGCCCGACAACTCGGCCGGCATCAAATGGCCGAAACCTGCAAGATTGACCACCTCCAGCTTGAGCCGGGTGATGATCTCCATGGTCTTTTCGTCCAGGTCGGTATGTTCGCGCAGTGGCAGCATGATGTTTTCGGCCACCGTCAGCGAACTGAACAAAGCGCCGCTCTGGAAGGCGACTCCCATGTGGCGGCGGAGCTCCAGCATCTCAAGCGGTGTCTGGCGGGCCAGATCGCGGCCGAGCAGACGGACATGCCCCTCGGCCGGATGGAGCAGACCCAGCAGATGGTTGAGCAACGTGCTTTTGCCCGATCCCGACCCGCCCATGATCACCATGATCTCGCCGTGACGCACGGTCAGATCAATGTCTTTCAGCACCTTGCGCTCGCCCCAATAGGCAACCAGGCCATCGACCTCGATGCTGACGCCGTCATCGGTCATCGGGTAACCGCGAAAGCGAAGATCATGTCGGTAACCAGGATCGCCGACAGGGCGTGGACGACCGAACGGGTGGTCATTTTCCCGACCCCCTCGGCACCGCCCTCGACCAGCGCGCCATTGACGACGCCGACGATGGTGATCAATACGGAAAAAATGACGCTTTTCGCCAAGCCGTGCGCCAGGTCGGACAAACGAAGCGCATCGATGACCTGCCCGGCATAGGCTCCGAGACTGATTTGCAGCTCCGCGCTGACGTAAAGGCCGGCGCCGAACAACGAAACCAGATGCGACCACATGGTCAACGCCGGCACCATGATCAGCATGGCGACCAGAGGCGGCGCCACGAGATAACGGACGGGGTCGATGCCCATGACCGAAAGCGCGTCGATTTCCTGATTGATCTTCATGGTGCCGAGCCGGGCGGCCAGTGCCGAACCCGAACGGCCGGCAACCAGAATCCCGGTGATCAGCGACGAGAATTCACGGACCAGCGACAGGGCGATACCGGTGGTCACCCGCGATTCGGCACCGAACATCCGCAAGGTGTAGATGCCCTGAATGGCCAGCATGATGCCGATGGTGAAGGCCAAAACAGATAGAATCGGCAAGGCGCTGATTCCGATGTCCATCGCCTGTTGTACGACGCTATGGAGCCGCACCGGCTGGCGGCGCCGATGGCCGACAAGCAGCCAATAGACGGCCTTACCCAGCAAGGTCGCCGCGAACCCCATTTCATCGAGGCCACGGACCGTCGCCCGGCCAACCTTGTCCGCCAAGCCGATGACGGCGGCGCGCATCGGCTCACGCCCCCCTTACGGCATCGGCGACCTGATCGCGAATGACAAAGACCTCATCGAGACGCGCCAGCTTCAGAACGCGCAGCGCCGCCGGGCTGACCGCCGCCAAAGAGAAACGCGTTCCCTGGTGGCGCGCCGTCTGGAAAGCCTCGACCAGACAGGCAATTCCCGAACTGTCGATATAATCGACGTCGGCCAGGTCGACGACGACATCCTTGCCATCCGCCAGACATGCCAGGATCTCCCGACGGACCTCAGGACTGTTCTGCAGGTCGATTTCGCCCCGCAGTCCGACCACTGCGCTGCCGTCGACCTGCCGGGTGGAGAACTGTCCGCTCATGGGATTGCCTTGATCATTTTTAGAAGGTTGCCGGCACCGGCCGGCGCCGGAAGGAACGTCACCTCGTCCATCACCGACTGCATGAAATGCAGGCCCAAACCGCCCGGGCGCACATCCTCAAGGCATCGCGGCTTGATTTTCGTCAAATCGGCCGGCGTCGCGAAATCGATCAATTGCACTTCCAAACGGCCACCGGGTTCACGCCGGATTTCCAGTTCCACGACTCCAGGGCCATTATAGCCGTGCCTGATGATATTCTGGCAGGCTTCATCGACCGCCAGAACCACATCGGCGGCGACGGTCGGCTGGCAGCCGCCGGAGAGGACCGCCATCGCCACCTGCCGGCGCAAATCGCAAAGACAGGCGGGAACCGCCTCGAACTCGACGGCCAGCAGCGGCGGAACCCGCCGATCTTCGACCACCATCAAGGTCAGATCGTCGCGCGGCGACTGACCGGGCGGTGCCAACCGATCGATCACCGATGTCAGACGCTCCCTGGCCGGCAAGTCGGCCACCTCGACCAGCAGACGGCGGATCCCATCGCCACCCAGCATCGTGCCGTCGCCGGGCGCCTCGGTCAGCCCATCGGTGAAAAGATAAAGACGACCGCCGCCAAGGGCGATCCAGGTTTCCGGCATGTCGGCCGGCACCAGATCAGGATCGATACCAAGCGGCGGCACTCCGGCGGGAAAAGCGGTGAAGTTTCCGTTGCGCAGGAGCAACGGCGGTTCGTGCCCGGCGTTGGCAAGCAGAACGGCGCCGCAGGACGGATCGAAAAAACCCGCCGCCATGGTGACGAACATGCCGGCACCGCCGGAGGTTTCGCAGAGTTCCGCATTGATGGTCGCCAACAGAGGGCCCGGTCGCGTGAAAGTCTTGGCCAGACAACGAAACAGACTGCAGGTCTTGGTCATCAGCAACGCGGCATTGATGCCTTTTCCGGAAACATCGCCAATGGCGAAAACGATCCGGCCGTCGGGCCGTTTCAGGATATCGAAAAAGTCGCCGGACACCTGGCGCGCCGGGTGGTTGATCCCCAAAACCGGAAAATCATCCGACAAATGGGCGGGCAGCATGGCGCGCTGGATGGCGGCCGCCAGTTCCAACTCGCGGGCCAGCCGTTCCTGCTCGACCATCGCCTTGGTCAGGCGGGCATTGACGACGGCCAACGCCACCGAGGCGCCGAGGACGCGCAGGAGCTGGCGATCGCCCGGATGGAACAGACGTCCGTCGGACTTGTTGATCAGCTCGATGGCGCCCAGGCATTGCCCCTGCACCGACAGCGGCGCGCAAAGGATGGTCCGGGTGGTAAAACCGGTCCTGGCATCGACCAGGGCGCCGAAATGCGGATCGGCCGCCGCGTCCTTGACGATGGTCGCCACATTCTGCTCGACCACCCGGCCAACCACGCCTTGTCCCCGCGCCAGACGCAGGCCGGTGATGTCGACCGGACCGACGCAGGCCTGGCAGACCAGATCGCCCGTCTCTTCGTCGACAAGAAAAAAACTCGCCGCCTCCGCCTCAATGAACTCGGCGACCTTTCGCAGGCCATGCTGCAAGGTCTCGCCGAGATCATGAGAACCGGCAAATTCGTGGCTCATCTCGGCGATAAGGTCGAGCTGGCGATGGTAGGATTCGGATCGGCGGCGCGGCGCGGGATCGGACATCACTCTACTATGCCCCGCCGGCAACGACCGGTAAATGCGCGTTCGCCGGCACATTGTAAGCTGGACCGTTCGATTGCCCCTTTCTCCTCCCGCTCTAGGACTTTTGTCGGCATCGGATTGACGTCTTGGTGCTGCCGTTATCCTCGACAAAGCGGTATTATCGCCTTCAGGAGGAAACGCGCATGGACGGATCCAACTGGCGGTGGGATCACGACGACCGGCCCGACCGCGACCCCTTCTGGCCACCACCACCGCCCGCCAGCGAAATGCCGACGGCAGCGATCATTCTTTTGGTCGCCGCGCTCCTGCTGGCCAGTGGCTACACCCTGATACAAAACCTGGGAGAAATGGTCCGCATCCAAAACTGCACGATCCAGGGGCGCACCAACTGTGTTTCCATCGACGTTCAGAAATCCAGCCTTCCGCCAAAACCTTAGAGCGTGACGTCGGTTACGGATCTTCAGTCCTTCTTCAGCACCGCCAGCAGCCCTGGCACCGGCTGCCCCCGGTCGTGGCGCACCGATGTGTTTTCCATCAGCAGCGGACGGAATCCAGCCATCGCGGCGAGTTGCCGCAGACAGGATTCGCTGTGGGCGAAACGGCGTGATTCCTGCAAGAGCGAGCCCTCACCCGGATGAGACTCGGCGGTGAAAACGAATCCGCCGCCGGCTCGCAGGGCACCGGCCGCCGCACGGAACAGCGGGGCAAGATCGCCAAGATAGATCAGGACATCGGCGGCCACGACAAGATCGTAGGTGACCGGCCGGCCGGCCAGGGCGCCGACCATATCGCCGGCCTCGACCGCATCGTAAATTCCACGTTCGGCGGCTTTGGCAGCCATCCGCGGACTGAGATCGACGCCATCCAGGCGCCGGACGAAAGGCTTGAGGGCGACGCCCGCCAGCCCCGTGCCACAGCCGGCGTCGAAACAATCGAACGGCCCGCGGCCCAGACTCCGGACGATCGCGGCGACGAGCATCTCCGGCCCGTGATAATCGAGACCGTCGACCAGATCGTGGTCGAAACTGTCGGCATACTGGTCGAACAAAGTCCGGACGAAGGCGGCGGACGCGGCCGTTGGCGACGAGACGCCGGTCAGTCGGGCCAGCGCCAGTTCCGCCCCGAAACGATCGTCGGGATCGCGGACCAGAAGCAGCCTTAAGACGTCGGCCGCCTCGGCCGAACGTCCCATGGCCGCCAGGCATTCGCCTTGCAGCCAGAGAGCTTCGAGGAGCGAGAAATCGCGGTCGATCGCCGCGGTGAAGGCGGTCAACGCCGCCGGCAGATCGCCGCCATCCCGCTCCGCCTGGCCCAATTCGAGCCAATTGGTGGCGTCGTCGGGATCGAGAACGGTCGCCTGGCGGGCCAAGTCGACGGCTTCCTCCGGCCGTTTACGACGGCGCAGAACGCCGGCCAAATTGGCGTAGGCCTTGGCCGAGGAACCATCGGCATCGATCGCCTGCGCGAAAGCCAGCGCCGCAGCCTCCCAATGTCCCAGGGCCCGCTCAACCACCCCCAGATTATTGAGACCGCGCGCCTGACCGGGATGCAGGATATTGGCGCGGCGCAGCAGAACGCCGGCTGGCCCATACTGTTCCTGCCGGAGCAGGATCTCGCCCAGTTCATCGTAGGCATCGGCCAGATCGGGAAGCAGTTGCATGAGGCGCCGGTAAAGCGTCTCGGCCACCGTGTGACGCCCCTGCATCGCCTGGGCGCGGGCCATCGCCAGCAACAAGGGCGGGACGTCGGGGGTCTGAGCAAGCGCCTTGGCCAGATGCTGCGCGGCCTTCCGCCCCTGGCCCTCGGCCAGGGCGAGAAGGCCGCGAAGATAAGCAAGTCCGGGGAGATCCGGACGCAAGCGCTCGACCGTCCGGGTCAAGCGCTTCGCGTCATCGGTGCGACCGGCGTCGAGGGCGCCAAACGCGTCGGCCAGAACCTGAGCCAGATCGACCTGTCGCACCATCCCACCGCCTTCCCGTTTCGGGTTCGGGGCGCCCTGCCCCGACGGACGGACGGGATCAGCCGCCCACTTTATCCGGAGCGGCGCTCTCGCCGGCCGGCTTCTTCGGCTTGGGCAGGTCGAGCTTGATGTGCAGTTCCCGCAGACGTTCGGGCGTGATGTCGGCCGGCGCCTGCATCAACAGATCCTGGGCCTGCTGATTCATCGGGAAAAGGATCACCTCGCGGATATTCGGCTCGTCGGCCAGCAGCATGACGATGCGGTCGATGCCCGGAGCCGAACCGCCATGCGGCGGCGCGCCGAAGCGGAAGGCGCTCAACATGCCACCGAACCGGCTTTCGACCTCTTCGGCCGGATAGCCGGCGATCTCGAAAGCCTTCAGCATGATGTCGGGGCGATGGTTGCGGATGGCACCCGACGACAGTTCGACGCCGTTGCAGACGATGTCGTACTGATAAGCCTTGATGTCGAGCGGGTTCATCCCGGTCAGCGCCTCCATCTCGCCCTGCGGCATGGAGAAGGGATTGTGCGAGAAGATGATCTTGCCGGTCTCTTCATCGAGCTCGTACATCGGGAAGTCGATCGTCCAACAGAACCGGAAGACGTCCTTTTCCAGAAGATCGAGTTCGCTGCACAGGCGCGTGCGGACAGCACCGGCGAATTTCTCGGCGACGCCCTTCTTGTCGCAGCAGAAGAACACCGCGTCGCCGTCCTTGGCGCCGGTCGCCTGGCGGATCGCCTGCAATCGGCTGTCGTCCAAATTCTTGGCGATCGGGCCCTTGGCGCCTTCGGCGGCGAAGATGACATAGCCCAGTCCGCCGGCCCCCTGCTCACGGGCCCACTCATTCAGCTTGTCGAAGAAGCTGCGCGGACGACTGGCGGCGCCCGGCGCCGGGATGGCGCGCACCACGGCGCCCTTGGTCTCGATCGACTTGGCGAAGATACCGAAGTTCGAACCGCGGAAGGCTTCGGTGACGTCGGAAATCAGCAGTGGATTGCGCAAATCCGGCTTGTCCGAGCCATATTTCAGCATGGCGTCGTCGTAGGTGATGCGCGGGAACGGTGCCGGCGTCACGCGGCGACCACCGCCGAACTGCTCGAACACCCCTTGCAGCACCGGCTCGATGGCGGCGAACACGTCGTCCTGGGTAACGAAGCTCATCTCGAAGTCGAGCTGATAGAATTCGCCCGGAGAACGGTCGGCGCGGCCATCTTCGTCGCGGAAACAGGGCGCCACCTGGAAATATTTGTCGAAGCCGGCAACCATCAGCATTTGTTTGAACTGCTGCGGCGCCTGCGGCAAGGCGTAGAACTTGCCGGGATGCACGCGGCTCACCACCAGATAGTCGCGCGCTCCTTCCGGGCTCGAGGCGGTCAGGATCGGCGTCTGATATTCGACGAAGCCCTGCGCGATCATCCGCTGGCGGAGATAGGCGATCACCTGGCTGCGCAGCAGCATGTTGGCATGCAGTTTCTCGCGGCGCAGATCGAGGTAACGGTAACGCAGGCGCATATCCTCGGGATATTCCTGGTCGCCGGCCACCTGAATGGGCAGCACGTCGGCGGTCGACTGCTGAAGGGCCTCGCTGACCTGCAGTTCGATTTCGCCGGTCGGCAGCTTGGAATTGATGGTGTCGGCGCTGCGGTTGACCACCTTGCCGGTCACCGTCACGACGCTTTCCGGACGCGCCGCTTCCAGGATCTTGAAGATCGGGCTCGACACATCGACCACGCACTGGGTCAGACCGTAATGATCACGTAGATCGACGAACAGCAGATTGCCGTGATCACGCTTCCGATGCACCCATCCGGAAAGCCTGACCGTCGTCCCGGCATCCTGGCTGCGAAGCTGGCCGCAATTGTGCGTTCTGTAGCAATGCATGTGCGTCGTCCTGCGAATCTTGTTTGCCGGAAAACCCGGCAGAAAGGCGAAAAAGGGCCACGGGAGGCCGGGTTTGTCAAGGCAGCTATCGCAGCCTTTCGACGAGCAGGCAGACATTGCCTTGCCCTTTGACCTATAGTGCCGCCGTTTGAATCCGACATCGAGAGACAATCATGAGCCGGTTCTGGAGTCCCGTCGTCCACAGTTTGTCGCCTTACGTGCCGGGCGAACAGCCGAAAAGGGACGACGTCGTCAAACTCAATACCAACGAGAATCCCTTTGGTCCCTCACCGCGCGTACTGGCGGCGATCACCGCCGAAGCGACGGATCGGCTGCGTCTTTATCCCGATCCGCACGCCAGCCGCCTGCGAGATGCCATCGCGGCCCGTTACGGCGTCGCCGCCGACCAGGTCTTCGTCGGCAATGGCTCTGACGAAGTCCTGGCCCATACCTTCCAAGCCTTGCTGGCCCACGACGCGCCGCTGCTGTTTCCCGACATCACCTACAGCTTCTATCCGGTCTATTGCGGCCTTTACGGCATCGCCTACGAGGAGGTGCCAGTCGATGACGGCATGCGGGTGCGGATCGGCGACTACCGGCGACCGTGCGGCGCCATCATTCTTCCCAATCCGAACGCTCCCACCGGCATCGGGCTGGCCGGCGACGCCATCGCGGCACTGGCTGGCGACCATCCGGACCAGGTGGTGGTGATCGACGAGGCCTATGTCGATTTCGGCGCCGACAGCGCCGTCCCCCTGGTCGCCCGCCACGACAATCTGCTGGTCATCCAGACCTTCTCGAAATCGCGATCGCTGGCCGGCCTCCGGGTCGGCTTCGCCATTGGCCAGCGCCCTTTGATCGAAGCCCTGGAACGGGTGAAGGACAGTTTCAACTCCTACCCGCTCGATCGGCTGGCAATCGCCGGCGCGGTCGCGGCAGTCGAGGACGACGGCTGGTTCCAGGAGACACGGACCCGCATCATGGGCAACCGCGACGCCCTGGCCGGCGCCCTTGGCAATCTGGGTTTCGAGGTTCTCCCGTCGCAGGCGAATTTCCTGTTCGCCCGCCATCCCCGCCACGCCGGCGCCGATCTCGCAGCAAGACTTCGCGACCGCGGCGTTCTGGTCAGACACTTCCAAAAGCCCAGAATCGAGGACTTCCTGCGCATCACGGTTGGCACCGACGATCAATGCCATCGTCTGCTGGAAGAACTGCGCCGGCTGGTCCACCCCGCCGGCGCCTCGAAATCCTGACGTCGGAACGAGACACCGGCGCCATAAAAAAGGCGAAAAGCTCGGGTGTCATAATCGTACCCCACGTTGTGGAGATCGATCATGGCCGTTGCTTTTTCCATCCTCGTCTCGTTGCTGTTTGGCTATCTCAGCTATCGGCTTGCTGAACGCCGTGGCAGTCCGACGCTCGTGTGGTCGGCGCTCGGCGTCGCTTTCGGCCCTCTTGCCCTGCTTCTGCTGATGATTGCCCCGCCCCGGCGGTCCGACGACGACAGGAACGCCTCTGCCGCGAGCTGAAGCACGTCGCGGGACTGACTGGATCACAGCAACAATCGATGCAATTGTGCATCACCGTTGCAGGAACATCGACATCAGGAAGGCCTCACGCTTGCGCCCCGGTAAGGGAAGCGTGTATAGTAGGTCTCCATGACTCTCATCACCGATACGACATCCCTCGCCGCGTTTTGCCGGCGCATGCAGGATGCTCCTTACATCACTGTCGACACCGAATTCGTGCGGGAAAAGACATATTGGCCACAGTTGTGCCTGGTCCAGGTGGCCGGTCCCGACGAGGCGCTGGCCATTGATCCCCTGGCTCCCGGCATCGACCTCACCCCTCTGTTCGCGCTGATGGCCGACACCAACGTACTGAAGGTGTTTCACGCCGCCCGGCAGGATGTCGAAATCTTCCATCATCTGTCCGGCGCCATACCGACGCCGTTGTTCGACACGCAGGTCGCCGCCATGGTTTGTGGCTTCGGCGACGCCGTATCCTACGAGACGCTGGCATCGCAACTTGCCAAGGCGCATATCGACAAATCGCTGCGCTTCACCGATTGGGCGCAGCGTCCTTTGTCCGAAAAGCAGCTGCAATATGCGCTGGCCGATGTCACCCATCTGCGGCCTGCCTATGAAAAATTGCGCAAACGGCTCGACCGGGATGGCCGGTCGGAGTGGGTGGTCGAGGAAATGGCCATCCTGACCGACCCCAGGACCTACGTCACCGAGCCGGACGCGGCATGGCATCGCCTGAAGCCGCGATCCTCCAGCCCGCGTTTCTTGATGGTCCTGAAGGAACTGGCGGCTTGGCGAGAGAGAGAAGCGCAGGACCGCGACCTGCCGCGCCAACGCGTCATCCGCGACGAGGCGCTGATGGAAATCGCCGCGCACGCCCCCTCAGCGGTCGAAGAGCTGGCCCGGACACGAGGCATGTCGAAGGGCCTGGCCGAGGGACGGCAGGGAGCAGCCATCCTGGACGCCGTGGCCAAAGCCCTGGCGACGCCGGAGTCCGCTTGGCCGCAACCGCCCGAGCGCAACGACCTTCCCCGTGGCCTCGGCCCGGTGGTCGATCTTCTCAAGGTGCTGCTGAAACTGAAATGCGACCAGCATGACGTAGCGCAGAAATTGGTCGCCTCCAGCGCCGACATCGAAGCCATTGCCGCCGATGACAACGCTAATGTCGCCGCCTTGCAGGGATGGCGGCGCACCGTCTTCGGCGACGACGCTCTGCACATCAAGCATGGCCGCGTCGGCCTCGCCCTGGCGGAAAACGGTAAAAGTCTGCGGCTGATTCCACTGGCCTGATACCAAGTGCCGAAAATGCTGCCACATTTTCGGCCCCTCAAACGCCGGGCGGCGGACATCCGTCCGCCTGGGCTTCCGCCGCATCGGCGGCGCGGCTGCACTTGCAGCCGACCAACGGCAAGAAGTCACAACTTATTGCCGTTGGTATAACCTCAGATCCTACGCATCTCGAATCGCTCGTAACCCGCCGCCCGCGCCAAACGATCATGGCGCCGGTCGGCGAGATCCGGTGCGAAAGCGGGGTCGTCGGCGGGCACCTCCAATACCAGCGTGTCCTTGTCACCGAAGAGCCGCGTGTTACGCAGGATGCCCGGCACTCCTCCCGACATCGAATGGCCAAGACGCAAGGCCAGTCCGATGACACGGGCCCGGCGCTGATCCTCTTCCGCCAAAAGGCTGCGCGCCCCGGCCGCCAACGGCAAGTCGGCGTCGCCTTCGTAACGCGCGTGAATAGCCAACGCCAATGCGGCCCGATCCTGATGTCCGAGCCCCATGAAGGGCAAACGGAAAACCCGAAGGAAAGCCTGTTCGGCACGGTAATCGGGGTGTTCGTTCCAGAAGACGTCGCCCAGCAGGCAGGCGGCATAACGCAGCCGGCCCTGGCTCGCCGTCTCGTGACGAAACAGCCCCGACATCCATTCGAGAACCTCCTCGCCATGTTCCGGGAAGCGTCCGGCGGTCTGCGCCATATCCGAACAAGAGGCGATCAGCGGATCCTGCCACTGCACTTCGGGCGGCAGGCGTTTATAGAATTGCCCTTCGCGCATCCCGTAAACAGAAAAAATCAGACGCGACGGCTGCGCATGTTCTATCACCTTTTCGAGAAGCAGGGCGGCGACCGGCAGATGCGGCACCCGTTTCTTCGACAAGCCGGGCACCTTCTCCAGCGACTTCCGGCTCTGATTGGCGATCAACTGGATGAGACGCAACGATTCGTTGCGATCGAGACTGAAGTTGTCGAGAACGTGCAACGGGTGACCGATCTGGGCAAGGCAAAGTCTGGCCAGGGCGCGCCATGCGCCACCAACCGCGTAAAGCGGACGCCCTTTGGTCCACGGCCACCAGTCGATGTTGCGGAACTGTTGTTCGATCATTTCTTCGGCCAGCGCCCGCACATTGCCCGAACCCTCGGACAGACGCAGCACGCCAAGCGGCATGGTGGCGTAGGGTCCGGCGAAACGCCCCTGGTCGAGCGCCACCAATTCCAGGCTGCCGCCACCGAGATCGGCCACCGTGCCGTCCGCCTGCGGAATGCCGCACAGCACCCCCATGGCCGCCAGATGGGCCTCTTCCTCGCCGGACAGGACGGTTACCGGCACGCCGCAACGCTGTTCGATGGTCTCGACAAAGGCCTGTCCATCGATTGCATCGCGCACTGCGGCCGTCGCCAGAATATCCAAGGCATCGACAGCCATCGCGCGGGCCAGGCGGACAAAGCGGCGCAGGACTTCGATCGCTTCGCTGGCGCCCTCTGGATTGAGACGGCTGGTGCTCCCCAACCCCTGCCCCAGGGCGCAGACCGCCTTTTCGTTGAACAGGGCAACCGGCGTCCGCGTTCTGCCGTCATAGACCACCAGTCGGATCGAATTCGAACCGATATCGACGATGGCGACATGCTTGTGAGACGGCACGGGCGTCGGGACGGTGGCGGGATTCGAATGGAAGTTTATCGGAGTCATCGCTCGGACGGAGCCTTCACCAGCAATTTGGGAAGTGGGCGCCCGCGTTCGAGGGCGCTGCCCCGTCCCGACAGACTGGGATTCGTCATGAAATAGGTGTGGGCGCTGAAGGGCTTCTCCTCCGGCTGCGGGCCAATGCGGGTGTAGGTTCCGTCCGGCCCGAGTACCCAGCTCTGCTGATTGTCCTTGAGATTGGCGGCCATGATCTGCTCGAGAATCTGGCGCTGGACCGTCGGATTTTCGATGGGGACCAGGGACTCGACACGCCAATCCATATTGCGGGTCATCCAGTCCGCCGAAGAGATGAAGATCTTGGCGTGCCGCGATGGCAGGCGGTAGCCGTTCCCGAAGCAGACGATCCGGCCATGCTCAAGAAAACGGCCGACGATGCTCTTGACCCGGATATTCTCGGACAGGCCTGGTACTCCGGGACGCAGGCAGCAAATGCCGCGGATCACCAGTTCGACCTGCACGCCGGCCTGCGAGGCCCGGTAGAGGGCATCGATCAGCTTGCCGTCGACAAGCGAATTCATCTTTACCCAGATCGCCGCCGGCCGGCCGGCTTTGGCGTTCTCGATCTCCGCTTCGATCGAGGCAAGCAGGCGCTGACGCAGCATCAGCGGAGCGATGGCGACCTTTTCCATCTTCTCGGGCTTGGCGTAACCGGTCATGAAGTTGAAGGTGCGGTTGGCATCCCGGCAATAGGCCGGGTCGGTGGTGAAAAAGCTGAGGTCTGTGTAGATCTTGGCGGTAATCGGATGATAGTTGCCGGTACCGAAATGCACGTAGGACCGCAGCTCCCCCCCTTCGCGGCGTACCACCAGCGAAATCTTGGCATGGGTCTTGAGCTCGATGAAGCCGTAGACCACCTGCGCGCCGGCCCGTTCGAGATCGCGTGCCCAGCCGATATTGGCTTCCTCGTCGAAACGGGCTTTGAGCTCGATCATCGCGGTGACCGACTTGCCCATTTCGGCAGCCTCGGCCAGCGCCTTGACGATCGGGCTGTCCTTGCTGGTGCGATAAAGCGTCTGTTTGATAGCCACCACATTGGGATCGCGGGCCGCCTGGCGCAGGAACTGCACCACCACGTCGAAGCTCTCGAAAGGATGGTGAACCAGGATGTCCTTCTTACGGATGGCGGCGAAGCAATCACCGCCGAAATCGCGAATCCGTTCCGGGAAACGGGCGTTATAGGGATGGAACAGCAGATCGGGCCGTTCGTCGATGATCAGCTGCTTGATGTCGACGGTGCCGATCAGACCTTCCAAGGGGAAGACGTCGGATGGTTCCAACTGCATGTCCTGGCGGATCAAGGCCAGCAGGTCCTCGGGCATGCTGGCATTGACCGTGAGACGGATACAATGCCCGCGGCGGCGGCGTTTCAGCGCCGATTCGAAAACCCGGACCAGATCCTCGGCCTCTTCGTCGATTTCCATTTCCGAATCGCGAATGACGCGGAAAACGCCCACCCCATCGACCCGATATCCTGGGAACAGGCGGTCGAGAAACAGGGCCACCATTTCCTCGATGGGCAGGAAACGGATGTCGTCGCCCGGAAGGCGGACGAATCGCTGGATCTGGTGCGGCAGCGGCAACAGGGCCCGCATGATCTCACCGTCCTCATGACGGGTGAGATGCAGCACCATGGCGAAACCGAGATTGGGGATGAAGGGAAACGGATGGGCGGGGTCAACGGCCAGTGGTGTCAGAACAGGAAATATATGGTCCATGAAATGGACATCGAGCCACTTCCGGTCGGCCCTGCTCAATTCGGAAATATCGATCACCGCGATGCCGTTGGCCCGCAATTCCTCGCGCAGACGGAACCAGCAATCCTGCTGCTTGTTGAGCAGCAAACCGGCTTCCAGATGGATCGCCGCCAGCTGTTGAGCCGGCGTCAGACCGTCCTGACTGGTGGTGGTCACGCCGTTGGTCACCTGCCCCTTCAGACCGGCGACACGCACCATGTAGAATTCGTCGAGGTTGGCCGCCGAAATCGACAGAAACCTCAGCCGTTCCAGCAAGGGATGGTTGGGGTTATCAGCCTCTTCCAACACACGGGTGTTGAACGACAGCCAGGAAAGTTCCCGATTGATAAAGCGTTCGGTGGAATGAAAGTCGATCGGCGGCGCAATCGGAGCCCCCTCGGATATATCTTCCGGCAGGTCAGCGTGTTCGGTCTCTATCACCTCGGGTCTCCCGTTGCGCTCATGGCTTCGTCCCGTTCTTTTATATATGCTTGGACCAGCGATGTCATGGACAGGGCCGTCCATTTCACCAATGCACAGCAAGGAGGGTTCCACTGTGAAGCTCCTCTACCTGCTCCGCCATGCCAAATCAAGCTGGGACGACCCGGACATCGACGATTTTGACCGTCCGCTCAACCGGCGCGGACGAGAAACAGCAACCCTGGTCGCCGACTATTGCCGGGATCATGAGATCCAACCATCGACGATCATCTGTTCGACAGCAAAACGCACGCGCCAGACACTGCAGCCCTGGCTCTCGGCCTTGGACAATGTTCCGGTCAATTTCGATAACCGGGTCTACGAGGCATCCTGGAAGACGCTCTATGCGCTGATCAACGATTTACACGATGGCCACCGGACGGCCCTGCTGCTGGGGCACAATCCCGGTTTGCAGCGCTTAGCGCTGCAATTGGCTCATCCGGACAGCGACAATCCCGCCCTTCCGCGGATGGCGGCCAAACTTCCAACCGGCAGCCTGATCGTCTTGTCGTCGACCGTCGACCGCTGGGCCGAGATTACTCCTGGTAGTTGCGAGGTGGTGCAATTCCTGCGCCCGGCCGACATCGGTGGCGCCGACGACTAGAGTCCGAATCGCCCTCCACTTTAATTGAGATGGGGGCGGATTCAGATTTCAGAGTTCCGCACCGGTGGCGCGCCGCGCTGCCCTGGTGAAACACGAGTGTTGGGGTGGCACCGGCGTCTCTGCCGGTGTTTCGCCGCCAGGCGAACCCTTTCCGGCTCAAGCCGGAACACCGGCAGGGTCGCCGGTGCCATTGACAATTTGTTTCTGTCTCGCGGTGCGTCCGACGCACGCCGCTCCGATCTCAGCCGGCTTTGATCGGCACATCGACGCTATCCAGGGGCTCGGCATGAACGACGACCCGGCCGACATCCTTAATGGACTCGCGGATGCGCTGCTCCACGACTTCCGTTGCGTGATGCGCTGTGCGGACCGAGGTGGTCGGCTCGAAAAGGCAATGCAGTAAAACGGTAAGACCGTCTTCGCCTTGGCGGATATGTACGCCATGGGCCTCCCGGACATGGTCGACGCCTTGTGCGCAATTGATGACGACGGTTTCCAACTGCCGATGCATAACGGCATCGACCGTTCTCCCGGCGAGCACCGAAACCCGCCTGGGATCGATGTGGGTTTCCACCAGAACATCCTCGCCCAGTTCGTCGCGGACGGCCTGTTCGACGCCGCTTGCCACCTCGTGGGCATCAAAGATGTTCATCGTTTCATCGACTTCGACGTCGAAGCTGACATGCCGCCGTCCGGCGACCGTATCGACGGCGATATCGTGCAGCAAGACGTTGCGCCGGGCAGCAACGACATGCACGGTATCGATGATCGATTCATCGTCGAGAGCAAGCGGTTCGGCCTTGACGAAGGCGTCGCTGCCGGGAATCCGGCCATCGATGGCCACTGTGACAGCATCGCAGACTTCCTGGACATTGGCCAACGGCAGCGTACGGGCGACGCGGATCAGCACTTCGACATGCGTGGTCGCTCCGGCCGGCCGGGCCCGCACGCGGTCGATGGAGGCGACGCCCGCCACTTGAGAGGCGATCTCCGCCACTTGGCTGGCAATCCCCTCGGGAGCGGAATCGATCAACACGTCGATTGTCCGCTTGCCCATCTGGTAGCCGACATGCAAAACGAACAGCGAGACGCCGATGGCCGCGATGGCGTCACCCTTGGGAAATCCCGCCGCCACGCATCCAAGACCGGCCAGCACGACGATCGACGACAGAATGTCGGAACTGAAATGCAGCGCATCGGCCTCCAACGCCTGGCTCCGCGTTGCCTTTGCCACTTTCATCAGAGCCCGCGAGCGACCGAAGTCGACGGCGATGGATAACAAGACCACCGCCACGGAATACCACCGGGCCTCAACCGCCACATTGTCGGACAGCAGGCGCAAGACAGCTTCGCGAATGATCCAAAGCGCGGTCAGAAACAGCAGGACGGTCTCGGCCAGGGCAGAAACGCTTTCGATCTTGCCGTGACCATAGGGATGACGCTCGTCGGCCGGCTGGTCGCTGATGCGAACGGCAAAATAGGTCAAACCGGCGGCCCCGAGATCAAGCAGCGAGTGCGCCGCTTCCGAGAGCAGTCCCAGGCTTCCGGTCAGCAGTCCGGCGATCAGTTTGGTGGCCGTCAACAAGGCGCTCGCCCATACGGAACTGAGCGCGACCGATTTTTTGGAAACCGCATCATTCGTCATGGCGGGAACTCTCGGGGGAAGAGGGGGCGTCGCTCGCGGCTTGCAAGACACCGCGCACCAGGGAGACGGTAATGTCCCGCCGATGAGCGAGCGCCGCGTCATCGATGGCGGCGACCAGCGCTCGCGCCGCGTCGAAGGTTCGCTCCATTCGGGGCAGCAGAAATGTCAGGACGTCCGGCCCGACGCGCAATTGCCGGTCGGCAAAAAGCTTGACGAGAAGGGCCTCAAGCAGATCGTCTCCCGGCGAACGGATGGCGGCCACCGGAATGGACGATAAGCGCGACCGCAGGTCGGGCAGCCGAACCGGCCAGCGCGCCGGCGCGTCGCGCCCGGTCAACAGCAAAAAGCGGCGTTGTTCCCGCAAGAGATTGAACAGATGGAACAGGGCCGGTTCATCGACCTCGCGGTCGGCATCTTCCAGCGCCACCGCCGGATGGCTTGCAAACCGGGGAACGTCCTCAGAGTTGAGCGCCGTCGCCGGTACTACGATGCCGCCGTTACGTTCGCAAAAAATATGGGCGAGATGGCTCTTGCCGCATCCCGCCGGACCGAACAGGCCGAGCGCGAAAGACGGCCAGTCGGGCCACCGCATGATCCAGCCGTGGGCGTCGGCGTTGTTATCTGCCACCAGGAAATCGGCAGCGGAAAACCCCGGCTGATGACCAAAATCGAGAACGAACTGAGCAGATTCGGTCATAAGGAGCCACCGCCTTCGCCTGAGTCGCCGCGATAAAGCGAGCTTTCCAGATATCGGCCCAAACCAAAGCGGATCAACACGCCGATGACCGCGGTAACCGGCAGGGCCAACAGAATCCCCAGGAATCCGAACAAGGCACCGCCTGCCAGCAAAGCGAAGATCACCCATACGGGGTGCAAACCGATCTTTTCACCGACCAGTTTGGGCGCCAGGACATAGCTTTCCAAGAGATTGCCGACCAGAAAGACGCCGGCGACCATGCCGGCCAAAGTCCAGTCCGGTGACTGCGCGATGGCCAGGCCCATGCCGACGACGAAGCCGGAGATGGTTCCAAGATAAGGGATGAACGATCCAAGGCCGGCGGAAAAGCCCACCACCAGGCCGAGGTCGAGGCCGACCGCCGTCAACCCGATCCCATAGAAAGCTCCGAGAGCAACGCAGACCAGCGCCTGCCCGCGGACGAAGCCGGCAAGCGTCCTGTCGATCTGCCGCAGCTGCTCGCGGATGGTCGCCGCCTGGACACGCGGCAGCCAGGAGTCGACCCGGCGGGTAATCCCTTCCCAGTCACGCAACAGATAGAAGGTGACCACCGGAGTGATGAACACCAGCGACAGAACGTTGACCACCACCAGCGAACCGGTCAGCAGACGCGAGACGAAACCGGCCAGCCACGTCGCCAAAGTTCCGGCGTATTCGCCACCGGCCGTGCGCAACTGTTCGATATCTTTGACCGAAAGATAGGTCTGAGCCGTGCGCCACAGCGGGGCGCCGCGATTGACAAGCTGATGCACGTAACCGGGAACCCGCTGGGCAAACCCCACGACCTGATCTTCGACCAGCGGAGTCACCAGCAGAGCGAAAAGAACGACGGCCACGAAGAAAAACAAGGTGATGACGACCGTCGCCACCGTCCGCGACAGACCTATCCGTTCGAGCCGATGGGCCAGGGGGTCGAGCAGATAGGCGACGGCCATGCCGGCTACGAAAGGCAAGAGGATGCTGCGCAACAGGTAAAGCAGCAGCACGAAGACGGCCAAGCCGATCAGCCAGAACCGCAGCTTGTTTTCACGCGACAACGACATCGCTCACGCCCCCTTGACGGTCGGCAGCACCGTCGCCGGCATGATCATCAACCGCTGCAACGTGGCATCCGGAAATTGACGCAGCGTCTTCACCTCGCCCCGGCGTTCGACCGTCCGGCCGAGGTTTGCAAGATCCAGTGGTCGGAGGCCCAGCTGAGCGCCAGGCCGTTCTGCGCGAACACCTGTTCCAGTTGCGGCTGTTCCCCGACGTAATGCAGCACCAGAGCGGCCTCGCTGCGCGAAATCGCCGCCACCTCATAACTGCGGACCGGCGTCGAGCGGGTCAGTCGATCACGCACCGCCAGCCAATCCTCGAAGCCGGAGATCGGCACCATCACGGCCAGCGACGCCTGGTGGTCGAACTGCAAAAGATTGCCGCCTTTCCAGTTGTCGTTGGCCGTCTTGGCAACATCCTCGACCGCCCGGCGCAAGACCATGTCAAGAGTCTCCCCGGCCTGCCCATCGTAGCTGCGTGTCCCCGCCAGGCCACCGCCGATCGGACCGGTTCCCGTCAGCACGACGTCAACTTTCACTTTGCCGCCATCGAGGCGCTGTTGGGTCGCCACCGCCACCAGCACGTCCTGGGTGTTGAATCGTTGCGCCACGGCGGCCAACACTTCCGGTCCGGCCGATGCCGCCTGCTGCGCCGTCGTCACGCCGTCAAGCTGTTCGGCGGTCGGCACAATCATCGGAACGATTCCCTGAGCAGCCCCACCACGCCAAGCCTCTCGCCAGGGATTCGCAGGCTCGCTGAGCTGAGGTGTGCCATCGGCCTGGAAAACCGGCAAAACCGCCACCGGCCGCCCACGCCACTCGGCATAAGCGATATTGGCGCCGCGCAGCAGGCGACGGATCGCATCGGGTTTGAAACGAACCGACAAGGTCGCCAGATAGCGGACCGTGGACCGCTTTTCGTGATCGATGCCGACATCGAGCACGGCGTTGTCGATGTCACTTCCCGAAAGCTTTGGCAGGCGCGACCAATCGGCTGGAGCGGTCAAGCGCTGCAGCAAAAGGTCGAGAGCCTGACGCTGACCGTCGGCAAGCGCGCGGTCGCGCGCGACACTCACGTTGTCGGCCGAGATATCGACCTGGACGTTGCGCACCGTGAAGGGATCGACCGACTGGGCGAAAAGCGGGCCGGGAAGAAAAACGGCAAGAGCGGCGAAAAGGACAAGGAAAAAGGATCCTGGCCGCGTCATCCTGCGGGCTTGAAACATGAAGAACCGTCTCGAATCAGGTCTGTTGCGAGTGACTGCATCGCTCTTCGTACCATATCACGATCGGCACCGGCGAGAAGCCATTACAGCAGAGGGCACGCGATGACGGCGCCCCACATCGGTTTCAGATATAACGTCCCGCCCGCAGGAAAGCGATGACCTGATCAGCCGCCTGTTCCGCCGAAAAGGTCATCGTATCGAGGACAAGATCCGCTTTCTCGGGAGGTTCATAGGGCGAATCAACCCCGGTGAAACCGGCCAGATCGCCGGCATGGGCGCGACGATAATGCCCTTTGGGGTCGCGCCGCTCGCACTCGGTCAGCGGAGTGGCCACATGGATTTCGACGAATTCGTCAGGACCAAGACTGGCGCGAACCATGTCACGGTCCCGGCGAAAGGGCGAAATCAACGCGACGAGAACGATCAGACCGGCGTCGACGAACAGCTTGGCGACCTCGGCCGTACGGCGCATGTTTTCGCGACGGTCGTCGTCGCCAAATCCCAGGTCGTGGTTAAGGCCGTGACGCAAATTGTCGCCGTCCAGCAGATAGCAATGACGGCCCACCGCAAACAACCGCTTATCGACCAGATTGGCGATGGTCGACTTGCCGGCGCCGCTCAAGCCGGTAAACCACAGGACACAAGGCCGTTGAGCTTTGAGGCGGGCCCGCACCGACTTGGTGATCTCGATCTGCTGCCAGGGCAAATCGGCAGCGCGACGAAGAGCGCGATCGATCATGCCAGCTGCGGCCGTGCGGTGGCTGAACCGGTCGATCAGAATGAAACCGCCCATCTCCCGGCTGTCGCGGTAGACGTCACAAACCAATGGCTGGTCGAGGGACAGCTGTGCGCAACCGATATCGTTCAAAGCGAGGGTGGTCGCGTCAAGCTGTTCGAGACTGTCGATATCGATCCGATGATCGAGGGCGCTGATCGTCGCTCCGACGTCACGCGTGCCGCATCGCATCAGATAGGACGAGCCCGGCATCATCGGCTGTTCATCGAGCCATAGAAGATGTGCCGAGAGTCTCGTGGCGACCAGGGGCACGCCGGAGGCAAGGACGTCGCCCCGTCCGACATCGATCTCGTCGGCCAACAAGACGGTGATCGACTGTCCCGCCTGCACGCGGGGACTTTTGCCGGCCGCCGTCAGCAGAGCTGCGACCCGGCTTTTCTGGCCGGACGGATAAACGGTAACGGGATCGCCGACGGCGATGGATCCACCGGCAACCCGCCCGCAATAGCCACGGAACCCGTCATGCGACCGGTTGACCCATTGCACCGGCAGTCGAAACGGCCGATCGATCCGATCGCCCGAGACTTCAACTGTCTCAAGATGGTCCATGATCGTCGGTCCGTCGTACCAGGGCATCCGCTGGCTGACGCTGAAGATATTGTCGCCACCGGCCGCCGAAACCGGCACGCACGTCACATGGTCAATTCCCAAACGCCGGGCCAGACTGGAAAATTCCGTGACAATGGCGGCAAACCGTTCGGCGTCGAAGGCGACAAGATCCATCTTGTTGACCGCCAGCAACACATGCCTGATCCCGAATAGTCCGAGAATGTTGGTGTGCCGACGCGTTTGAGTGACAACCCCCTTGCGGGCGTCGACGAGCACGACGGCCAGATCAGCCGTCGATGCGCCAGTCGCCATATTGCGGGTATATTGCTCATGACCGGGTGTATCGGCGACAATGAAACGCCGCCGTTCGGTGGCGAAGAAGCGGTAGGCGACGTCAATGGTAATGCCTTGTTCGCGCTCGGCCTGCAATCCGTCGAGCAACAAGGCAAAATCGAAGTCGTCGCCGGTCGTCCCATAAGCCCGGCTGTCCGACTGCAGTCGCTGTAACTGGTCGTCGAGCAACATCTGCGAATCGTAAAGAAGACGGCCGATCAGCGTGCTTTTTCCGTCATCGACGCTGCCGCAGGTCATGAACCGCAAGGCCGGCTTGCTTCCCTGCCGACGCAGAAGGGCGTCGAGTTGTCCTCCCGTCGCGGAGTCGGGCTGCACCATCAGAAGTATCCCTCTTCCTTCTTTTTTTCCATCGAGGCCGACTTTTCGCCATCGATCAGGCGGCCCCGACGCTCGGAACTGCGTGACGACAGCGTTTCAACGATGATCTCCGGCAAACTGGCCGCCGACGAGAGAACCGCCCCGGTCAGAGGATAGCATCCCAAGGTACGGAACCGCACGGAACGTCTGCACACCGTTTCGCCCGGCCGCAGTGTCAGCCGCTCATCATCAACCATGATCAGCTGCCCGTCCCGCTCGACCACGGGACGTTCGGCGGCCAAATAGAGTGGCACGATCGGTATGTTTTCCAAATATATGTAATGCCAGACGTCGGCCTCGGTCCAATTGGAAAGCGGAAAGACCCGCATGCTTTCCCCCGGGCTTAACAGTGTATTGAAAAGGTTCCAGAGTTCCGGGCGCTGGTGCCGAGGATCCCAACGATGCAGGGCGCTACGATGGGAAAAGATTCGCTCCTTGGCGCGCGACATCTCCTCGTCACGACGCGCCCCGCCAATCGCCGCGTCGAATCCATGGACGCCGATCGCCTGCTTCAACGCCTCAGTCTTCATCACGTCAGTATGCAGCGCGGGATTCAGACTGGGATCGATTTGCAGGTTCATTCCCTCGCGATTGACATGGACGATGAGGTCGACTCCCAGCTCACGAACTCTCTGATCGCGAAAAGCGATCATTTCGCGGAACTTCCATCCGGTGTCGACGTGCAGCAGAGGAAATGGAAGTCGGCCGGGATGGAATGCCTTCATCGCCAGGTGCAGCAAAACCGAAGAATCCTTGCCGATCGAATAGAGCAACACCGGTTTGGCGAACAAGGCTGCCACTTCGCGCAACAAAAAAATGCTTTCGTCCTCAAGATGCCGGAGATGCGCGGTGATTGGCGCCCCCGAGGCGGCATGGCGCCAGTCGCCCTGCGCGGAACGACACGAGGGCGTATTGGCGCCGGCCTCGGGCGAGGCAATCTCCAACGGCTGACTCTCAACCATTCGGTGTTCTCCCGATTTCAGGCGTGACGGATCTTTTCGAAGAAGCTCGCCATTTCGCTGTCGAGCGACGCCGCTTCCTGCCGCAAACCATCGGACGCGCCCCGCAATGCGCCGGCCGCACCGCTGGTCGTCAGTGCTGCCTCGGCGACTCCGGCGATATGCGAGGACACGGTTCTCGTCCGTTCGGCGGCAAGGCTGATGTTGCGGGCGATCTCCTGGGTCGTGGCTCCTTGTTCTTCCATCGCCGCCGCGATGCCAGCCGAAATGTTGCGCATGTCGTCGACTGTCCGACTGATTTCGGCAATCGCCGCGCAGGCCTTTGCCGTCTCCGTCTGAATACTGGCAACCTGCGTTTGGATTTCCTCGGTCGCCTTGGTAGTCTGGTTGGCCAGGGTCTTGACCTCGCTGGCCACCACGGCGAATCCCTTGCCGGCATCTCCGGCCCGGGCCGCCTCGATCGTGGCGTTCAATGCCAGCAGATTGGTCTGCGACGCGATGTCCTGAATCACCGTGACGATCGTGCCGATTCTCTGCGCGGCCTCGGTCAACCCCGTCATGGTGACGCTGGTTTGGTCTGCCTGCCCGACAGCCCGTTCGGCAACATCGGTCGACTGGGAGACCTGATGATTCACCTCGCGCACCGCTGCCGACAATTCTTCAGCCGCCCCGGCAATAGTTTGGACATTCCCGGTGGTGTCATTGGCAGCGTCGTTCACGGCAACGACCCTGGTCTGGCTCTTGGCGGCCATGTCCGAAAGACCGATCGCATGCTCTTGAACCTCGCTGGCGGCCGTGACAACGGCTGATATCACCCGCGCCGAGCGTGTGTTGAAGTCAGCGATAAGCCGTTCCACGGCGTCCTGACGACGAAGTTTTTCCTCTTGCTCGGCCAATTGCGCCGCGGCCAGTTCTTCGGCCTTACGACGATTGACCTTAAAGATGTCGAGAGCGCGGGCCAAGCGTCCCAATTCGTGGCGGTCTTCGAGATAGGGCACGTCGATCGCCAGGTCGCCATCGGCCAGACGACTCATCCGGTCGGTGATGGTCGTCAAGGGTTGGCTGATGGACCGGGAAATCAGGTATGACACGGCAAAGGCCACCACGAGCACGACCAGGGCGAGCGCGCCGTAAAGCAAAGCGCTTTGCAGATACAATGCATCGACGTCGTCGATATAAATCCCGGTGCAGATGGCCCATTGCCAGGGCTCGTACCCCATGGCATAGGCCATCTTCGGTGTGGCCCCCTCACCGCCGCTCCCCCCCGTACGCGTTTGACGATAATAGATGATGTCGCCGCCGCGTTTGGCCGCCTCGATCTGCATCTTCACCGTCGGCTTGCCATCGGAATCAACGGTATCGATACGGTTCTTGCCCTCCAACTCGCGGTTAAGCTGAAGCATGGTCGTGCCGTCGTAGGATTGGATGAAAAAATAGATATTGTCGCCGAAACGCAGGCGCCACAGTTCGTCGCGGGCTCCCTTCTGCGCCTGGTCGCGCGTCAATTGTCCCGAAACTTCCTTGTCGTGCCAGACGTCGACGACACCACGGGCAACCTGCACGAGATCTCTGATTTCCTCGCGACGGTCACTCAGCAGGCTGTCGCGCAGTCCCGAGAGACCGAACCAGACGGTCACCGCCAATGCCACCATCAACAACGGCAAGAACAGCATCAGCCGCCGCGAAATCGCCATCCGTGTCATCATGAAGCACCTCAGTCAAATGTCGGATCCGCGAAACGCGGTGGGAAACAGCCGATAATCTGCGGAAAGAAGCCGGTCGGCCGTTCGTTGATCCAAAGTCAGATCGGCGACGCAAGCGCGCACCGAATCCCAATAGGTTTCCAAGACGCCACAGCGCTCCAGAACGTCCAAAGCATCAGCATCCAGCGTCGCATCCCCGCGACCGTGAAAGCGATAAGCGGTGTCGGCGCCATGCAATCCGGGCACGGAGTAAGCGGCCGGCTCGTCGGGATAGATCACTTTGGCGTCATCGCTATCGAGATCGCCCAATCCCTTCCAGTTGGTAACCGCATCCTCATGAAACCGTTGAGCGAGACCGAGGCGTCGAAACAACGCGCCTGCCGCCGTCACGGCATCGCGGCTGGCTTCGTAGACGTAGTGGGTGACCGGGATGCCTTGGCGCCGTGCATAAGCGGCGACCCGAATGACGTTGAGAGACGCGAGAACATGGTGGTGCAGCAACCTCTCCCGTGGGACCCGATCGGACCATTTGGCATACCAGGACGACAGACAGTCGACGGGATGGCGGTCGAGCAGAACGAGATGGAGCTTATCGACCGGGTAGCCGGCCTCTACCAGCATCCGCAACGGGATATAGAGGCACTCGGCCAGCACATAGGGGCCGGCCACCTCCTTGCTGAACAGGCAGGGTTCCGCCGCCGCGGCCGGCAGATGCCAAAGCGGCGCCCGGCTGCCGCTCAGGCGGTGGCGCAGCAGCGCCTTGATCGGTTGGTAATAGGACGGCAGACCGGCCAATCCGAAGAGATTGTTCAATGCCGTCGAACCGACGCGCGCCTTGCCCCAGCCACAATAGAGGACGGGAAAATCACCGGCATCGCGACATCGGAAAGCCGCCGCCAGATCATCGACCACTTCCTGGTGGACGGCTGACATCGTCAACTGACGGGTCTGGTATTTTCCGTCAGGAGCTAACACAAGGCTTTCCAACGTTGGCGAATCCTCGCGGATCAGGTCCGCCAAAGCGTCGAGATCATTCAGCCCGGCCGCAACCTCTGCCATGTCAACCTCATATTGATGTGACTTAAGATAGAAAATTAATAGATATATTTCGTCTTATGAGGTTAACACGGAATGCGAACAATAGCCCATCTATCCACACGTTGTAGGTGTTGGCATTCCGTCGCTCTTGGGGCTTGGAGCGCGATGCGTCTATACCAGCTCCTCGGCCCTGCACGCGTCTCCTTGGTGCATGGCCGCGGCCTCGATGGCCGCTGGACTATTTTGTCCGTCGGCCCGGCACGCGCGGGGAGCACCATGGCAGATCCCGCCAGGTCCCATCGATATCTTGGTTGCGATGCATGCGAAAGATCGTCAGATCGAGCATTGAAAACCGTCCTGGATCAAGTATCTTCGCCCCACTGTCAGCAAAGCTATCATTCCCTGCGCCGATGCCCGGTCGCCCGACGCAGCCATTCCGGGGAGGACGCCATTAGCGACCCGAAGAACCACGAAAGCCTTACCTACCGGGACGCCGGTGTCGACATTGACGCGGGCGGAGCTCTGGTCGAGGCGATCAAGCCACTTGCCAAATCAACGGCCCGCTCGGGCGGTTCCGCCGGTCTCGGCGGTTTTGGCGCTCTGTTCGACCCTCGCCAAGCGGGATTTACCGACCCCGTCCTGGTCGCCACCACTGATGGCGTCGGCACAAAACTGAAGGTTGCTATCGACGCCGATCGGCATGATACGGTCGGCATCGATCTCGTCGCCATGTGCGTCAACGACCTCGTGGTGCAAGGGGCGGAGCCGCTATTCTTCCTCGACTACTTCGCCACCGGCAAACTCGACGTCAGCGCCGGCCAGCGGATCATCGCGGGTATTGCCGAGGGCTGCCGGCAGGCCGGTTGCGCTCTGATCGGTGGTGAAACGGCGGAAATGCCCGGCATGTATGCCAAGGGCGACTATGACCTCGCCGGCTTTGCCGTCGGTGCCGCCGAACGGGGAAGCCTGATCGATGGTTCTAAGGTTGTCCCGGGCGATGTCATCCTTGGTATCGCGTCCACGGGCGTGCACTCGAATGGCTATTCGCTGGTCCGCAAAGTCGTCGAGCGATCCGGCCTCGATTACTCCGATCCAGCACCTTTCGCCGCAGGACAGAGCCTCGGCGAAGCCTTGCTGACACCGACGCGTATCTATGTGAAAAGCTGCCTTGCTGCGATCAAGGCCGGCAAGATCAAGGCATTGGCCCATATCACCGGCGGCGGTCTGGTCGAAAATGTGCCGCGCGTTCTTCCGGATGGAACCAAAGCCCTCTTCGACGCCACGGCATGGCCGCTGCCGCCGGTCTTCGCCTGGCTGAAGAAAGAAGCCAAGATCGACGCCGTCGAAATGAGCCGGACCTTCAACTGCGGGATTGGCATGGTTGCCGTCGTGGCAGCTGAAGACGTCGCCGATGCTATCCGGATTCTGACGGCCGGTGGCGAAACCGTCTATTCTGTCGGCTCGATTAAGGCCCGCTCGGGCGACGAGGCGCAAAGCCTGGTAATCAATACGGATCGGGCATGGCAAGACTGAGGGTCGCCGTCCTTATTTCCGGCCGAGGCAGCAATCTGCAAGCGCTGCTCGATGCCTGCGGCGAAGGCGGTTTTCCAGCAGAAATCGTCCTGGTGCTGTCGAATCGGCCTGATGCCGCTGGCTTGGACCGGGCACGCCGGGCCGGCGTTCCCACGCGGATCCTCGACCACAAGGTATTCGCCAGCCGCGAGGCCTTCGACGAGGCGATGGACGGATTATTGCGTACCGCCAGCGCCGATCTCGTCTGCCTGGCCGGCTTCATGCGCCTCCTGACTCCCGGATTCGTGCAGGCCTGGCAAGACAGATTGATCAATATTCATCCGTCCCTGCTCCCCAGTTTCAAGGGCCTGCATACACATCGGCAGGCCCTCGATGCCGGCGTCACCATCCATGGCTGTACGGTACATTTTGTCACCGCCGATCTCGACGCCGGTCCCATCCTCGTTCAGGCGGCCGTCCCGGTGCATCCCGACGACGACGAAGACAGCCTCGCCGCCCGGGTCCTGGAAGCCGAGCATCGGATTTACCCGCTGGCGCTGCGCTGGTTGGGTGAAGGACGAATCAGCACCGAGAACAACCGGGTCCGGGTGAGCAACGGCACCGCGGCGATTTACCCATTGATCAATCCGGCGGCTTGACCAATCAGCGGTGCACGGAAGACGTTTGACGGTAGGACCGTCAAGACAGCTTTAGGATTCGAGATCGGCGGTCACCTCATCGTCGTCCAGTGTGATCGGCACGCCGGGCTGCAGTTTCGAGGTGCGAATCGCCAATGCCGACTTGACGTGGCTGATATTCGGCGCCGCCGTCAGCTTGGTGGTCAGGAACCTCTGGTAAGAGTCCCAATCCTCAGCGACGACCTTCAACAAAAAGTCGGTTTCGCCGGCCAGCATGTGACACTCGCGCACCTCAGCCCAACCCTGAACCATCCCCTCAAAGGCTTTAAGATCGGATTCGGCTTGGCTGCTGAGCCCGACGTGGGCGAAGACCGTGACGTTGTATCCCAAAGCGACGGAATCAACGTTGGCATGATAACCTTTGATGAAACCAGCTTCCTCCAACGCACGCACGCGACGGAGGCAGGGCGGCGCGGAGATTCCCGCCCGACGGGCCAGATCGACGTTGGTCATGCGGCCATCGTTTTGCAGATCGTGCAAAATGTGGCGATCAATGCGGTCAAGCTTGACCCGCTGCATATCTTTTATAACTCCAATTTTTTACGCGTTTGAGCAATTATATTACAGAGCCTGTTGCACCCCGCCAAGGCCCCAATCTCAATCTTTCAACAAACAGGGATCGGCCGGACATAAAAGGACCATGACGGACGGCCATGACGGCTACTGCCATGATATTGAAAGTCATTACATTTCCGCTCTATCCGATAAAGTTTAAAATAATTTAAACTTGTGCGGCGGGGTTCTCGCTCCTACATTTTTTCCATCCCGCATTTGACGAGGAGTTTTTCAGATGACAAATCCCATTGTTTCCGACGCGCCGCCCCAGGTCCTGGTTGGACAACCCGCCCCCGACTTTACCGCAGCGGCAATCCTGCCCGGCAACGAGATCAAGGAGGGCTTCAACCTCAAGACCTATCTGGCCGGATCCTATGGGGTGCTGTTCTTCTACCCGCTCGATTTCACGTTTGTCTGCCCGTCGGAAATTCTTGCCCATGACCATCGCATTCCTTCGTTCAAGGAAAAGAATGTGAAGGTGATCGGCGTCTCAGTGGACAGCCATTTCACCCATCTGGCTTGGGAAAACACTCCGGTTGAGAAGGGCGGCCTGGGACAGTTGCATTTCCCGTTGGTCTCGGACCTCACCAAGGACATCGCGCGCTCCTACGGCGTGCTGCTGCCTGGTGGCGTCGCCTTGCGTGGCACTTTCCTGATCGACAAGAACGGCATCGTACAGTCACAGCATGTGAACAATCTGCCGCTTGGACGCAACGTGGACGAGGCGCTCCGCCTGGTCGACGCGCTGCAGTTCCACGAGGAACACGGCGAAGTTTGCCCGGCCGGTTGGCAAAAGGGCGAGGCCGGCATGACGGCGAGCCCCGACGGCGTCGCCCAGTACCTGGCCAAACACGCAGCAGCCCTCTAGCCGACCAACTCGTAGGTCGGAACGCGTGACGAGATCCCCGGACAAAGAGCAACACAGCTCTTTGTCCGGCCGGCCCGAGGAATCGATCATCGATGCCCTCCCATCCCGATTATGATTCCGGCCCTTTTCCTCCGACCGCCGACATCCTATTGTAGGCGTCGGTCTTTCTGTTTTTCGTGACAAGGCGAATTCCGATGGCGAGCCACCACAGCAAAGTTCTCATCCTCGGTTCCGGACCAGCCGGCTGTACCGCGGCCATTTACGCGGCGCGGGCCAACCTTGCCCCGATCCTGGTCGCCGGTCTGCAGCCGGGCGGACAGCTGACCATCACCACCGACGTCGAGAACTTTCCCGGCTTCGCCGAGGCCGTGCAAGGTCCCTGGCTGATGGATCAGATGCAGGCGCAGGCCGAGCATGTCGGCACCAGTTTCTTCCAGGACATGATCGTCAGCATCGACCTCAGCAAACGCCCCTTCGTCGCCATCGGCGATTCGGGCGACACCTATTCCGGTGACACGCTGGTCATCGCCACCGGCGCCACGGCCCGCTGGCTTGGCCTGGAAAGCGAACGGACGTTCCAGGGCTTCGGAGTGTCGGCCTGCGCGACCTGCGATGGATTCTTCTTCCGCAAGAAGGAGATCGCGGTGGTCGGCGGCGGCAACTCGGCGGTCGAAGAAGCCATCTATCTGGCGGGCATTGCCTCGAAAGTCACGCTTATCCATCGCCGCGACTCGCTCAGAGCCGAGAAAATCGCGCAAGACCGGCTGTTTTCGTTGCCGAACGTCTCAGTGATCTGGGATAGCGCCGTCGATGAGATTTTGGGCGACAGCAATCCCCCCACCGTCACCGCGCTCCGGTTGAGGAACGTGAAAACCGGCGAGATGTCCGAACTCAAGATCGATGGTCTCTTCATTGCCATCGGTCACAGCCCCAACACCGACCTGTTCAAGGGGCAGTTGGACATGGATGACGAGGGGTATTTGATCACCAGGCCCGGGACTACCCAAACCAACGTTCCGGGCGTTTTTGCGGCGGGCGACGTACAGGATAAGATCTTCCGCCAGGCGGTTACGGCGGCGGGTACCGGCTGCATGAGCGCTCTTGAAGCAGATCGTTTCCTCGCCCACCATGGACAGACGACCAACGTGGCGGCACAATAGGCCGACACGAAGATCTGCCGGTCGCGGCCGCACGGCCGGCAGGCACTGTTCCACTCGGCCAGGAATGCGCAATGGACTGGGATAAGCTAAGGGTGTTCCATGCCGTCGCCGAAGCCGGCAGCTTCACCCATGCAGGGGAATCGCTCAATCTCAGCCAATCGGCGGTCAGTCGACAAATCAGCGCGCTGGAGGAAAGTCTCAGCGTTCCACTGTTTCATCGACACGCCAGAGGCCTGATTCTCACCGAACAGGGTGAACTGCTTTATCGGACGGCACGCGACGTCTTTACCAAACTGGCGATGACAGAAGCCCAACTGTCGGAAAGCCGCGAGCGCCCGCGAGGTCCGCTCAAGGTCACCACGACGGTGGCGTTCGGTACGTTATGGCTGACGCCGCGAATTCGCGAGTTTCTCGATCTCTTCCCCGAGATTCAGATGTCGATTCTTCTCGACGATGGCGAACTCGACCTTGCCATGCGCCAAGCCGATGTCGCCATTCGCCTGATGCCGCCCCGCCAGCCGGATCTGGTTCAACGGCATCTGATGGACATGCACTACAAACTTTACGCCACCGCCGAGTACCTGAAACGGCATGGCACGCCGAAGACTATCGAGGATATCGACGACCACCGGATTGTCGTTTACGGCGACGAATCAAAACCGCCGGTCGGCAACATCAATTGGTTGCTCGAAGCCGGCGCCCGCGCCGATGCACCCCGCCGCCCCGTCCTCAAGGTCAACAACATTTACGGCATTCTGCGCGCCGTGCAGAGCGGTCTTGGAATTGCCGCCCTTCCCGATTACTTCGAACGCGAAGCGGACAATCTGGTGGAAATTCTGCCGGAGTTGCGGGGCCCAAGCTTTGACGCCTATTTCGTCTATCCCGAGGAACTGCGCCACTCGAAGCGAATTGCCGTGTTCCGCGACTTCCTGATCCGCAAGATCGCCGAGGAAAGCGAAACCCAGGCATAGGCGTGAGACTTTATTGAGATAAAGCCGGACGCAGGCGGGCGAGATTTGCGTGCCCGTTCATCACGTCCATCCGCTGGAGGAATTCTCCGGGGCTTTATCGGCATCGATGTTGCGGACAGCTTTTGGCAAAGTGTGCGACATCAACAGCACACTCTCGCGCCTGCGCCATTATTGGCGCGCAACCCAAACACATGGTGCGGTGATCGGTCCCGATCACCGCACCATTTTTAACCCAAGCGTGGCTGATGCTAACGCCCGGAGGGGCCCGAAAGGGTCTTTTCGAAATAGGCCGCCGTCTTTTCCAGACCTGTCTTCAGCGGCACCTTCGGCTCCCACCCCCCCAATTCACGGCGAGCATAGGAAATGTCGGGTCGGCGCATCTTCGGGTCGTCGACCGGCAATGGTGCATAGACCAGTTTCGACTTCGATCCAGTCACTTCGATCACCAACTCGGCCAATTCCCGCATGGTGAACTCGACGGGATTTCCAAGGTTCATCGGTCCGGTGATCGCCTTGTCCGTCGCCATCAGCCGGACGAACCCTTCGATCAGATCATCGACGAAACAGAAAGAGCGGGTCTGGGTGCCTTCGCCATAAATGGTGATGTCGCGCCCCTCAAGGGCCTGGACGATAAAATTGGAGACGACACGGCCGTCGTTGGGATGCATGCGCGGGCCGTAGGTGTTGAAGATGCGAGCCACCTTGATGCCAAGGTTATGCTGGCGATGGTAGTCGAAGAACAACGTCTCGGCGCACCGCTTGCCCTCGTCATAGCAACTGCGCGGACCGATCGGATTGACATTGCCCCAATAGGATTCGACCTGCGGATGGATCGCGGGATCGCCGTAGACCTCCGACGTCGACGCCTGGAAGATCTTGGCCCGGGTCCGCTTGGCCAAACCAAGCATATTGATCGCGCCATGGACGCTGGTCTTGGTGGTCTGCACCGGGTCAAACTGATAGTGAACGGGCGACGCCGGACAGGCGAGATTGTAAATCTCGTCGACCTCGACATAGAGCGGGAAGGTCACGTCGTGGCGCATCAGCTCGAAACGCGGATGCTCAAGAAGCGAGGCGACATTGAACCGTCGTCCGGTGAAAAAATTGTCGACGCAAAGGACCTCGTGCCCCTCTCCGATCAACCGTTCGCACAAATGGGAGCCCAGGAAGCCTGCACCGCCGGTCACCAAAATTCTTTTGCTGGTCATTGTCTTACCTCGAAAGCCGGTGTCGGAGAGTACGATGACCGCCGCGGAGGGGCAAGTTCGACAATGCGACCAAGGACGAACAGATTACTTGCGGGACCGGCGCGGCTTCTTCGTTTGGCGCGGCAATGGCACTTTGCTGCCCGGCTTTCCGGCCGCGAGACCGATCTCCTGGAGCTCCAGACGCCGCAGTTCGTCCCTGAGGCGGGCCGCTTCCTCGAACTCGAGATCGGCGGCGGCGGCGCGCATGCGCTTTTCGAGGTCGGCCATATAGGATTTGAGATCTTTGCCGACCCGATGCGCCTCTTCGGCATCGCCGGTCCCGACGGTCACGTAGTCCTTCTCATAGACGGTATCGAGAACGTCGGAAATCACCTTCTTGATGCTTTCCGGCGTAATGCCGTGTTCAACGTTGTAGGCCTGCTGCTTTTCCCGCCGCCGATTGGTTTCGCCGATCGCATAGGTCAGCGAGTCGGTCATCTTGTCCGCATAAAGAAGAACCCGTCCGTCGATGTTGCGGGCCGCCCGTCCTATGGTCTGCACCAAACTCGTCTTGGAGCGCAGGAATCCCTCTTTGTCGGCATCGAGGATAGCGACCAGGGCGCATTCCGGAATATCGAGCCCCTCACGCAGCAGGTTGATACCGATCAGCACGTCGAACACCCCAAGGCGCAGATCGCGGATAATCTCGATGCGCTCCAGCGTGTCGATGTCCGAATGCAGATAGCGCACCCGGACACCTTGTTCGTGAAGATACTCGGTCAAGTCCTCGGCCATCCGCTTGGTCAGCACGGTCACCAGAACCCGCTGTCCCTTGGCCGCGCACAAACGGACCTCGGCCAGCAGATCGTCGACCTGATGTTCGACCGGCCGGATGATACAGACGGGATCGATCAATCCGGTCGGACGGATCACCTGCTCGGTGAAGACGCCTCCCGTCCGTTCCATTTCCCAGGGGCCCGGCGTGGCAGACACGAAAACCGACCGGCCACGCATCAATTCCCATTCTTCGAACTTGAGCGGACGGTTATCGACGCAGGACGGCAGACGGAAGCCGAATTGGGAGAGTGTGCTCTTGCGATTGAAGTCGCCGCGGAACATGCCGCCGATCTGAGGAACCGTGACATGGCTTTCATCGACAAACAGCAGCGCGTCGGCCGGCAGATATTCGAACAGGGTCGGCGGCGGCTCGCCGGGCGCCCGCCCGGTCAAGTAACGCGAATAGTTTTCAATGGATTTGCAGTGCCCGGTCGTCTCCATCATTTCGACGTCGAACGTTGTCCGTTCCTGCAGTCGTTGCGCCTCAAGAAGCTTGCCGTTGGCAGAGAACCACTCGACCTGCTGCCGGCATTCCTCCTTGATCCCCTTGATCGCCGCCGTGATGGTCGGACGCGGCGTCACATAGTGGCTGGATGGAAAAACGGTGATTTCGGCTAGACCGCAGGTCTTCTCTCCGGTCAGCGGATCGAATTCGGCGATGCTCTCGATCTCGTCGCCGAACAGGCTCAGGCGCCAGGCGCGATCCTCGTAGTGAACGGGGAATATCTCGATATTGTCGCCGCGGACGCGGAAAGTCCCGCGCTGAAACGCCTGATCGTTACGGGTGTACTGCAGCTCAACCAGGCTTTTCAGCAACGCCCGTTGATCGATCTGCTGCCCGATGGACAGCCGGATGGTCATCTGCGCGTAGCTTTCGACCGCGCCGATACCGTAGATGCAAGACACCGAGGCGACGATGATCACGTCGCGTCGTTCGAGAATGGCCCGCGTCGCCGCATGGCGCATTCGGTCGATCTGTTCGTTGATCGCCGAATCCTTCTCGATATAAGTGTCGGTCCGCGGGATGTAGGCTTCTGGTTGATAATAGTCGTAATAGGAAACGAAATACTCGACGGCATTTTCCGGAAAAAACGCCTTCATCTCGGCATAAAGCTGGGCGGCCAGGGTCTTGTTGGGCGCCATGACCAGCGCCGGACGGCCGGTCGCGGCAATCACGTGGGCCATGGTGAACGTCTTGCCCGATCCCGTCACGCCCAACAACACCTGGTCACGTTCGCCTTTCTCGACACCGGCGATCAATTCGGCGATCGCCTGCGGCTGATCGCCCGATGGGCTGAACGGCGAGACCAGCTTGAAGTCGGCCCGTGGACCGGCCGGCCGTTGCTGCAGGAAGGGCATGGAGAGAGGCTGGGGAGAGGACTGGGTCATGCCTCATTATATGGCCATCCCATCTGCCGTCATCATCGATGAGAATGAATAAATGTGGCGAAGTCGCTGTCATATGATCATGCTTTATCCATAGTCTTATCGGACACTGGCATAATTCAATCAGCCTCAAGGACCCCGATCTTGTCCACGCCATTGCGCTCAACCGTATGTGCCATCCTGCTGTTTCTGGCGGGGACGACGTCCGTCCTCGCCGATCCGCCAAGCCGGGTCGGTCGGATCAGCGACCTTGAGGGGTCCATGTCGATCCACCGTTCGGACCAGGCCGAATGGACGCCCACCGGCATGAACTATCCTGTCGTCTCCGGTGACGCTCTGTGGACTGGGCAGGGATCGCGATCGGAAATTCAAATTGGCACCACGGAAGTCCGCATGGATGCGATGACGGAAATCGATATCCTGCGGCTCGATGAGGCCGGTGCCCAAATACGCGTCGACCAGGGCGCCATCAATCTCTATCTCAACATCCTGCCTCCCGGCGGCGTCCAGGTCATCACCTCGGGTGGGATGCTCGAACTCCTGCGCGCCGGCAGCTACCATATCGATGCCGGCCGACCGGTCCCCGGCGCGCCGCCCAGCCTGGTGCAGATCGGCGTGTTGGACGGCGATGCGAGACTTTCCGGCCAACGCACGACGATCGACCTCAGAACCGGACAGGCGGCACTGGTCGGTCCTGAACTCTCGACACTGTCACTGGTTCCCTTTGCCCCCACGGCCCTCGACAGTTGGGCCATGAGCCAGGTCCAGCGGGAGCGGGCGGTGCAGACCACCGCCTATGTTTCGCCTGAGATGACCGGTTCCCAGGATCTCGCCACCTATGGACAGTGGGCGGACTCACCGGATTATGGCCCTCTGTGGACGCCAACGACGGTGGAGGCCGGCTGGGCGCCCTACCGCTACGGCCACTGGGCCTATGTCTCCCCCTGGGGCTGGACCTGGATCGATGACGCCCCCTGGGGATTCGCGCCCTTCCACTATGGCCGCTGGGTCGAATGGCATGGACGTTGGGCCTGGTGCCCCGGCCAGTTCGTTGAGCGCCCCGTCTACGCGCCGGCGCTGGTCGCCTTCATCGGCGGCGGCCCCGGCCTGTCGATCACCGTCGGCAGCGGGCCTGGCGTCGGATGGGTTCCCCTTGGTCCACGCGAAGCCTTTCACCCCTATTTCCCGGTAAGCGAAACCTATGTGCGCAACGTCAATGTGACGCACGTGACCAATGTCACCCAGGTCAATGTCACCAATGTGACGGTCAACAATTTCGTGAATCAAAAGGCCGTGACGGTAGTGCCCAACGCCAGCTTCACCGGCGCCCAACCGGTCAACCGCGCGATGGTGCAGGGAGCCCCCGGCCAATGGACCCAGGCGCCGGTCATCAGCAATCTCGGCCACCTGACCCCCACGGCACAACCGCAGCCGGCCGGACAACCGGGCGCACAGCAGCCTGGCGGCCAGCCGGGGCAGCCGGCAACGGCCCATCCGACGCAGTCTTCACCGGCGGGCGGACAAGGTCCGACGGCGGGAACCAATCCAGTAACCCCTGGAGGAACCTCCGCTCAGCCTCAGCAACCGATGGCGACGACACCCCATCCGGTGACACCGTCCGCCGTCATGCCGCAAACGCAACCGACGCAGTCCTCGCCGGCGGGCGGACAAGGTCCGACGGCAGGAACCAATCCAGTAACCCCTGGAGGAACCCCCGCTCAACCGCAGCAGCCGACGACGCCGACGCCCCATCCGGTGACACCGTCCGCCGTCATGCCGCAAACGCAGCCGACGCCGGCGGCTCAACCCACGGCGCCAGCGGCAATCCATCCGCAACCGACGGCGGTGCCACAGGTTACGACGCCCGCGGAAACGCATCAGCCGGCTATGCCTTCGCCCCAACCTTCGGCGTCGCCCGCACCTCACCCACAACCGGCGCCGGCCCCCGTGCAGCAGCAGGCAGTCCCCGTCATGCCTCATCCGCAGCCGGCACCCCAGGCCCAGCCGGCGCCCCAGGCCCAGCCGCAAGCCGTCGCGCCTCACCCGCAACCACAGGCGGCGCCGCAGCCGGCCGCTCGGCCGCAGGAACAACAGCGACCACCGCAGCAGCAGCAGCAGCAGCAGCAACGCCCGCAGCAGAAAGACGACCACGAACACAAGGACAACACTCACGAGAATCGCCTCTGAGCAATAGCCCTGGATACGACGCCGTCGCTACTTGGCGGCGTCGTATCCGGACCGGGGTCGACCGACTCGGTTCCCGGTCGGAATTCCCCGACGAGGCTATGCGGAAGGGAAAAGACGGGCGGCAAAGCTCGCCTTTTTCCCAGTTCTCCGCTTGCGCCTGGTCCATCCCGGCAGTAATTTCGCCGCGCGCTTTTTTTTCACCGGAAGGGCTTTCCCATGTCAATTCTGGCCAATCGCCTGTCTCTCATCAAACCGTCACCGACCATCGCGGTGACTCAGAAGGCTGCCGAATTGAAGGCTCAGGGCCGAGATGTCATCGGTCTTGGCGCCGGCGAGCCCGATTTCGATACGCCGGACAACATCAAGGACGCCGCCAAAGCGGCAATTGACCGGGGCGAAACGAAATACACCGCGGTCGCCGGCACCATGGCGCTGAGGAAGGCGATTGCCGCCAAATTCAAGCGTGAAAACGGCCTTGAATACACGCCCGAGCAGATCACCGTCGGTTGCGGCGGCAAACAGGTCATCTACAACGCCTTGGTCGCCACGGTGAACCCCGGCGACGAGGTCATCATTCCGGCGCCCTATTGGGTCAGCTACCCCGACATCACTCTGTTGGTCGAAGGCACTGTGGTTCCAGTCGCCTGCCCGGAGGAAACCGGTTTCAAATTGCGGCCGGAAGACCTGGAAAAGGCCATCACGGCGAAGACCAAATGGCTGATCCTGAACTCGCCTTGCAATCCGACCGGCGCCGCCTACAGCCGGACGGAGATGAAAGCTCTGACCGACGTCCTGATGCGCCACCCGCATGTCTGGGTGATGACCGACGACATTTATGAACATCTGGTCTACGACGGATTCCAGTTCGTCACTCCGGTTCAGGTCGAACCCAGGCTGATCGAGCGGACTCTGACCATTAACGGCCTGTCGAAAGCCTATGCGATGACCGGCTGGCGTGTCGGCTACGCGGGTGGTCCGAAGGCGTTGATCAAAGCGATGAACATGATCCAGTCGCAAAGCTCGACGCACACCAGTTCGATCAGCCAGGCCGCCGGCGTCGAAGCGTTGAACGGCACCCAGAGCTTCATCCCGACGAACATCGACATTTTCAAGGCGCGCCGCGATCTCGTGGTCAAGCTGTTGAACGAGGCCAAGGGCATCACCTGCAAGACGCCGGAGGGCGCCTTCTACGTCTATCCGTCCTGTGCCGGCCTCATCGGCAAGAAGACGGCTGACGGCAAAGTGATCAGCAGCGATGGCGATTTTGTCACTGCCCTGCTGGAAAACGAGGGCGTTGCCGTCGTCCAAGGCGCCGCCTTCGGCCTGTCGCCCTATTTCCGCATTTCCTATGCCACCAGTACCGAGGCTCTGACGGAAGCCTGCAAGCGTATTGCCCGCTTCTGCGCCAGCCTGGTCTAAGCCGCGATCGTCTCGTCAGGTCCGCCTTCAACCATTGCGGACCTGACGAACCTCCAACCGATAAAGAGCGTCCCATGAGCAAACCGCTGATCTTCATCGATGGCGAGGCCGGCACCACCGGCCTGCAGATCCGCGCGCGGCTGGACCAGCGCGATGATATCGAACTGGTCAGCATCGACCCTGCGAAACGCAAGGACGACGCTGAGCGCCGCCGCCTGCTCAACGCCGTCGATCTCGCGGTTCTCTGCCTTCCCGATGACGCCGCCCGGGCCGCCGTCGCCCTCATCGACAATCCCTCGGTCCGCGTGCTTGACGCCAGCACGGCGCACCGTACGGCTGTCGACTGGGTTTACGGCTTTCCTGAACTGACGCCCGATCAGGCCCTGCGTATCAGCCGGTCGAAACGGGTCGCCAATCCGGGCTGTTACCCGACCGGCGCCTTGTCCCTGCTCCGCCCGCTGGTCGATGCGGACCTGTTGCCGGCGCAGACGCCCGTCAGCGTGCACGCCATTTCGGGCTATAGCGGCGGCGGACGTCAGATGATCGAGGCTTTCGAAGGCAAGGGACCGGCCCCGATCACCGATGCTCACCGGATTTACGGCCTGGACTTGGCGCACAAGCACCGCAAGGAAATGATGGTGCATTCGGGCCTTGCCCATGTCCCCCTGTTCACGCCGGCGGTCGGCGACTTCCGCCAGGGCATGCTGGTCCAGATTCCGCTGCATCTGTGGTCTCTGCCCAGTGCTCTGCGCGGCCAGGACCTGCATGACGTGCTGGCGGCCCGCTACCAGAACCAACGATTCGTCAGCGTCATGCCCTTGGAGCCGCGCTGCAAGACCCTGGCACCGGAAGCGCTGAATGGCACCAATCGTCTGGAATTGTTCGTGTTCGACAATCCCGACGAACAAACCGCCCTCTTGGTGGCCAGACTTGACAACCTGGGAAAAGGCGCATCGGGAGCCGCCGTTCAGAACATCGATCTGATGTTGGGCTTGGCCGGCGACCGCGACTACAGTCTGGCGCCTTAAGGCGCCTCGTCAGTTACTTCAGAGGTTCGTCTGCGCGTATTTCACGTCGTCATCCCCGCGAAAGCGCATCGGCGCTGACTTGGGCGTGAAAACCATGTCGCTGTCCCTTCGGTGGCATCGGCGTCTCTGCCGGTGTGCCGGCGGAGCCGGCAAGCAAACAAATCTCGACGGCATTTCTTGTCGCTTTGGGCGGCAACACCGGCAGAGACGCCGGTGCCACCGAAGCTTAAGTCATCGATACGCGAAAGCCGGGATGACGGTGAAATGTGACAGAAGGGCCATAACCGACGACAGGCCCAAAGGTTCCATGACGCCAGCGCTCCGCTACGGCCGGCTTAAACGCGCTTGGCATTGGCGAACGTCCGAATCGACGGATCACCAATACAGTCCCCGTCCCTCTGCACCACCACTGCTTTTTTGTTGCGACTTTTGAAGCTTGGGTGGAGCATGACCAGTAATGACAAAATACGGAGGGGATAATGTCCACAAGGTCCCATCTGCCCCGTGTCGCCGCATTGGTCGGTCCTTACGCCAGCGGTAAAACCACACTCCTCGAAAGTCTTCTGCTCGCCTCGGAATCTATCCAACGAAAGGGAACTGTCTCTGACGGCAGCACGATCGGCGACGCCACGCCGGAAGCGCGCAGCCGCTTGATGAGCACGGAAGTCAACATCGCCACGGCCAGCTATCTGGACGATCGCTGGACCTTTCTCGATTGTCCCGGTTCCATCGAATTCCAGCAAGACGCCTACAATGCACTGGCGATCACCGACGCCGCTGTCGTGGTTGTCGAGCCCGAACCAGCTCGCGCTGTGATGGTTGCGCCGATCCTCAATTTTCTCGACCAGAACGCCATTCCCCACATCATTTTCATCAACAAGGTCGAATCATCCCAGGCGCGCCTGCGCGAAACGCTTGAGGCGCTCCAACTGTTGTCGGAACGCCCACTCCTCATGCGGCAATTGCCGCTACGCGAGGGCGACGCTATCGCCGGATATGTCGATCTGGTCAGCGAGAGGGCTTTCAAATATCGCGCAAGCCAGGCCTCGGAACTGATCCAGCTGCCGGAAACCGCGCTGTCGGAGGAAAAGACAGCCCGCCAGGATATGCTGGAGAATCTTGCCGACCTCGACGACGAGCTTCTGGAGCAGCTGCTGTCCGACGTGACGCCGCCGACCGACGCTGTTTTTCAAAATCTGTCACGCGACCTTGCCAGCGATCTGGTGGTTCCGGTCTTCTTCGGCTCGGCGGCACAGGACCACGGCATCCGAAGATTATTGAAATGCCTGCGTCACGACGTGCCCAGTCCGGTCGAGACACGGATCAGACGCGGCTGGAAAGAGGACGGCGCCGCTGTCGCCCGCGTCTTCAAAACGGTTCACGCATCGCACACCGGCAAACTCAGTTTTGCCCGTGTCTGGCGTGGTGAATTCGCCGAAGGTGGATTGATCGGCGGTATTCGCCCGGCCGGCCTCTATTTGCCGCTGGGCGCCACACTCAACAAGGCGGCGAAAGTGGGAACCGGCGACATTGTCGCCTTCGCTCGTCTCGATCAGGTCAAAACCGGCGAGGTCCTGGGCCCCCTCGACCCCGACGTCCACGCTTGGCCAACGCCGCTCGTCCGCCTGTTCCCGCTGGCTTTGCAAAGCGAAAAGAAGCAGGACGATGTCAAATTGACGTCGGCCTTGACCAAGCTCGTGGAGGAAGACCCGTCGCTATCGTTCGAAGTCAGCACAGATACCGGCGAGTTGGTCCTGTGGGGCCAGGGCGAAATCCATCTTCAGGTCGCTCTCGACAAACTGAAGAATCGTTACAATCTGGCCGTCACCGGGCATCGCCCACAGGTTCCCTACAAAGAGACGATCCGCAAAGGTGTTTCGGAACATGGCCGCCACAAGCGCCAAAGCGGCGGTCACGGGCAATTCGGCGATATCTATATCGACATTGCGCCACTGCCACGCGGCACTGGATTCCAGTTCGCCGAGACGATCGTCGGCGGTGTCGTGCCGCGCCAATATATTCCGTCGGTCGAAGAGGGGGTTGAAGACTATCTGAAACAAGGACCTCTCGGGTTCCATGTCGTCGACATCAAGGTGACCTTGACCAGCGGCAGCTATCACACGGTCGACAGTTCCGACATGGCTTTTAAGACCGCGGCTCGAATCGCCATGACCGACGGCATGCCGAAATGCGACCCCATTCTGCTTGAGCCGATTCTTGCCATCGAAATCGCGGTGCCGTCGGAATTTACCTCGAAGGCACAGCGGATCATTTCCGGGCGACGCGGCCAAATCCTTGGTTACGAGGCCAAAGATGGCTGGAAGGGATGGGATGCGGTTTCGGCCTTTTTGCCGCAGGCCGAAATGGGCGACATGATCATCGAACTGCGATCGCTGACCATGGGGGTCGGAACTTTCTCGTGGCGTTTCGACCATCTTCAGGAAATTGCCGGGCGCGGTGCCGACAGGGTCGTTGAAGAGCGCAAGACCGCACTCGCGGCGCAGTGAACTGCTCCGCGGCATCCTTTGAACGATATCGCCAAGCGAGCCCCCGACCGCTTGGTGATTCGTTTTTGGACTGGTTGTTCCTCTTGCGCGACGCCGGCCGGTAGAGCATTCTCCGGCCGCATGTCAGAGCCACGCTTGAAGACCGCATTGATTACCGGCGCCGCCCACCGGATCGGACGGACGATGGCGCTTGCCTTGGCCAAAGAAGGATGGTCGGTGGCCGTCCATTTCCATCGCTCCCATGAAGCTGCCTTCAGTCTGGTCGACGACATTGTCGCCGCAGGTGGACGGGGAGTCGCGGTGCAGGCCGATCTCGCCAACGAGGACGATGTCCTCGGTCTGATTCCCGATGCAGTCGATGCCCTCGGACCGCTAGGGCTGCTCGTCAACAACGCCTCTTTGTTCGAGCAGGACAGTGCGCTCACGGTGACCCGCGCCTCCTGGGACGCCCATCTGGAAACCAATCTTCGCGCCCCGTTCGTCCTCATACAGTCCTTTGCTGCGCAGTTGCCCGAAGACATGGACGGTGTGGTCGTCAACATGCTCGATCAGCGCGTGTGGAATCTGAGCCCGCATTTCACAACATATACATTGAGCAAAGCGGCGCTTTGGACATTGACGCAGACTCTGGCCCTGGCCCTGGCGCCCCGCATCCGGGTCAACGCCATCGGACCCGGTCCAACACTTCCAAGCCCGCGGCAGACTGCAGAGCAGTTCGACCGCCAATGCGCTGAAATGCCGTTAAAGCGAGGAACGACGCCTGAAGAGATCGCCGGTGCCTTGCGCTTCATCCTGTCCGCGCCGGCGATGACCGGCCAGCTCATCGCCCTGGATGGCGGGCAGCACCTATGCTGGGCGCCATCCAGCAAACCCCCGGAGGAATGAGCGATGTCTCAGGCCAACGTCATTCAACCTCACCGCTTCGCTGACGCCCGCAACGCCCTGCGCCATGTATTCGTTCATGATCTTGAACTGGCAGCCAGCATCGGTGTCTACACCTACGAAAAAATCGAAAAACAACGCATCCGCGTCAATCTGGACCTCTCGGTCCGCGAGGATGACGCCTCGATGATCGAGGACGACATCGCCAATGTCGTTTGTTACGAAAAGGTGGTCTCCGCAATCCGCGAACTGGTCGACGCCGGCCACGTCAATCTGGTCGAGACCTTGGCCGAAAGGATCGCCGCCCTGTGCTTGAAGGACAGGCGGGTCAGCCTGGCCAGGGTGCGTGTAGAGAAACTCGACGTCTTCCCGGATGCCACCAGCGTCGGCGTCGAGATCGAGCGTGTTCAGCCCTGCCCATGAGCACAGGCACCCTGGTCAGGTGCACCTTTCCGTGCTCACCACCTCACAATCCCACACGTCACCCCTGTGAGTTTTGCACAGCGACGGCGGCTGCCAAAATGCCATCTAACTGTCAAGATTCGAATCACATTCATGACAAACCCTTTACACTTGACATTATTTAACTATTTGAAATTTATAAGTTTTGTTGTTCATGCATAGTTTTTGGGCAAAGGGGTGAAACCCTTGGAGTCCTACGGCTGGACCGATCATGCACACCTCTTTCCCACACACTTATCCACAGAGACAGTGGATATCGCCAGGGCGACTGCACCGATCGAAACTGGCTATGGCCCGCCTGCCGGCGAAATCCGGTCTGATACGATGATGGCGTTATCATGAAAACCGACCAGCCCCCCGCCGACGCCTCCGCCCGACGACCGGTCGGCAGTTTCTCGGCGGGCGCCGAAATCATCGAGAGCTATCTGCGGACCATGCCGGCCTCGCCCGGTGTTTATCGTATGCTGAACAAATCCGGCGACATTCTCTACGTCGGCAAAGCCAAGAATCTCAAGAAACGGGTCGTAGCCTATACCCGGGCCGAGCGTCTGCCGCTGCGGCTGCAACGCATGGTCTCCGAAACAGCCTCCATGGAAATGCTGACGACCCACACCGAGGTCGAAGCGCTTCTTCTCGAGGCCAATCTGATCAAACGCCTGGGGCCGCGGTACAATATCCTGCTGAAGGATGACAAGTCCTTCCCCTATATTCTCATCACCGGCGACCATCCCTGGCCGCAGATTGTCAAGCATCGCGGTGCAAGAAACCGCAAAGGGGAGTATTTTGGCCCCTTCGCCTCGGCGGGTGCCGTCAACCAGACCCTGTCGCACCTTCAGCGGGCCTTTCTGTTGCGGTCTTGCACCGACAGCGCCTTCTCCACACGAAGCCGCCCCTGTCTGCTGTTCCAGATCAAGCGCTGCAGCGCGCCCTGCGTCGAAAGAATCGGACATATTCCGTACGAAAAACTGGTTTCCCAGGCGCGCGCCTTTCTGTCCGGCCAGAGCCAGTCGATCCAGCGCGAACTGGTGACGCAAATGGAAGAGGCCAGCGAGGCGATGAATTATGAGGAGGCGGCGGTTTATCGCGACCGCATCCGCGCCCTGTCGCAGATCCAGGCCCGTCAGGATATCAACCCCCTCGATATCGAGGAGGCTGACGTCGTGGCCCTGCACCAGGCGGGGGGACAGGCCTGTATTCAGGTTTTCTTCTTCCGCTCGGGATGCAACTTCGGCAACAGGTCTTTTTTCCCTGCGCAAACCCAGGACCAGTCGCCGGAAGACATCCTGGCCGCCTTTCTTGGCCAGTTCTATGACGACAAGCCGCCACCAAAAGAGATTTTGCTGTCGCATTCCCTGGCCGCCGCCGATGAAAGCCTGCTCACCGAAGCGCTTTCGCAAAAGGCCGGACACAAAGTCGTTCTGGCGACCGCAAAACGCGGGGACCGCCGCAAGATGATGGAGCACGCGCACGACAACGCCCGCGAAGCGCTCGGCCGGCGGATGGCGGAAAGTTCGGCGCAGACGAAACTGCTTGCGGCGTTGGCCGAGCTCTTCGTCCTGGACAGTCCGCCGGAGCGCATTGAGGTCTATGACAACAGCCATATCCAGGGCACCAACGCGGTCGGCGGCATGATCGTCGCCGGTCCGGAGGGCTTCAACCGGAACGAATACCGCAAATTCAACATTCGTTCCGAAGACCTGAGCCCGGGCGACGACTTCGGCATGATGCGCGAGGTTTTGACACGGCGTTTCCGCCGGGCACAGAAAGAGGATCCTGACCGGGAACGGGGGCATTGGCCGGATCTGGTGCTGATCGACGGCGGCCAGGGGCAGCTCCAGGTGGCGATCGACGTACTGATCGAGCTTGGAATCGAGGACGTCCTCTTGGTCGGCGTCTCCAAGGGACCGGATCGCAATGCCGGCCGCGAGCGATTCCATGTCCCCGGCAAGGCACCGTTTTCGCTGCCGCCCAATGACCCGGTCCTCTATTTTCTCCAGCGGCTTCGCGACGAGGCGCACCGTTTCGCCATCGGCAGTCATCGGGCAAGACGGTCAAAGGCCATAAGTTCCTCGCCGCTCGACGACATCGCCGGCATCGGCGCCCATCGCAAGAAGGCGCTGCTTCACCATTTCGGTTCGGCCCGTGGCGTCTCCGAGGCCGGCTTGGCCGACCTGCAGGCCGTCGACGGCATCAGCGCGACGATGGCGCAAAAGATTTATGACCATTTTCACCCCACCGGATGAAATAGCCGCCACGGCGATGACAGTCCGGGAAATCCAGGCTAGAATGCGTGAGCCCCCTGACCTTTAGGACCTGAGTCCGCCGAAATCGATGACTATCTCCCTTCCCAATCTTCTGACGATTTCGCGGATTCTGGCGATACCGCTCATCGTCGTCACGTTCTATATCGATGGCAACACCGCCCGCTGGGTCGGTTGCGTCCTGTTCGTCCTTGCCGCCATCACCGATTTCTTCGATGGATATTTCGCAAGGCGCAGCAACAGCGTCTCCAGTCTCGGACGGTTCCTCGATCCGATTGCCGACAAGCTTCTCGTCTCGGCGGTGCTCTTGATGCTGACGGCCTTCGATCGCCTCAGCCTCTTCAGCATTCTGCCGGCCTTGATCATCCTGTTGCGCGAAATCATGGTCTCCGGCTTGCGCGAGTATCTGGCGGAGCTGCGCATCGGCATGCCGGTCAGCCGGCTGGCCAAGTGGAAGACCGGTATTCAGATGACGGCATTGCCGACACTGATGGTCGGCAGCGCCGCGCCGTCCTGGCTGCCGGCGGAAATCGTCGGTGAAATTCTTCTTTGGGGAGCCGCTGCGCTGACGCTGGTCACCGGATGGGATTATCTGCGGGCCGGTCTCAAGCATATGCAGGGCAACGCGCCATGAAGATCCTCTATTTCGCCTGGTTGCGAAGCCGCATCGGCACCGGTGAAGAGGATGTGTCGCCGCCGTCGGACGTCGACACCGTGGGAAAACTGATCGATTGGCTGAAAAGCCGCAGTCCCGCCCATGCCGAGGCATTGAGCAAGGCAAGCGTCATCCGCGCTGCCGTGAACCAGGATTATGCCGGCCTCGACCATGCGGTCAGCTCCAGTGACGAAGTGGCGTTTTTCCCGCCGGTAACCGGGGGTTCGGCGTGACCGTCCGCGTTCAGCGCGACGATTTCGATCCGGGCGCCGAAGTAGACCGCCTGACCAAAGGCAAGACCAGTATCGGCGCCGTCACCAGTTTCGTCGGCTTTGTCCGGGGCGACGCCTCGGCGGGCGAAGCGATGACTCTCGAACATTATCCCGGCATGACGGAACGCCAGCTTTTGGCCATTGAGGCCGAGGCCCGGACTCGCTGGCCGATCGACGACGTCATGGTTATCCATCGTTTCGGCCGGTTGCTGCCGGGCGATCGGATCGTCCTGGTGGCGGTGGCCTCAAGCCACCGGGCCGCCGCCTTTTCGGCCTGCGAATTTCTCATCGACTGGCTGAAAACCCGGGCGCCCTTCTGGAAACTCGAAGACGGCGCCGACGGCCCCCATTGGGTGGATGCCAAAGACGACGATGACGAACGGGCCGACCGCTGGACAACCGGTTCGCGGTAAGGCGGTCGACGCTTGGGTCTAGAGCCGGATGATTTTTGACGGGATCGCAGAGCGATACCGTCAAAAATCTGAATCCGCCCCTATCCCAATAAAGTAGAGGGCGATTCAGACTTTAGATCGAAGCGGGACCGCTTCGATCTAAAGTCATCGCGCTCTAAGGGCGTGTCGTCAGCTGCTTCAGAGATTCGTCTGTGCGTATTTTGCCGTCGTCCCCGCTTTCGCGCATCGGCGCTGACTTAAGCTTCAGTGGCACCGGCGTCTCTGCCGGTGTTGCCGCGGCAAGAAATGCTACCGAGATCTGTTTGCTTGCCGGCTCCGCCGGCACACCGGCAGAGACGCCGGTGCCACCGAAGGGGCAACGAACACGGTTTCCACACCTAAAGTCATTGACGATAGGGCCTAAGGGGGCTTGGAGCGCCAATTTCCGCCCCAAGCCCCCGGCGCCTCAGGCTGTGGCGGTCTTGCGGGTCTGGCTGGTCCGCAGCGGCATCGTCCAGCTATGCGGATCGGCCGCCCGCGCATATTGGATCGCGACGATCGCGTCATAGAGTTTCTGCGTCAGCGGGCCGGTCTTGCCGCCGTTGATAATGACGCGTTCGTCCCGGAAGCCGAGTTCGCCGACCGGCGACACCACGGCGGCGGTTCCGGTTCCCCACATTTCGACCAGGCTGCCGTCGCGCGCCGCAGCCATCACGTCTTCGATGGCAATCGGGCGTTCCGAGGCCTTCAGTCCCCAGTCATGGCAAAGGGTAAGGATCGAATCACGGGTCACGCCGGGAAGGATCGTTCCGGTCAGCGGTGGTGTGATGATCTCGTCACCGATCTTGAGCATGATGTTCATGGTGCCGACTTCGTCGAGATACCGATGCTCGACGCCGTCCAGCCACAAAACCTGGGTAAAGCCCAGATGCTTGGCCTCGACTGCCGCGTAAATGCTGGCGGCATAGTTGGCCGCCGTCTTGGCATCCCCCATACCACCCTTCACCGCCCGGACATATTTGTCGGTGGCCAGAATTTTCACCGGGTTGATCCCCTCGGCGTAGTAGGAGCCGACGGGAGAAGCGATGAGGAAATAAGTGTAGGTGTTCGACGGACGGACGCCGAGGAATGGTTCGGTCGCCACCACCGTCGGACGAAGGTAGAGCGCCGTGCCCGGTTTGCCGGGCACCCACGCCTGGTCAATCCCGACCAAGGCATGAAACGACTGCAAAATCAGTTCGGGATCGAGTGCCGGAATGCAAAGCTTCTCGCACGAGCGCACCAGACGTTGCGCGTGTTTGGTGGGACGGAACAGGCGGATGGTTCCATCCACGCCGCGAAAAGCCTTCAAACCGTCGAAAACAGCCTGCGCATAGTGCAGCACGGCGGTTGCCGGATCGAAGTCGAACGCCTGATAGGGTACGATACGCGGATCATGCCACCCGCGGCCTTCCGTGTAGTCGATACGAAACATATGGTCAGTAAAGACGGTGCCAAACTGAAGATTATCGTCGGCTGGACGGACCTTCGGCTCGGGGGTGCGGGAAACCGCGATCGCCGTGGGAGCGGACGCTCCGTCGAACCAGATGAAGCCATCGCGATCATCGATAAGAGCCAAGCCCATAGAACGAATTCCTTGAGAGATGAGTTAGAAAATTACCGAATGCTCTTGCAAGAAGTAACATTCCTAAGGCATATATGTCAATATGACTGACATAAAATCCGGTGTGAATCTTCTCTTCCTGCGGGAAGAGGAGCTCCGACAGGGCATCGAACTGCTCTATTTCGCCTACCGCGGCTTCACCGAAGAACCCGACGCGATCCTCGGCGAATACGGGTTTGGGCGGGCTCACCATCGGGTGATCTATTTCGTCGGTCGGCGCCCCGGCATCACGGTCAGCGAACTGCTGGCGACACTGCGCATCACCAAGCAAAGCCTGTCACGTGTGCTGGGCCAATTGGTCCACGAGGGTTTCATCACCCAGCGTCCCGGTCTGCGCGACCGACGACAGCGCCTGTTGGAATTAACCGTCAAAGGCACCGAACTGGAACGCATGCTGACCGAAAAACAGCGCGGCCGCATCGCACAGGCCTACCGTGAAGCCGGACCGGATGCCGTCGAAGGCTTTCGCAAAGTCATGCAGGGCCTGATCGGGGAAACCGACCGTCGGCGGTTTTTACCGCATGGACCGTCCGGACGAGGAAGAGACTGAACATGCCGGAGCAGCCACACATCCTGGTCGTCGACGATGACACCCGTCTGCGCCAGCTTCTCAAAAAATATCTGGCCGACAACGGCTATCTGGTTTCAACAGCCGCGAACGCCGCCGAAGCCCGCCAGCAGCTCGAAGCCATGGCTTTCGACCTGCTCGTCCTCGACGTCATGATGCCAGGCGAAAATGGCCTCGAGCTGGCGCGGAGCCTGCGCGTCGACAGTTCGGTACCGATTCTGCTGCTGACCGCCATGGGAGAAAGCTCGGATCGCATTGCCGGATTGGAGACAGGAGCCGACGACTATCTGACCAAGCCGTTCGAGCCCCGGGAATTGCTGCTGCGCATTTCCAGCATTCTCCGCCGTTCCTCCCGCGATGCGCCGCCGGAAACTCCGATCTGCCGGTTTGGCCGTTTCACCTTCGACACAGCGCGTGGCGAACTTCTCACCGACGGCACGCTGGTCCATCTGACGTCCGCCGAAGCGTCGCTGCTGACATTGCTGGCCTGTGCCCCGGGTGAAACGCTGTCGCGTGAGGATCTGGCGGAACGGAGTGGCAATGGCAGCAACCCGCGCACGGTCGACGTCCAAGTGACGAGACTGCGCAAAAAGATCGAAGACGACCCCCGACTGCCACGCTACCTGCAGACCGTCCGTGGCCGCGGCTATGTTCTATGGGCCGACAAGGGATGAAATTCACACCCGCCGCCTGGATCAAGTCCATTCTGCCGCGTGGTCTGCTCGGCCGGTCCCTGCTCATCCTGGTTCTGCCGTTGATCATCTTGCAGTTGGTGTCGGCCTATGTCTTCTTCGGCACCCATTGGGACATGGTGACGCGCCGCCTGGCCGCCGGCCTGGCCGGCGATATTGGCGCGGTCATCGAGATGATGCGGACATTTCCAGGTGATCACAACCGCGCCATTATTTTTTCCGTCGCGGCGAATACTCTGGATCTCAAGGTCTCCCTCGACCAGGGAGGCATTCTAGAAACCACCGGTGTCCGCGGTCTGCCGCCCAGAACCATTCCCGACCCCACCAGCCACAGCCTCGAATCAAATCTGATCGGGGCCTTGGCGGAACGAGTGGGGCGCCCCGTCTACATCGATACCGAAAGCCTCGACCGGGAGGTCAAGATCCAGGTCCAGTTATCGGACGGCGTGCTCAACGTCCGCGCCTCGCGCAAACGGCTCTACAGCACCACCACGACCATTTTCGTTCTGTGGATGGTCGGCACTTCCTTGCTCTTGTTCGGCATCGCCACGATCTTCATGCGCAATCAGGTCCGCGCCGTGCGCCGTCTGGCCGCCGCCGTCGACAGTTTCGGAAAAGGACGTGACGTCGCCAATTTCAAACCCCAAGGCGCCGCCGAGGTCCGTCAGGCCGCTGCGGCCTTTGCCCGCATGCAGGATCGCATTCGCCTGCAAGTCAGCCAGCGGACGGAAATGCTGGCCGGTGTCTCGCACGACCTGCGCACGCCGCTGACCCGCATGAAATTGGCGCTGGCCATGGCCGAAGGTGAAAGCATCGCCGAATTGCAGGAGGACGTCGCCGACATGGAGCGAATGATCGAGGGTTACCTCGCATTTGCCCGCGGCGAAGGAAGCGAAAAATCCGAACCCTGCGACCTTACCGCCCTGCTCGAAGACGTCGTGGCCAAGCTGCGCCGGGAAAGGGGCAACGAGATCGATCTGATCTGCGACGAGGCGTTGTCGATGCCGCTCAGGCCTCTGGCTATCAGCCGCTGCCTGACCAACCTGATCGGCAATGCCGCTCGTTATGCGACGCATGTGGTTGTGCGGGCCGGCCGCGCCGGTGATGCCATCGAGGTGATCGTTGATGACGATGGACCGGGCATTCCAGCAAACCGCCGGGAAGACGTCTTCAAGGCTTTTCTCCGCCTCGAGGGATCCCGCAACCCGCAGACCGGCGGCGTCGGTCTCGGCCTGACCATCGCCCGCGACGTCGCCCGCGCGCACGGCGGAGACGTGACCCTCGACGACGCACCAACCGGCGGTTTGCGTGTCTGCCTGCGGCTGCCGCTTTAGCGCCATGGGAGGTTCAAAATCGGTGTCTTCCGATTGGTGCCGGCCATTTCCACCATATTGGCGCGTGCGCCGACAAATCACTCGGGCTATCCTCTTTCCACCAGCATCCAACAAGGCATGATCATGGCGACCCAGTCCAACACCGCAGCATCGAAGCCGGTAGACCCGGATGTTCTAGCAAGACGGGAAGTCACCCGCATGCTGAAGGGACCGGTGGCGGAGAAGTTCAAAAGCCTCATCCCGCCGCTTGCCAGCAATCCCGACCCATATAAAACCATCATGGATACGCCGGAGCTGCTGGACGCCTGCTTCAAGCTCTTTCGGATGAAGGAAGAGGCTTTCGCCGAGTTTCTCGTTGATTCCGAAGGCAATCCGGTTCGCGACGACAGTGTCCGCCTGCGATGCGGCCGGTCTGTCGACGAAATTATCGGCATGGCCGTGCGGACCGGCATGCGTACCTACGCCGAACTGCACTTCGGCGATCCGATCGTGCCCCCCAAGACCAAGGCCGCGGCTCCGTCAACACCGGCCCCGAAAAAGCAGCAGCCGTCCCGGCTTCTCAAGCTGGTCAACGTCGAGAAGCTGGCCGGACTTTTCAAGCGCAACTACGGCCAGCCGAAACCCCTGCCCGCCGGCCAGACGCAATCCGGCCGTTTCTACACGTCTATCAAGGATAATCTCGATTACGAATGGCAGGTCCGTTTCTTCCCCATCTATGTCGAGATTCCGCCGCATGTCTTCGACCGGTTGGGAATCGGCATCACCCGCATGGATACCGAGGAACGCCTGCAACTGTTGGCGCAGATGGCGATCACCGACATCACCAAAGCCGAAACCGTCATCAAGGACCCGGCCTTGTTCCGCGAAATGATGGAAAACAACGTCCTGGCGTCGGCCACGGTGTCCCACCTCGGCGAGGAAGCGTTCGGGAACGTCCACGACGCGCTCGAACACCTTGATCCGCAGAAAAAATGGAATGTGCTGGCCAACAAGGACACGGCGATCCGCCTGCACGAAGACAAGCGCATCACCAAGAACGATATCGCCGCTTTGGCCGATTATTTGGATATTCTGAATGAGTATGCTTTGGACGCCATCTTCGATCTGAAGCTCAATCGCGATCAGATGCAGATGTTCCTGAAGACGGCCGAGGACAATCTTGGGCAAGATCTCTTCATGGCGATGTTCGGTCCGGTTCAGATGGTCATGCCCGATGATCATGACGAACAACAGAAACTAAGACGCTACCAAACCTTCACCCAAACCGCGTTGCGCAATCTTGTCTCGGCGGTCAAGCAGCTTGATGACAGCCTGCGGAAATCGGGCAGCGACGACACTATCGAGGAATGCCTGGGCACCGTCTGCCGGGCGCGGCGCCCCGACCTCGAAAAGGAAATCAAGAAGCTGGCGCCAACGTCTCTCGGCGCCTGAGGGGCTTGCCCCTCGCCCGCTGGAGCGGGATGCACGATTTAACGCATCACGCTCCAGCCGGCGAGGGGCTTGAAATATGGCAACCTATCGAAATGTCGCTCCAACCGGGGTCGTTACGCCTTGGTCTTGGCGACGCTCTCCTTGACCTCGTCGAGAATCTGGGAAAAACGCTGATTGAGCAGAGAAAACGCCTCGGCGTTGGATTTGGCGATGATTTCGGAAAGCTCACGCGAATTGGCCAAGGCCCGTTCAAAGGCGTCTTTGGCCAGCTCCGTCTGGCGAATAACCTTTTCCTGCGGCGTACCGGTTTCGACCAGTTCCTTCGCCACAGCGGCGCTTTCTTCGATCGCCTGGCGAACGATTTCGACCTGACGTTTGAACACCGCCTGCACGCCTTCGAACGCCAGCTTGTTGGCATGCGTCAAAGCTTCGATATTTTTCCGCTGGGATGACACCAGCGTCTCGACATCGACGCCGGGAACCTTGAAGTCGCCAAGAAATTTGGAAATATCAAAATCGAGAAGCGGTTCTGGTTGCTTGGCCATGGGCGAGCTCCTCCATTAGGAGAATAATTGTTAACATCGAAACGTAAAAGTAAGGATGCCAACCCCGCCGGTCAACCCATTTGTTGCATTGCAACAAAAACTTAGGCGTGCCCGTCCCCAGAAGATCCACCACCAATCGATGAGGCGCCGCGCCGACGCCAAGCCAGACCGGCGATGCTTTCCGCGCCACGCAGAAAACGATCAAGCGCCGCCATGGTCTTTCCCATGTCAGCCGAGTCATCACTCAGCCAAACCCGCAGCACGGCCAGATAGATTGCCGACAAGCCATGCACCTTGAGACGTCCTGCCGGACCTGAGGCGCTGATGCCGGAGACCTCCAGCATCAGGGCTGTCGTCTTCAAAAGATGGGGGCCACTTGAAAGCAAAAGCCAGGGATCGCTTGCCAGCCCGGTAAGTATCGCCTGAACGCCGGCCCGGTGCGGTTGCAGCGCATCGAATCGACGCATCACCACATCGAACAAACGATCTCGCGGCGTTTCCTCGGCCTGGGGTAGATCTCCGCTCCACAGCGCGTCATCGAGCCGCTGGAAAAACGCCTTCAAAATGGCGGACTTGCTATCGCACTCGGCGTGCAGTTCGGCCAACGAAAGGTCCGCCCGCGCCGCGATATCGGCCAACGAAACGCCGTGCCATCCTTTTTCGGAGGCAAGAGCAAGAGCCGCGTCGACGATCGCGCCCGCATGCCCGATGCCTTCCGGAGCTGTTCCTGCCATGTTCGAACGCCTCATCATTACCGGAATGATAGGGAAGGAACTGCCGAGACCGTCCGACAGCTAACCAGCGAGTTCCCGCGACCGTCGCGCCGCGGCGGCAATGGCCTCGGTCATCAACGGACCGATACCGTTGTCGCGCATCAGCACCTGCAGGGCCGCAAAAGTCGTTCCGCCCGGGCTCGTCACATTTTGGCGAAGCGTCGCCGGACTTTCGGGCGACTGACGCAGCAATTCCCCCGACCCCGTCACGGTGACCCGGGCCAGCCGGTCCGCCAACTCGCGCGGCAGGCCGGCGGCGACCCCGGCGTTGGCGAGAACCTCGGCCAACAGGAACACATAGGCCGGACCGCTGCCGGAGACCGCGGTGACGGCATCCATCAGAGATTCGTCATCGATCCAGGCTATTTCGGCTACCGCAGACAGGAGCTTACCGCATGTCTCCTTCTGAGCCGCGGTCACGTTGGCGTTTGCCACGACGACCGCCATGCCGCGGCGAACCGCCGCGGGCGTATTCGGCATGGCGCGCACCACCGGCCGGTCCGAGCCTAGCTTGGCAGCGAAATAGGCCAGAGGTTTCCCGGCGGCGATGGTCAGGAAGACCACATCGGTGAAAACCGCATAGGGAGGCAGAGCGGCATCCATCATCTGCGGTTTGACGGCCAAAACCACGACATCGGGCCGAAAACCAGCCGGCAGCGCCGACAGGTCGGCTTCGACGCGAACCTGAGACCGCGACCGACGCGCCGCTTCCTGCGGATCGATCACCACAACGTCTTGCGGCGACAGGCCAAGGTCGAGCCAGCCGTCCAGCAAAGCTCCGCCCATCTTGCCGCATCCAACCAAAAGAATGCGCGTCACGCTTCCCCAACCGTATCGAGCAGGGCGGCAGAGATGGCATCCTGTGCCGATTTGCCGCCCCAAATGACAAACTGGAAGGCCGGATAGAACCGCTCGCACTCGCTTAGCGCGATGTCCACCAAGTCTTCGATCTGCTCCATGCTGGCACCGCCCAAACCGCGCAAAAGCACCGCATGTCGGAACATCGGCACACCCTCTTCGGTCCACAGACCGAAATGGCCGAGCCAAAGCCGTTCGTTGACCATGGCGAGAAGTTCATGGACATGCGACTTTTTGGCCGATTGAATCTTCATGTCGAAGGCGCAGGTGAAGTGCAGCGCCCCAATATCCTCGCGCCAGGCGAAATAGAGGCTGTAATCGCACCACTTTCCAGGAACTTCGACGGCCATCTCATCGTCGCTTCGCCGGTCGAACGGCCAATCATTGGCGGTTACGAACTGCTCAACGAGATCGAGCGGGTTGCCTGCCGATTCCTCTTCCAACGTCGCCGTAAACGTCATGCCCGCGACCTCCTTTACACGTCGTGGGTGGTGGCCGCAGGACGAGACAAAGATATTGTATGCCTCGTTCACCGCAGCACAAGGGTTAGCCTATAGACCGATTCCGACCGGTGCAAGACAGAAACACCGCCTTGCCGGGCTTTGCTGTGGATAAATGCCCAAAAATGACAAATCGGAAACAATATCGGCGACAAAAAATGCCCCACGGGGCAACCTGAAGGTGAGACTAGGCCTCCGGTTCGACGGCGATATTCTTTGCCTTGCGCCCTGATTTCAGGGCTGTCAGTTCCTCTTCCAAGGCAGCGACGCGAATCGCCAAGGCCTCCTGCTCGTCCCGTGCTTTGGCGGCCATTGACTGCACGGCCTCAAATTCCTCGCGGGTAACGAGGTGCAGGTTGCCAACGAAATGCTCGATCTGTTGGCGGACCAAGCTTTCGATCTCGGTCTTCATGCCGGTCAAGGCGTTGAGTGCGCCACCGGCCATGCGGGCGAGATCGTCGAGAAGTCGGTTATCGGTTTGCATGGTCGCTACAATTCAATCCGTTGGCGGGCCGGTTCCCGGAATCACCGAACGCTGGCGCCGGGGGGTCGGACCTCTCGTGAAAAACTGGCGCATTATGCGAAGCGTCGTCTTGCGACGCAACATTCAACATTGTAAAGCAGCGTTGTGACGCTTGCCTCATGACGATCACGTCTTGTTGCGACCACGCCCGCAGCCTATAAGGGATCAGGTTCTCCGCATCATTGGGATTGAACGGATGTATTTTGTCACTGGCGGTGCCGGCTTCATCGGATCCAATCTCCTGGCTGCCCTCGAAGAGCGTGGCCTGGGTCCTCTCGTTCTTTGCGACCGGTTACGGAGCAACGACAAGTGGCGGAACATAGCCAAACGAGAACTCTCGGACGTCGTCCACCCGGAACAGATGTTCGATTTTCTCGAAGCCAACAGGACGCGCATCCAGGCCGTTTTTCATATGGGTGCCATCTCGACGACGACCGAGATCAACGCCGATTTGATCGTCGCCAACAACTTCAACCTGTCCTTGGCGCTATTCGCCTGGTGCACGCGTAACCAGGTCCCGATCATTTATGCCTCTTCGGCCGCCACCTATGGCGACGGGTCGCAAGGATTTGACGACAGCAACAATGGTGCCTCGCTGTCTCTCCTGAAGCCGCTCAACGCCTATGGCTGGAGCAAGCATCTGTTCGACCGCCGGGTGATCCGCAAGATCGCCGAAGGAAAGCCGATGCCGCCGCATTGGGCCGGCCTCAAGTTCTTTAACGTCTACGGCCCGAACGAATATCATAAGGGCGCGCAACAAAGCGTGGTCGCTCAGATCTACCCGCATGCGGAGGCTGGAGCTCCGGCCCATCTGTTCCGATCGCACCATCCGGACTATCCCGACGGCGGTCAGAAACGGGATTTCATCTGGGTGGGCGACGTGGTCGATGTGATCATGTGGCTTCTCGACCATCCGTCGGTGAACGGCATCTTCAATGTCGGCACCGGCAAGGCCCGGACCTTCACCGATCTGGCGTCTGCGGTTTATCGCGCTGTCGGCAAGGAACCCTACATAAAATACGTCGATACGCCGCAAAATATCCGCGAAAATTACCAGTACTTCACGGAAGCGCAGATGGATCATCTGCGGACCGCCGGCTACAACAAGCCCTTCACCTCTTTGGAGGCAGGGGTAACCAGCTACGTCACCCGATATCTGGCGAACAAGGACCGGTATCTCTAGCATGGCTCTACAGTTCCCCGATATCGATCCTGCGATCATCCGCATCGGCCCCATCGCCATCCGGTGGTATGCGTTGGCCTATATCGCAGGTCTCATCGGCGGGTGGAAATATACCAAGTGGCTGGTTGCCCGGCCGCCTTTCGCCATGAAACCGGACCAGGTCGATGATTTTCTGGTCTGGGCAACGGCCGGAGTCGTGCTGGGCGGTCGCCTGGGATATGTGCTTTTCTACAAGCCGCTTTACTACCTGAACAATCCGCTTGAGGCCTTTATGGTCTGGCAGGGCGGCATGTCATTTCATGGTGGCGCGCTCGGCGTGATCATCGCCATCGTGCTTTACTCGCGCCGCCATGGCCTCAATCTGCTGTCCGTGGGTGACACGATCTGTGCCGTGGTGCCGCTCGGATTGTTCTTCGGCCGTATCGCCAATTTCATCAACGGCGAACTGTTTGGCCGGGCCGCCCCGGAAGATCTGCCCTGGGCCATGGTGTTCCCCATGGGCGGGCCGGTCCCCAGGCATCCCAGCCAGCTTTACGAAGCTGGCATGGAGGGGCTGATACTGCTCTGCGTCATGCATCTGCTCTGGCGGGTGCCAGCGTTGCGGCTGCGTTCCGGGTTGCTTTCCGGGGCGTTTCTGACCGGTTATGGCATGGCCCGGGTCATCGGAGAGTTTTTTCGTCAACCTGACGCCCACCTTGGATACCTCTGGGGCGGGGCGACGATGGGTCAACTTCTGTCCATTCCCCTGATCATCGCCGGGCTTGTCCTGATCGCCCGTGCGAAACGTCCGGCATGACGAGAACGGCATGACGGAACTGACGGAATTTCTGCGACATCGAATCGAGACGACCGGACCATTGCCGGTGGCCGACTTCATGTCCGCCTGTCTGGTCCATCCGCAGTGGGGGTACTACACCCGCAAGGATCCGTTGGGCGCCGCCGGTGATTTCATCACCGCTCCGGAAATTTCGCAGATGTTCGGCGAGTTGATCGGCCTGTGGGCCGGGATCGTCTGGCAAAGCATGGGAGAACCAAGCGAGGTCGTCGTGGCGGAACTGGGTCCCGGCCGCGGCACTTTGATGGCTGATTTCTTGCGTGCGAGCGACATGCTGCCGGCCTTCCGGCGCGCCCTGCGCGTCCATCTGGTGGAAATCAGCCCGGCGCTTCGGGCGATCCAGCATCAGACGCTCAAGGACGAACACATTACCTGGCTCGACGATGCCCGGAACCTGCCCGATGGTCCGCTGTTGCTGATCGCCAACGAATTTTTCGACGCTCTGCCGATCCGCCAGTTCGTCAAGCGCGTCGACGGCTGGCACGAACGTCTGGTCGGCCTGGATGGCGCCAAACTGGTCATGACGGATGGGCCGGTGGTCGACATCGACACTCCGGAAGCCGGCCCTGGAGACATTTTCGAGGTCAATTCCCAGGCCCGCAACTATGCCCGTTGGCTAGGTTGCCGTTTGACCGACCAGGGCGGAGCCGCCTTGATCATCGATTACGGCCACGCGAACTCTGCCGTCGGAGACACTCTCCAGGCGGTAAGGGGACATCGTTACGCCGATATTCTCGACTCCCCCGGAGACGTTGACCTTTCGGCCCATGTCGACTTTCAGGCTATTGCCGATGCGGCAAGTCCGGCAATCGCCACCGACGTGGTCACGCAAGGAGCTTTCCTGCGGTCTTTGGGCATAGAGCTTCGCGCCGATAGGCTGATAACCGCAGCCCCCCAGAAGGCCGATGTGATCGCAACCGCATGTCGGCGCTTGATAGAACCGTCAGGAATGGGCACCCTATTCAAAGTAAGGGCTTTAACCCATCCCGGGTTGCCCACACCGCCAGGATTTGTCCGTTGACTACGATGCAGCCGGGAATGATCACCCTTTCGACCCTCAACGAAGTCTTGCGCATCCGCCATGGCTTCTTCACCCGCGAAGGCGGCACGTCCGAGGGCATTTACACCTCGTTGAACTGTGGGCTGGGAAGCAATGACGATCCGGCCAGAGTGACCGCCAACCGCACGCGGGCATTGGCCTTGCTGGATCTCGAACCACGGGCTTTGGCCACGGTTCAGCAACAGCACACCACCGATGTCGTGGTCGTTGACGACAAATGGACGCCGGACGCGCCGATTCAGGTTGCCGATGCCATGGTGACCAGCCGGGCCGGCGTAGCCCTTGGCATCCTGACCGCCGACTGTGCTCCGGTCCTGTTGGCCGATCCGCGCGCCAACGTCATCGGTGCCGCCCATGCCGGCTGGCGGGGAGCTTTGGCCGGAGTCCTCGACAACACGATCGCCGCCATGATCAAACTTGGCGCCAAGCCCTCGCGCATCGCTGCCGCCGTCGGCCCCTGTATCGCCCATCGCTCTTATGAGGTTGGCCCGGAGTTTCCCGCACCGTTTCTTGCCGAGGACCCGGACAACCATTTCTTTTTCGCGCCCGCCGTTCGCGAGGGACATTTTTACTTCGATCTTCCGGGTTTCATTGCACGACGACTCGCAAAACTGTCGGTTATCGACGTCGCACGTACGCCTTGCGACACATACCGAGAGGAAAGCCGGTTTTTCAGTTACCGGCGATCCGTCCTCAAGGGCGAGAAGGATTTCGGCCGAGCGCTGTCCGTCATCGTTTTGGAGCGCTGAGGGACCGGATGGCGGGCCGGAAAGCGGCATCCGCGTCGACTGCCGGCCGGGCCGACGGCCCGGCTGTTTTTGCCGCGACCATCCTTCTGTCCCTGCTGACCGCTTGCGGCCCCCTGCCTCGACCGTTCGAACATCAGCGCACAAGCCCCTTGCTCAGCGACCAACGCGCCCTGGCGCCGGTGGCGGTGCCGCCCGTCGACGGCGCTCCCGGTCTTGCCGAAGCGGTGGCCGCCGGTCTGGTCCGCGAGGAGATCGCCGCCAGCGCGACGATCGCCGGTGACGGATTCCTCGTCCTGGTCGGACGAATCCGGAGCGAAGACGGCCAGGTCCGGCTGACCTGGCGACTGAGTGGCGCCGACGGTCAAACCATAACCGAATTCCGCCAACCGCTGCCCCCCGGTGCGCTTGAACCGGCACAACGCCCACAATTGGCCGAAGCGACCGTCCACGCTGCCCTCCAGGCCCTGCGCGGCAATGACTGGGGACCCGAGACGCCGCCCAGAATTCCCAGCATCACCATAAGGTCGGTCATCGCGCCGCCTGGTTTCGATCCTGCTGTCATGACACGGGCCATGGCACGTGCCCTTAGGCTGCAGGGCATGGCCGTCACCAGCGGACCAGCCGATTTTCTTCTTGAAGGCCGTTTGACGATCACGCCGGCCAAGGACGGACAAGATCTTTTCAGCGTCGACTGGACGCTGATGAGCCCTGACGGGCATAATCTCGCCACCGTTTCGCAAGGAAGCCCCGTTCCGCATGAGCAGGTTCAGGGCGAGCAAGGAAGCCTGGCGCGCGATATCGCCGAGGCCGGCGCTGAAGGCATTATCGACGTTGTCCGGCAAGCTTCGCCTCACCCTTGATCCTTGCGCATCATGCAGCGACAACAGACCTGCCGAGCCGTCATCGGGGGGATAAGGAGGCCAAATGCCGTTTACATCGCCAGGGCTGGCTGTTACAGTCCGCCGCATCGCGAAAATCGCCGGTTTTCTTGCAATTAACTTCGGCAATACCCGCAGGGTTCCCCTATGAAAATTCTTACCTGCAACAGCAACCGGCCCCTCGCCGAAGCTATTTCCAACTACCTTAACCTGGCACTCACTTCGGCCAGCATCCGACGTTTCTCGGATATGGAAGTTTTCGTCGAGATTCACGAGAACGTCCGCGGCGAAGACGTCTTTGTCGTGCAGCCGACCAGCTTCCCGGCAAACGACAACCTGATGGAACTTCTGGTCACCCTGGACGCGCTGCGGCGCGGGTCGGCCAGACGCATCACCGCGGTCGTCCCCTATTTCGGCTATGCACGCCAGGATCGCAAATCCGGCCCCCGGACACCGATCTCAGCCAAGCTCGTCGCCAATCTGGTCACCACGGCCGGCGCCGACCGCGTTGTCACGCTCGATCTCCATTCCGGCCAGATCCAGGGCTTCTTCGACATTCCGCTCGACAATCTTTATGCCGCCCCGGTGTTCACCAACGACATCACCCATCATTTCCAGGGCGACGACCTGATGATCGTCTCGCCCGATGTCGGCGGTGTCGTCCGCGCCCGCCTCATCGCCCGTCGGCTCGATGCCGATCTGGCCATCATCGACAAACGCCGCGAGCGCGCCGGCGTTTCGGAAGTCATGAATATCATCGGCGACGTCCGCGGACGGCGCTGCGTCCTGGTCGACGATATCGTCGATTCGGCCGGCACTCTCTGTAACGCCTCAGAAGCCCTGATCAAAGCCGGCGCCACCTCGGTTTCCGCCTATGTCACCCATGGCGTGCTGTCCGGCGGCGCCGTTGCCCGCGTCACCAATTCGCCGCTGGAAAACCTGGTCATCACCGATTCGATCCAGGCCACCGAGGCGGTCGCCGCGGCCCACAACATCCGCCAGATCTCCATCGCCCCCCTGATGGCCGAAAGCATCCAGCGCATCAGCGAAGAGCGGTCGGTGAGCTCGCTTTTCGATTAAAAAGGGCGCTTCGGCGCCCTTTTTATTAGGTGTCCCTCATGCGCCGGGCGCCGGCATCCGCCGGCTTGGCTTACGCGCGGGGCCGGGGCAGCCCAGTCGCGGCAAGCCGCTCCGTTTGTTTAGTGTCCCTCAGGCGCCGGGCGGGGCCATCCGGCCCCTTGGCTATCCTCGCTTATGGCTTCGCTGACGCTCTCGCCAACGCTGTGGCGCGCTCAACGCGCTAGTCGCGGGCAAGGCCCGCTCCGGTCGGGTTCCTTCAAAGGACAATGCGGGAAATGTGGGACGGAGCGGCTTGCCGCGACTGGGCCATTGAGGCCCGCGAGCTTATGCGAGGCGCAGCCAAGGGGCCGGATGGCCCCGCCCGGCGCTTGAGGGACACTGATAAACAACACCACTGCGGGCGGCTTGAAAAGCCGCCCGCAGTGGTGTAAACACACCCCTTTCCGGCGTCGCACCCCTGGAGGCGGCGCCGCTTTCTATTGGAGAGTTTCGATGAGCGAAGTCACCACACTCAACGTCGAGGCGCGTGATCGGGCCGGAAAGGGGGCCGCCCGTGATACCCGCCGTCTGGGCAAAGTCCCCGGCGTCATTTACGGCAACAAACTGCCCCCGATTTCCATCGCACTTGACCCCCGCGTCCTGTGGACGGAGATGAACAAGCCCGGTTTTCTGACCCGCCTGTTCGACATTTCCGTCAATGGCAAAGTCGAGCGCGTGCTCTGCCGCGACGTGCAGCGTCATCCTGTCAACGAACAGGCGCTGCATGTGGATTTCCTGCGCGTCAGCGCTGAATCCAAGGTTCACGTCCATGTTCCGGTGCATTTCATCAACCAGGAACAGTCGGTCGGCATCAAGCGCGGCGGCGTGTTGAACGTGGTTCACCACGAGTTGGAAGTCATCGCCCCGGCCAACGCCATTCCGGAAGCCTTGGTGATCGATCTGGCCAGCCTCGATATCGGTGGTTCGGTTCACTTGTCGTCGATGGCTTTGCCGGCTGGTGTCACGGTCGTGTCGCACGAAAAGAACATGACCATCGCCACCGTCTCGGCTCCGACCGTGGCTGCCGCCGACGTCGAAGAAGAAGCGGCGCCGGAGGCCGAAGCGGCCGAAGCACCGGCAGCGGACAAGGCAGCCGGCGACAAGTCGGCCAGCTAAGCCATGCTTCTGTTGGTGGGGCTGGGCAACCCCGGGGGAAACTACGCCCGGAACCGCCACAACATCGGCTTTATGGCGGCGGACGGGATCGTCCGCCGCCATTCCTTTGCCGCCTGGCGATCGAAATTTCATGGCCAGCTCGCCGAAGGTTCGATCGATGGCGAGAAGCTTCTGATCCTGAAGCCCGAGACTTTCATGAATCTCTCGGGACAGGCCGTGGCTGAGGCGGCGCGCTTTCACAAGATCGCGCCCGAGCAGGTCATCGTCTTCCATGACGACCTTGACCTGGTGCCCGGCAAGGTTCGTATAAAAAACGGCGGTGGCGCCGGTGGCCACAACGGCCTGAAGAGCATCGACGCCCATCTCGGCAACGCCTATTGGCGCGTGCGTCTTGGCATCGGTCATCCCGGACACAAGGATCTTGTGACCTCTTGGGTACTGGGCGACTTCGCCAAAGCCGACGAACTCTGGCTATCCCCCCTGCTCGACGCCGTGGCCGACCATTTGCCGCTATTGATTGCTGGCAACGAGGCCGGCTTTCTGAACAAACTGGCGCTGACGGCGCCTGTCGCCAAAGCACCGAAACCCTAAAGTCTAGTGGAGGCCCCGATGGGGTTTAACTGCGGTATCGTCGGACTTCCCAACGTCGGCAAGTCGACCCTGTTCAACGCCCTGACATCGACGGCAGCCGCCCAGGCCGCGAATTATCCCTTTTGTACGATCGAACCCAATGTCGGTCGTGTCGCCGTGCCCGACCCGCGCCTGGAAGAACTGGCGACGACGGCAAAGTCGGCGAAAATCATTCCGACCCAACTGGAGTTCGTCGACATCGCCGGCCTGGTCCGGGGCGCCAGCCGTGGCGAAGGACTGGGCAATCAGTTCCTCGCCAACATCCGCGAGGTCGACGCCATCGTTCATGTCCTGCGCTGTTTCGAAGATTCCGATATCACCCATGTCGAGGGCTCCATCGATCCGGTGCGGGATGCGGAAACCATCGAAACGGAACTGATGCTGGCCGACCTCGACAGTTTGGAACGCCGGGTGGTGAGCGTCGGCAAGAAGGCCAAAGGCGGCGACAAGGATTCCAAAACCCAGCTTGAGGTCATGGAGCCGGTCCTGGCGGCGCTTCGCGAAGGCAGGCCGGCGCGGTCTGTCCCGCTTGACGCGGACGGCCGGATCATACTGCGCACATTGGGTCTGCTGACGTCGAAGCCGGTGCTCTACGCCTGTAACGTCGAAGAAGCGGCGGCAGCCACCGGCAATGCCTTTACCGACAAGGTCGCGGCCAAAGCCAAGGCCGAAGGCGCTGCGCACGTGGTCATTTCGGCGGCTATCGAGGCCGAAGTCGCCCTTTTGCAGGACGAGGCCGAGAAAACCGAATTTCTTGGCGCCCTGGGATTGGCCGAAACCGGGCTGACGCGGGTCATCCGGGCCGGGTACGAGCTCCTGCATCTGATCACCTTCTTCACCGTCGGTCCCAAGGAGGCGCACGCCTGGACCTTGGTCAAAGGGCTGAAAGCGCCGCAGGCCGCCGGTGTTATCCACACTGACTTCGAGAAGGGCTTCATTCGCGCCGAGACCATTTCCTGCGCCGATTTCATCGCCTGTGGCGGCGAGGCGGCAGTCAAGGAAGCCGGCAAGATGCGTCTCGAAGGAAAGGACTATGTGGTCCAGGACGGAGACCTGTTCCACTTCCTGTTCAACGTCTGACAAGGGGGCAGGCCATGCACACGCCGACATTCGCCGTGGCGCCGAGTTTCCTGGGAACGACCGTCGCCGCCAGCCAGGCTGACCTCTGCATTGCCGGTGTGCCACTCGATATCGGCGTCACCAACCGACCGGGCGCCCGCTTCGCGCCGCTGGCGATCCGCCATGCCAGCCGCATGCTGACCGACGGCGTCAATCCCTCGGGCTGGATCGATCCAATGCGGCTGTCCTTCGCCGACGTCGGCGATTTCGCCATTGCGCTCGGCGATATCCGCGAGAGTCTGCGCCTCATCGAGGAACAGGCGTCGGCCTACCCGCATCTCCTGACCCTGGGCGGAGAGCACACCGTCACCCTGCCCCTGTTGCGCGCCCTGACGAAACGTACCGGACCGGTCGGACTGATCCATTTCGATGCCCATATCGACACATGGCCCGACAATTTCGGACAGGTCTACGGACATGGCTCGGTTTTCTACCATGCCATCGAGGAAGGTCTGATCGAACCGACCCGGATGATCCAGATCGGCATCCGTTCGCCGGTTCAGAAGGAAGTCTGGGACTGGACTGCGGGCCGGGGCGCCACGATCCTGTCGGCCGAGGCCGTCCATGAAAGCACGCCGCAGGCGATCGCCGAAGCGATACGACGAGTGGCCGGAACCGGCCCGGTTTATCTTTCCTTCGACATCGACGCGCTCGATCCATCACAAGCTCCCGGTACCGGAACGCCAGAGATCGGCGGACTGTTTACCTGGCAGGCTCTCGCAATCATGAAGCGTTTGGCCGGTCTTGATTTCGTCGGCATGGACGTCGTCGAGGTCAGTCCTGCCTATGACGTCGCCGAAATCACCTCGCTGGCCGCAGCAACCTTGGCTTGGCAATATCTCTGCCTGCTGGCCGAAACGAAGTCTTGATCCCAACCAAGATATTCCCCGGCACACAAGGAATATTCTTGCGTGCCGGGCGAATTGGCGTATATATCCGCCTCAGACGCACTCGCACGTGCCTATGGCCCGCTTAAAGGACTAACCTCCTGGGTTATGCTACGACGGTCAGGCGTCCTTTTTGGTCTCCGGTCGACAGTGATCGGTCCCCGAAAGGGAGGTGGACATGGTTGTGGAACGCGCGAGGATTTCCCCGCACTTCCGAAGTTGACAGAATTGAACGCGATAGCATCGCGCTGCCTTTTGGCTCGTTGATGTCTGTTCCGTTTGATGCTGAGCCGCGGCTTCCCACCAGAAGCCGTGAAGATCTGACTTTTACCCGGGCATAAAGCCGGGTCGCCTCGGGAGACGTGAGATGAATATAGTTCGTTACCGGTCTTTGCCCGCCCCCGTACATCGACGCCAGCCGCTGCAAAACAAGCGCTTGCCGTCTGTCGACGACGCCGTCTTGGCCGAATGCCCGGACGAGCCGATGTATTGCCTGCGTCCGCAAATTTTCAAAGCCTTGGCCACGAGATTCACCAAGCTGTTTCCCGGCGACGTTCTCTATGCCGTCAAATGCAATCCGGAACAGGCGGTCCTGCGCTCGCTCTGGAAAGGTGGGCTTCGCCACTTCGATGCCGCATCGTTGAACGAAGTGGCGTTGGTGCGCGGCCTGCTTCCCGGCGCCATCATTCACTTCATGCATCCGGTGAAAACGCGCTCAGCCATCAGAACAGCCTACGACCGCTATGGCGTTCGTGATTTCGTCCTCGACACCGTCGACGAACTCGACAAAATCATCGAAGAGACGCATGGCGCCCGGGATCTCGGGCTGGTGGTCCGGCTGGCTCTGCCAAAGGGCAACGCCGTCTACGATCTGTCGGGAAAGTTCGGCGCGTCGCCCGGCGATGCAGCCGTTTTGCTGCAGTCCTGCCGCCGGGTCGCCGCACGTGTCGGCCTGTCCTTCCATGTCGGGTCCCAGTGTCTGGATCCGACGGCATACGAGCGCGCGCTGGCTCTCGCCGGATCGGTACTGGCCGATGCCGACGTCGCGATCGACATGCTCGACGTCGGTGGCGGGTTTCCGGTCAGCTATCCCGACGAGGTGCCGCCTCCTCTGGATGACTTTATCGCCGCCATCGCCCGGGGCGTCTCGGCACTCGATCTGCCGGCCCATTGCCGCCTGTGGTGCGAGCCCGGACGTGCGCTGGTCGCTCCCGGACAATCCGTCGTCGTGCGCGTGGTCGCCCGCAAAGGCGGAGCGCTCTATGTCAACGACGGCATTTATGGTGCATTGTCCGATGCCGGGCCTGCCGTCGGCTTTCGCTTTCCGGTCCGATTGATCCGGACGGACGGCGGCGTCCACGATGGCGAATTGCGCGCTTTCGAATTTTTCGGACCGACCTGCGATTCGGCAGATCGAATGAAGGGGCCCTTCCTGTTGCCGGCCGATGCCAAGGAAGGGGATTGGATTGAAATCGGCCAACTCGGTGCTTACGGAACGGCATTGCGCACCGGCTTCAACGGTTTCGACCAGGCCTGCCTGGTTGAAGTCGAAGACCGTCCTTTGCTTGAAACTCCCGGTTATCTATCGGCAGCCATGCAGGCAGCCTGAAAGGCCCAAGAGGGGAAAAATTGACGAATACAAAGGTTAGCACTGTAACGAAATACGCCTGCTTCCGCGGACGTCTGGTTATTGTCGGCTTCGGCAGCATTGGACAAGGCGTCTTACCATTGATCCTGCGCCATATCGATCTGGATCCGGATAAGATCACCATCGTGACAGCCGAGGAACGAGGACACGAGATCGCCGATGAATACGGCATCCGCTTCGTCCGCGAACCGCTGACCCCTGAAAACTACCGGCAGGTCCTTTCCCCTCTTCTCTCGGCAGGCGATTTTCTTCTCAATGTATCGGTCGATGTGTCGTCGCTGGCCTTGATCGAATTCTGCCGTGACCGGGATGTTCTTTACCTCGACACCTGCATCGAACCCTGGCTCGGCGGCTATACCGACACCTCGCTGTCGCCGTCACTGCGCTCGAACTACGCCTATCGCGAAGCGGCACTGAAGTTGCGCCGGCCCGGCCAGGCTCCAACGGCAGTGGTAACGCACGGCGCCAACCCCGGCCTGGTCTCTCACCTCCTCAAACGGGCCTTGCTCAACCTTGCCGCCGATACCGGTGTCGAGGTGGCGACACCATCGACCCGACAGGAGTGGGCCAAGCTGATGCACCGGCTCTCGGTCAAGGTGGTCCATGTGGCCGAACGGGATACGCAAATCGCCGATCGCCCCAAGAAGGTCGGCGAATTTGTCAACACCTGGTCCATCGAAGGATTCGTCGGCGAAGGATGCCAGCCATCCGAACTGGGCTGGGGCACGCACGAACGCAGTCTGCCGCCGGAAGGCCACCGTCACGACTTCGGCTGCGACGCGGCGATCTATCTGAACCGACCCGGCGCCAGCATCCGCGTTCGGTCCTGGACGCCCAACGAAGGGCCGTTCCACGGTTTCCTGATCACTCATAGCGAGGCGATTTCCATCGCCGACTATTTCACGTTAGCCAACGGCCATGGCGTCGAGTTCCGTCCGACCGTGCATTACGCCTACCATCCTTGCGACGACGCAGTCCTCTCGCTGCACGAACTGGCCGGAAAAAGCTGGGAGATGCAGCCCAACAAGCGCCTGATGGGCAGCGAGATCGTCGCCGGCATCGATGAACTGGGCGTGCTGCTGATGGGACACGCCAAAGGATCCTATTGGTTCGGATCGCAACTGGGAATCGATGAAGCGCGCGCTCTTTGCCCGCACAACAACGCCACCAGCCTGCAGGTCACCATCTCGGTGCTGGCTGCCATGGTCTGGGCCATGGAGAACCCGCGAGCCGGCGTCATCGAACCGGAAGAAATGGATTTCGAGCGGATTCTTGACATCTGCCTGCCCTACCTCGGCAAGGTCGTCGGCGTTTATTCCGATTGGACGCCGCTTTACGACCGCGGACGGCTGTTCCCCGAAGACATCGACGTCGGCGATCCTTGGCAGTTCAAGAATTTCCGCGTGTCGTAAGCTCGACGAATTCCAGTCCGATCCCCAGGGCATCCTTGGCCGGAACGGCCAAATGTCCGCCCCAGCGTTTCACCGCCACTCCCTGGGCGGCGAGAACCGCCGCCGTCTGGGTGATGTCGCGCACGCCGATCGTCAACACGACGATCGCCGGTGCCGGCGGCAACCGGATGTCAAGGCTGGGATGGAGATCGTCGAAACCACCCGACGTCACCAGGAATAGCAGGCTGTTGCCGGTATAAACGGTTACGGTTTCGTCGGTCGGAGTACAGGATGCCGGCCCGAACAGCCGGCTGAACCCCGACACCGCCCCGTCGGGATCATCCAGAAGCGCGGTTACCGATACAAGCTTCCCGGCGCTATTCGGGTGCTGGGGGATGTCCGTGCGGTCCTGTTGGCGACCAAGAGATGCCGGCACTCCGCTGGTCAAATCCGCAGACAACCGGACGGCCGGATTTTCAGGCGACTGCGGCGGAACCGTCTCGATACCGCAGCGTCGCAATGACTCTCGGGAAGCATCGAGATCACGGCACCCGAGGCCAAGATCGATCACCTTGGCGACGCCGCCAAGTCCCGTCTCGGCGACAAGCTCGATTTGATACGGTCCGACAGAAAAACCGGCCGGTGAACCGACGGAAAATCCCAATCGGGCGAACGCCTGGCCGGCGGCGTCGAGACTGCCGACGGCCAGCCGCAAATGGTCAATTCCCGTGATCTGATGAGCCATCGCCCCTCTCCGATCGCGACGGAGGTTGAATTGCGTCGAGCCTACGCCCGATCGCCAGACTTGTCATGACCAGCCGGCGCCGGTTGGTCCCCGGTTTGGGCATTTTCGCCGTAGGCGGCAAAACGCGTCACCATTGAGGACATTTCCTCGTCGGAGAGGAGAAACGGTTCGCCCAACTGCAGCGCCCGCCAATAACCCTCGGCCAATTCCTCGACTTCGATGGCCAGCGCAATCGCGCCATCGAGCGTCCGGCCGGTGGCAATCATGCCGTGATTGGCCAAAAGGCAGGCCTTGCGGTCGTCCAAAGCCGCCATCGCATGGTCGGACAAAGCCTGCGTTCCGAAAGACGCGTAAGGGGCGCAGCGGATGTCCCGGCCGCCCGCCTTGGCCACCATGTAGTGGTAAGGCGGAATCGACTTGTGCAGCACGGCCAGAGCGACACAGAACGGCGGATGCCCGTGCACCACGGCCTCGACCTCGGGTCTGCCCGCATAGATGTCACGATGGAAGCGCCATTCCGATGATGGCCTGCGCGTCCCCTGGGGGTCGCCCTCCATGTCAACGAAGACGATGTCTTCCGGACGCAGGCGTTGCGGCGGCATGCCGGACGGCGTAACGAGAAATCCGTCATTCCAACGAACACTGATGTTTCCGGCCGTCCCCTTGTTGAGTCCGATTTTCTCCATGCGTAAAGCCGCGTCGATGATGGCCAGACGATGAGTTGTGGACCTGATGGAGCGTTCAGACATGGGGGCGTTTTTCGGGGTAAAGGGAGAGCAGCCCCCGACGGGAAGCCGGGCAGACACCGCGTTCGGTAATCAGGCCGGTGACCAGGCGGGCCGGCGTGACGTCGAAGCCGTAGTTGACCGCCCCACTGCCGTCGGGCGTCAGTTGGATGCTGACCCGCCGGCCGGCGGGATCGCGTCCACTGATATGGGTAACCTCGGCCGGGTCGCGCTCTTCGATAGGAATCTGGCGAATCCCGTCCTCGATCGTCCAGTCGATGGTCGGTCCCGGCAGGCCGACATAGAACGGCACGTCATTATCCCTGGCCGCCAGGGCCTTCAAATAGGTCCCGATCTTATTGCAGACATCGCCGGTCGCCGTGGTGCGATCGGTGCCGACGATGCAGACGTCGACCAGACCATGCTGCATCAGATGCCCGCCGGCGTTATCGACGATCACCGTGTGTGCGACGCCGTGCCAGTTCAACTCGCAGGCCGTCAGGCTTGCCCCCTGATTGCGCGGCCGTGTCTCGTCGACCCAGACATGCAACGGAATACCGGCCTCATGGGCCTTGTAGACCGGCGCCAGAGCCGTCCCCCAATCGACGGTCGCCAGCCAGCCGGCGTTGCAGTGGGTCAGCACATTGAGACGATCGGCCCCGGCTGCCCGACGTTTTTCCCAAAGATCCCGCAAGATCCCGGCACCGTGCTCGCCCAGCGCGGCATTCATCGCCACATCTTCGTCGGAGATCCGCGCCGCCCGTTCATAGGCGGCCGCCAGTCGCTTCTCGGGGGCGAGCGTCCGCAAAACCGACCGCATATCGTCCAGTGCCCAGCGCAGATTGACCGCCGTCGGACGGGTGGCCAACAAGCGACGACAGGCCTCGTCGAGACGCTCATCGGTCTGACCGGCGCGGAGCGCCAAAGCGACACCATAGGCCGCCGTTGCACCGATCAGCGGCGCTCCCCGCACCCACATCTCACCGATCGCCCGCTCCGCGTCCTCAAGAGTATCGAGGCGGAGCACGACGAAATCATGCGGCAGCCTGGTCTGGTCGATGATCTCGACCCCGGCGCCATCGGCGGCCAGCCAGATGGTTCGCGTCGACTTTCCATGAATTCGCATCGCCCTAGCCTCTCAGAACACGTCCAGCGACGGCGTCGAGCTTTGTCACCATGGCCTGATCGCGCGCATCAGGCGGAGTGATGATGGCGGTATCGAGCGACCGCTGGCATCCCTCCCGGCACGGCCCGCCCTGATGACGGAGCTTCGGTGCCACGGCGCGGACCAGGGCGCGAGCCTTGTCGGCGTTGTCCGCCAAGATCTTCACGATGGTTTCGACGCTCACATGATCGTGGTCGGGATGCCAGCAATCGTAATCCGTGACCATGGCGACGGTCGCGTAACAAAGCTCGGCCTCCCGGGCCAGTTTGGCTTCCGGCATGTTGGTCATGCCGATGACGTCGCAGCCCCAGGTGCGATAGAGCTCCGATTCGGCCTTTGTGGAAAATTGCGGCCCCTCCATCACCAGGTAGGTGCCTCCTCTTTTGGCAGCGATGCCGTTTTCCGCCGCCGCGGCTTCGATCGCATCGCCCAGGCGGGCACAAACCGGATGGCCGAGACCGACATGGGCGACCAGACCGGTCCCGAAGAAGCTCTTGTTGCGGGCGAAGGTGCGGTCGATGAACTGATCGACGATCACGAAGGTGCCGGGCGCCAGCTCCGGCTTCAGCGAGCCCACGGCCGACACCGAGATGATCTCGGTCACGCCGGACCGTTTCATGGCGTCGATATTGGCGCGAAAGTTCAACTCGGACGGCGGAATTTTGTGTCCCCGGCCGTGACGCGGCAGGAATACCAGCGGCTGTCCGTCCAGGTCGCCGAACAGCAGCTCGTCGGATGGCTGACCGAAGGGACTGTCGACCTTCTGCCAGCGCGTATGCGCGAGACCGTCGATTTGATAGACGCCGCTACCACCGATGATACCGAGAACCGGATCGCTCATGACTTCCCCTTTTCACCGAACTGGGGTGATTGGTTAGCCTAAGCAATCAGGCCTGTCCATAAGCGTTTGTCTCAAAAAACGGTCTCGCGCCGACGACGTCAAGCCGCAGTAGCGGCTGGCAGACAAGATCGCGGAAAGGGGACTCGCGCCGCCTCCTCCGCTTCGTGGAAAACGATGCCATCCAATGCCTGGCGAACGACAGCTTCGCAATGCAAAGACAGAGGCGTCAGCGGCAGGCGCAATTCGTCTTGTATCACCCCCAAACGTGCCAGGGCCCACTTCACCGCGATGGGGTTGCTTTCGATGAACAGGGCCGTCGCCAAGGGGGCAAGAAGATCGCGCAGGAAGCGGAACTTGCCAAGATCCTGAGCTATCCACGACCGGTGCAAGGCGGCGCAGAGAGCGGGTGCGACGTTCGCCGACACGGAAATGCAGCCCTGGCTGCCCAGCTCCAGTGCCGCGGCCGCCGTCGCATCGTCGCCCGACAACAGCAGAAAATCGGGACCAAGGTGGCGACGCAATTGCGCCATGCGATCGAGATCTCCGGAGGCGTCCTTGAGACCGGCGATATTGGGAAGCTGGGACAGGCGGACAATGGTTTCGATGGTCAGGCCCGCCCCGGTCCGGGCTGGCACGTCGTAGAGAAGAACCGGCAGGCAGGTTTTGCTTTGCACCGCGAGGAAATGGCGGAACAGTCCCTCCTGGGTCGGTCGATTGTAGTAGGGCACGACGCAGAGCAGACCGTCGGCGCCCAGCCACTCGGCCTGATAAGCCTGATCGATGGCCGATGCCGTGCAGTTGCTTCCCACTCCGGCGACCACCGGAACACGTCTTGCGGCGACGTCGACGGCCAGCCGGATAATCGTCGTCCGTTCACGACGGTCAAGGGTTGGAGCCTCGCCGGTGGTGCCGCAAACCACCAGGGCCGAGGTTCCACGTTCGATCTGGCGTTCGCACAGAAATCTGAATGCGGGCTCATCGACCAGGCCGTCTCTGAAGGGTGTCACGAGGGCGGCTATTGATCCCTGCACCCCTTTGATTTGAGCACTCGTCACGGGAATCCCCTGATCAAACGACCTGTCGCAGCCATTTTGGCCGCGACGCGACAACCAGCAGGCGGTCATCGAACTGGTGATAGGCGCACTGGACCAAACCCTTGGAGGCCAGCCGACGCAGATCGTCTTGCACCCATCCCAGGTCATCGACAGCCCGCGTCACGAGAACGACGGCTCTTGGATTGCCGATATCCAGAGACAAGGTCGCCCGCGAGAGGGCGGTAGCATCGATCTCAGAGAACCAGACCACGTCGGCCGGTTCGAACGGCGACAGCCGCGACCCTGGCTGGATGCCGATCGCCGAGACGCACCCCCACCTCGCCAGTCCGACCAGATGATCCGACAGGGTTCCACCGACGACGGTCACGTGGTCACCCGGTTGGACAGCGGAAATCTCAATCAGCATATCCGTCAGAGACTTTGGCGCGATCTCGGAGGGCAATGGGAAAGACGGAGACTGGAAGTTTTTTTTAGCGGCGGAGTGCGACATCGACATGGTCGACATGGTGTTTCACCAGGATCAATTGACGATAGCGAAATCCTATGCCGTAGTCCGATAAACGATCCATGCGGATTTAACGCCCTGAGTTTTACGCATCCTTTCCCTTATTTATGATTTCTTGATGCAAAGAAGGCCGTCGCATCGCTGCGGCGGCCTTTTCCTTTTATCAAACGAAAGCAGATCAGTGCACGTTCGCCCAGATCTTCCGTTTCAACGCATAGAACAGCAAGGTCATCACGAAGACGAAGATCAGCGCCTTGACACCCAGACTGTGACGTTGATCAAGTTCCGGTTCGGCCGCCCAGTTGAGGAAAGCCACCGCGTCCTTGGCGATTTGTTCCTTAGTCGCCTTGGTGCCGTCCGCATAGGTCACCTGATCGTCGTTGATCGGCGGCGGCATGGCGATCTGATGACCAGGGAAGGCGACGTTGTAGTACATGCCGTCGGGGATGGTCACTCCGTCCGGCGGCGTATCCCTAAATCCGGTCAGAACCGCATAGATATAGTCAGGACCACCGGCCCGCGCCTTGTTGATCAGCGACAAATCCGGCGGCAACGCGCCGTTGTTGGCGACCCGCGCCGCCTGATCATTGGGGAACGGCGGAACGAAGCGGTCGGACGGGCGGGCCGGACGCGCATACATGTCGCCCTGGTCATTGGGACCATCCTGCACCTGCTTCTCGGCGGCGATCGCCTTGACTTCGTCTTCGGTAAAGCCGAGGTAGCCAAGATTACGATAGGCGACCAGCTTCATCGAATGGCAGTTGGAGCAGATCTCGCGAAAAACCTGAAATCCACGACGTAACTGCGCCGGATCGTATTGGCCGAAGGGACCGTTCCAGGTCCAGTTCTGGTGCTCGAGCGCCGGACCTTCCGACGCCAGAGCCGGGACCGCGACAGCCAGCAGGGCCGCCGCCAGGGTCGAAGTCAGAAACTTACGCATTACGCCTTCTCCATCGGCTGAGCAGCGTGACCGGCAGACGCACCCTTGAGGACGGGAGCGGCGATGCTATGCGGCAGCGGTCTGGGCTTTTCCACCTTTCCCAACACCCATAACAGCGGGAAGAACAGGAAATAGGCCGCCGTGGCGATCCGGCCGACAATAACGATTTCGCCTTCCGGAGGTTGCGAGCCGCAATAGCCAAGGACAAGGCAGACAGCCAGGAAAATCCAGAAGATCTGCTTGAAGATCGGCCGGAACTTCGCCGAACGCACCTTCGAGCTGTCGATCCAGGGCAGGAAGAACAGGATGATGATGGCGCCGAACATTGCCACGACGCCGCCCAGTTTGTCGGGAATCGCCCGCAGGATGGCGTAGAACGGTAGGAAGTACCATTCCGGCACGATATGCGGCGGTGTCACCAACGGGTTGGCCGGCACATAGTTGTCGGGTTCGCCGAAGAAGTTCGGCGCGAAGAAGACCACGCCGAGATAGAACAGCAGCAGCACGCCGATACCGAACAGATCCTTGATCGTGTAGTAGGGATGGAAGGGGATGGTGTCCTGCGGCCCCTTGACGTCGATGCCCAGCGGATTGTTCGACTTCGAGGTGTGCAACGCCACCACATGCAGGAACACCAGCGCGAAGATCACGAAAGGCAGCAGATAGTGGAGGGCGAAAAATCGGTTGAGCGTCGGATTGTCGACCGAGAAACCGCCCCACAGAAGGGTAACGATGTAATCGCCGACCACCGGCACCGCGGAGAACAGGTTGGTGATCACCGTGGCGCCCCAGAAGGACATCTGCCCCCAGGGAAGCACATAGCCCATGAAGGCCGTGCCCATCATGACCAGATAGATCAGAAGACCCAGCGCCCACAGAAGCTCACGCGGGGCCTTGTAGGAACCGTAGTAGAGACCGCGAAAGATATGAATATAAACGCAGATAAAGAAGAAGGAGGCGCCATTCATATGCAGATAACGCAACAGCCAACCGTAGTTGACGTCGCGCATGATATGCTCGACCGCGCCAAAGGCGACCAGCGTGTTGGCGGCGTAACCCATGGCGAGGAATATGCCGGTGGCGACCATCACGACCAGCATGAAACCGGCCAGCGATCCGAAATTCCACCAGTAATTCAAATTCTTCGGGGTTGGATAGTCGACTGCGCTATGTTTCAGGATTGAAAAGATCGGCAGACGCTCATCGACCCACTGAATGATTTTATTATCGAATTCTTGACCGCTCATCGAAGCTCTCCTAGCCGATCCGGACCGACGTGTCGGTGAGGAAGGTGTATGTGGGAACCGCCAGATTGAGCGGAGCTGGACCTTTGCGAATGCGCCCGGAGGTGTCGTAAGCCGATCCGTGGCACGGGCAGAACCAGCCGCCGTACTCGCCCCGAGGATCACTCGCCTTCTGCCCCATCGGGATACACCCCAAATGAGTGCAGACCCCGACGAGAATCAACCATTCAGGCTTCTGAACGCGCTTGTCATCGGCTTGTGGATCGCGCAGTTCGGCGAGATCCACCTTACGGGCGGATTCGATCTCGGCGGCCGTCCGGTGCCTGATGAACACGGGCTTGCCACGCCAGGTCACGGTTATCGCCTGCCCCTCGGCGACCGCCGACAGATCAACCTCGGTGGTCGACAGCGCCAGCGTATCGGCTGCCGGATTCATACTATGGATCAAAGGCCAGACGGCCAACGCGGTTCCAGCGACACCGACGGCTCCTGCCGCATACAGCAGGAAGTCCCGACGGGATTCGCCTTCAGGCGGCGTGCCCTGGGTAGGAGTCGACGTATCAGCCATGCTATTCCCTCTCTAAGCCCCACTGGGCGTACGCCTGACGGGGTGTGAAACCGTCTTTCGCCCCTTCCTTCGACAGCAAGGGACAAGTATGGTCGACAGCGGGTGACGTGACTAGAAGCCTGATTGGCATATAAATCAATTCCACCATATTGAAAAGCGTGGGATGCCCGCATTTCACAGACAATTCTGAGCCTTCTGCAGACTATGCGCATTGTTCTATATCAACCCGATATCCCGCAAAATACTGGGGCTATTCTCCGATTGGCCGCTTGTTTCGATGTTCCTGTCGACATCATCGAACCTTGCGGTTTTCTTTGGGATGACCGGCGTTTGCGGCGTGCCGGCATGGATTATCTCGAATTGGCGAACTGCCATCGGCACCTGTCCTGGACGGCATTTCAGGAAAACCGCACTCCCGGACGTCTGGTTCTGCTGACCACCCGCGGAGCAACGCTTCTCCATTCCTTTGTTTTTTCGCCAACCGATGTGCTTTTGTTCGGCCGCGAGAGCGCCGGCGTTCCCGACGCGGTTCATGACGCTGCCGACGAACGGGTTCGCATTGCGATGGCGCCGGCCGCCAGATCTCTCAACGTGGCAATGACCGCGGCCATCGTGGTGGCTGAGGCGCTTCGCCAGACGGCAGGATTTCCCGCCCCTCTCGAAGGAGACTGACGGTGTTGGAAGAACAGAAGAACCGGGCGGTGGAGTGGTTTGCCGCCCTGCGCGACGCCTTGTGCCGTGACTTCGAACGCCTGGAGGACGCCGCCCAGGAAAGCCCGCAACCGGCCGGACGCTTCGTCCGCAAGACCTGGACCCGCGACGAGGATCGCCAGGACGAATGCCCGGGCCCGGACGACAGAGGCGGCGGCACCATGTCCGTGATGCACGGCCGCGTCTTCGAAAAAGTCGGCGTCAACATCTCCGAGGTCAAAGGATCGTTCAGCCCTGAGTTCCGGCGATCGATTCCCGGGGCCGAGGCGTCGGAGGGCCGCTTCTGGGCCGCCGGCATTTCGGTCGTCGCCCATCCCTGTTCGCCGCTGGTGCCGGCCGCCCATATGAACACCCGGATGATCGTTACCGATCACGTGTGGTTCGGCGGCGGCGCCGACCTCACGCCAACTTTTCCCGAGGACGACGACACAGCCGACTTCCATGGGGCGCTCAAGTCGGCATGCGACACCCATCCGGTAGCCGATTACGACCGCTACAAAGCTTGGTGCGACCGCTATTTTTTCTTGCCCCATCGCGGCGAAGCCCGTGGAGTCGGCGGTATTTTCTTCGACCAGTTGGCATCCGGCGACTGGCAAGGCGACTTCGCCTTCACGCGCGCCGTCGGAGAGGCCTTTCTCGACATTTATCCCCGTCTGGTCGAACGCCATCTGCATGAAACCTGGTCCGAGGAGCAGCGCCGGGCACAGCTGATCAAACGGGGGCGCTATGTCGAGTTCAATCTTCTCTACGACCGCGGAACCACCTTCGGACTGAAGACAGGCGGTAATGTCGAGGCGGTTCTCATGAGCCTGCCCCCTGCCGTCATATGGCCGTAATTGTGGCGAAGTGTTAACATATTGGTCCGATTCGAACGGTCATGGCATGGCGTCCCCACGACTTGGCACTCGTCCGTATTGATCAGGCCACTCGCAAACTATGGATTCGAGTGTGGATTTGCGGAGTTGACGGGACTGGCGCCATCGGCGATGACGTTCCCTCAGGACCGCCACACGAGTCGTTATCGATCGGAGCCCCAAATGCGCAAAGTGGCGTTAGCTGCAATAGCCCTGTCGACCGTCGCGGGAATCGCCGCCGCCTGGTGGTGGCGCCCGCCCGAAGCGCCAGTGCCTGCACCATCGGCTCCCGTCGACCATAGCAGCGATAGCAAAGATGACGCGGCGGCCATCGCCGCCAGCAAGGGCTTGGCGTGGCGTGATGGAAATGGCTTAAGTCTTCGTCTGAAGTCCGGCGAAATCCTCACCTTGGCCGACCGCGTCACATGCGGTGATCTGCCTTGTCCGCCTGAACTGTCGGCTCGCTATCGTTATCTCGGATGGAACGAGACGAGCGGCGGCTATGATTTGCAGATTGCTCCCTCTCCGGCGCCAAAGAGCTTCCTGCCATTTGCCGACGACGAGGCGGCGCTGCTCGATGCCCGCCATGTCGAGCGCTCCGCCGACGCGCCGGTCGCGCTGCCACCACAGCCACCGGCCGTTCAGACCGACGACAGCCTGTCGGAATGGCTGACCGACATCGCCAATGGACGTAACCAGGGAGAAGCTCCTCTAATCCTGGCAAGCCACGATCAGGCCTTGCGCGACGGGGCCCGTCTGACCCTGAAGCTGGTCGACGGCAAGACCCTGACACTCACCGACGACCTCATCTGCGGCCAGGTCGCCTGCCCGCAGCAGGTATTCAGGTCGTTCGATTATGGCGGGTTGAGCTCCGACGGCCGCTTCCATGTGGTGGAGGAACACTGGAACGAAGCCAATGCCGGCCTGCTGATCAGCACCCGTACCGGCGGCGTCACTTTCCTGCTCGGGCTCCCGAAATTCTCGCCCGACGCCAAGCGGGCGGTGGCCAGCGTTACCGATCTCGAATGGTCAGCGCCCCGCCGGCTGGAAATCTGGTCTCTGGCCGGCGCGGTTCCAGGTATCGAATACTCACTGCCCGCCAAGGACGAGGACGACACGATCTATGAAGTCGTCGGATGGGCGGACGCCGAACATGTGCGGCTGCGCCGTGGACCCTGGGCATCCGAACAACGCAGCCCGGCCATGCTGGCCCACGGCGGTAACGGCTGGCATCTGGAATCGTCCGAGGGCACGAATTGACGTTCGAGACGTGAGCTAAGGCCTGTTGACATTCAGTAGATGGTCATACACGGCGCTTGGGCGGGGTATCCACGTCTTGCAGCCCCGTTGGCCGTGGATGGCCGGGTCTAGCCTGGCCATGACGCCGTAATGGGACGGAAATTTTCAGGAAATCA
>JARLJB010000038.1 GCA_031291415.1 Telmatospirillum sp.
CAACGACACATCCCCAACTCGATCGCCACAATGAGACGAAGGATCGCCGTTGCCCTGGCCAGGAGACTGTCACGATGTCCGTGTTGTGCACGCCCGATCCGCCAAACCAACAAACTCAGTTTATGACGCAGTAGTACTAGAGCGCTGGGCGATATATCAGCGTTTTCCATACGCGTCGTATCCGCTGTTAGCCATTTTGAACACACGGCGACGGATGGTACGGGCTAATCGGCAAAGATGTCTTACCGCATTGTCGTCTTTGGAGGGTGACGTACGCGTCAGGGGATAAACAGCGGCAGAAAGCCCGGATTTTGCGATATCCAATTGTCGCATAATGTATATTATGGCGAACTATACCGATCGGTAAAAAAAAGATAAGATTCGCCATATCAATATCTTACAGGATGCTGTTCTCAGGAAATTGCTGGCTGTGGCCTCGTGCTGGAACCGGATCCACGCTAATCCGCCTTGGTAGCGTCCGCCGGAATTTTTCCATGATCTTGCCACGTATCCACGCAATCTGTCCGAGCCGTTAATGGCCGGAAAACTCTTTCAACGGCCTTCGGCGCTTTTGCGGGGATCAGCGTGAAATGTCTACACGCCGTAAAGCTGATAAATCGCCCCCACGCCTATCCTACCGAATCGCACCAACAGCCAGGATTGTCGATTGATGAGAAGACAATAAAGAATCATCTGATAAATAATATTTTACAGAGAATCCACGCAATTTATCAAGTGACTATTTTAAGTTATCGCTTGATTCCTACAAAAATATATTATTACATTTGCCATATCGCCGTCTCTACTTAGGTATACGAGCGTCCCTGTTTGACAAAATCGCATGGAAGACAATTCCATATGCTCTGAGGATTGCAAATTATGTGGTCGTTCAAGAATGTTAGAATCGTCAATAAAGTTCTAATTCTTCTAGGTTTACTATGTATCGTCACCGTATCCGCGACATTTTTTGCCGCGAATAGAATGTGGGCTATCGATGATACATACAGTCAACTGATAGACCATTCTGCTGATGGTGGAATTTCAATCTCCCGGGCAACGGTGCGTCTGCGAAAGACGGGGATGCTCGTTTACAATTTGATCGCAGAGGATGACGCCCAGGCAATGAAGGCGATCATCGCCGAAATCGACTCCACTCACGACGAATGGAAGAGCGTCGCGACCAAGGCCAAGGAACTGTTGCCGAACCACGCCGGCGAAATAGCCACTCTGATGGCGCAGTACGAGACCCTTTTTGAATCCATTCGCGACATTCAAACGTCGGCGCTGGCCAACGACGACACCAAGGCCATCAAATTGACCAAGGAGCGCTTCAAGCCCCTGATAAATGGTATGGCTACAGATTTGGCCAAACTTTTGTCGACCACGGACAGTGAGATGCAGGCGGCCTCCGATGCCGCCACGGCCATGACGAGGTCGACAGTTACCCTAACCTTTGGGTGCGTCGGTATTGGGCTGCTGGTGGTCATTGTGCTGGCGATCTTTGTGACGACGGCGGCAGTCTCCCGTCCGATCGTCGGTGTCAGCGATGTGATGCGCCGCCTCGCCGACCGCGACTACGGCGTCGATATCGCGGGAACGGACCGCAAGGACGAGGTGGGCACCATGGCCCGCGCCGTTCAGGTTTTCAAAGAGAACATGATGCGAGCCGACGCGCTGGCGGCCGAACAGGAAGCCGGCCGCAAGGCCCGGGAGGCACGTGCCGCCCGCCTTGAGCAACTGACCTCCGGGTTCGACACCACGGTGCGAGAGGTCTTGCAATCGGTCTCCTCCTCGGCGACCGAGTTGCAGGCGACGGCTTCATCGATGTCGGCCACCGCCGAACAGACCAGTCGCCAGGCGACCACGGTGGCCGCCGCGGCCGAACAGGCATCCTCCAATGTGCAGACGGTGGCGTCGGCGTCCGAGGAGCTGGCGTCGTCGATCCGGGAAATCAGCAGGCAGGTCACGGAATCGACAGAGGTCGCCTCGGCGGCGAGCGAGCAAAGCCAACGGACCAACGACATGGTCCAAGGTTTGGCGCAAAGCGCCCAGCGGATTGGCGAAGTCGTGGCCTTGATCAACGATATCGCCAGCCAGACGAATCTGCTGGCTCTGAACGCCACCATCGAGGCGGCCCGGGCCGGTGAGGCCGGAAAGGGCTTTGCCGTTGTTGCCGGTGAGGTGAAGAGCCTGGCAAACCAGACCGGCAAGGCCACCGAGGAAATTGCCCAGCACGTGATCGCCGTGCAGTCGGCAACCAAGGAAGCCGTGCAGGCTATCCAGGCAATCGGCACGACGATCACCGAGATCAACCAAATCTCGACCACCATCGCCTCGGCGGTCGAGGAGCAAGGCGCCGCAACTCAGGAGATCGCCCGCAATGTCAACGAGGCGTCGACTGGCACCAGGCAGGTGACACAGAACATCAGTGGCGTCTCGGAAGCCGCAGAAACTACTGGACATTCAGCCAATGATGTTCTGAATGCGTCTACCGAATTGTCACGGCATGCCGATACCTTGAAACAGGCCGTGCAGACCTTCCTCGAAGGGGTGCATAGCGCCTGATCTTTGTCAGAGATCGATCGTCAGCCCGTCATAGGCCGGAGCGACACCTGGCGGCAATGTGGCGCACAAGACGTCATAGTCCAGCTTCGGCATCATATGGGTAATCAAGGTTCTCTTTGGTTGTAACTGCTCGACCCAGGCCAGGACTTTCTCCAGGTGGGCATGGGTCGCATGCGGTGTGTCGGTAAGGCAGCCGACAATCCACAGGTCGAGACCGCCCAGCAGGGCCATGGACGCGTCGGGGAGATTGACGACGTCCGTGGAATAGGCCATCGGGCCGAAGCGGAAGCCGGTGGTTCGGCAGTAGCCATGGTCCTGGTCGAAAGGCACAATCTCCATACTGCCCAGCTGGAACGGACCGGTCAGTTCGTGGGGAATCAGCCACGGCTTATAGATCGGGCTATTTTTCGGAAGCGGTTCAAGAACATAACCAAAGCGGGCACGGATTTCGTCGAGTGTCACGGCCGACGCATAAGCATCAATGGGGCCGCCCATCGCCCGGTTGACTTCCCGGAGATCATCGATGCCGTGCAGATGGTCGGCATGGGCATGAGTGAATAGAACGGCGTCAAGCCGCCTGACATCGGCGTCTAAAAGCTGCTCCCGCAGGTCCGGACTGGTGTCGACCAAGACAGCCTGACCGCCCGCCTCCACCAGAATCGATGGCCGCCGCCGCCGATTCCGCGGCTGGCTGGGATCGCATCGTCCCCAACCGGCGCTGATCATTGGCACGCCACCGGCTGCGCCGGACCCCAGAATGGTGATTTTCACCGTGACACCTTCGTGAAAAGACGCAGAAAATTGTCCGTGGTCACCTGGGCGAGGCGGGACTCGTCCAGCCCTTTCAATGAAGCCAATTTAGCTGCTGTCAGGGCGACGAAAGACGGTTCGTTGCGCTGCCCTCGCTTCGGAACGGGCGACAGATAGGGCGAGTCCGTTTCAACCAACAGACGATCGAGCGGCAGAGTCTTGACGGTTTCCCGCAAATCGTCCGCCTTGTTGAAGGTGATAATTCCGGAAAGCGACAGATAAAAGCCAAGGCCGATTGCCGTCTCCGCCAAAGCCCGCGATGAGCTGAAGCAATGAATGAGACCGGGGAATGGGCCAAGCGCGGCCTCTTCCGTCAGAATCGCCGCCGTATCGTCATCGGCGTCCCTGGTGTGCACGATGACCGGCAGGCCGGTTTTCCTCGCCGCCTCGATATGGACACGGAAGACGGCGCGCTGGCGGTCCCGCGGGCTTTGATCGTAGAAATAGTCGAGACCGGTCTCGCCGAAACCGATAACCTTCGGGTGGGCGGCCAAAGCGACGAGCCGGTCTGCGTCGATATCCGGCTCGGCAGCCGCCTCATGCGGATGAATGCCAACGGTGCAATAGACATTGTCGAAACGTTCGGCGATGGCTAGAACCCGATCGAATTCCGAGACCTTCGTTCCGATCGAAACCATCATTCCGACCCCTGCCCGTTCGGCCCTCTGCATGAGGGCGTCGAAATCGGGCTGGAAGTCGGGAAAATCGAGATGGCAGTGGCTGTCGACCAGCATCACGAGGCCGGCTCCGGCTCGACAAACCGGGGAAATACGCCTTCCGGCCTGGGAAGTGGCTGACCGCTTTGGCTTCTCACCTCAAACGACGAGAAATCGCGGTGATCGGGCGGTACGGCGAGCTGATCGAGCAATCGCGACATCGTCGTCGGCATGACGGGCTGCAGCACCAGGGCAATCTGGCGAACGGTTTCCGCCAGCACATAGAGCACCGTCGCCATGCGCGCCGGGTCGGTCTTTTTCAATGCCCAAGGCGCCTGCCGATCGACATAGCCGTTGGCGGCACGGACCACCTGCCAAACCGTCTCCAGACCTTCATGAAACAGTTGGCGGTCGATACTGTCGCGCAACTGTGGGAGAAGAGCGGCAGAGGCGTTCAGCAACTCCAGATCCTCAGGCGAAAAAGTGCCAGCCTGCGGCATCCGGCCGTCGCAGTTTTTGTTGATCATCGAGAGGGACCGTTGCGCCAGGTTGCCAAGATCGTTGGCCAGCTCTCCATTCATCCGGTTGACCATGGCGCGGTGGGAAAAGTCACCGTCGGACCCGAAGGGAACCTCCCGCAACAGGAAATAACGGACCTGGTCGAGGCCGTAGGTTTCCACCAGCTTGATCGGGTCGATGACATTGCCAAGCGATTTCGAGATCTTCTGGCCTTCGTTTGTCCACCAGCCATGGGCGAAGACGCGTTTCGGGGGCTCGAGTCCGGCGGCCATCAGAAACGCCGGCCAATAGACGGCGTGAAACCGCAAGATGTCCTTGCCGACCATATGCAGATCGGCCGGCCAATAACGCGCATAGTCGCCGGTCATATCGGGGTAGCCGGTGGCCGTGATGTAATTGGTGAGCGCATCAAGCCAGACATACATGATGTGGGCGTCGTCGCCGGGAACCGGCACGCCCCATTTGAAGCTGGTGCGCGAAACAGAAAGATCCTGCAGCCCACCCTTGACGAAGCTCAAGACCTCGTTTCGCCGCGAGGCGGGCGCAATGAAGTCTGGATTGGCTTCGTAGAAGGCAAGCAGCTTGTCCTGCCATGCCGACAGGCGGAAGAAATAGCTTGGCTCCTCGACCCAATCGACCGGAGCTCCGGTCGGGGCCAGCTTCGTTCCGTCCGGGCCGGCCTTCAGTTCGTCCTCGCCCCAAAAGGCCTCATCACGGACCGAATACCAGCCGTGATAGGCGCCAAGAAAGATCTCGCCCTTTTCGATGAGCGTCTGCCACAGGGCTTGGCATGCCTTGATGTGGCGCGGCTCGGTGGTCCGGATGAAATCGTCGTTGGAATAGCCCATGAAGGCAGCCAGATCGCGGAAATTCTGCGAAACCCTGTCGGTAAAAGCCTGAGGAGAGACGCCGGCATTATTGGCCGATTTCTCCACCTTCTGGCCGTGCTCGTCAGTGCCCGTGAGAAATTTCACGTCAAATCCGTCGAGCCGTTTGAAACGCGCCACCACATCGCAAGCCAAGGTCGTATAGGCATGGCCAATGTGCGGGCTGTCGTTCACATAATAAATAGGGGTTGTCAGATAGTAGGCCGGCTTGCCCGTCATTGGTTTCAGCTCCAGGATGGGTCCTTGAGATCTCGTCCGGAAATGGTCAAACATGTTCCGGGCAGCGGTCCTGAGGATTTTACGGTAGTGGCAGAGATACCTCCGCCTTCGCCTTGGCGCAGGCGCCTATGGTCTGCCTAGACGTTCCAGGGCGAGGAAAGCGTTCACGATTACCAGTTTCCGGTCAAGGTTCACGGCATCGGCGCGACCGAATAGGTGGTTGGTCTTTTCCCACACCTTGATCCAACGTTCAAGACCTGCGGCTTCCACCAAACGCCGCCTTAGGGCTGTTTCACCGGCGACGACGTCGGCGGTACCATCATTTTTCGCAGTCCGCGTCGCTGCGGTTGCAAGCCATCCGGAGAACAGGTCGCTGAAGGTACGAAAACTGTCATCACCTTTCGCGACCTTGTCGCCAAAACTGTGCAAGGCGCCGACATCAAGGCGGGGCCAGGCACCGATCAGTCCCACCATATCTCTGTAAAGCGCCAGCCCGCCATCGGCCGCCAAGGCCAGCGCTTTGCCAATGCTGCCCTCCGCCAGACGAGCCACCGACTGGACATCGGTCTCGTCCATGTCCGGCTGAAAGCGGCGAAGCAAGGTTACCAACACATCCTCGGAGAGCGGCTGCAAAACCAGACGCCGGCAACGCGAGCGGATGGTCGGCAAAAGCCGTCCGGGACTATGCGATACCAAGAGAAGAAGCGCGTTTTTGGGAGGCTCCTCAAGGATTTTGAGGATGGCGTTGGCACCCGAACGATTCAATTCGTCGACCGCGTCAACGATGACGACGCGCCAGCCGCCCTCGGCCGGCGTCAACGCCAGGAAATCGCCGATACCGCGCACGTCATCGACCGGTATTTCCGACTTCAGGCGGACTTTCTTGTCATCGGCCCAACTGCGTTCCACCACTTTGAGATCAGCATGTCCCCCCGAAGTGATCCGCCGGAACACCGGATGTTGCGGACTGATCGCGAGATCGTCCGGCATATCGCCGAACAGTCCACCACCTTCGCCGCCACCGGCCAGAACAAACTTGGCGATACGGTAGGCCAGCGTTGCCTTGCCGATGCCTCGGGGGCCGCAAATCAGCCAGGCGTGTGCCAGGCGGCCCGATGTCCAGGCATCGAGAAAAGCCGCTTCCGCGCCGCCATGCCCCAGCAATTCGTGGGTGGAGCGTGGCGACATAACGCCGTCGGAAGGGGGAGGCATCATATCAGCGTGCCCGGGCCAACAGCCGCTCCTCGACTGCCTCCAGCACTTTCACCTGGACCACGTCGACGGAGGCACTGGCCGGCAAGACCACGCAGCGTTCAGGGTGATGCTGTGCGATATCAAGGAATCCCTGCCGCAGCCTTTGGTGAAAGGCCAATCCCATACGTTCGTAACGGGTCTCGTCGCCACCGCGGCCGGTGGCGCGGCGCAGTCCCTCCTCGACCGGCAGATCGAGAATCAAGGTGAGATCGGGGGCGAACGCCCCGATCGTCATGTCATAGAGCTGTTCAATGGCGTGATGCGGCAGACCGTGCCCATACCCTTGATAAGCCAAGGTTGAATCGGCGAAGCGGTCGCACAACACCCATTGTCCTTCCGCCAGCGCCGGCCATACAGTGCGGGCCACATGATCCCGACGCGCCGCAAAATGCAGCAAGGCCTCGGTCATGCTGTCCCAGCGGCCCGTTTCCCCCTCGACGAGGAGACTGCGGATCTGTTCGGCGCCGGCCGATCCTCCGGGCTCCCGTGTGGTGACCACCGGAATGCCGTGCCGACGCAACGCCTCGGCCAGAAGACGCAGTTGCGTCGACTTTCCGGCGCCCTCGCCGCCCTCGAATGTAACGAAATATCCCTGTGCCACTTACTGTTCAGCTCCCCCAAACGATTCGCTTGAGAGAAGCGGTGATACGACCGAAGAAGCCCAGCCGTTCGACATCTTCGCCAGCCAACAGCGGCATTTGAAGCGGAGCCATGCCTGGTGCTGTCACTGTCACCACGCCGATCTCGGCTCCCTTGGTCACCGGCGCCGGCACAGGACCATTGAACGATGTCGTCACCTTCATATCGTGACGGGCCGTCCGCGGCAGGGTGACGGTCAGCTCCTTGGCAATAACCGCAGGAACGGTCTTGGCGGTTCCCAGCCAAACCTCGGCATCGGCGACCGTCTCGCCCGGCTTGAACAGTTTGTAAGCCTCGAATTCCCGGAACGCCCATTCGATCAGCCGTTCCGACTCCTCAGCCCGCATCTTGATGCTGGTCATGCCGTTAAGGACGATAATGATGCGCCGGCCATTTCGCATAGCCGATCCGACCTCGCCAAACCCGCCATCCTCGGTATGGCCGGTCTTCAGACCATCGGCGCCGGCAATTCCCTGCCAGATCAGCGGGTTGCGGTTGTCTTGTTTTATGTTATTATAAACAAACGATTTTTCCGCAAAAATTGGGTAGTACTCAGGGAAATCGTTGATTAGCCGGCGGGCCAGCACCGACAGATCTCGAGCCGTCATCTGATGGCCGGGAACCGGCCAACCACTGGCGTTTTTGAAGGTGGACTTGGTCAACCCGATTTCCCGGGCCTTCTTGGTCTCGCGTTCGGCAAACGTCTCTTCGCTGCCAGCCAGGCCCTCGGCCAGCACCGAGCAGGCATCGTTGCCCGACTGTATGATCACTCCGCGCAGCAGATCGTCCACCCGCACCATGGCATGGACGGGCAAGAACATCAGAGAGCCTTCGCTCTTGTAGTTCTTTTTCCAGGCCGTCTCGGACACCGGCAATTGGTCGGACAGCTGGAGGCTGCCCTCCTTGAGCCGCTCGAAAACCATATAGACGGTCATCAGCTTGCTCATCGAGGACGGCGTCATCAGGTCGTCGGCGTTCTTCTCCATCAGCACCGCGCCGGTACTGGCGTCGATGATGATGGCTTGACGAGCCTGGGTTTCAATCGATTCGGCATGCGCGGTTGCGCCAAGTCCCATCAACACGATGAGGGCCGCGACGGCTTTCGCGCCAAGGCTGGAATATAAACGCATGGTCCTAAAGGGTCCTTGAGTTGGGCGTTCGCCACCTTGCCGGGCGAAAGCGCCGAAAAAATGGCAGATCAGTCCACCACGATTTTGGCCTCGGGATAGCCCGATGCGATGACTTTCTCAAGCATGGCATCCGCCGCATCAAGATTCGTCAGCGGGCCAAGGCGAACACGGAACATCGTACCGGCTTTCGTGGCCACCTGGGTAATCGTCGTCTTGCCCATGCCGGAGAGAGCTGCGCTCATCCGGTTGGCATTGTCGAAACGGGAAAAGGCGCCGGCCTGGATGTACATCTGGGTGGACTTGACGGCAACGACCTTGACCGGTTGGCTGGCCAGTTGCTGGGCGTCAGGAGGCGTAACCTGGGGTCTGGGGGCCGGAGCGGTGTTGACGATCGGCTTTGCCTGCTCGCTGCTGCCCGGCGCCGGCAACGTCTCCGCCTGCACCGTCTCACGCGGCGCCGCCGCCACCTGCCCCTCCTCGCTTTTCGATTTCAGTCGCATGGCCAGAGCCTTGCTCTCTTCGGCCATGATCTCGACTTTGACCCTCGCTGTTCCCTGTTGCTCGATGCCGAGGAGCTGCGCCGAACGGCGCGACAGGTCGATGATTCGGCTATGGGCAAAGGGGCCGCGGTCATTGACGCGAACAACCAGCGAGCGACCGTTGTCCAAGTTCGTTACGCGAACAAAACTAGGTAGCGGAAGCGTCCGATGGGCGGCGGTGACATCGTTCTGGTCGAACACCTCGCCGTTGGCGGTGAATTTTCCATGGAAGTCAGGGCCGTACCAGGAGGCGATTCCCGTCTCCTCGTAACTGTAGTCTTCCGCTGGATAATACCATACGCCGCCGATCTGGTAGGGCTTGCCGATCTTATAGCCGCCGCCCTCCTGATTTCCCTGACCGTCCTTGACGGCATAGGTGGTGTGCGAGGTTCCGGCGCAGGCACTCACCAGGACACAGCCCGCAACCAGAAGCAGAACGCGGACAGGAGGGAATTTCCCTCGCATCATTTAGTGGTCCCCAAGCAAGGATATGGCAGATGTGGTAAACTACTTGCTCCCGAGCCGATCGGCAAGGGTTCCGGCACCTAAAGCGAAGAAGACCGATTTGTTCCACCGCATCAGGACCCGGAAATTGTCGTAAACGAGGTAAGGAACGCCGTGGCCGGCATCCTCGCTTTTGGCGTTTTCGGCAAGGATGAGAGATGCCCGGATGCCGCTGCTCACCGGCAGAGGCTTGCCGTCCGCCGAGCGGACACCGAGCTTCCCCCATTCCTTAAGGCTGTGTTTGACGTCAAGTCCGATGAGCTGCGGCGCCATTCCGTGTTCGGGCAATTGGACGGCCTGGCCCCAGCTTTGTCCGCCATGCCAGCCGATTTGCGACAAGTAATGGGCCGTCGAGGCAAAAATGTCGGCCCGCTCCTGCCAGATATCGGGAGCCCCCTCACCGTTCCATTTGCGGGCAAATTTCAGATAGGTCGACGGCATGAATTGGCACTGCCCCATGGCTCCGGCCCAGGATCCCTGCATACGATTCGCCGGGATGCCCTGGTCGATGATTTTCAAGGCGTCGATCAGTTCGGTTCGGAAATATTGGCTGCGCCGGCCGTCGTAGGCCAGGGTCGCCAACGCCGGCACCACCTGGAATCCGCCTGTCAGATGACCAAAGTTGCTTTCGACGCCCCACATGGCGACGATAACCTCGGGCGGAACGCCATAGCGCTTTGCCACGTCCGCCAGCAATGTCTCGTTCTGCTTGAGAAGGTCGAGCCCTTCGGCGACCCGTTCAGGCTTTACGACATGGCTGAGGTAGGCCTCGAAGGTCAGCGTGAACTCCGGTTGCCGGCGATCCAGTTCCACGACCTTGTCGATCGGCGCGATGTCGGTCAGCGCCGCGGCGATTGTCGCATCCGAAATACCCTGGGCCTGCGCATCGCGGCGGAATTGGTTCAGCCATTCGGCAAAATCGGGCTGCGACTGCGCCATGGCCGTCGTAGCCATCAGACAGAGGACAAAGACGCCGCCGACCAGGATCGCCAGGGCGGATGAAACGGCATGGCAATAGCGAATCGTCATTGCAGTTTCCTTTCTGTGTCGAATGTCGTTGCAGCAAAATCGTTCCGCAAACGCAATGTGCAGAGACCTGGAACGCCGGCCGGACCGCCGAGCTTGGGAAGGACATAAGGCATCCGGCTGTGATATAGCTCCAGGCCATTGGCCGCAACCCCTGACTGGCCGGGGCCGGTGCCATCTGTTCTCTGTCTTGGGGGATCTAGGAGAGAATCCGATGAATGATATCAGTCGGATTGACGAAAACGACGACGATGAGGATGAGCCGCAAGGCATCCCCGCCGGCGCCAAAAATTATATCCGTCCGCAGGGTCTTGCCGCCCTGCAGGAGGAATGTCGGATGCTGCTGCGCGTCGAACGCCCCAAAGTCGTCGAAATCGTTTCCTGGGCGGCCGGCAACGGTGATAGATCCGAAAATGGCGACTATCTCTATGGCAAGAAGCGCCTGCGCGAAATCGACCGTCGGATCCGCTTCCTCACCAAGCGGATCGAAAGCGCCCAGGTGGTCGATCCGCAACAACAGACCCGGCGTGATCAGGTTTTTTTCGGGGCGACAGTGACCTATGCCCACGACGACGACAGTGAGAACACCGTCACGATCGTTGGAGTCGACGAGGCCGACTTCGAAAAAGGATTGGTCAGCTGGATCTCACCGATCGCCCGCGCCTTGCTTAAGGCTCATGTCGGCGATCTGGTGGAATTACGGACGCCGTCCGGCAAACAACACATCGAGATCGTTGCCATTTCCTACGACAGTCCGTGACACAAAGACGGAAAATGCGACTTCCCAGCGCGACCGTTTCTTGGTAAGTCCCTGTCTCGCGCACTGCTGGATGGGTGTCCGAGTGGTTTAAGGAACCGGTCTTGAAAACCGGCGAAGGTGCAAGCCTTCCGTGGGTTCGAATCCCACCCCATCCGCCAATTCAGAACAGAACTGCGAACGCCGGGGGGGCGTGGCCGATTTCACGCCCGAGGCGGCGGTTAACGTTTTGAGCAGGTTGCTTTTCGATCCGATGATGCGAACTTCGTGGTCCGCCACTTCCACCCGCCGGGCCCAGGCCCGGAGGTGGTCGCGGCGGTAACCGCCGTGCGCTGTCGCGCCGTCTCGGCGAACTTGCGGACCATCTTCGGCGTGATCGCTGGCTGACCCGAGCTTTCCAGCATGGCCCGCGCCCGTTCGGCGTCGGTCTGGGCGCTGGCGGCAACGGCCAACGATTGGCGGTGTGCCTCCGACTGGAATGAAGTGGCTCGCACGTCCGGCACGGTTGGGGCGTTGTTTGGATTGAGGGATTGGGCAGTAAAGCCCCAAAAGCAGTCGATCATGGCGCGAGGGCCGCGACCGGAAACCTCCAGATGTGCAGCGTTCAACCATCTAGCCAAGCGGCCAGACCATCAAGCGTTTGCAGGCCATACTCCACCGCGCCGAAACCGACAACCACCTGACGCCGTTCGCGGCTTGGGTGAAGCTGGCGCATGGTCAATACGGTCTTGCCGTCGGTCTGCTCATCGAAGGTAACCGTCATGTAGAAGCGCTCAGGGTCGTTGAGATCCGGGGTACCATAGTCCACCACGATCAGTTCGTTGGGCACGATCTTCAAGAAGCGCATGAGGTTGGGAAAGCGCTGCTCTTGGCCCTCGAATACACCCACCATGTCGAACCGCCATTCCCCTCCCTCGCGGATATCGGCCTTGTGGTTCTCGATGCTGAGGCCAACCGGGCCATACCATTGCGCCAGCGCTTGCGGATCCATCCAAGCGGCGAAAACCTTATGTCGCGGGTGCTTCAGCACCTTGACGAGCACGATCTCACGGTCGAGCGACCAGGTCTCAAACAGTTTTTCCATCGCCGTTCTCTTCCGTCCTGTCCAAATAGGCTTCCAACCGGTCGAGCCGCGCGGCCCAGTGTCGACGCTCCGCTTCCATCCAATTGGCCGCCTCCTCGAAGCGCGCTTGTTCCAGTCGGCACCAGCGACTGCGTCCGCGCTTCTCGCTGGCGATCAATCCGCAATCTTCCAGCACCTTGAGATGCTGAGCGAAGGAGGGCAGCGCCATATCGAAGGGCTCCGCGAGGACGCTGACCGGCAACTCTCCCTCGGCCAGACGCGACACCACCGCCCGGCGCGTCGGGTCACTGAGAGCATGGAAGGCAAGGTCGAGTGGGGTCGAATGATAAGGCATGCGCCACGGTAAGGCGGATCGTTCACATGCGTCAACAATTATAAGGCACTTGCCTTTGTATTCCGTCTATATTAGAAAGGTATATACCTTACTATTGGGAGGGGCCAATGGCAGTACGTGTCGACCTTCTTATCTCGCTCGACGGTTTCGCAACGACGACGGACCAGACACCCGAAAACCCGTTCGGCCCCGATTGGTCGCGCCTTGTTGCAGCATATGTGGCCACAAGGACGTTTCGAGAGCGCGTGCTCAAAGACACCAGCGGCCAAGGCACAACCGGCCTCGACGATGAATATGCGAAGGATTATTTCACCAACATTGGCGCCGAGATCATGGGGGCCGGCAAGTTCGGCCTGCACAGCTTTCCCGATGATCCGGACTGGAAGGGCTGGTGGGGCGACGAGCCGCCATTTCACTGCCCGGTCTTCGTCCTGACGCACACGCCGCGGCCTTCCATCGAGATGGCTGGAGGCACCACGTTCCATTTCCTCGCGGCCGCCCCGCTTGATGCGCTGCAGCGCGCCGAGAAAGCCGCAAACGGCAGGGATGTTCGGATAGGCGGCGGACCAACCATGGTCCGCGCCTATCTCAAGGCTGGACTTGTGGACCGCATCCATGTCGCCATTGCTCCAATTCTGCTGGGGCGGGGCATACGCCTCTGGGACGAGTTGCGCGGATTGGAGGCCGGCTACACCACCAAGACCGAAACGGCCGAGAGCGGGACCGTCCACCTCACGTTCCAGCGCTAGCCATCAGCTTACGGCGGTCATGGGCTATCCAAACTTGGCCCTTGGCTGCCTTCCCTTTCTACTCTCGGACGAGGCTTCCTGGGTTCATAACCGCAGACCGACCGTTTCCCACCAAATAATTGTTTCATCTCGATAGCGGGCCGTCCTCGCCACAATTCAAACTCTCGGCAGCCTCAAACCTTCTTGAAGAACCCTGCGCCGAGGAGAATGGCGCCGAGAAGCAGGCTCCCTCCTGCCAAGGTTGGCGGGATGACGTGTGGCTTGTTTTCGGTCGTTTGCAGTGTCATATCGCCCAGCTTAACCACATCCTTCGTTTCGCTCGTGGTGAAATATGGAATCGCGAGGCCAAGTCCGCCCAGTAGGATCAGGATCGCTCCGGCAGCCATCAGCTTATTCATATGTCGGTCTCTCCAGCTTTTGTTTTGTGCCGGCCGCCAGCGAGCTAAGGCACGAGATCACCACTCGCCGACCAATTGACCGCGAAAGGCTTGATTGTAGGGATTGGTATGGCCACCGCGGTAGCCTCGGAAAACACTTACCTCGCCCACGATCTCACATAAGAGGCGGGGCTTGACCTTGCGCAAAGCGATCTGAAACCGATATGCAAAACAGGCGTAGGTTATCTGCCGCAGGCAGGACCGCGCCCTTTTCTTAGCGGTAATGGGCCGGCAATTCCCGACACGCTTTTTCCACTGGCGCGGTTCCGTGACTATCGGCCCTGCTCGTGCAATCGAAGGTTTGAATTGAGATGAAGTCCTATAAAGATGCCACGGGCAAAAGAGATGTCGGATTCAGCGATCGGCTGACGACCTCGTCCGCAGCGAAAAAAAACGAATTGGAACGCTACCGCACGAGTCTGGTGACTGATGATCCTGCCTTTGCCGAACGTCAGGTGGCCCGCCACGCGGCCAGTGCGGCGCGCGATGCCCGCACCGCGGAACGCAAGGCTGCACGCCTGGCCGTGGCAGCCCGAGAGGCCGCCGAGAAAGTGGCTCGTGTGGCAAACGAAGCCCGGGAGGCCCAGGAGAAAGCAACCCAGTTTGCCTCCGAACAGGCTGATGCCGAAGCTCGTGCCATCGCTCTTGCCGTTCAACAAAAGGCCAACCGGGATGCCCGTTACGCTGCCCGCAAAGTGAGAAAGTAACGAAATTCGGGCGTGATGCGTTAAATCTGCATCACGCTCTTGGTTATATTTATGCCCCTCGCCGGGCGCGCGCCTCCGCACGCTTGGCCGCGGCCGCAATGGCCGCTCTAGATATCGCGGATTTGGGCGGCGAGCCGGCGGCGAAGGTCGTCCAAATCATCGACGAACCATAGCGTTCGTCCGCGATTGGCCAACTAACGGTATGGCTCTCTGTCTTCAGGCATATCTTCTGTTGAGTGACACGCATTTTTGAACAGCGCAATCAGCGTTGAATACATGTTGTCAAGAGAGTCTGCGCTAATTCCATTCAATATTTCGTGATGATGTGACTCTATTATTTTTTCCATCTCACGATACTTATCTTTAGCATATTCTGTTAGGGATACCAATTTCTCACGTCTACTTGATCCAATTTCTCTTTTGATCAAATTTTTCTCTTCGAGTCTCAACAGCGTTTTCGAAATCGCGGGCGGCTCGATATTAAGATAACCCGCCAGTGACGCCTGCGACATCGGCCCGCGCTTTTTCAAAATGGAGATGATACTCCATTCAGAGCTGTATATGCCTTGTGACTCGAATCGCTGGTTCAGATCCTTGGAAATGGCCCTGATCGTTTGATACAGTTGATGTATCAACCCATCCGCATCAACCATGCCGCCTCTCTTCCTTGCCGCGGCAAGGCCGCGGTTCGCCATATGTCATCGGAGGTCCTTACGTTCCCCTGGCGGCAAGGAGCCACTGTCACTTTTCCTCGACCACGGGCAAGCCTCCGGGCGCACCCTTTTGAAGGGATAGGTGGCACGAATAGACAGCCAAGAAAACTATCATCACGGCGGCGGCGGCGAAATACGCCGCCGAAAGCCCCGCTCTCTCGGCAAACAGACCAAGCAGAACGGATCCGCCCCCCAACCCGACATCCAAAGCGTTGGAAAATGTCGCGCTCGCTCCGCTTCTGCGTTCGGGTGGAACCATATTGATGATCTCTGCCTGCAGCGCCGGATAGAGCATTCCAACTCCAAGGCCATAAAGAACCGAAGCCGCGAGAAACATTGTTGTCGACGTGGTTTCCGCGACCATGACCAACCCGCCAAGGAACAACACGGCGCCGGGCAGAATGACCCAAGCGGCGCCTTTCCTGTCATAGATCTTGCCGACACCAAGACGGGACAGAAAAATACAACTTGTTCCAAGAATGAAGAAATATCCTGGATTCGCCAGATGCAATTCGCTCGCATAAACGGCGATGAAATTCAAGACGCTTCCATAACCGATGCCGAACAGAACCATCAGAAATGCCGGAAGCTTCGTCCCTCTCTCGACGAAGATATCCATGATGGTCGTGTGGTCCCCGAAAGATCGTGATAACCGAGGATGACTGGCGACGGGAGCGCGCGACGGAAACGAACACCCTGCCAACGACAGCAGCGCAATCAATTCGGCGATCGTTGCGACCAGGAACATTGCCGAAAACCCGTAGGCGTCCGCCACCCAAAGACCGGTTGCCGGGGCCACGGCCATGGCGATGGTCGTGGCAAGTCCAAAATGTCCCAATCCCTCGCCACGTCGGGTGGCCGGAATGAAGTCGCTGACAATGGCAATGTAGAACGTTGTCCCGATGCCGAAGCCGATCCCATGTAGAACACGAATCCACAGCAACGCCTCGACCGACGGGGCCAACAGATAAGTTACGACCGAAACAAGGGATATCGCGATGCCGATCAGCAAACAGTTACGTTTTCCCAATATTCTCACTTCAAAATCCGTGAAAAGACGGATGATAACTGATGAAAGAACGAAAATACCGGCAATCAGTCCAACTTGCGTCTTCGTTCCACCCATCTGCGTGGCAAGAAGAGGTATTGTTGGCAGAAGCATATGGAATCCACCAAAGAAAAATGCGTTTGACAATAATAAACTTGAAAAATTCCTCGTCCAAATAACCTCTGCATGATTTACCATATCGTCTTATTACCTCATCAGTTTGTGTTATCAACACACCAGATGTTTTCGACCGTGTCGAGACACGACTAAGCAACAGGAAGGCAAGACCATGAGACGTGGCTCCTGCACTCCGAACGTGATCTTGTCCCTTGCCGGAATCATCCGAACGAGTGAGACCCGTCGGCCATCGCGATGTGCCTAATGTTAACTAGCGAACTGTTAACTAGCACACAATTATCTCGATATCCAGCGCGATGATCGGTGCGGGTCGCCGCCATGCGGCTTCCGCAACAGCAGGAAGATTCTTCACCCGGCGAAAAAGGCCTGAGTTTTCCTTGATCTCCGATGGATATCCCCAGAAAATGTGGATAACCCTGTGGAGACCCTGTCGAAAACGTCGGGCAGGCGGCAGGGAACCTGGAGACGAAACGCACTGCCCAGGGTTTGAGCAGTGCGGTTTTGTTGCATATTTTCTTACGCAGGCGTGACTTGTTACACGGATGTTTCACAGAACATTTGATTTAGCTCATGCAAGCCACCGTGTTCCTTATTCTTCTTCCCGTTTCCGCTCTTCCAGGTAAAGCGTAAACGCCCGATCCTTGGTTCGGATGTGGTTCATAAGCCAATCCCTCAGCGTGACCAACTCCGCTGCTGTCATTGTCTGATCACCACAATTAAAAGCATCTTGCATCACCCGGACCTGATCAAGCAGATGGTCATGCTCTTTCACATGGAGCCCCAAAGCCGGATAGGCATGTTGTTGCATCAGCATTTCCTCCGACATGAAATGCAGATTAGTGAACTCGACCAGACGGTCGAGAACGATCACCAGATCGTCTTTGGCCTGGGACCCCTTCAGTTTCTCCTCGAAGGTGTCCAGCAAGCGAATTTGAGCGGCATGTTCGCCATCTATCTGTTGTTCGCCGAGTTCCATTTCCCATCTCGCTTCAGCCCAAGGCCGCGCCTTGGCGGCTCTCTTGGGTGCTAAACCACCGGTATTGACAACAGTCTCCCAAAACGGGGGTTTACGCAAGGTAGCCCAACCAGGGGCGAAATTAATCCGGCGATTTCAAGGATTTGAGTCGTCATTATGATCAGAACATTGCAATTTTATATAAATATGATGGTTATTCGCGAAGCGAAAATAACACAGGAAGAACATGTTCGAGTATGCGTCAGGACAACCTGAGGTGCATTTTCAAAATGCACTATGCACTCGACGAGTATACTGCCCCATCGCGGAACGGTTGATGAATCATCTTTCCTTCGTTCAGTTACCGGCGTATTGTAAGTGAAATGAAAATAGGATGTAGCCGATGTCCTTCTTTGGGAAATCGACAGCAAATGATTCCAAGAATGACGCCAAGCTCGAATTAGAGCGCCAGGCGATCGAGCGTTTGAAGGGCATGGTTCGTGAAACCTTGCAGAAAATGCGTGACGCATCTCCGTCTGACGCAGAACGCTTCCATCAGCAGATCAAGGACTACGCCAAAGAGAAATCCTTGCCGATGGAGTTCAAACGCAAGGCGCTGGAATATGCCCGGGCTTACGAATGTAACGCCAACATGCGCAATACCGACAGGCTGTTGCATGAAGCCATAAGATTGGCTGCCGCCGAGCAAATGAAGGAGCGCGGGCAAAAGTTGGCCGAAGCCAGAAAGCTTTATGGCAAGGCTTGCTCCCTGGGGGCGGATCTGGATTTCCGCAAAGCCGCGCAGCGGCTCATGGATACCATCATGCTGACCGGGGGGGTCGTGCATCCCGGGCCCAGTCGCGCCAAGCCAGCCGATACCGCGCCCCGTGCGCCAAATCGGGCGAAATGCTGAGCCATCGCTGACCAGACGATTCGCCCGGAAGCGAAGAGCGAGACCGCGTAATCGTTATTTCCGACAGAAAGCCCGGCGCCTCTACCGACGCGCGGGAATTCGTATTATGCTTGCCGTCAAACAACCTTCACGTCGGGAAAGGCTGGTTGCCGGATGATTCATTTGGCCAATATTCTCATCGCTGCGGAGGATTCTGCTCTTGCCCAGGAGCTGCTGCAGAAAATCCGCCGACACGGCTACGATGGGCGCGCCGTTACCAGCCTTGATGCGGCCTTGGCGACCGTCCAGCAGGAACATCCGGATATCGTTTTGGCGACGGAAACCTTGATTGGCGGTACTGCCGTCGGTTTGGCGATGACGCTGAGAAAAACGGCCGGTTGTGCTGAAATCCCAATTTGCCTGGCGGCGGCAACACGGTCGGTGGAAATAAAACAACAGGCTCTGTCCGCCGGAATCGACGACGTTCTGTTCCCTCCCCTTGATGAAATCAAATTGGTTGCGCGTTTGCGCCCCCTGGTTCGTCTTGCCATCATGCGGAGCGAACTGCACCAGCGCGCGCAAACGGCACGTCGTTTCGGCGTCGATGTCTTGGAAGAGATCCCGGTCAACACAACGCCGACCGGCTATCCTTTGTTGGTCGTCGGCCCGGAGGGGGCATCTCTGTCCAATATGTTGTCCGGTGCGCGCCTGAGTTTTGCCTCGGACCCTTTTGTTGCCGACGACCTGCTATCGCGCAACAATTTCGACGCGGCCATTCTGGTTCCCGATGCCAATCCGGAACCCTACCTCGACCTCTGTGCGCAGGCGCGGAACAATCCCCGCCTTTTCAATCTTCCGGTGCTGATCGTCAGTGACCTCGGCCGGATCGGTGAAGAAGTCGCCTATCACCACGGTGCAAGTGGTTTCTTTGCCAATCCTGTCAATCCCTTGGAATTGCAGACCTCGGTCCTGAGCCAGGTTCGTCGCCAGCAGGCAAGATGGTCGGTCCGCAGAGCGTTGGCGGAAACCCTGCAGGCATCAACCCGTGATGCCGAAACGGGCGTCTATGCCCGCTCCTTCCTTGATGCCTATCTGATGGACCGGGTTAAGTTTTCCGGAGCGCACGGGCGCAATCTGTCGATCATGTTCTTCTGCGTTCCCGACATCGAAGGGGTGCGTCTGCATTTTGGCGAGGCGCAGGCACGTCATCTCCGCCTGCAGGTTTCGCAATGGATTACCGGATTGTTGCGTGGTGAGGACGTCACCGCCCGTTATGCCGAGAACGAGTTTTGTGTGGTCCTGCCGGACACGCCGAAATCCGAGGCGGAAGTGGTCATGCACCGCATCGCCGGAGTTCTTGCCTACACGGATTTCGCCGTGAAAGATGTATACCAGCCTGTAAAAATATGGGCTCGGGTGGGCTCCGCCGACTTGTTGCCCGACGATTCGGTCTCAACCCTGACGACGCGCGCCCGCGCCAACATTGTCTAGAAAGCGTGAGACGATCCGCGACCGTCGTTCAGGAGGGGTAACTCATCCATGAGAATCGACGTTATTTTCGACACGGTCTGTCCTTGGTGCTACATCGGCAAACACCGTTTCGAACGCGCCTTGTTTCTACGTCCCGAGGTTCGCGCGGAAGTGCGCTGGCGGCCGTTCCTGCTCAATCCCGAAATGCCCTCGACGGGCCTCGACCGTCAAGTCTATCTGGAACGCAAATTCGGCAGCAATTACAGGATCCAGCGTATTCAAGGCGCCGCACAACAGGCCGGCGAGGCTGAGGGCATCGGCTTCAACTTCGAGGCCATTCGTCGGACTCCGAGCAGCGTCAATTCCCATCGGCTCATCCATTTTTCGGCTGATTTCACCCGGCAGGCCGCTGTCGTTGAAGCCATCTTTCAGGCCTATTTTCTCCGTGGCGAGGATATCGGCGATATCGATGTTCTGTGCGACATCGCCGAGATTTGCGGTTTTTTCCGTTCAGAGGTCGCGGCCTATTTGAAAAGCGACGCCGGAATCAGTGCTATCGAAACGGAAAACGCCCGTTTCCATCGTCTCGGCGTCAGCGGCGTTCCCTGTTACATCCTTGACGACCGTTACGCGGTCGCCGGCGCCCAGGAACCCGACATGCTGGCCCGTTTGCTCGATATCGCCCAAGGAACCGAGTTGGAGACGGCCTCGCGTTAAATTTGCGTCACGGCTCTATCTTAACCAAGTCATCGCGCTCTAAACCGCCGCCGCAATTTTCGCCAATTGATCGACGAGAGATTGTATCCCTTTGATTCTATTTGCAGAATCATCCCAGGAGCGCTGCAGAACCAGGCGATGATCGGGGCGCAGCTTTACCGTCCCAAGTTGCCCGGTGATGAACTGCACCAGTCCACCCGGGTTACGGAAGCTGTTCAGCCGGAAGGAAATCACAGCCCCCTTTGGCCCCGCATCCACCTTTTCGACTCCGGCGATCTTGCAGAGAACTTTGATCGCGACGATTTCAAGAAGGTTTTCCACCTCTTGTGGAAGTTTTCCGAACCGATCTATCAATTCGGCGGCCAAAGCCTCGATCTCTGCCCGGCTTCCCAATGCGCCGATTCTCCGATAGAGCGCCAAGCGGACCGAAAGATCACCGACGTAGGTCTCGGGAATCAACACCGGCATTCCAAGCCCGATCTGCGGCGACCAGTCCGCCGCGGCTATCACGTCCTCTTTCCCGCCGCCGCGGGCCGCAGCCACCGCCTCTTCCACCAATTGCTGATAGAGCTCGATTCCGACTTCCTTGATATGCCCCGATTGTTCTTCACCCAGAAGATTCCCGGCGCCGCGGATGTCGAGATCGTGACTGGCCAAGGTGAAGCCTGCTCCCAAGCCATCAAGCGTCTGCATGACTTGCAGACGTTTTTCGGCAGATTTCGACAGCACCTGATTGGGCGGCAGCGTTAAATAGGCGTAACCCCGCGCTTTGGCGCGGCCGACGCGACCGCGCAGTTGATAGAGCTGCGACAAACCGAACATGTCGGCGCGATGGATGATGATCGTGTTGACCCGCGGCATGTCGAGGCCGCTTTCGATGATATTGGTCGACAGCAAGACGTCATAGGCGCCGTCGGCAAAAGCCACCATCACTTCCTCAAGATCGTTCGGCGCCATCCGTCCGTGGGCAACCGCCACACGGACTTCCGGCACCAGATGGTGCAGACGATCGAGGACCCGATCGATATCGGCCAGCCGTGGACAGACGTAGAAGATCTGTCCACCACGATAGCGCTCGCGCAAGATCGCCTCGCGGATCACCACGCCGTCAAACGGCAAGACGAAAGTTCGCACGGCCAGCCGGTCGATCGGCGGCGTGGCGATCACGCTCATCTCCCGCACGCCGGTCAAGGCCAGTTGCAGCGTTCTGGGTATGGGGGTGGCCGTCAGGGTCAGCACGTGGACATCGGCCCGGAGCGCCTTCAGACGTTCCTTGTGCGCGACACCGAAATGCTGCTCTTCATCAATGATCAGAAGGCCCAAATCCTTGAAGGCAATGCTTTTTGCCAAGAGAGCATGGGTGCCGACGACGATGTCGAGCTGACCTTCCGCCAATTCCTTACGGTTGGCGGTCGCCGTTTTGGCGTTCACCAGACGCGACAGCTGACCAACCCGCACGGGTAAGCCGGCGAACCGTTCGGCAAAGGTCTTGAAGTGCTGACGCGCCAGCAAGGTGGTGGGGACGACGACCGCAACCTGTTTGCCGTCCATCGCCGCGACAAAGGCGGCTCGTAACGCCACCTCGGTCTTGCCAAATCCGACATCGCCACAGATCAGCCGATCCATCGGTTTTCCGGAAGCCAGATCGGCGATGCAATCGGCAATGGCGTGCAGTTGATCCTCGGTCTCCGCGTAGGGAAACCGCGTACAGAATTCGTCGTAGAGACCTTCGGCCGGAGCAAGGCTCTCAGCCGACCTCACCAGCCGCTCTGCCGCTACGGCAATCAACTGTTCGGCCATGTCGCGAATGCGCTTCTTGAGCTTGGCCTTGCGCGCCTGCCAAGCGACGCCGCCCAGTTTGTCGAGCTGCACGCCGGCTTGTTCGGAACCATACCGCGACAGGACGTCGATGTTCTCAACAGGAACGAACAGCTTGTCGCCCCCGTCATAAAGAACCCTGAGGCAATCGTGCGGGGCGCCGAGCACGTCGAGTGTTACCAGGCCGTCGTAGCAGCCGATGCCATGGTCGACGTGGACGACAAGATCGCCTTCCGAGAGATTCGTCGTCTCGACCAGAAATTGCTCGGCCCGTCGGCGGTGCCTGGTCGGGCGGACCAGACGATCGCCCAAAATATCCTGTTCGGAAATCACCGCCAGCTGGTCGGTGACAAAGCCGTGTTCGACGGCGAGATTGACCAGTACCGGCAGGTTTTTCGGCAGGGCCATGGCGTCGGTCCAACTGCCGACAACCGGCAGGCCGGGCACCCCGTGTTCACGCAGCACGCCGGCCAAGCGTTCGCCCGACCCTTGGGTCCAGGCGGCGATGAAAACTCGCCGGCCTTGTGTTATTTCGTCTTCGACATGTTCCCGTACGCCGTCGTAGAGATTGCTTCCAGGTTGTGCTCTGAGATCACCGAAGTCCCGCCCTTGGCGTCCCCCGGCATCGATCGTCTGAGGGCCATTTTCCGCAGGCGCAAACGGCCAGAATGCTCCGACTGGACGGCTAGCCAAATGCCTCGCCCACTCGTCCCGTTCAAGATGAAGCATGGCCGGCGGCAATGGGTGGTACACCATGCCGGCTTCAGTAATTCCCTGTTTTTGAATGGACTTCCGGGCTTCGTAATATTCGTTGATGAGCTCGAAGCGAGCGTTCGTCGCCTCGTCCACCTGCGGGTCCAAGGTGACAATCGCGTCCGGCAGATAGGCGAACAGTGTGTCGAGTCCCTCGTGGAACAGTGGCAGCCAGTGCTCCATACCACCGAATTTGACGCCCGAGGACACCGCTTCGTAGAGAGGATCGTCACCGCTGACCGTGCCGAACAATTCTCGGTAATTGGCCCGAAACCGCTGGATCGACGCCTCATCAAGGGCGATCTCGCTGGCCGGCCGCAGGGCGAAGGTCGTCAGTTTTCCCGTCGACCGCTGGCTCATCGGATCAAAGACGCGAATTTGTTCGACGTCGTCGCCGAACAGATCGAGCCGAAGCGGTTCGGCGCTGCCTGGCGGGAAGAGGTCGATGATGCCGCCACGGAAAGCGTATTCGCCGGGTTCCATCACCGTGTCGGCCCGATTATAGCCGTTGCGGGCCAGAAAATCCTGCAGAACCGCGACATTCAGGCTTTCGCCGACGGTCACGGAAAAACAGGATTGGGAAAACATCTCGGCGCGCGGCACCCGTTGCAGCACTGCACTGACGGTCGCCAGAACCAATCGCGGTTTTCCGCCTTTGGCCGATGACCTCGGCGATGATAGACGCGACAACGTGTCGATACGACGCGCAACGATCTCAACGTGCGGTGAGACGCGGTCATAGGGCACGCAGTCCCAGGCCGGAAACTCAAGGATTTCGACATCCGGAGCGAACAGCGCCAAAGCTTCGGCCAGCCGCGCCAATCGGGCATCATCCCGGGCGATATGCAAGATGTCGTCACCACGTTTGGCGAGCCCGGCCAAGATGAGAGCGTCGTAGCCTTCCGGTACCCCCGCCAGGGTGATCCGACCCTGGGAGCGTAGAATGGTGTCAAGGGGGTGCGTCACTTGTCGTCAGTCTCGCGGACGACCTGAAAAGGTGTGAACCCCTGCAACATTTTCATAACGTCATGCTCGTGTTCAGGTGGAACCGGTTTGGCGCCGGTTATCCACAGAAAAAGATCGGGATCGCTTACCTGCAACAATGTCTCGAAGCGACCGAGTTGTTCGTCGGACATCGAGGGCAGATGAGCCGCAGCGAACTCCCCAAAGAAGATATCGTTCTCGTTGGTACCCATATGGCGGGCCCGAAACAATAGGCGTTTGCGAATGACGTCCATAGCGTCCTGCAGCGCATAGCAAAAAACTCCGGCTAGCATATAGAGGCTTTGCGGCGTTCTGTCAGCCGCCTGACGTCGAATGACCGATGTTTTCCGACGTGGGCGACGGCGAACCCACCGGATTTCTCGAAATCCTTCCGAATTGTCGACATCAAAGCGCGTTCCGTCCGCATCGGCAGCGGTCTGCAAGTCTGGACCGACAGCGGTTGGCACGAGACACCCGCCCTTTCACCGAGTGACGTGTCATCAGGTGTCACCAGATCGACAGATCTGACTTCCAGATGACGTGTCGACAGCATGACTATTTCCGCCAGAACTGCTTTCTCGTTATTTTTCAAAATATTGCAGTCTTTGTACGTGCATAGTTCGAAATTGGCACGGCAAATGCAGATGATCAATAGAAACATCTATTTATGACATTCCAGAATACATCTCTGGCATGAATGCACATCTGTACCGTCATCGGAGGTAATCCGCTTATATTTATATTTAATATTTGTTTTTATGGATTTTTTCGTACTTGTGGAAAACAAAGTTGTAATCGGAGCGGATATGAGTTCAAGAATATTTATAACTCTTCTCGCCGGCGTAGCTGTTACGGCGGTCACGTGCAGTTTGCCTTCTCCTGTGATGGCCAGCGAGGCAGAATTGCTGAAGAAGATCGACAGCCTCGAAGCACAAATTCAGCAAATGCAGGAAACACAACGGCAATTGCGGAATGCGATCAGCGACCAGGCCGCGGCGACGGCCGCGTCCAAAGCCGCCGAGGTCGAGGCGTTGGAGCGAAAATCCGCCAGCGACCAAGCAACCCAAGCGGCAGCCGAAGCCAAAGCCGCGGCAGTCCAGGCGGAAGTGGCGAAAAATAAGGCCGAAGCCGCGCAAAACAAGGTGGAGACCACCGAGAAGACGGCTTTTACCGGAGATATTCCAGGATCCTTCAAGGTTCCCGGCACCAACACTTCGGTTAAGATCGGCGGTGCCGTGAAAATCGATGTCGCCGACGATCTGTCCAATAGCCTGGGAGGATCGGCAACCGATTGGAACTGTATCGGTTTCAAGGGATCATCGACATCGCACCGCGGCGGACAGGTGCAATTCACCGCCCGGCAATCGAAGCTCAGCCTGGAAACCTCGACGCCTTCCGAGATCGTCGGGCCGATCAAAGCCTTCTTCGAAGGCGACTTCTACGGCGGTGGCGGCGCTTATCAAGGAACGGTCGTCGGTCCCGATCGGAAGAACACCAACTCTGCCTATTTTCGCATTCGCCAAGCCTATCTGGAGGCCAGCAATGTCCTCATCGGCCAAACCTGGTCGACTTTCATGGATTTGCCGTCGTCACCGGAGACATTGGATGTCGGCGGCCCGCCCGGAGTCAACAACGGCATCCGCCAGCCCTTGGTCCGCTATTCCACCAACCTCGGGTCGGGCAGGCTGCATGTGGCGCTCGAAAGCCCCGATGGCGATTTCCAGGGCGCCAATCAGGCGCAGTTCACCTCGGGGGCCAGCGCGACAAGCAGCAACAACATTGATGTGGCCCCCGACGTCGTCTTGAAATACGAATACAAACCCAGCTGGGGGCAACTGACCACCTCGGCCGTCGGCCGGTGGCAAACGGCGAGCGCCGGTGGGGGCACTGTCGTCGGCACCTTCAATGGCCGGGCAGACGCGCCTGGTTACGGCGTCTTGCTTGGCGGCTTGTTGAGACCGGTGGAGGGACACAAGAGCGGTCTGCATTTCCAGGTGTTGGGCGGCAATGGCATCGGGCGGTATCTCGCCCCCACGACTTCGACCAATTATGAATATGGGGCGGTCGTCGATCAGAAGAACAGGTCGCTCGAATCGCTGTTCGCCTGGGGCAGTGGCGTCGGCACCAAGATCTATTGGGCGGATCAGTGGCGCAGCACGTTCGTTGTCAGCCACGCCCATGTCAGCAATTACCATAGCTTGCTGCCGGCCGCCGCTCTCAAGAATCTGGATGCCTTCGTCGCCAATATCCTGTGGAGCCCATTCGCCAATCCGGCCACCTACATCGGTCTCGAATATACGTTTGCGCACGTCGAGAACTATTCCATCCCGACGGCCACCCTCAGTAACAAGGGAGACGCCAACCGGATCATGGGAAGCGTTCAGTACGCCTTCTAGCGTTCTGTCGCAAACGCATGAATCCCATCTTCCCCCTCCCCAATCCTCCTCACAGGGAGGACGAGCTGGGGAGGGGAAAGTTGTCAGAATCCGCCGCTGTCTCAATAAGGTAGAGGGCGATTCAGACCTTGGATCGAAGCGCTGACGGGCCGATTCACGCGACGCTCAGGAATTGGGCGTCAGGATCGGACCACCAGCGCGTCGTATCGCCTCTTGGCGGGTCGACGGCCGACGGGTAGTGTCTCTCCGATCATGCGTCCCGAAAGCCTTTACCCATTGTTCGCTCCGATGACCGCCCTGCCCGGCGTAGGGCCGCGGCTTGCGCCATTGGTCGAGAAGATCACCGGTCCACACGTCGTCGACATGCTGTGGCATCTCCCCTACGGGTTGGTCGACCGCCGCTTCATGCCAAAAGTCGCGGAAGCCCCAGCCGGCAGGATCGCGACCTTGCGAGTGCAGGTTGATCAGCATCTCCCGTCGACGTCCTCTCGCCGGCCTTATCGCGTCATTTGCTCGGACGACAGTGGCACCCTGACTTTGGTGTTTTTTCACGCCAAAGGTGACTGGCTTGACAGATTGTTGCCGGTTGGCAGCGAACGAATTGTCAGCGGTATGGTCGAGAATTTCAACGATGGTCCGCAGATGACCCATCCCGATCATGTCGTGCCATCTGCTCAATTGGCCGAGGTGATGACGATCGAGCCGGTCTATCCGCTGACCGCCGGCTTGCCGGGAAAAATAGTGGTCAAGGCCGCCAAGGCAGCTTTGGAACGGACACCGCAGTTGCCGGAGTGGATCGATCCGACGTTCTTGCAGCGTCAAGCCTGGCCGTCTTGGCGGACGGCGTTGCAGTGTGTCCATGCACCGACCGGCGAAGCCGACCTCTCGCCGGTTTCGCCGGCACGGCAGCGGTTGGCCTACGATGAAATGCTGGCCAATCAGTTGGCGCTCGGACTGGTGCGCGCGAGCTTACGGAAGCTGGCAGGACGATCGATCGTCGGCGACGGAAGGCTTCGGAGAAAAATCGTCGACTCACTTCCCTTTCAACTGACCGGAGCCCAGCAGCGGTCATTGGTTGAGATCGAACGGGATATGGTCGCCCCGTCGCGCATGCTTCGTCTGCTGCAAGGCGACGTCGGTTCGGGGAAAACCGTGGTGGCGCTGCTCGCCATGGCCGCGGCGGTCGAGTGCGGCTGCCAGGCGGCCCTGATGGCGCCAACCGAGATCCTCGCCCGGCAACATCTCGCCACCTTGCAAGGTGCTGCCGAAACCGCTGGCCTGCGGCTTGCCCTGCTGACCGGTCGTGACAAGGGCAAGGCCCGGGGAAAGATCCTTGAGGCATTGGCGGCCGGGGAAATCGACATCCTGATCGGAACGCATGCCCTGTTCCAGGATGGCGTCGTGTTTCGTGACCTGGCCCTGGCGGTGATCGACGAACAGCACCGGTTCGGTGTGCACCAACGTCTCGATCTGGCGGCCAAAGGACAGGCCATCGACATGCTGGTGATGACTGCGACCCCGATTCCCAGAACTCTGATGTTGACCGCTTACGGCGACATGGACGTATCGCGTCTCGATGAAAAGCCACCGGGACGGCGCCCCATCGACACCCGCGTTCTGCCTCTTGCCCGCCTCGACGAGGTCGTGGAAGGCGTAAGACGGGCTATCGGGGCGGGAGCGAAAGTCTATTGGATCTGCCCATTGGTCGAGGAATCGGAAAAGATCGACCTCGCCGCCGCCGCCGAACGGCACGCCGAACTCACCACCCTTCTCGGTTCGCGCGTCGGTCTTGTCCACGGCAAGATGAAAGGGGCGGAAAAGGACGCGGCAATGGCCGCCTTTGCCGCCGACGGTCTCGATTTGCTGGTGGCCACGACAGTCATCGAAGTCGGCGTCAATGTGCCCGAAGCGACGGTCATGGTCATCGAACATGCGGAACGCTTCGGGCTTGCCCAGTTACACCAGCTGCGGGGTCGCATCGGCCGGAGCGACCGGGCGTCCACCTGTCTCCTGCTCTACGGTTCGCCGCTCTCGGAGAATGCCAAGGCCCGGCTCAACATCCTTCGAGATTCGGAAGACGGATTTCAAATCGCCGAGGAGGATCTGCGTCTCAGGGGCGCCGGCGAGCTATTGGGCACCAGGCAAAGCGGTTTGCCGGAATTCCGTCTTGCCGATCTCACGCAGCATGGCGATCTGCTGGCTACGGCGCGAAATGATGCCCGTCTGATCCTGGAAACTGATCCCGATCTGCAAAAGCCGAGAGGACAAGCCCTGCGGACACTTCTTTATCTCTTCGAACGGGACGCCGTGGTTAAAACGCTCCGTTCAGGCTAAGGGCCTGTCGCGAAATTATCGCTCCAGGTCCTTAAGTTCCACATGACGCCTGCGCTCCGCTCCGGCGGGCTCAAACGCCGCTCAGGCTAACGGGATCTTGTCGAAATCCAGCTCGGGTTGCAGGTCGCGGGGCGTGACGATTCCTCCCGAAATTACCAATTTCAGTCCGTCCTCGACCGACATGTCGAGCAGATGAACGTCGGTCCGCGGCAGGAAGAGCAGAAATCCGGACGTCGGATTGGGCGTGGTCGGCACGAACACGTTGACGAGGTCGACGCCGACGGACCCGCTGATGACATTGGTCGTCTGGCCGGTGATGAAGGCGACGGTCCATATTCCCCGTCTTGGATATTCGATCAGCGCAACCTCTCGGAAGGCTTGTGACTTCTGCGCCAGCACGGTTTCGAAGATCTGCTTGATAGCCGAATAGAGGCCGCGCAAAACAGGCGTGCGTTGCATGATGGCTTCAGTAAGGCGCAGCCATACCCTGCCAAGAAATCCCGCCGTTAACGCTCCGACCAGGGTCAGGGCGACGACGACCAGGAGCAGACCGACGCCGGGAATGCCCCACAGTTTTGGGTTCAAAGTTGCCGGAAGCAAAGGGGTGACCTGGCGATCGACGAAATCGATGAACAGCCAGGCGATATAGATCGTGATGGAAATCGGCGCAGTGAAAAGAATCCCGGCAAAGAAGTAGGCTCGCAGACGGCCCATCAGGGTAAGTCGCCCAGGGCTGCCGGAGACCGGAGGCGTGTTGTCGTTCTGTTCGTTCATTTTCCGTTCTTTCTACCGCAAAACCGATGACGCTGCCGCCCGGCCCGCGGCAACCTCGTGAAAAAATCTGACGGATGGCGCCGCCGATGTTCGGCGACCGAGCATCGGCGATGGACCTCAAGATGCGAGACGATTGTCTCGTGGAGTTTCCCCCCCTGTCAACGTTAGGAGCGTGTCTCCCCGATGCGAATGGCTCTTCCCTCTATCCCCGACCGCCCGATTGTGGAATTGTGAAGCGACGTTCAAATCATCCGGGCATCCCCATGGACCGATTGTTACCATCAGCGCCTGTCGTCGGCGTTGGCGCCGTCGTCTGGAAGCAAGACCGATTTCTGTTGATCCGCCGAGGCCATCCCCCGAACCAGGGAAGCTGGAGTCTGCCTGGCGGACATCAGGAACTCGGGGAAACCGTGCAGCAGGCCGGCGAACGGGAGATTCTCGAGGAAACCGGCGTCACCATAAGGGTTGTCGATGTTCTTGCCGTCGTCGATCTGATGGACGGCCCCGGTCGGGAATTGAACTATCACTACACGGTCATCGATCTGCAGGCGGAATGGCTGGCCGGCGACGCGGTGGCCGGCGACGATGCCGCTGCCGTCGTCTGGGCCGATCCGGACCGCCTTGAACCTTTTAAACTGAGTGAGGATCTGTTACGGGTCGTGGCGCAGTCCAATAGACGTCGTAAAGGCATGGACTTTGGTCGGATACTGCTTTCCCTCGAAATGGCCGACAATCATCACGCTTGAAACCTTCCCGGTTTATCTGGCATTTCGAGGGGGCGCTGGCCTATGATAGCGCTTTAACAGGATTGCAATTTCCCCATATCATGCGCCCTTCCCCCGCCTGCATCTCGATGATCGAACGGCTGGTCGCCTTCGATACCACCAGTCACCGTTCGAATCTCGACGCGATATCCTTTCTCAGGGAAACGCTGGAAGCCCTTGGCGCGCAATGCCGTCTAACCTATGACGACGAACGGCGGAAAGCCAATCTTTACGCGACCTTGGGGCCGACGGATCGGCCCGGTATCATGCTGTCTGGCCATACCGATGTCGTCCCGGTCGACGGCCAGACGTGGAGTAGCGACCCGTTTCGCCTGACTGAACGCAACAGTTGTTTTTTCGGCCGCGGATCGGCCGATATGAAGTCCTTCATCGGGCTTTGCATGGCGCTTGCCCCGGAATTCCTCGCCCGCGGTCTTGAGACGCCCCTGCACTTTTCCTTTTCTTACGACGAGGAAATGGGATGCGTCGGGGTCCGTCGTCTGATCAGCGACATGGCCGGTTTGCCGATCAAACCTAAGTTATGCATTGTCGGCGAACCAACGGGTATGCAAGTGATCGCCGGTCACAAAGGCAAGAAAAGCCTGCGGTGCCATGTCCATGGCAAGGAATGCCATTCCGCGTTGGCGCAAGGCGTCAACGCCGTCGAAGCGGCAGCCGAGGTGATCGCCCATATCTCGACAATTCAGCGCCGAATCCGCCGCGACGGTCCGTTTGACCAGTCCTATGAACCGCCTTACACCACCTTGCATACGGGGATCGTGAAGGGCGGACGCGCCTTGAACATCGTGCCGCGCGACTGCGAGTTCGAGTTCGAAATCCGCGCCCTGCCGGGGCATGATTCGGACGCCTTGTTCGAAGAGATCCGGCGTTTCGCCACCAGCCAGATCGAGCCGGAAATGAAAGCGGTCGATCCCGCCACCGGGCTGGAATTCGAGATCATGAATAACACGACCGGCTTCGATCTGCCCGACGACCATCCGGCGGTACGCTTCGTCTCCGCCCTGACCGGCGCCAATCAAACCGGCCGGGTGAGCTTCGGCACCGAGGCCGGCCTGTTCAACGACGCGGGTGTTCCGACCGTGGTCTGCGGCCCGGGATTCATAGAACAGGCCCACCGTCCGGATGAGTTCATCTCAGCCGACCAGTTGGCTCAAGGGGAAGCCTTTCTTCGCCGTCTGATGGACTACGTCTGTCGCTGAACGACCCGGCAGTCAGACTTTTTCCACGTCGACGTCGTGGTTGCGCTTGCCGTAATGGTCGAACCAGTCGGCGCCTCGGGGAATGACGTTCCCGTTGCGGAACCAGGCGTGATGATGTTCGAGAATTGCCGCCTGTTGTTCCCAGAGATGCCCGTAAGCTCCGATGCCGACCAACATAAGCCGCATCCATCCTTCCCATATGGCGATCTGCATTTTAAAAATAGGCGTGCATTGCGTCGTCATGGCGGTCCCCTCCACCCGCTGACCAACCACTCCAGGTCATCGGTTGTCAATCTTAGCAGATTGCGCCGGCGGTCTTAATCGCCTTCTTGCCAGCGCCGGGGCGATCGGTCGAGACCGTGCAAACTCCTGGGTTTTGACAGCAATGATTGTTCCTTGCGTCAATGAGTGGCAAACTCAGGTTCGTTACTCACTTTAGGCCGAAAGTTATGGTGCAGACAGATAACAACCGTCTTCGCAAGATCGCGGGTAATTTGTCGGAGGACGAACGCAAAAGCAAATTGAGCTCGGCCGCTGACATTCGCCGCGACATTGAAGAGACGCTGGGAACGGATATCATCAACCAGGAAAAACTGGTTGCCCTTGCTGAGGCAATATGGCTGGCCGTGCCGGTATCGGTGCGCCCGAAATTTACTGCCGAGGATTGGCAGAAAGCCATTCACGAACGCTGCACGTCGGCTCTGGTCCGTGCCGAGCAGAAATTGGAAGAGAACAAATACGACGACAAGATGTTTGCGGCCAAGGTTAAGATTCTTCGCCAAACCTTTGCATCTCAAGTGATTCGCGCCATGCAGGGGGTTGCCGACAAATATCGCCGGGGCTGATTGGTTTTGGCGATCTTGGTCAAAGTGGGTACAAGACTGCGCCTTGTGATGCCCGACGGGGTCTGTTTCGCTGTTAAAGTTGACTCATGACATCATGTGACATCGACTTCGGTAAACTGACATTCCTGGTTATCGAAGATCAGGAATATGTCCGGTCTTTGATCTCCGAACTGCTGAAGCGGCTTGGCGCCGATCGTGTTTTTGAAGAGAGCAACGGCGCCGCCGCTTTGGAGTTGTTGAAAACTGCCACACCGGATTTCGTTTTTTGCGATATCAAAATGGAACCGGTGGACGGCCTCGAATTCCTTCGTCGCGTTCGCACCGGGGTGGATGGTGTCGGCGACCGTCAACTGCCGATCGTTTTTTTGACCAGCGATTCGGAACGGACGACCGTCATGGCCGCCATCGAAGGAAATGTCGACGGTTACCTGGTCAAACCGGTTTCGCTTGGCGATCTCAAAGCGAAAATCACCTTTGTCCTGGAGAGACGGCGCGCCGCTGCCAGGCGATAGCCGACGCCGATCGACAGTTTCCAAAAGTCCTTTATTTTCAGGAGCAAACCTCCGCTTGGATTGGCTTGGCGGAAGGGGCGAAGGTCGTGTCTTGCCAGTAAGCATAGAGGTCAAAGGACCAAAAAAATCACACATTCGTATGCTGCTAACCATTATTTAAGGTTTGCATGAACATGATACTTCCCAGTTGGCCTAAGTGTCAGCCCAATAGGGGGTCAGCATGCCTGTCATTTCAACTAATAACGCGGCCAATTCTGCGTTGAACTATTTGAACCAGAACTCGAGCAAGGAAACCAACTTGCTCTCCAAGTTGGCCAGCGGCTCGCGTATTGTTCAGGCATCTGACGACGCGGCCGGTTTGGCCATTGGAACCCAGCTTGACGCCGGCGTCGCGGTCTACACCCAAGATCAGACCAACGTGCAGCAAGGCACGGCGATCCTGCAGTCGGCCGATGGCGCCTTGGCGCAGATCAGCAACGTCCTGCAGCGCATGATGTCGCTGGCCACCGAAGCCGCTTCCGGCCAGGTGACCAATGCCCAGCGTTCTCAGGACATCAACACGGAATACACGCAGCTCAAGACCGAAATCGGCAGTATCGTCGACAGCACGACCTATGCTGGCCAGACGCTGTTGACCGGTTCGTTCCTCAGCAATGTGAAGTTCATGGTCGGCACCTTGTCGTCGAACTTCATCACCATTTCCGTGGCAACCGTGTCGGTCAACGGTCTGCTTGGCTCCTCGGGCTCGACAGTGAGCACGGCGGCGACGGCCTTGGCGTCGATCAATGTCATCGGTTCGGCGATCAACCTGGTCACCCAGAGCCGCGCCAAGGTGGGCGCCTACGAATCGCAGTTCAATTTCAGCGGCCAGGATATTTCCACCAATATCCAGAACATCTCCTCAGCCGCATCGGTGATCATGGATGCCGACGTCGCGCAGGTAAAATCGAACCTGTCGTCCGTCGACGTGAAGACGCAGGCTTCGGTCGCCGCTCTGACCCAGGCTTCGCAGCTTCCGCAGGAACTGTTGAAACTCCTGCAGTCATAAACTTCGGTCCGTGATTGAAAGACGACAAAAAGGGCCGGCGTTATCGCCGGCCTTTTTTATATCAAGCCCCTCCCACCATCCCACAACAGCTTGGCGCCCACCGCGATCAACAGGTAATAGATTACGGTGAAGAAACGCTCGGCCGGAACCCTGCGCACCAGCAGCACGCCAGCCCAGGTCGACACGATGGCCAAAGGGAAAAGGGCTGCTGATGTCAGCATGGTGTCGCGCGTCAACTGGCCAAGAGCCACGAAAAATGGAAGCTTGAACCAGTTGAGCGCGGCGAAGAACAGGATGCCGGTGCCAATGAAGAGATCCTTTGGCAGCCGCTGCGGGATCACATAAACCTGAAACGGTGGTGCTCCTGCATTGGCGATCATGCTGGTGAAACCGGAGACCACGCCCCAAAGGATGCCCGAGGGCAGCCCTGGACGCAACGGCGCGGCGGCCACCTCCCCGCCGCTCCAGAAACAGGCGGCGCAGGCCGAAAATGACCGAGATCAAACCAACAGCAAAGGCGATCGCGGCGTCGGACACTCTGGCCGCGAAGAAATAGCCGAGAAAGACACCGCCAAAGGCTGATGGCAACAGGATCGCCATGTTTCGCCGATCCCAGGCATGCCGATAAACCCACACTCCGACGGCATCCTGGACGATCAGGATCGGCAAGATGATCGAGGCGCCGTGGATGGGGGAAATGACAAGAGAGATCAGGGGCATGGCAAGCATGCTGACGCCAGTGAAACCTCCCTTGCTAAGGCCGAGAAGAATCACAGCCGGGATGGCGGCCGCATAGAACAGGGGGTCGGAAATCAATTTTTCTTTTCCATGAAACGGAGAACGAGGGGAAAACCCGATCCCACGATCGACAATTCATACGCAAGTGGGCCGATGTTCTCGTGCAAAATTTATCAGCTCGCCGGGAGGCAGCGGCCGCGCAAACAGGAAGCCTTGCGCCAAGGTGCAGTTCTGTAGCTTGAGAAAACTCAAATGACGATCATCTTCGACGCCTTCGGCGACTGTTTGCAGTTGAAGGCTGCGGGCCAATTGGATAATCGCCTGCACGATAGCCGCATCACTGCTGTCGGCATGCATATTACGCACAAAAGACTGATCAATTTTCAATTTATCAACATGAAAGCGCTTGAGGTAAGCCAGACTGGCATATCCGGTACCGAAGTCATCAATGGCAAACCGAACCCCCTGCGCGCGCAGCTTGTCGATCGTCGTTAACACCGTTTCCGAATTCTCGATCAGAATCGATTCCGTCAGTTCCAACTCCAGTCGATCGGGAGACATCCCCGAAGCGTCCAGCGCGTCGCGTACCGCGTTTTCAAGATTGCCGCGCTTGAACTGCACTGCTGACAGATTGACGGTTACCGTCAGCTCCGGGAACCCGGAGAGCTGCCATGACCTCGCCTGCCGACATGCCTCCATCAAGACCCAATCGCCGATCGGAACGATCAAACCGCTAAGCTCGGCGACCGGGATGAAGTCGTTGGGGGCAACAAGACCATATCCCGGACGATTCCAGCGGATCAATGCCTCGACACCGGTCATCGTTCCATCATTGAGGTCAATCAATGGTTGGTAATGAAGAACAAACTCATCGCGTTCGAGAGCGTGTGTTAAGCCAGCCTTCATTTCAAGTTGAAAAGTCGTCTCAATGTTCATCTGCTCAGAATAGAATCGGCAGGTATTTCGACCGGACTCTTTCGCGTGGTACATCGCCGTGTCGGCTTTTTTTAGCAATTCCTCGAAGGTCACGCCATCGTCGGGTCCAACACTGATGCCGATCGATGACGAAATGCAGATCTCATGCCCGTCGATGATGACCGGTTGGGTCAGGCCCTCAAGGATTTTTTCACCAACCGCCGTAATTGCCTGGCTGTCGCGCGCGTCGGAGAGCACGACCAGAAACTCATCGCCACCATGACGGCTGATACTGTCGGTATCGCGCACGGACAACAGCAGGCGGTTGGCGACTTCCTGCAACACGCTGTCCCCGGCTGCATGGCCAAGGGAATCGTTGACCGACTTGAAATGATCCAGGTCGATAAACAACAACGCCGTCTTGGTCTGCGACCGGATGGCATGCGCTATCGACTGATGCAAGCGATCCTCGACCAACAACCGATTGGGCAGTCCCGTCAGGAGATCATGATGTGCCAGAAACTCGATATGGGCCTCAGAACGCCGTCTCTCGGTGATGTCGACGATCACGCCAACCAAACCGAGAGGCCCCTCGCCTTCGTCGACCATTGGTCGACCGCTGAGATGGCCCCAAAACTCTGCACCGTCGTGACGGACATAACGTCTTTCGAAGCTGACGCATTCCGTCTTTCCCAGCATCAACGCCTGCATGGCCTCCCGACTGACCTCGTGGTCGGTGGGATGAACCAAGTCGATATATCCGCATCCGATCAAGGATTGCTGCGTCCGGCCAAACATTTCCCCCATGCAACGATTGGCCTGGGTTATCCGTCCTTCCATATTGACGAAAAATATCGCGGCACTCGATGTATCAAAAATCAGGCGCAGTTCGGTCTCGCGGCTTCGCAATTTCCCGGACTTTTCAACAACTGTTTGTTTCAGCCGTTCACTGATCTCCTCCGCGTCCAAATAGACCAACGCAACTGCGATTCCGACATTGGCCAGTCCCCACAGCAGGTAATAGGACGACTGCCAGCCCACCACCGTTGCCAAGTTGACATTCCAACGGTTCAGGAAAACTGCGGTCAGAATCCGTACTGACAGCATTATCCCGCAGCTTACCGAAATGGCTTCGAGTCCCAACAGACCGCGAGACTCCCGCGTACGTCTGTTGGCGTGCACAATCCAGGCCGCATGGGCATAGATCGGCAGCCGCAGGGCGGCGGCGCAGGCAATCCTGACATTCAGGCTGTAATTGAAGTGGAAGAACGAGAGATAGCAAACCAGGAACCCCGCAATGAGCGGAGCATAGTTCGCGATACGGACACGTCTGCCGCTCAACAGACAAATGGCAATATGAAATCCGATGGCCGAATGTAAGAAGAGAATATTACCAACAATAGTCTCAACGGGGGAATGGTTTTGGCTGCCCATCAATGCGATGAGTTGTCCCAAACCAGAACAACCTGCCGCCACTGCGAAGACCCAGGAACGGCCGCGATTGTCATGCCGTGTACCGTGACTGCTGATAAAAAGCGCACTGGCAAGCGAAACGATGGCGGCGGAAAAAGCCAGTGTGCCGATATCGATCTTCAGCATGTCCCCCCACACAGATCGTTCCAGATCCAGCGTAGGTCTCTTCATCCGTCCTGTCCAGATGAAGAGCAAATTTCGATTCTAATAATGTAAAAATATTTTCGTAAGGTTCCGGGTATTGCTATTGATCAACAATTAGTGTTCACCTTCCCGCTCACAGTTTTCTGTGATGCTAAGAAAAACGAGCGTTTTCAATGGCTGATGATACTCCGTCATTGCTGCCCGGTCGATATCGCGCCCCGGGCGAATGCGCCGCACCTATTGCAGATAGGCGCCCACCACAGCACTGATCTTGTCATGAACACGCTCGTAGCAAGCGGCACGGGCGTTTACGTCGGGCAAAGCCTTGCAGGCGGCCCATTCCCGCTCAGCGTTGGCGTAAGCCGCCTGAGCTGTCGCCTTTAACTGGAGGCCAGCATTTGATCCGGCCAATCCCTTCAGCTTGTCCATCAATTGTTGCTGCTGCTGCGCAGACACCTCGCCCGCCGCCAACGTCGCAATCAATACCAGCGCGATTCCACCGACCCACCTACGCATACGATGTCACTCCGATCTGCTCGTCTCTGCTATGAGAACGATCCTGGCAATGCCAACCTCCGGTGATAATCCCATCATCCGGCGGAGAAGCAAGCCGTACCAGAATCGCAAGCTCGTCTTTAAGTCCGAGACATCGAGTTCGGGAACCAGTTCGTTAAAGCCGGTCGTCGGTTCGGCGCCCGTATTTCGGGAGGCGGCGCCGGCCGAGAAGGCTCGGCTGATGCGGGCGGCGGCGTTGGAGAGGACCAGCCTCAAGGACTTCGTTCTGCGCAACGCCCTGCTTGCTGCCGAAGCCGTGATCGAGAAAGCCGAACGGACCAGCCTGGACGAGGAGCAGACCCGTTTCATCCTTGAGTTGCTGGACAACCCGCCGAAACCCAATGCCAAGCTTCAGGCGGCCGCTCGCGCGCTGGCCGCGCGTGAATGACCGTCCCAAACTGGCACGAAGAGCCGATTGCCAAGAAGCACAATCGCCAAGGGTTCGATTGTGGTCTGATTGATCTCAACGACTTCCTGGCCAAATATGCCAGGCAGGCACATGAAAGCGGCGCTTCGAAGACCTATGTTGTCGTCGATGATACCGACAACACGACGATTCTTGGCTTCTATACGCTAAGCCCGGCGCGGGTTGATTTCAACCTCGCACCTGAGTTGGCCAGGCCCGCCAGCGGCGGCCGGCATCCGATCGGCGGGTTTCGCCTTGGTCGTTTGGCGGTAAGCAAGGCCACGCAAAGGCACGGGGTCGGCGGTGAATTGCTGATCGCGGCCGCGCGGCGCTGCGTTCGGGTTTCCACGCAGGTCGGGGGATCCCTGCTACTGATCGACGCCAAGGACCAACGGGCGGCGGATTGGTACAAGTCCTATGGCGCCCTGGAAATACCAAGGGCCCCCTCTCGCTTGTCCTGCCCTATTCCGTATTTATTGACGTGTGAAGCAGGTTGGCGCCCCGATCTTGTGAAGCCTTCAACCCGCTGGAAAACGTTCGCAAGGGGCGGACAACGGCGTATTCGGTCAAGCGGTCGCTCACGTTACGCGACTTCCTATTGTGGCAGGGCTATTGCCTTGCAGTCGCCCCAATGAGGATGCGTGGTTGTGCAGTCCTCGTGCGCTCCCTTGACTATCTCCCTTGCGTCATTTTTATCTGGGAATGCTGCTATCACGCGGGTCGTGCAATGTAGCGAAGGATCAACCCCGTCCAACCTTACCGGGATTTCGATAAGACGATAAAGGAGCGTACCGTTTGTATTGATATGGTAATGGGTGGCCAGTTTAGTAAGCGCAGCGCAATAATAGGGAAAGCGGTCGCGATGAACGAGAACAGTCTTACGGAACTTGGTATTGTGTTCCCTTACGAATTTGTTGTAGTCGAACGGTTCCGTTCTGATCATGGTATTCGGGACATCTCGTTTAAAGAGAGTGTCGAATCCGTTCATTAAATCGTCTAATGCCAAGCATTCGATACGCGTACAGCTCATTCGAGCGGCCGCCCCGATCAACCCATTGAATGATGCCGGGTCGTCATTCAAAACATCGGCATAGGGGTCCACGTCGGCGGCGAAGGACAGCGAGGCCGGCAGTCCAGCCATCACTCCCAGGACAATCAAACCAACGGATAAGGGCTTAATGGACATGTCCGGTCCCCGGCTGTTGATAGAGTTTGAATACTGCCGGAGGAACCCCAAAAACCGCCTTTTCCGTGAATGACGCGGCAAATCCGGGACGGTAATTTCTGACCGGCTTCACTATTTTATCCCCTTTAACCACCACTCCCGGCACGGATTCCAAGCCACCAGAAACATCACACCCATCCGTATCGTCTCCCTCTTTGGGCATGATGTTAGGTGTATAAAAATGCGTGGCCCCGTCTGACGGGTCCGGGATCGTCCCGTTGAGGATGCCCTTGGCTGTGGCAATCGCGGTGGCGGTAGCATTTTTCCCGTGTCTGTAGCCGTGCCATGCCTGATCGATATGGGTCGTGCCGTTTCGCTTCATCCGATTGACGACGGTCCAGCCAACGGCAATTGGCGCATTGGGACTGTCTTTTTCAAGACCGTCTGTTTCCGTGACGATCAACTTAGCCAGCAGTTGAACGTTGCGATTAAAGGCGCTGGAATTGGGAGTTTCCGCCAAGATGATTCCCCATTACGAGCCGGGTTTCTGTCGGAACGGTCGGTTCCGCACAAGTCTTTGCAATATGCCCGCGCGGCATACTGGGAAACAGATCGCCTGTCCTGTGATAATTCTGTGCGATTGATCAGGTTCGGCAGATGTCGGGCCTTGGAATTCCAAGTGGGCCAGAGTGAAACGTTCGCAACGGGTCGAACAACGGCGCATTTTTGCCAAGCGGTCGCTCACGTTGTGGTGGCGTCTGGTCGATGGAATCAAGTCTGACCCCATCGCCCTCTGTAATCACTCCCGCGCCCTTGCTGCTATGAAAACGGGAGCCGAGGCGACCGTGGAGTGAACGGGGCGGTCGAAAAACTGGAAACTGAACTGGCAGGGCGCTATATTGAGCACATGGCTGACCCTGTATCCATTTTCGATATCACCGACGAAGACATAGAGGAACGAGCGCTCCTTGAAGCTGAGGCTGACATCGCCGCTGGTCGCGTGATTTCCAACGAGGCTATGTGCCGTTGGCTGGCATCATGGGGCACAGATAACCCGTTGCCACCGCCAGAATGCGGTGAGTAGTTTGGGCCCAAGCCGCTCGTACAGACCTGAGTAAGATCGGCGGCTATATCTACCAATTTAATCCGACCGCCCGCCCGGCACGTGGCAACGACATTGATTGCCACCGCTCAAAGTTTGGAACAATTCGCCGAGCGAGGAAGAACGATCAAAGGCGGTCGTCGGGAATTAGTGGCGGTCTGGCCGTATGTGATCCGCTATCGAATTGAAGCGCAAACCGTAATGATTCTGCGGGTCCGCCACGGCGCTCGCCGATCCGAATGAGCAAATACGGGATCGCCAGCCACAGGTCCCTTTTGTGCCATGGTATTTTGCGCGTCGCGGCGGAAGAGAAGGTCAAAAGCCCGACCCTGGCTGTTGATAGAACTTGAATGCTGACAAAGGGACGCCTTGAACCAGCTTCGGCGATAATGCGCGCGGAAGCGGTTGCCGGTTTCCCGTGTCGATACCCCCGCCACGCATGATTCACAAGATCGGTGTCGTTCCGTTTCATCCGGTTGACAACCGTCCAGCCGACAGCGGCCCTTGCCGAGTCCATGATGAGTGGCCCGCCATCGAGCGGGCCATGACGGGCGACGAAGCGATGCTGCGGTGAAGGGCCCGGCCAGGGTCTTCCAAAGCCACACCGACGGTCGTCACCAAGTCATTGCTGATTAACGCGCGATGATTGTCAGATCAAAGTATCCCTCCGGTGACGGCCGCCTTGTCAGGGGTCCTTTGATCGGGCCTGATTTAGCAGCGGTGCAAGCAGTGTCGTTTGCACCGGTGTTAGAGACGGTGCGATGACCCAAGTCCAAATTCTGACCGGTGCAGAACGGCG
>JARLJB010000238.1 GCA_031291415.1 Telmatospirillum sp.
CACTTGATCGAAAATTTCTTCTGTCGACTCAAGCAGTTTCGAGCCATTGCGACCCGCTACGATAAAACTGCGAGAAATTTCCTCGCCGCCGTTCACCTGGCGGCCTCTGTGGTCTGGCTCAATTGAGGACACGCCCTAGTGTTCCGACCGCTCCTATCGCCTGCGGATCTCTTTGAAATAGTTGATCAGCCCGCGGGTCGACGCATCATGACCGGACACCGGTTCCTGTCCTGCCAACTCGGGCAGAATCACCTTGGCCAGTTGCTTGCCGAGTTCCACTCCCCACTGGTCGAAGCTGTTGACCTGCCAGATCACGCCCTGAACGAAGATCTTGTGTTCGTAAAGGGCGATCAGGCGTCCCAAGGTCCGTGGCGAAAGTTCGCTGTAAAGCAACGAATTGGTTGGATGGTTGCCGGCAAACACCCGGTGCGGCACCAGAGCTTCCAGGGCATCTCCGGACAACCCTTGCGCCGTCAGTTCCTTGCGCACCGTCTCGGCCGTCTTGCCCTGCATCAGGGCTTCCGTCTGCGCGAAGAAATTGGACAGCAGCAGGGTCTGGTGCTCTCCAATCGGATTCTGACTGTGCGCCGCGGCAAGGAAATCGGCGGGCACCAGCCGCGTTCCCTGGTGAATCAATTGGTAGAACGCATGCTGGCCGTTGGTCCCCGGTTCGCCGAACAGCACCGGCCCCGTCTGATAATCGACCGGCCGGCCGTCCAAGGTCACGCTCTTGCCGTTGCTTTCCATGTCGGCCTGCTGGAGATAGGCCGCGAACCGATGCAGATACTGGTCGTAAGGCAACACGGCATGAGCGGCCGCATCGAAGAAGTTGATATAAAGGACGCCGAGCAGGCCCAGGATCACCGGCATGTTCGCCTCAAGCGGCGCCGTGCGGAAATGCTCGTCCATGTCGAAGGCGCCTTGCAGAAGCTCGGCGAAATGGTCGTAGCCGACGGCGATGGCGATCGACAGTCCGATGGCCGACCACAGAGAGTAGCGGCCGCCGACCCAGTCCCAAAAGGCGAACATGTTGCGGGTATCGATACCGAAGGCGGCCACCGCCTCGGCATTGGTCGACAGCGCGACAAAATGCCGGGCCACCGCGTCGTTGCCGAGCGCCGCCACTGTCCAGGCCCGCGCCGTTTGCGCGTTGGCCAGAGTCTCCTGGGTGGTAAAGGTCTTCGAGGCAATGATGAACAGAGTGGTCGCCGGGTCGCAGTGCTTCAGCACCTGATGGATATGGCTGCCATCGACATTCGATACGAAATGGCTGCGCAAACCGTCCCGCCCAAAGGGCTTCAGAGCTTCAGTCGCCATCAGCGGCCCGAGGTCAGATCCACCGATACCGATGTTGACCACATCGCTGATCGGTTTCCCGCTGGCCCCACGCCAGGCGCCCGAACGAATCTGCTCGGAAAAGTCGCGCATCTGGTCCTGGACCCGGCGAACCTCGGTCATCACGTCGACACCGTCGACGGAGATCGGCCGCTTGCTGCGATTGCGCAACGCCACATGCAAAACGGAACGATTTTCCGTCGTATTGATCCGTTCGCCGGAGAACATCTGGTCACGGCGTTCCTCGAGGCCGGCCTCGCGGGCCAACTGGAACAACAAGGCAAGCGTTTCGTCGGTGATCCTGTTCTTCGAATAGTCGAGCAACAGATCGTCGAGACGAACCGTGTAGCGGGGAAACCGCGTCGGATCAGCCGCGAACAGATCGCGCATGTGCAGAGGACGCAGGGATTGAAGATGTTTGGCGAGAGCCTGCCAAGCCGGCAAAGTCTGGAGAGATCGCATGTTCATTCCGTCTTCAAAACGGCGACGACGACGCGCCAAGGATAATTACGACGTTATCAGAGCCGTCGCCCGACGGCCATCCCCCGAACGCAAGACATCATTATGAAAGGTGGATACCGGGAAGTGCTAGGGAATGGACTCCGGCCGTCGATGGGGCGCATGTTGGTGGTCCGCGAGGGAATTTTTCCCGCGAGAACGCCCTGGAGCTTCCATGCCCAAGACGAAAAAACCCGCTCCGCAGCCCCTGAAGCTGAGCGCGACGGAAAAAATGATTCAAGACTGCGTCAAGAACGCCCGGGCCCGTAAGCGCTCCGGCGAAACCGACGACACATGGCGCAAGCAATACGCCGCCACCCTGAAAGTCGGAGGAGACGCCGTCCCGCTCAGTCAGACGCCATTCGCCGGAGACACCAACAAAAAGAAACTATGACACCGGCATCGCTCTCGCGATGATCAGTCCCCGACGGCGACAGCCAAGGTAAGCGGGTCGAACGGCGAGAGATTGTCGAGGAACTGGTGAGTGCAGGCTTCCCATGAAAACGTCAGGGCGTAGGCCCGGCAGACGTCAGGGGAAATACCCAGCGCCGTGCGCGCGGCAACCGCGAGATCCTCGTGGAGAACACCGGCCGGCGAATCGCCGATGACGTCGAGCGGTCCGGCCACAGGATAGGCGGCGACCGGCACGCCGGAGGCCAGCGCTTCAAGCAGTACGAGACCGAAGGTATCGGTCCGGCTGGGAAAGACGAAGACCGATGCCGCCGAATAGCAGGCCGCCAATTCCTCGCCCTGCTTGGCGCCGGTAAACAAAACATCGGGATGCTTGCGCCGCAGATCCTCGATCTGCGGGCCGTCGCCGACGACGACCTTGCATCCAGGCAGGTCGGCGGCCAGGAATGCCCCGATGTTCTTTTCGACGGCGACGCGTCCGACATAAAGAAAAATCGGCTTTTGCAAGGCGACCAGCTGCGGCACCAATGCCTGCAACTCATCTTGGCTGCGCGGCCGGAACAGAGTGGTGTCGACGCCCCGCGACCATCGCCGGATATGACGGAAACCGCGGCTTTCCAACTCGTTCTGAACAGTCTGGGTGGCCACCATGATGGTCGCCGACGGACCATGGAACCGCCGCATGACCCGGTAGCTGAGCGGCAAGGGCACGCGGAACCGCGCCCGAATGTATTCGGGAAATTTGGTGTGGTAGGCCGTGGTGAAGGGAACGTGCCGTTTGAGACAATAGCGCCGCGCCGCCCATCCAAGCGGACCTTCGGTCGCGATATGGATGGCGCAAGGCTGATTGGCCTCGATGGTTTTTGCCAAGCGTCGTCCGGGTTTGATCGCCAGCCTGATCTCAGGATAGGTTGGACAAGGAAGGCTGCGGAATTGGTCGGGCGTCACGAAGACAACTTCGTGGCCGAAGCGGAGCAGTTCCTCGCGCAATGTTCCCAGGGTACGAACCACGCCGTTAACCTGGGGATACCACGCATCGGTAACGACAAGTATGCGCATGAGTGATCCGGTTCTGTTCAAAGGTCGTCAGTCCTGCGCAGCCGGCGCCAGATGTTCCTCGAAAAGCGACAGTTGCCGGGCTTCGGTCCATCGCAGGATCTCCAGCCGGCCGTCATAGTGCTCGACCAAGGCGGTGCAGCTCTCCACCCAGTCGCCATCGTTGGCGTAACAGATACCGCCGATTTCCCTGAGCTCGGCATGGTGGATATGTCCGCAAATGATCCCGTCGACGCCGCGATAGCGGGCGACATCGATCATCGCCTCCTCGAATTGGGCGATGAATTGCACGGCGTTTTTAACCTTGTGTTTCAGATAGGCTGACAACGACCAATAGGGATATCCCAGTTTGCGGCGCAGCCAGTTAAACCAATGATTCATCGCCAGAGCGGCGGTGTAGGCGTGGTCACCGAGATAGGCGAGCCACTTGGCATATTGCACGACGCCGTCAAACTGATCGCCATGCATGATCAGGAAGCGCTTGCCGTCGGCCATCTGGTGGATGGTTTCGTTCAGGACCTGAACTTCGCCGAAATTGAATTCGAGGTAGTCGCGGGCGAATTCATCGTGGTTGCCCGGAACGAAGACGACCTTGGTTCCCTTGCGGGCCTTGCGCAGCAGCTTTTGAACGACGTCGTTATGGGCCTGAGGCCAATGCCACGACCGCCGCAGCCGCCAGCCGTCGATCATATCGCCGACCAGATAGAGATAATCGGATTCGGTGTTCTTCAGGAAATCGAGAAGAAATTCTGCCTTACAGCCCCGTGTGCCCAAATGCACATCGGAGATCCAGATCGCGCGATAGTTCTGCACGCCGGAAATCACCGTCATCGTCTCATGCGTCCACTCGTCTTGCCTCGAACCGGCAGAGCAGGCTTATAGTAGGCGAAGATCAAACTTGTACATAAACATTGTGGTATCTATATTGTTATTTCATAAAACTGCCCAAATAATGTCATGCAAGTTTCATCGATCATCCGTGCCGCGACAGGTATAGACGGGGCCTATGCATATGACCCTGACACAAACGATGCCGGGAACGGGGATCTGTCGACGACGGGTCCTGGTAATATACAATCCAACTGCCGGGCAATGGCGTCGCCGGCGCCTGCGGGCCACCTTGCGGGCGCTCGAAGGCGAAGGCTGTACGCTGACGCTGCATGAAACCACCCGACCGGGCGATGCCGAGGCGACGGCGGCGGATCTTCGTGCGGCGGATTTCGATGTGGTGGTTGCGGCCGGCGGCGACGGCACTATAAATGAGGTGGCCAACGGTCTGATCAAAGCCATCGAAGCCATCCCGCCGCTGGCGATCATCCCGCTTGGTACCGCCAATGTTCTCGCCCAGGAGATCGGACTGCACGGTCAACCGGCAACGATCGCCAAGGCGATCGCCTATGGCGGGCGAATCACCGTCCATCTCGGATTGGCCAACGGGCGCCATTTTATCATGATGGCCGGCGTCGGTTTCGACGCCCATGTGGTCGCCAATGTCGATCTTGCCCTCAAGCGACACACCGGCAAGATTGCCTATGTCCTGGAAACCTTGACCCAGGCGCTACGCTACGGTTTTCCCGCCTGTCGAGTGACAATCGACGGCGTGACCCGTAACGCGAGGTCCGTCGTGGTGTGCAACGGCCGCCATTACGGCGGACCCTTCGTCGCAGCTCCGGAAGCCAGCCTCGGCGCCCCGACGTTCGAGGTCTGTCTGCTCGAACGCGGCGGCTGGACCCATGTCCTGCGTTACGGCGCCGCTCTGGTAATGGGCCGGCTGGCTGCGCTATCCGACGTCCGGATTCTCTCCGCCCGCTCCTTGCGGATCGAGGGTGAGGACGGACTTCCGGTGCAGGGAGACGGCGACATCATCGCCACCCTGCCGGTCGACATCACCGTGGCGGACAAGACGCTCGACCTGATCGTTCCTGAGTAAAACTCAAGCTCCGGCGATCGTCATGCCATCGATCCGCACGGTCGGCGCGTCGGTCCCATAGCGCCAGACCAGATCGTTGGCCGGCGTCAATTCGCGGAACATCTCCTTGAGATTGCCGGCCACGGTGACCTCGCTGACCGGATAGGCGATCTCGCCGCCTTTGATCCAGAAGCCGGCCGCGCCGCGGGAATAGTCGCCGGTCACGCCATTCACGCCCATGCCGAACAGTTCGGTGACATAGAACCCTTCGGGGATGTCGAAGATCATTTCGGCCGGCGTGATGGCTCCCGGCTCCATCCACAGATTGGTCACCGACGGTGAAGGCGGCGAACCGACGCCCCGCGCCGCATGACCGGTGGTTTCGAGACCGAGCTGGCGTGCCGACCGCAGATCGAGCAGCCAGGTGGTCAGCGTACCGGCATCGATAAGGGCGCGCCGCCGGTTGGCGATTCCCTCCCCGTCGCAGGGTTTCGAGCGGAGCCCGCGCTGGCGATGTGGATCGTCGGTGATGGTCACGCCGTCGGCGAAGATCTGCGCCCCCAGGCTGTCTTTGAGAAAGCTGGTGCCCCGGGTAATCGCCCCGCCGTTGATCGCCCCGGCCAGATGCCCGAGGAAGGACCGCGATACGCGTGGGTCAAAGACCACGGGAAGCTTGGCCGTCCTTGCTTTGCGCGCTCCCAGGCGTTCGACCGCCCGGTGCCCCGCCCCCTGCCCGATATCCTCGGGCGAACGGAGGTCGGCGGCGTAGACGGCCGAGGAAAAGTCATAGTCCCGTTCCATGCCACCCGCGGCGTCGCCGGCCAGGACGGCGGCGGAAATCTGCGCGCTGCTGACGCTGTAACTGTGGGAAAAGCCGTTGGATGCCACCAGCGCCACTTTCGAACGGCCCCAACCGGCATCAGCCCCTTCCGAGTTCGTCACGCCGCGCACAGCGCGCGCCGCGTCCTCGGCCCGTTTCGCCCAATCGACCAGTTGCTCGGTGGACGGCTCAGTGGGATCGCAGATATCGAGAACCGGAAAATCGCGGGCCAACTGCGCCGGATCGGCCAAGCCGCAATAGGGATCCTCCGGAACGGCACGGGCCATGGCCACCGCCCGCTCGACCAGTTCGGCCAATGCCTGGACGCTGCGATCCGACGACGACACAAACGCCTGGTGTTTGCCGATCAGGACCCTAAGGCCGACGTCGCCTGCCTCCGACCGTTCGACTTTCTCCGGCCGCCCGAGCCGAAAGGTGACCGACAGCGAGGACTGGTCGACAAGCAGGGCATCGGCGGCATCGGCGCCGGCCGCCTTCGCCTTGGCGATCAGATCGGCTAACAGAGTCTCGGCTTCATCGGCGGCCATTTATGGCTCCTTCCAAATAATTGCAACGGCGGCACAGGCACGCCAAAGGGATAACTATTTCCAGATCGGCCGCCCGGTTCCGGGCAGACCATATTGCGCCCATTTGCGCGTGACCTCGTCGATCACCACCGGATCCATATGGATCTTGCGCCCCCAGTCGCGATGGGTCTCCGGCGGCAACTTGTTGGTGGCGTCCATGCCAAGCTTGCCGCCGAGTCCCGATTCCGGCGAGGCGAAGTCGAGATAATCGATCGGCGTATTCTCGACGACCATAATGTCACGCGCCGGATCCATACGGGTGGAGATCGCCCACATCACGTCTTTCCAATCACGCGCGTTGATGTCGTCATCGACGACGATCACAAATTTCGTGTAGACGAATTGTCGCAGGAACGACCAGACGCCCATCATGACGCGCCGGGCGTGGCCAGGGTAGGTTTTCTTGATGGAAACGACGGCGATCCGGTAGGAACATCCTTCCGGCGGCAGCCAGAAGTCGACGATTTCCGGGAATTGCTGCGCAAGAAGCGGAATGAACACTTCGTTCAAAGCTTCTCCCATAATCGACGGCTCATCGGGCGGACGGCCGGTGAAGGTCGACAGATAGATGGGATCGCGGCGCATGGTGATCGCCGAAATCGTAAACACGGGAAAGCGCTCGACGGAGTTGTAATAACCGGTGTGGTCGCCGTATGGCCCCTCGTCGCCGTAATCGGACAGCGACACATGACCTTCGAGGATGATCTCGGCCTGGCCCGGCACCTTGAGCGGAACGGTCTTGCAATCCACCAGTTCGACTTTCCGTCCGCGCAGCAAACCGGCGAACTGGTATTCGGACAAGGTATCGGGCACCGGTGTGACGGCCGCGAGAATGGTTCCCGGATCGGCGCCGATCACCACGGCGACTGGCAGCGGTTCGGCCTTTTCCCCGGCCCAACGCTGATGATGCTGGGCCCCGCCACGATGCCGCAGCCAGCGCATCAAGGTGGTGTTGCGCCCCGTCACCTGCATACGATAGATGCCGAGATTGAAGGCATCCCGCCGATCGGCGTCGGGGCCTGTGGCGCGCGGCCCCTGGGTGACCACCAAAGGCCAGGTAATCAGGGGCGCAGGTTCGCCCGGCCAGCAACTTTGGATCGGCAGGCGGGCCAGATCGATCTCGTCGCCGGTCAGCACCACCTCCTGGCAGGGGGCCGAACTGACGGTCTTGGGACGCATGGCCATGACCGTTTTCAGAAGAGGCAACATCCCGATCGCCTCGCGCCACCCGCCGGGAGGCTCGGGTTGCTTGAGAAAAGCCAGCGTCTCGCCGATCTCGCGCAGTTGATGCGGCTCCCGGTCCATACCCCAGGCCACCCGTTCGATCGTCCCGAACAGATTGACCAGTACCGGCATGTCATAGCGCCGGCCGTCCGCACCGATCACATTTTCAAACAGAACGGCGGGACCGCCCTCAGCCAAAAGACGAGTCTGAATTTCGGTGATTTCCAACACCGGCGAAACCGGCTCGGTGACACGGACCAGGCGGCCGGCCTTTTCGAGATGGGCCAGGAAATCGCGCAATGAGGAATAAGGCATGACGATCGTCTAATGGATTGGGGGGGAATCCATTGGAGAGCCAATGGCCTCTGGCGTCAAGCGATACCCTGTTCATTAAAATGAAATGTCCCTCAAGCGCCGGGCAGGAAGTTGTTAAGTGTCCCTCAAGCGCCGGGCGCCGGCGTCCGCCGGCTTGGCTTATGCGCGAATCGTCGCGCGGGGCCTCAATGGCCAGTCGCGGCAAGCCGCTCCGTTTTTGAAATGTCCCTCAAGCGCCGGGTGGGCGCATCCGCGCCCTTGGCTTACGCGCGAATCGTCGCGCGGGGCCTCAATGGCCCAGTCGCGGCAAGCCGCTCCGTTTTTGAAATGTCCGGCATTGCCTTTTGAAGGAACCCGACCGGAGCGGGCATAGCCCGCGACTAGCGCATTGAGCGCGCCGCAGCGTTGCCGGAGCGTCAGCGCAGGCATAAGCGAGGAAAGCCAAGCCGGCGGATGCCGGCGCCCGGCGCTTGAGGGACATTTAACAATGAGGGACATTTACAAAACCAAAAGGCCCGGCGCCTGGGGCACCGGGCCTTTTGGATCAGGCCGCCTTGAACAGACCGGACAGCGCCTGGACACGCGCGTTCAGCGGCGCAAAGCTGCTGGTCACGATGCTGTTGGCCAATTCCTGGATCTTGCGGCTCTCGGCCACAAAATTCTCGAGACTGGTCTTCGCCAAGCCGGTGTAAATGGTTTGGAACTCCGTCGGGCTCTTGGCACTGGTCAGCGCCTTGACGGCATTCGTCGTTTGCTCGATCGATTGATTGGCCAGCGACGAATAGGCTTTCGCCAGATCTTCGAAACCTTTGACGGTTACGCTGCTGCTCTTCACCAAAGCTTCGACATTGGCCTTCCCGAAAGCAACGACGTCTTCAAGATTCTGTACGGTCATGGGTGCATCCTCGCAGGTGATTTGGTTGGCGCCGTGCGATCGCCACCTGGCGATTGCTGCACTGCAACAAACGGAAGGATATCCAAATTACCTTAGGTTGCAAGAGGATTTTTGTGCGCTGCACCATTTTTGTTAAAGCGTCATGCGATCACGTCAAACGCCCATGCTCGGCAGGCCAAGCGCTGCTGGCCTGCCGAGCATGGTTTCACTATTTGCCGGACAACACCGTTTCGATCGCCACCAGCGCGTCTTTCGCGTGGCCATTGTCTGTTCCACCGGCCTGAGCCATGTCCGGCCGGCCGCCGCCGCCCTTGCCGCCCAGCGCCTCCGATCCGGCGCGCACCAGATCGACCGCCGAGAAACGGGCCGTCAGGTCGTCGGTCACCGCCACCACCAGCGAGGCCTTACCGTCGGCGACGCTGACCAGTGCGACGACACCGGACCCGACCTGCTTTTTCAGCTCGTCGGCCATGCCCTTCAAATCCTTGGCGGGGACGCCTTCAAGAGAACGCCCGGCAAAGGTGATGCCGGCGACCGTCTTGTTGGTCGCCGCCTGGGCTCCGCCGGTCGCCATCTGGCGACGCAGATCGGAAACCTCGCGCTCCAGACGCCGCCGCTCTTCGAGCAGCGCTTCGATACGGCCGGGCAACTCGCCCGGCGTTGCCTTGATCGCCTGGGCAGCCCGCCCCAAAAGTTCGGCCTGTTCGGTAACCCAGACTTCGGCGGCGGCCCCCACCACCGCTTCGATGCGACGGACACCGGCAGCCACGGCGCTCTCGCCGATCAGCTTGAACAGACCGATGTCACCGGTCCGCCGCACATGAGTTCCGCCGCAGAGCTCGACGGAGTATTTCTCCGCTCCCTCGCCCATAGAGACGACACGCACTTCGTCGCCGTATTTCTCACCAAACAGGGCCATGGCGCCGGCTTCGATAGCAGCATCAGGCGTCGTCAGCAGGGTTTCCACCGGAAGATTGGCACGAATCCGATCATTGACCTCATCCTCGACCAAACGAATTTCCTCTGGCGAGAACGGCTTGTTATGGCTGACGTCGAAACGCAGCCGATCGGGGGCCACCAACGATCCCTTCTGCGTGACATGGCTCCCCACGAAATGGTGGAGCGCCGCATGCAGAAGGTGAGTGGCGGAATGGTGGGCTCTGAGAGCGGCACGGCGCTTCGGATCGACCACCAGGTCGGCGAAGTCCCCGACGGCGATTTCACCCTCATCGACGGTCCCCAGATGGACGATCAGATCGCCCAGCTTTTTCTGGGAATCGGTCACTGTCACCCGCCCCTTGCCGGCCGCCGTAATGGATCCGACATCACCCATTTGTCCGCCCGATTCGCCGTAGAACGGCGTCTGGTTGACGATCACGGCCACCGTCGCACCGGCTTTGATCTTGTCGACCGGCTTGCCATCGGACAACAGGGCGACAATCTGGCCTTCGGCATGCTCGGTGTCATACCCCAGGAACTCGGTGGCTCCGACCTTTTCGCGGGTCTCGAACCACACCGCCTCGGTCGCCGCCTCGCCAGAGCCGGCCCAGGCCTTACGCGCCTCGGCACGCTGACGGGCCATCGCCTTATCGAAGGCCGGAACATCGACGGAAAGGCCCCGCGCCTTCAAGGCATCTTGGGTAAGATCGAGTGGAAATCCGAAGGTGTCGTAAAGACGGAACGCCACGTCGCCGTTCAGGCGCCCACCGGCCGGCAGACTGGCAGATTCCTCGTCGAGCAGCTTGAGGCCGCGTTCGAGGGTCTGCTTGAAGCGCGTCTCCTCAAGCTTCAAGGTTTCGGTAATCAGCGCCTGCGCCCGAACCAGCTCGGGGAAAGCCTGCCCCATCTGGGCGACCAAGGCCGGCACCAGCTTCCACAGCAACGGATCACGGCATCCCATCAATTGAGCGTGACGCATGGCCCGGCGCATGATGCGGCGCAACACGTAACCGCGGCCTTCGTTGGACGGCAACACGCCATCGGCGATCAGGAAGCTGGACGACCGCAGATGGTCGGCGATGACACGATGCGACACACGGTGCACGCCATCGGCGGCCGCCCCGGATGCATCCGCCGATGCCGCGATCAGCGCGCGGAACAGGTCGATGTCGTAGTTGTCGTGCACGCCCTGCAGGACGGCGGCCAGACGCTCGAGACCCATGCCGGTATCGATTGAGGGACGCGGCAGCGCGATACGTTGGTCCGGTGTCACCTGCTCATACTGCATGAACACCAGATTCCAGATTTCGATGAAGCGGTCGCCATCGGCCTCCGGACTGCCGGGCGGGCCACCGGCGATATGCTCGCCGTGGTCGTAGAAGATCTCCGAGCAAGGGCCGCAGGGACCGGTATCGCCCATCGCCCAGAAATTGTCGTGCGTCGGAATGCGGATGATCCGGCGCTCCGGCAAGCCCGATATCCGTCGCCAGAGATCGAAAGCCTCGTCGTCGGTATGATAGACCGTCACCGAGAGACGATCGGCTGCCAAGCCGTATTCCTTGGTGATCAGCCGCCAGGCAAAATCGATGGCGCCTTCCTTGAAGTAGTCGCCGAAGGAGAAATTGCCCAACATTTCGAAGAATGTATGGTGGCGGGCCGTATAACCGACATTGTCGAGATCGTTATGCTTGCCGCCGGCGCGAACACATTTTTGCGACGTGGTGGCCCGCACATAGTCCCGTTTTTCCATGCCGGTGAAGACATTTTTGAACTGGACCATTCCGGCATTGGTAAACATCAACGTCGGATCGTTGCGCGGCACCAATGGACCGGACGGCACAGCGGTGTGACCGTTCTTGGCAAAGAAGTCGAGAAACGTGCTGCGGATATCGTTTGCTGTCTGCATGACTATCTATGTACCCAAACCATCGGACCAACCACAGTGGCGGGCCGTCTTGTCCAACCGGGAGGTTGTTGTAACAAGCCCCTGGCCGGGTGTCCATCGCATCGCTTTGGCATAATACGTTGGCTGCGGATCGTCAAACGGCGACCGTCGAGAAAACGCGCTACAAGATGTTGGGTAAATGGTTTGTTCCACGCAGGAATGACTAAATCAGCGTGTCATCCCCGCACAAGAGGCCGCAAGTCATTCAACCTGGTGGCACCGGCGTCCCTGCCGTTGTTCCGGCGGAGCCGGAAAATTCAAGAAATTCCGCTTTTTGGCGGACATGGGCAGGGACGCCCATGCCACCGATCCAACCTATTCACATCCTGAGCTCAGCGGGGATGACCGTTATAAAATTATCAATCAATCATCCTCTCGGCCAACCGACGACAGCCTCAACTCGAAAGAGTCGCTCTATTCCTCGGTGACCACCCCGTCGGCATCGACGGCGACCGGGGCACCGCTCAGGGCGTCGGCGATGACCACCGAATTCTGGCGGATTGCCGCCTCGATTTCCGCGGCGACCGCCGGATTATCGCGCAAGAATCCCTTGGCGTTTTCCCGTCCCTGACCGATACGCTGGGAATTATAGGAAAACCACGCACCGGACTTCTCGACGATACCCGCCTTGACGCCGAGATCGACCAATTCGCCGGTCTTGGATACGCCTTCGCCATACATGATATCGAATTCGACAACCTTGAACGGCGGGGCCAGCTTGTTCTTCACCACCTTGACGCGGGTCTGATTGCCCACCACTTCGTCACGGTCCTTGATGCTGCCGATCCGGCGAATATCGAGACGAACCGAAGCATAGAATTTCAAGGCGTTACCGCCGGTCGTGGTCTCCGGCGATCCGAACATCACGCCGATCTTCATCCGGATCTGATTGATGAAGATGACCATGCAGTTGGACCGCGACACCGTGGACGTCAATTTCCGCAGAGCCTGGCTCATCAGACGGGCCTGCAAACCGACATGGGAATCGCCCATCTCGCCTTCCAATTCGGCCCGCGGCACCAAGGCCGCCACGGAATCGACCACCAACACGTCAATGGCTCCCGAACGGACCAGGGTGTCGGCAATCTCCAATGCCTGTTCTCCGGCATCGGGCTGGGAAATCAGCAGTTCATCGAGATTAACGCCGAGTTTGCGGGCATATCCGGGATCAAGCGCATGCTCCGCATCGATAAATGCGCAGGTCCCGCTCTTTTTCTGAGCTTCGGCGATGACATGCAAAGCCAGGGTCGTCTTACCCGAACTTTCCGGACCATAGATTTCGACGATCCGTCCTCGCGGCAATCCTCCGATCCCCAAGGCCACATCAAGTCCAAGAGATCCGGTGGAGATCGCCTCCACATCCACGACGTCGTGAGATCCCATCCGCATGATCGAGCCTTTGCCAAAGGCCCGCTCGATCTGCGTGAGCGCAGCATCCAAAGCTTTCTGCTTGTCCATCGTATCCTTGTCCACCAGCCGAAGAGCGGTCTGATTCATGTTGCGGTCCCCAGTTATTCCACACCTTGCAAGGGCGATGCAATCCGCAACACTGTACCCCCTTTGTTCCTAATGGCAAGGCAAATGTTCTTGTCTTGTTCCGGTCAACCATTCCGCGAAACCTCGATCCCCACAGGAATCGGCTCAAAGCAGCGGTCCCGCGGGACTAGGAGACCTCGCCCAACACGTCCTTGACCTTGCTGGCCAACTGTTTCAGGGAAAACGGCTTGGGCAGGAAGTGGATACCATCTTCCCCCGAAAACTCTCCCAAAGCGACATCTTCGGCATAGCCCGACATCAGAATGACCTGGATATGCGGCCGCTCCATGCGAACCAACCGCGCCAGGGTGGCGCCATCCATGCCCGGCATCACCACGTCGGAGACCAGAACGTCGACCCCCTCCTCGCCATGCAGGACGTCGAGAGCGTTCTCGCCCGATCGCGCCTCGAGGACCCGGTAGCCTTTGTTACGCAAGGCGCGCGCACCGAACAGGCGCACGGCATCCTCGTCCTCGACGATCAAAATGGTTCCTGTTCCGGTAAGGTCGCCGATTTGCGCGGCCTGTTCCCCGCCGGCGAATTTCGCCCGCACACCGGGTTCGGCACCGTCAAACCGGGGCAGGTAGATGGAGAAGATCGAACCATGGCCGGGCTGGCTGTCGACGAAAACGAAGCCGTCCGTTTGACGCACGATGCCATAGACCGTCGACAGACCAAGGCCGGTGCCGGCGCCGACCTCCTTCGTCGAGAAGAATGGTTCGAAAATCCGCCCCAGATTTTCCGGGCTGATTCCCGTGCCGGTATCGGCCACTTCGATCAGCACATAGTCGCCGGGCGGCATGACGTCGGCCCCTCGCTGGTAGGGGCGTTCGTTATGGAAGACCCGCGTCATGACGCTCAGTTGGCCGCCGCCCAGCATGGCGTCCCGGGCATTAACCGCCAGGTTGATGATGACCTGGTCGAACTGGCCTGGATCGACGCGGACCAGCCCCAGATCGCGGCCATGGGTAATCGACAGCTCGATCGTCTCGCCCAGCAGACGGCGCAGCAGGTTGGACAACTCTGCCAAGGCGTCGGTGACGTCGAAAAGACGCGGCTGCAGTGCCTGCCGTCGCGAAAATGCCAAAAGCTGACGGACCAGGCTGGCCGCCCGATTGGCGTTTTGCTTGATCTGCATGATATCGGCGAAAGACGCGTCGCCGGGACCATGGCGTTGCAGCAACAGATCGCAAAAGCCGATCATCGCGGTCAGAAGATTGTTGAAATCGTGCGCGATCCCGCCTGCCAGCTGGCCCATCGCCTGCATTTTCTGGCTTTGGGCGAATTGCAATTCGAGGTTTTTCTGTTCCGTCGTATCGATGAAATGCAGCATCAGGCCCGAGACACCGCCCTCGTCGGCCGCCGGACTGACATAGAGCGTGGCCACCATTTCGCCGCCACGGCCGGCCAGACGCACCGGCAGATGCGTTCCCGGACTGGTTCCCATCAACACGCGTCCGAGATGCTCGGCGGCGGGCCCTTTGTCGTCCTCGGCGATGAAATCAACGACCGGAGAACCGATCACCTCCTCGGCGGTCACTCCGGCCATCTCGGCGAAAGCCGGGTTGCACAGGCTGACCGTGGTATCAGGATCGACCAGGACGATGCCGACCGGCGCATCTTCGAACAACCAGTGGAAGCGGCGATCCGAGGCTTTCAACGCGCGTTCCCAATGACGTTCGGGCATCAGATCGCGGACGACGATCGAGCGGGTCAAAGTCTCGCCGCCCTCATCGAAAACGGTATGTGTGACGAACGCCTGGAAGACGTCGCCGTTGCGCCCCTTAAGCCGCATTTCGGCGCGATCTTCCTCCGGATTGGGGACAACCCCCAAGACGTCGACCAGTTCCTGGCCAACCAGCGCTTCGGCCGGATGGCCGATCCATTCGGCAAGCCGCTGGTTGACGAACCGGAAACGGCCTTCGGTGTCGGCCGAATAGAAGCCGACCGGCATGAAGTCGATAAAATCGGCCAACATTTCATGGTCCCGGCGTAGCGTTTCCTCAATGGCCCGCCTTGCCGACACGTCTTCAGCGGTCCACAGGATACCGCCTCCGCCCAGCGGATAGACCGCCAACGCCAGCCAGTCGCGACCACCTTGCGCTCCCGGCAAGGAAATTTCGGCGGAATGGGATCCGCCGTGCCGGGCGGCAGCGGCCAATCGCTGCAGTTCCTCCTCTGCCCGTTCGTCACCCGAAACCCGTAGCAGCAAGGGCGCGCATGGAGCCTCCGGCGGACCGAAGGTCTGCTCGGCCATCGCGTTACGCAGGATTTCCTGACCATCGGCGTCGAAAACCAGCCGGGCGCGATGATCGCCGCCCAACGCCGCCTCCAGCCGCCCGGTCCGCACGGATCGCCGTGCGCGATCTCCGAGCTTCGACAACAATCCGGCAATGGCAGCCAAAGCCACGACGGTTACGATAAAAACGGCAGTCCACTGCCATTGTCCGTCCAAAGGCGACAAGGCCAAACCAACCAACAGACAGACGGCGCCCAGCACCAGCCAGGTCAGGGGAGTAGTGCGCAACGCCTCAGCGGCGGAGCTTGCCTTTGAGACGCATGACATAACTGATCACCTCGGCTACAGCCTTGTATTGATCCGGCTGAATCTCTCTATCGATATCCACTGTGGCATATAATGCCCGCGCCAGGGGCGGATTTTCCACGATCGGAACGTCGTGTTCCTCAGCGACCTCGCGTATCCGGAAGGCGACCAGATTCTGTCCCTTGGCCACCAGAACCGGCGCATTCATGGTATCGGCGTCGTACTTCAAAGCGCAGGCGTAGTGGGTCGGGTTCGTGACCACCACGTCGGCCTTCGGCACCGCCGCCATCATTCGGCCACGCGCTCTTTGCATCCGCAACGAACGCAGGCGGGATTTGATCAGCGGATCGCCTTCTGTCTGCTTATTTTCTTCCTTAACTTCCTGCTTGCTCATGCGCAGCTTCTTCATGAAAGCAAAGCGCTGGTAGAACCAGTCGGCCGCCGCGATGACGATCGTGACCAGGGCGATGGCCAGCATCAAGCGAATCAGAACATGGTGCAGGTACCTGAGAATTGCCTCGGTCTCCATCGACGGCAACAGGTCGAGATCGTTGATCCGGGGCTTCAGGGCGATGTAGCAGATAGCGCCGACCACCACCATTTTGGCGATGCTCTTGACCAGTTCCACCACCGACTGCAGCGAGAACATGCGGCCGAAACCGGCCAGCGGACTGATCTTCTTCAAATCCGGCATGATCTTGCTGAAGACGATCATCCAACCGGTCTGGGCAATGGAGGACGTGAAGCCGACAATCAGCAGGAAAGCGAACGGCATGGCGATGGCAAGACCAACGTGGGACAACAGATCGCTGGCCAATCCCGTCAATTCCGACGTCGTGCCGACCCTCATCGTTTCAGGCTGCTCGAGAAAACGCGCCAGATAAATCCGCAACCGCTCCATCGACATCGGCGCGATCAACCACACGAAGACGGTGATGGCGACCAGCATGGCCGCCGTCTTTACTTCCTGGGATTGAGAGATATCACCTTCTTCACGCGCCTTGGAAAGACGGTGACCGGTTGGTTGTTCGGATTTGGAGTCGTCGTCTTCGGCCATGGTTCACCCGGGCGCCAGGAAAGGCTGAAGCCCATCCGAAAAATGCCGGAGGAACCAGCTCATGATCGACGGCAGGCAGAAAGCCAAAATAGCCATGCCCCCCAAAATCTGCACAGGCATTCCAACGAAGAACACCTGGACCTGCGGAACCAGACGATTGAGCAAGGCGAGTGCCGAATTGAAAGTCACGGCGAAGACAATCAGCGGCGCCGCCAACTTGAACCCGACCATCATGCTATCGGACGCGCAACGCATCAGCGCCTGGGAAAAATCGTCGAACGGCAAAGGCTGTCCGGGCAAGAACAATGCGTAACTGTCAACGATGGCCTGGAACATCAGATGGTGGGTGTCGGTAACGAAGACCACGCTGATGGCGATCAGGTTGAGAAAGCCGGTCAGCAACTGACTCTGTTCCTGCGTGACCACATCGTTGGTGAACATATTGGTCAGCCCGACCGCAAAACCGACGGCGCTTCCGGCAATGTCGATCGGCATGATGAGAACCCGCGTCAGGACGCCAAAAAACAGGCCGACTGTCACCTCCCCGCCAATCAGCAAAACCATCGACATTGGATCAGGCGGCATTCGCGGCAGCTGTCCCGCCAGACTGGGCAGCAGCAAAAAGGCGATAGCGAGCGCCAACAGCAGACGAAACCGGGTGAATACCGCGGCGCTGCTCAATCCGGGGAAAAGCATCATCGCCGCCCCCAGGCGCGCGAAGATGAGGATCAGGGCATAGACATCGGTGGACAGGATTTCCTTCAGCATTCGGGCTACCCGCCCGCGATGGCGCGGTCCAGGACCAAATGCGTAAAATCCATCAATGTATGCAAGATGAAGGGCAGAAAGATCAGCAAGGTCAGGAAAACCGCCAGGACCTTCGGCACGAAGGTCAGCGTCATTTCCTGGATCTGGGTCAATGCCTGGAACAGCGAAACCACCAACCCGATGACCAGGCCGGCGACCAGCGGCGGTGCCGCCACCTTCAACATAACCAGCATACAGGCGCGGGCGAGCTCAATGAGATCTGCTTCTGTCATCGCGCCCAGGCAGGCTAGATGGCCATATGCAGGATTTCGCTGTAGGCGGAAATCACCTTGTCACGAACGGCGACGACCGTCTGCAAGGTCACTTCGGCGTTATTGACGGCGGCAACCACATCGCGAACGTCGGCTTTCCCCGCCAAGCCTTGCTTGGACAGTTCTTCGCTCTTCTTGCTGGCATCAATGGCAGCCTTCACCCCATTTTGCAGAAGGCTCGCGAAATCGCTGCCCGGCGCCTGGCTTTCATCCGCCGCACTCGAACTCGATTCGCCTGAGATGGATTTGGCCGCATTGTTGTAAGCGGCGATGGCATCAGTGATCGAGGATATGGCCATTGTCTACCTAGCGTTCTTTGTATGCCGTTCCGAAACCCGGAACAGGTTCGATGACACCACTTATTTTAACATGTCGACGGTTTTCGTAAGCATCGATTTCGACACGCTCACGACATTGAGATTGGCCTCATAGGAGCGCTGCGCCTCGCGCATGTCCATCAATTCGATAAGCGGATTGACATTGGGCGCCAGCACATAACCGCTGCTGTCGGCCGCCGGATGCTTCGGGTCGTATTTCTTCTGGAATTCCGACCGGTCGACATCGACCTTCTTGACCTTGACGACATCGGCCCCGGCGGTTTTGTCCAGAACATTGCGAAAGCTGATGATCTTGCGCCGGTAGGGCGTGGCGTCCGGAGTCGTCGGCAGGGAATCGGCATTGGCAAGATTCTCGGAGACCACACGCATCCGCTCGGATTGCGCTTTCATCCCGGATGTCGCGATCAGCGAAGCTTTATTCAGGTCGTCCAAGATCTCATCCCTCCGCCCAGACCAGGCTCAACGCTCACGACCCTTTGCCGATCGCCGTCTTCAACATGGTAAGATGCTTGGTAAACAGATTGGCGGCGAGCTCGTAGCTGCCTTTGACCTCACCGATTTTCTGCATCTGCTCTTCGATGAGCACGGAATTGCCGTTCGGCTTCGATTCGTCGGGGCTCCGCTCGGTCACCGTTTCAAATTTGACGGGCTCGACTTCCGGCGAAACATGCATCGGATTGGTCGTCGCAGCCCTGACTGCGACATCTTTTTCAAGCATATGCTTGAAGGAAATCGGCGCCAGATCCTTCGCCTGATATCCTGTCGTATTGGCGTTGGCCACGTTCTCGGACAGAACCTCCTGGCGTTTCGACAGCCAGTCCATGGACTTCTGCGCCATGGCAAAAAGTGTGAGATCCTCGAACATGCTTTGAACCCTCGGCCAGCCTACCTCGCCTCTAGTATTGAGCTTAATGCCGGTTGCTTTAAGAAACAATGAATGCGCGGACGCCGCTTCTCAGACAGGGCATGATTCTCAAGCTCAGATCGGGCCAAAACTCTGCACCAGGCTGCCGGCGATCAGATACCAGCCATCGACCAACACGAAAAAAATCAGCTTGAAAGGCAAAGCGAACGTCGCCGGCGGAAGCATCATCATACCCATGCTCATCAGTACCGAGGCGACCAGCATGTCGATAATCAGAAACGGAAGATAGATAAGGAAACCGATCTCGAAAGCCCGCCGCAGTTCGCTGATCATGAAAGCGGGAATCAGAGCCTGCAACGGGGTGGCGTCGGCCGCGACCGTTGCAGGCGTGTGCGACAGATTGAGGAACAGCTGAAGATCCTGTTCGCGCACATGATGCATCATGAACTGATGGACCGGCTTGACCGCTCGGTCAAAGGCCTGCATCTCATCGATCTTGTTGGCGAGAAGCGGCTGAATCCCCTGCTCATAGGACGCCTGCAACGTCGGCGTCATGACAAACCCGGTGAGAAACAACGCCAGACTGATCATCACCATGTTCGGGGGCGCCGACTGGGTCCCGAGCGCCTGGCGAAGGAATGACAACACGACGACGATCCGGGTAAATGACGTCACCATCACCAGGATGGACGGCGCCAGCGACAGTACCGTCATCAGGGTGATCAACTGGACCAGCCGCCCTGTCGTCGAGGCACCTTCGCCGAGATCGAGAGTGAACTGCTGCGCCGCCGCGGGATTAGCCACAACCAGTCCACCGATCGTGGCGGCAAGACCCATCAGAACGAAACACAGACGGCGCTTCACTGGTCTTTTCCCTTTTCCTGTTCGGACGTTTCCTCGTCCGACGCGGTCACCGACCACCCCTTCTCGACGATGATATCCGACGCCCCGCCGATCAGCAGCAGATGTTCGACGTCGTCTTTGCGCACCAGGACAAGACGCCGCCGATTGTCGAGAGGCAAGACCTCAACGACGGCCAGCCGGCGCGACCGGCGTCCCAAGGGCATCACGCCGCCGACGCCGAATCGCCGGACCAGCCACGCCACCACGCCGATCATCGCCAATACGGTGACCAGCGCCAGCAGGCTGCGCAAATAAATGTCCCACTCCATTCGCCCGTTGCTTTCCGTCAGTCCCCGTCCGGCGGGTCCGCCGGTCCGCCACAGGCGGCCAACCGGCTCTCAAGGTCACGGGTCAACTGGTCGAGTTTGTTGATCAACGCCTGCATATCGTCGATCAATTCCCGCCCGTCTTCCCGCGGCATTGCCTGAATTCCCTCGCAAACGGCGCGGACGCGCTCTTCGAGAGCCACCAAATCGACAAGCTTGCCCGAGGCGATCAGTCGACGCGCCGTCAAAGCCAGAGACGAAACCTTCGCCAATTCCTCACGCGCCATCACGGCATCGGTCATTTCTTTTTGCCTTCCGTGAACAGCGGACCGGGATCGGCCTGCTGGTTGGCACGATAAACGTAGGCGAGAATTTCGGCGACCGCCATGAAAGCTTCCAACGGAATGATGCTGTCGACGTCGACAACCGACAAAAGTTCCGCGAGATCGGCATCCTGGCGAACCTTGACGCCTTTTTCGAACGCCCGGTCGAGAATTTCACGGGCCAGTTCGCCGCGCCCGGTGGCAACAACCTTCGGCGCGGCATCGCCACTTTCGGGCCGGTAGGAAAGGGCGACAGCGATTTCTCGCTTAGTCCCCTTGGCATGTTTGGTGTGATCCGCCGCCACGGGCCAAGCCCCTCGGTGTTGACGCTACACGATGCTCCGAACGGCTTTAACAAAGGCTTAAGGAGCCCCTCAATCGCCGGGCGCCGGCATCCGCCGGCTTGGCTTCCTCGCTTATGCCTGCGCTGACGCGCCGGGCGCTGTCAGTTGATCGCCGACAGACCGTTCGACTGCACGCGTTTTTTGTAGTTGCCCATGAAGCTCTGGAAGCCTTGGGCTTCCTTGATCTTTCCGGCGATGGCAGGCATATCGGGCACATCCTTGTCGAGCGCACTGGTCAGCAGGTTGAAGCCGTCGTTATAGGGCGTCGCCGCCAGTGCGGGACCGTAACTGCGCCGCAAAGCCGCCAAGCCGCGCTCGTCGTTGCCAAGTACAAGACACGTCGCCCAGACAACCACCAATTTCGCCGAGGCGTCGTCGAGTGTGGTTCCGCGATCCGGCTTGGCAACCATCGCCTCGAACGCCAGAGCGGCGTTGGCCCAATCCTGCTTTCGCCAATAGATCTCGGCCCGCAGCTGCATGGCCTCGGCGCTTGCGTCGCCGACCAGCAACTGGATGCCTTCGGGGACTCTGTCAAGATCGGAAAGCGCGCGGGCCTTCAGATGCTTGCGCTGCCGCTGCAGTTCGTCGGGCAGTCCCGGCACCTCACTGCCCGTCAGGGCGTCCAAGGCGGCTTGCGGCTGAAAATTGAGCAAATCGAGAAGCGCCAGTTGCGCCCCGACCCGCCCCTTGTCCAGCCCCTGCAGGCGGAAGGCGACCTGATGCTTCAGCAGTTCGGCTGCGCGATCCAGGAGGTCGACGGCCGCCAGCCGATCGGCCAGTCGGCGAATCATCTCGTCGCCCTTCGCCCCGGTCGGAGTCAGATCCCGGAATTCGTCGTAAAGACCAATCGCCGAAACCGCCGACATGCTGTCGGCCGCCCCCTCGAGATAAAGCCGCGAGAATGTGTCGCTCATCATCTTGGATACTTCCGGCACCTTTCTATTGTCCGGATAGTTGGTCAACAGCGACCGCATCGAACGCAGGGCATCGGGATAGGCGCCGGCCTGGACCTGCAATTCGGCCAACCGCTTCAACAGGCCGAATTCGAAATCCTCCTCCCGCCAGGCAAAACGCAGATGGTCCAACCGATTGGCGGCCTCGATCGGCGATATCCGCCCAAGCCGGAGCAGCAGTTCGGTGGCGGCAACCGCGGCCCTGGCCCGATATTCGCGGTTGTCCCCTTTCGTCGCGTGATCGTAATCATCGAGGGCCTTGTCGAACTGCCCGGCCATCTCGTTGAAGGCGCCATGCAAATAATCGAGCAGCACTTCCTCGCGCGGCGAGATGATTGAGCGGTCGAGGATGTCGAGAGATTTTTGCGTCGCGTCGTCGTCGGCCGCGGCAAGCGCCGCCTTGGCGGCATTGACTGCCAGAGGCCAGGCCAGCGGCTTCGGATAACCGCCGATCGTCGATACACCGCTGGCCAGGGCCTTGTCCCAATTGGCCGGAGAATCACCGGCCGCCGCGTGCGCCGCCGCCTGCCAAAGGCGACTTTCGGCGTCATCCTTGACCAGGGGGCTGTCGAGATCGGCCAGAGCCAGGTCATAGCGTCCCATCAGGAACTGACAGGCGCCCCGCAACGCCCGGTAGGATCCGGTGTCGACCAGCGTCGGATCCTCTTCGGCCGCCAGGCGTAAGAAGCCAAGCGCCTCGGCGGCGAAACCGTTGGCGAAGAAGAATTGGGCGGCCTCCATATGCGCACCGCTCCGGCCGGCCGGTGGAATCAGAGAAAGGCCGGCCTCAAAGGTCCGCCGCTCCTCGGCAAAGGCATCAGGACCGCCCCGTTTCCAATTGCCTACGTCGAAAAATCCATCGCGGTCGGAATGCCTGGCCGCCGAAACTGAATGCCCGCCGGGAGTCGACAGCCGCAACCCGGCGCCGCTTGGCATGCCGATGGACACGGTGCCACGAGTCGAACGCACGTCGAGACCGTCGACATGCGGCAGCATCGCGATGCCCTGAACCGTCGGCAATAATTCCACGTCGGGCGTATCGCGTCCGGGGTAGACGCCGGCCCCAAGCGGAATGACGGGAACGACCAGCATACTGTCGCCCACTTCGGGATCGGCGACGCTGATCACATTGCCGGCATCGGCCACGGCAAGCGAGATGCCGATACCATTGGGAAGCGATGCCGGCACCGTTACCGGGATCGGATCTTTCGGTTCGTCGGGCTGGCGCAGGAGGTCGATCACCCACAGCAGACCGTCGCGGCGCACGCTGGGAGTATAATCAGGCTGCACCAGAAGCCGCAGCACCGTCGCCTCGCGATTGGGCAGCTGCTGGATCGAAGACACCGCTTCTCCGCCCAAGCGACGCAACAGCTTGGTGTCGACGTCCTGCTTGCGATCGAAAATCAGCCAGAGATATCCGGCGCGACGAAACACCGCCGCGGCGACCGGTTTCTCCCAAGAGACACTGAGGCTGAACACCTTGTCGGCATCTCCAGCCGCCGGCATCGTCTTGACCGCCGGCCGGGCAGAAACCGCCGGCGGCGGTGGCTCGGGAGCTGCCGGTGGTGGTGGTGGTGGTGATGGCGGCGCTACTGCCGGTGGCGCCGGCTCCTTCGCTGGAGCCGTGGCTTTCGTCGTCCCGGAAGCAGCCGCCGGGGCCGGCGCCGTCAGGCTCTCGGACGGCAGGCGGGGCTTATCTTCCTGGGTAAGGGGCTTCAAGGACGGCAGCGTCACATCGCCTTCCGACGAAGCCGGCTTGCCGTTCGAGGCCGGTGGCGGGTCGCCGGCATCGCGCACCACGTCGAGCACGACCTTGGCTCCGGAAGAAAAATGCCGGAGCCGGGCGCCCACTGGCACCGATAGAACGACGGTCGATGATTTTCCACCGCCGTCGGTTGACTGAATGGCGATATCGGACGGCAATGCTCCCTGCAGGCCCGCCAGATCGAAACGCGCCGGCCTGGAAAAACTGACCGTTGCATGCCCTCCCTGTTTTTCAACTTTATAGGGAACGGCCTGCGGCCAAGTGAAGACGACACGACTGTAACTGCCGTGGTCACCGGCACGAACCTCGACCTGCGATGGCTCACCGCTCGACGGGCGCGTGATCGTCCGACTGGCCGGAGGAGGAGGAGGCGCCGCCGGAACGGATTGTGGCAGCAGTGATACCGGTCCATCGGGAGGAGACTGTTCGGTCGCCGCAGCAACCGGGGCGGCAGCAGAGGTCCGGCCGCCGTCACCATCAGCGGTCGGTATATCATCGGCCCTGTCGGCAAGGTCGATGACCACGGCGTTATTGTTGCCGACGAACGCCTTTACCTGGATCGGACGAACAAGCGGGAAACTGGCGGTCTGTCGGTCGGAGCTGACGGAAACACCGCGAAGATACTTCGCCAGTGGCCTAACCAAACCACGAAAATCGCCCTTGACGGGGCGATCGAAACGTACGACCAGCTCGCCGTTGACGACATCGGCCGAATATTGCACCGGCCTGTCCCAATCGAAGACGATACGTCCGTAGCCATCGTGCTGGGCGGCGCGTGGTGACGACGAGGCAGCCGGTGTCTGCGCCGAAGCCTCAAAATGGCCCCAGGCCAGCACGCAAAACAGCACCAACAGCGGCAGAACCCGCAAAAGACGCCGAAAAGCCGTCACCCGGTGCCTCCAGCCTCAGCAACAGTGCCGAAGGGCCACCGGCTTTCGAACCCGATGATGTCTCGTTCCTCCTCGCCGGACAGAGAACCGCCGAACGCGGGGCAATCGGCAGGACTGGGTTCGCCGCCGGCCGAAACACGCGGCTTGCGGCCGAACTCGGTCATCTCGTCACGAATTGTCGAATAAGGCGTCGATAGCAGCCTGGTCGTGGGCCTTCTCGGGAAGTTGCGGACCGTTTAGCAATTCTTCGTCGCTCAACGTCTGTGCCGACGTTTGCTCGGATGGCTTGTCGGTATCCTTGACCTCCGGGCCGAAAGCCAGGACCAAAGCATCGATACGTTCTTCAATATGCTTGAGCGCCCGAACCACCTTCGTGATGCGCTGACCTGTGATGTCCTGGAAGTTACAGGCTTCGTAAATCAGGGTGATCTGCTCGGTCAGTCGCTGGCCAACCTCTGGCACAGTATCGTCCGTCAGAGATTCGAGCTTCTCGGCGGCATCGAGAATTGCGTTGGTGGCATTTTCAGTCGCCCCAACGATAGCGTCCAGCTCATCGGTCGCCGAAGCAATATATTGCTGCTGGATGTCCTGCGGACGAAGCGCCGCGATCTCCATCTTGGCGTTATGGATGTACGTGGCCAGAGCCTGCACTTCCGAATAAAGACGCAAGTCCCCAGCAGAAACGTCGCCGGACAGCGACATCAGCAGAGAACGGACAACGTCCCCGACCTCCTCGACCTTGACCGTGTCGCCCATCTGCTTGCGCAACGCCTCAAGATGAAGGGCGAGGTCCCGATCAACGGTCGAAGACATCAGTCGTCTCCTCAGAACTCGCCGAGTACGCTGACCATCTTGGCCTGCAAAGTTTCGGCGTTGAAGGGTTTGACAATATAGTTGGAGACGCCGGCTTCTTTCGCAGCAATGACGTTTTCTGATTTTGATTCGGCCGTAACCATGATGAAGGGAGTGTTCTTCAACTTGGCGTCGGAGCGAACCTCACGCAGAAGCTGCAAGCCGGTCATGGGCTCCATGTTCCAATCCGAGATCACCAAACCGTAGTTGCCGCCTCGCATCATCTGCAATGCCATCGACCCATCGGTCGCCTCGTCGATGTTAACGAAGCCTATCTGCCGCAGGAGATTGCGGATGATACGCAACATGGTTTTGTAATCGTCCACAATCAAAACATGCATGTTTTTGTCGACAGCCATCCGCCACTCCTTTTATGCCACTGATCAAATGCCATTCTCTACAACAGTGGTTTTGAGTCTAGTTAAAATACGGAAATCCAACCGGATCAAGTTTTTTCCAACCTGCCGGTCAGCCGCCACCCTGACCTTCCGCTTTTGTAGCACGACGCATGGCGATAGCATCAGTGAGCTGTTTCGCCGACGACGGTTCCATCTGCTCCATGATCGGCGCCACTTTTTGTTCCTTCATGTGCGTGATCACGCCCAACAAGATCGGCATATCGAGCTTCTCAAATATCTTTGCCGCGTCTTTCGGTTTCATATTTTCGTATATCTTGACCAGGCTCTTCATTTTGCCGTCATCCTGGTCATCGACTTGCTTCAACATTCCCTCGACATTCGCCTGCAGGGTTTTCATCTCGGCAATTTTTTTGTCGATACGGCTTTCCGCCGCCTTGATCATGTTTTCCCGCAGATCGAGATCGCGTTGGCGCGCATCCAATGATTCGCGACGCTCCGCCAACTTCTGCAGAACATCGATCTCGTTCTGAGTAAAGGTCGGAGGCTCGCCCTCCGACGCACCGGCCGACGGCACCGCGGCGGGCAAGGGGACCGACGGAGGCGTCGTTCCTGCTGTCGTCGGGACCGTTGCCTGGCCGGCTGAAGCTGCCGTCGTCGCTGCCTGCGATCCGCTCGCCGCACCGGAATCGGTAGCCGCCGCAGTCGTGGCGGGTGTCGTTTGGCCCCGCTTGCGGCCACCGGGCGGCGGCGGCTGTTGTGCCTGCGTTTCGTTGAGCGACACGGCGGGGAAATCCGCCGTCGTCAAACCACGCCATATGTCGTTGACGCGAACGGAAAGCATCAGCGCGGCAACGAAGATAGTCACCGGCAGCAACCGGATACCGGGCACAGTCCGGGGTTTGGCAATGTTAGGCTGACGAGCGGTGAAGGGGGTCGTGCCCCGCGCCGGTTTCTTGGCCATTGCTTTCCTCCCGCTCACCGCACGGCCTGTAAGGCGCGCAGCAAATCGCGTTCGGCTTCCGAACGATCGTCGTCCAGATCGTCGCCCCGGTCGGCCGTCAGCGGCGACATCGACACCGGCTGAGGCACGGCGGCGGGGACCGGCCGGACCATCGGCCCACGCGGCGCCTGTGGCGCCGGCGATGGCTTGGTCTCGGTGCGGGCCGTGCGCACGACGCCCTCGAGACGATTGGCCATGGCATCGGCCCGCTCGATCATGAAGGCCAAATCGTCACGGAGCGATTGAGCTTTTTCGACACGCTCGACAAGCGTCGAACTGGCCTCTTCCGATACTCTTTTCAGCTTCGGGATCCCCGCTTCCGCACGCGCCGTCGCCTCGTTGAAGGCGGCGACCAATTTGGCCAAATCATCGCGGTTTTTGCGAAGCTGGTTCAACTTTCCGTTGAGAATGGCGGCATAGACGATCGTCGCGGCCAGTAAAACGGCAATAATGAGATCAAGAACGAGCTTGTAGTCCATCAGACTCTCTCCTTCTTGATTTTGTCTTCAATCCGGATGGCGATGTGGGTACCCTTGCGCCCCATTTTTCCGCCGAACATCGGGACATCGCCACACCGCAACTCCACGGTCGATTCGGGCATGGCGTTGAGCATGATCTTGGAGCCGACGCGCAAGTTAAGGATGTCGCGCAAGGGCATCACCTGCTCGTCGAGCACAGCTTCCATCTCGACGTCGGTCAGCCACAGTTCTTCGGCCAAGTGGGTTTCCCAGATGGAATCACGACCGAACTTCTCGCCCATGAACATCTGCAGCAGAAGTTCACGGACCGGCTCCAAGGTCGCGTACGGAAGCATCAGTTCGAGGCGACCGCCGCGGTCTTCCATGTCGATGCGAAGCTTGGCAACGATGGCGGCATTCGACGGACGCGAAATCGTGGCGAACCGCGGATTGGTTTCCAACCGATCGAAACGGAAGGTGACCGGCGACAACGGATCGAAAGCGGCCGACAGATCCGCCAGGACCACATGTACCATGCGCTCGACCAGATTACGCTCGATGGTGGTGTAAGGACGCCCTTCGATTCGCATCGCGGCGGTACCACGGCGCCCGCCCAGCAACACGTCGACAATCGAGTAAATCAGGGATGAATCGACGGTCAGAAGACCATAGTTATCCCACTCCTCGGCTTTGAAAACCGCCAGCATCGCCGGCAGAGGAATAGAGTTGAGATAATCGCCGAAACGCAACGACAGAATGTTGTCGAGCGAAACCTCGACATTGTCCGACGTAAAATTGCGCATGCTGGTCGACATCATGCGCACGAGGCGGTCGAACACCACTTCGAGCATCGGCAGGCGTTCGTAAGACACCAACGCCGAATTGAGAATAGCTTGAATGCCCGAACGATCGCCGCTTCCGCCTGCGGAATCGTCGAAGCCGAGCAACGAATCAATTTCGTCCTGATTGAGGACGCGGGTCGAGGTTCCGGTCGCGGCCTCTTCGCCGTCGGCCTCCCCGGCGTTGCCACCCTCGTCGCCGGCCCCCAGCATGGCTTCCCATTCGGCAGCCACGTTGTCGGCGTCTTCGGGATTGGCAGACGCCGCCTCGGGGGCATCGCCGCCGGCCGCAGGCTCCTCATCGCCGCCAGCCATGGCGGCCCATTCCTTCATGAGGGCTTCTTCGTCGTCGGTCGACCGGCCTTCACCGCCGTCTTCGCTGTCCTCAGCCATCAGGGCATCCATCCGTCACTGAACCAGCATTTCCTTGAACAGCACGTCATTGACCTTCGCCGGTTTGACTGCATTGTTCACGCGGGTCAGCAGCTCCTCACGCAAACGCAACATGCCGGCCGAACCTTGCAGGTCTTCAATGCGCAACTCTCGCAAATACACCTGGAAGTTGTCGATGATCCGTGGCATCACGCTTTCGACCTTCGAGACATCGAGCGGACTGTCCAATTCCAGGCTCACCCGAATCTTCAAGAAATTCTGCTTGCGTCCCGCCGAATTGAGATTCACGAGAATCTCAGGCAAATCGTAGAACACGGCCGCGTGAACTTCCTTCGGTTTTTCTTCCTCGACTTTCTTTTCGCTTTTCGTCGCATGCAAAAGCGGATCAAGGAATCCTGCGAAATAGAGCCCGGCCGCCACACCGACAACCGCCAGAATGGCAACGACGATCAGAATCAGCTTTTTCTTCTTAGAACTGCTGCCTTGTCGTACGGGTGCGGCTTCCATTTCGTCGGAGGCTTCACCTTCTTCAAAGTCTTCTTCCAAGTCCTCGGCCATGGTCCTCCACCCCCGCAGGGCGCCTCGACCGACGCCCGGAGTAAGTCACCCTACACAGTAACCTTCCGCGGTTAACAAGATATTGATAGCCACTCGAAATCCGGGTCTTCAAGGGCCCCTTCGACCAGGAGGCACCATAACAAGGCGGCCCTAACCGGGCAATAACTACCCGGCATCACCGTCCTCAACCGCCTTTACCACCGCCGCCGTCACCCGGCGTCACGGGGAATAGCGCGGATTCCCTCACTTTTTTGAAAGTGGCACGCCTTCTGCATAGACATTGGCGTCCGAATTTTCAGGATTCCTGTGTGATGGAAAACACGTCTTACGTCGCCCTGTCTCGCCAAACCGCCCTGTGGCGGCAGCTTGAAGTCGTGGCCAACAATCTGGCCAACGCCAACACGCCGGCATACAAGGGCGAACAGGTGATGTTCACCGACTACATGGTGAAATCCAAGTCCGACCACACGCCGTTTGGCCAAAAGGTGTCGTTCGTCCGCGACCTTGGCACGCTTCGCGATACCCGCGAAGGGCCGGAGACCAAGACCGACGCGCCGCTCGACGTGGCCATCCATGGCGACGGCTACTTTTCCATCGACACTCCTGCCGGCCAACGCTACACGCGAGCCGGCCATTTCCGGCTGGACGAGAACGGCATGGTAGTCACCACCGCCGGCTATCCGGTGCTTCAGCAAAACGATACGCCGATCGTACTGGCGCCCAACGAGGCGGAAGTGTCGATCGCCGGCGACGGAACGCTTTCCACCGAAAACGGCGTCATCGGCAAGTTGAAGGTCGTGACGTTCGACAATGACCAGGAGATGCGCGCTGCCGGCGACGGCACCTACGAAACCACCGCCACGGCGAACCCGTCCGACACAGCAAACATTTCCCAGGGAATGCTGGAAGAATCGAACGTTCAGCCAATCACCGAAATGACCAACATGCTGACCATCATGCGTAATTACGAGAGCATCCAGAACCTGATTCAAAATGAGCACGATCGGCAACTGAAGGCGATGCCTGTGTTGTCGCAGTCGCAGCAGACCGCGTAAGAAGGGATTGAGACCATGAGGGCCATGAACATCGCCGCCACCGGAATGCAGGCTCAGCAGACCAATGTGGAAGTGATCTCCAACAACATCGCCAACATGAACACCACCGCCTACAGTCGGCGGCTGCCCGAATTCACCGATTTGCTGTACCAGAATCTGCAGCGCGTCGGTACCTTTTCGTCGGACAGTAACACCATCGTGCCGTCAGGCATCCAGTTGGGACTGGGCGTCAAGACCACGTCTGTCTACCGTGTCGCCGAACAGGGGCCGGTCAACAACACCAACGACACATTGGATGTCGCCGTACAGGGCAAGGGCTATTTCCAGATCCAGCTGCCCAATGGTTCGACGGCTTACACCCGTGATGGCACCTTCCAGCTCAGTTCGCAGGGGCAGATCGTGACCGCCACCGGCTATACCGTGTTGCCCGGCATCACCGTTCCCAACAACGCGACCGGCATCACGATCAACAGTTCCGGCCAGGTCTCGGTGACCATCGACGGCCAGACCGCGGCATCCGTGGTCGGTCAGCTCACGCTGGCCAACTTCCCCAACGACGCCGGTCTCGAAGCCGAGGGCAACAACCTGTTCCTGCAGACGGCATCATCGGGCTCGCCGATCGTCGCCACGCCGGGAAGCAACGGCTTTGGCAGCATTCTGCAGGGATATCTTGAGGGGTCGAACGTCAACTCGGTGTCGGAAATGACCAATCTGATCAGCGCCCAGCGCGCCTATGAGATGAATTCCAAGGTCATTCAGACCGCCGACAACATGATGCAGACGACCTCGCAGCTCAAATCGTAAAGGCTTGAGATCATGAACCGTTTCGTCCTGCCCCTGGCCATCGCCCTCAGCGTTGCCGCATCACCGGTGATGGCCGGCGCATTGTTGCGCCCCAACGTGGTGATCGATGGCGACATCCTGAAGCTGGGCGACGTTTTCGACAATGTCGGAGACAAGGCCGACACCGCCATCGCCCGCGCCCCGGCTCCGGGCCGCCGAGCGATCCTTGATGCCGATTGGCTGCAAAAGGTCGCCAACAGCAACCGCATCGACTGGCGGCCGCAGAACGCTTTCGAACAGGCGGTAGTGGAACGGAGCGGCGTTACCGTCACCCACGACCAGATCGAAGCTGAAATCCTGGCGGCTCTGGCCGGCCAGGGGGTACCCGACGATGCCCAGATCGAGCTTGCCAACCGTGCGACGCAAATCGTCGTCCCCATCGGAGCCGCCATGCAGGTGGGCGTTCGCGACCTCTATTACGACGCGCGCTATAAGCGCTTCACCGCGACGATCGAAGTCCCGGCCAACTCGCCCAGCGCCACCCGCATGCGGATCACCGGCCGCGTCTTCCAGACCGTCGAGGTTCCGGTTCTGAGCCACCAGATCAATCGGGGCGACGTCATCACCGCCCGCGACGTCACCTGGACCAAAGTCCGAGAAGACGGCGTGCGCCGCGATGTCGTTACCGAAATGAACCAGGTCGTCGGCTTCACACCGCGCCAGCCGCTACGGCCCGGCCAGATGCTGTCCTCCGCCGAATTGCAAAAGCCGCTGGCTGTCCTTCGGGGCGCCCTGGTCACCATGGTGCTGAAGTCGGGTGCGATGTCGCTGTCGACGCAAGGTCACGCGATCGAACAGGGAAGCGTCGGCGACGTCATCCGGGTGAGCAACAGCCACAGCAATCTGACCGTCGAAGGCAAGATCGAAGGCCCGAACATCGTCAGCGTCTCGATGAATGGCGCCACAGCCCTAGCCAACTGAGGAACATGCCATGACCCGCAAACACTCCCTTTCGTTCAAGGCGGCGTTGCTGTTGTCGGCAACGACTATGGTCAGCGGCTGCAATTTCTTCGAACGCATGTCCGAGGTGGGAGAACCGCCGCGGGTTTCGCGGATCCAGGATCCCACCCAGGCGGCCAATTATCAGCAGGTCAGCATGCCGATGCCGACGCCAACCGCGCCGCCGGCGGGAACCAATTCGTTATGGCGCCGTGGTGCGCGGGCCTTTTTCAAGGATCAGCGGGCCACCGAGATCGGCGACATCCTGACTGTCGCAGTCAGCATCAACGAAAGCGGGACCTTGTCCAACAAGACGACGACGGCAACCGCCAGCTCAGAGGCAGCCAATCCCAGCTTTACCTTCCTTGGGCTTGAGAAGGGTATCGGCCACGTTTTTGGTGGTGCCTCGTCGACCGACCTCTTCAGTTTCGGCAGCAGCAGCGGCATGACCGGCGCCGGTTCAATGGCCCGGGCCGAGCAGGTCACCATCAATCTGGCGGCCACCGTCGTCCAGAAACTGCCGAACGGCAATCTGGTCATCAATGGCAAGCAGGAACTTCGGGTCAACGGCGATATGCGCGAACTTTCGATCCAGGGCATCATCCGGATCGAGGATATTTCCTCGCTGAATACCATTTCCTCCGAAAAAATCGCCGAGGCGCGCATCGTCTATGGCGGCCGCGGCACCATGGAGGACATCCAGCAGCCTCGTTACGGCACGCAAATCTTCGACGCGATCGCGCCATTCTGACGAGATACGACCCGGTTTTGACGGAAAGCCGCGGGCTTGTTGGCCCGTGACTTTCCGTCACGTCATCGGAACTATTGCTTGAGAAGAGGCCGGCCCGCATCCCAGCTGGGACAGCGTGCCGACAGGGCTCCTCGGGGCGGCAAATCTTGCCGCTCACATCTTGCCGAGTCCAGCAAACCAACTTTTCCCCAGAGAATGACACACGTGCCTTGCCGGAGGCTTGACCGGGAAGGTCGATCGGGCTGGAGTTCCGTGGGAACTCCAGCCCGATATTCGAATTTCAGCACCGACCTCAAGTACAGTATTACAAATAGCTGGCCAGGTTGATCTTGGCGATCTGCGACACTGCCAGATAGGACGCCTGAAGCTGGGTCTGATATTTAGAGACCGCCGCTGCCGCTTGCGCCGTGTCGACGTTCTTCACGCTGGAGAGCGAATTCTGCAAATATGTGACGTAGGTGGTCTGCTGCTGACCCGACGTGGTCAACTGGCTTGATGCCGCAGCCAGGCTTTCCTGCGCATTGGACAGGTCTTTGACGGAACTGTTGGCGACCGTCAGCGCCGTTTTAAGAGACGTCTGAAACGACGACGCATAGGTCATGCTGCTCGGAAGACCAAGACCGCTGCTATCGGAAATCGTCAGGGGGTTGGTGTCGCCACTGGCGATCTGCAGCGAGTAGGTGCCACTGCCGCTGTAGACGACCTTGGCTATCGTGCCAGTGGTGCTGCTCGCCGTCTGGTAGGCGGTGTTCACGTCGTTCGCGATGGATTGCAGATCCTCGCCCGCACTGACGGTGACCGAGGTGGTGATCGGCGAGGTGGAGGGACCAGTGGTAATGCTGAGCGAACCACCGGTTACGACGGAGGAGTTGGTCGCGGCGCTGGGACCGGTCGCCGTCGCCGTGCTGGTCGCCAGCGTGCTGGAGGCTGCGTCGGACGTCAACTGCACCGCCCGCATGGCTTCTTCGAAGGGCTGACTGTCGGCGGTAACGCCGTAAGAGATGGTTTGCTGCGGCGATACCCGAACCGACAGAATATTGTCATCACCGGTGTAATAGCTGCCTTTGTCGCCGCCTGACTTCTGATAGGTGGCCAAACTGGCGGCCGTGACCGGCTCCGTCGCCGAATTGCTGCCGGCGAACACATAACCCGCCGAATCCTTGGTATTGATTTCGCTGACCAGTGTCTGCTGCAACGACTGAACGGCCGAAGCCAAGGTCGAGTTGTCGTTCGTCGACATGGCGGCGCTGATCTTGGTTTCCAGACTGGAAAGCGTGGTCGACATATTGCCGATCGCGCTATACATCGACTGCGTCCGGTTGCCCACTGTCGTGGCGTCGGAGGCCCAGGTCTGCGACTGCTCGATATCGTGCTCGAGATTGAGCATCTCGTTGCTGCTGGCGCCACCCAGCGTTCCGAAGTCGGATGCGACGAGTCCCGATGATTCCTGAATCGATGCCTGGGCATACTGCGACTGCGTGGACAGCGCCGAGCCAACGACCAAATTATTGAGCTGCATCGTGGATACTCTAGTCATCATCGTTCTCCTGACTAGTAGTTTCAGCCGCCAACTGCGGTAAGCAGAGCGTTGAACATCGTCTGGACCGTGCTGACGATCCTGGCCGATGCCGCATAAGCGCTCTGCAATTCGGTGAGTTTGGCGGTTTCCTCATCTGTATTTACACCCGACTGCGAACTGAGACTGTTTTTCAAAGTCGACAGTGCCGTCGATTTGGTTGTTTCGTCAGTCGCCGCGCTGCTCGCCCGTTGGGCGATATCCGAGATGATGCTCGAGGCGTAGCCGGAAAATGACGTCGTTGTCGTGCCCAGATAACCCGATGGCGAGCTGGACAACCCAAGGCTGGAAAGCACATTGCCGCTGTTGTTGACGAGCGTCAGCGGGTTTCCGCCGGAAGAAATCTGCAACTGATATGAGCCATATCCAACGAGCGACGCAGAAACGCCGGAGATGCCAGCGGCCGAGATGGCGTTGTTGATGGCCAGCTCGATACTGCTCAACGTGTCGGTCGAGGCGACAGTCACCGAAACCGGTCCGGAGCCGCCTTGGATAGTGAAGGTTCCAGACAATCCCAAAGCCGTGGTCGCGCTGGATTCCGCGGTCGTACTGGTTGCCGTATTGGCGGCGAAGGTCTGGTTGGTCGCCAACAGCGCATTGGCCAAATTCGTCGCCGTCGTCCCGTCGCTGGCGCCGATGCCCGCGTAAGGAACGGTGCTTGAGCTGGTATTGAGCGTGGCCGACGGGAACAGGTAGGAATTCTTCATCAGCGTCGAATTGACGGCGATGCCCGAAGCGGAAGAACCGCCGGAGATCACGTCGTTCAGATGAAAAAAGCTCGAAAAGTCAGTCGCGCTCGAAGAGCTGTTGGGGCTGCCCAAGGTGCCGCTGACGGTCGAAACGGCGATTCCTTGACCGGTCGTCGTCGAGGACAGAACCAGCTGCCCGGACCCGCTGAGGCTCGCCACGGTCGACCCCATCGCCGTGTTGATGTCGCTCACCACATCGCCGACGGTCGCCGCGGTACTGAGATCGACATCCTTGAAGCTTTGGACCTGCCCCGAGGAATCGACCATCGCCACGCGGACGACCAGATTGGCCGACGCCGGCGGCGTCGCTGCCGTTGATGACGGCGTCACCTGATCGGTCGCGGGGTAGCTGTTGCCAAAACTACTGGTCAGGGACGACGGCGCCGGATTGGCTGTTCCCTGGTTGGAGATGGTGTTGAGCGTGGTGCTCAGATGCTGGGCCAGGGTATCGAGCGAATTCTGAGCATTGGGCAGCTCGGTATCGCGCATCTGGATATCGCCGGCGATCGTACCCGACGTGATATCGGAGGTGATATCCGTGTTGCCGACCATGATGCCGTTGATCGTCCCACTGGCATAGCTCGTAGAGGAGCTGACCGTCACCGCCGTGTGGGACAATTCATTGACGCCATCGCCAAGCAGGAGCGGCGTGCCGCTGGTCGTGTAGACCTGCATGATGTCGTTGCCGTTGACGAAGGCGTTCACGCCGAGGTCGCTGGTCAGGCTGGAAAACGCCGTGTTTCGCGAATCCTCGAGACTGGCGGTCGGCTGGCCTTGCGCCTTGGCGACGGCAATCTGCTTGTTCAGCGAATTGATGGTGTTGAGCTGCGTATTGGCGTCGGTGACCGCGTCGCTGATGTTCTGGTCGGCCGTGGTCCGCAGGCTCTGGATCTGCGTCGACATGGACCGCATGTTGGAGGTCAGGTTGTCGAGGCTCTGGACGACAGAGGACGACAAAGCCGTGTCGCTCGGCGTGGTTGCCAGCTTGGTCAGCGACGTTTCCAGCGTGCTGAGCTGCGATGCGATGTCGCCACCGCCGGTTTCGCTGCCGCTGATCGAGCCCAGGGCATTCTGCAATTTCTGGTAAAGCGTGTTGTAGGCCGTCGCCGACGACGACGCGGTCGTGGCCTGCCTTACCGACGCCAGAAGAAACTGATCGATATTGCTGGTCGTGCCCAGATCGGTCACGCCGGTGCCGACACCGCCGGACACCGACGGCGCGAGCTGCACGGTTTCCTTGGAATAACCGACGGTATTGGCGTTTGAGATGTTATTCGACGTCACGCCCATCTGCTTCTCGATGACGAGAAGCGAGCTGACCGCGGAAGACAGGGCTACGTTGAGCGACGACATGGCGATAACTCCGCTCTACCGGCCTAGCCGGACGTCCGGCGAGGTTTCGCCGTCGTTCGTTGGGGTGTCGTCAAGGGCGCGAATTGCCTCCATCACTTTGTCGACCCGGCGACGGGTCGCAGACAGCGCGTTGGACAACAACTGGCGATTTTCTTCGGTCATGGCATAGAGCTGGGCGGTCGCATTCAGCAACTGTTCCTGCAAGGCGGAACCGTTCAGATCCTGCCCGGACGATCCATTGACCAGATCGCCGCCCTTTGATCCGAATTCCTTCGACAATTTGGCTTTCAATTCGATGGTATCGAGCATGGTGGCCGGCAGTCCGCGGTTCAGGAGATCATTCTCCTCGGCGATCACCGACCGCAGCCGGCCCATGACTCCGACAAACTCGGACACAGCCGGATCTTCGCTGTCATTAGCGCTTGGCGGAGGCGTCTCATCGTGACGACGATCCATGCTGTCTGTCTCCCTTTACATGAAGGCCGGTTTGTGCCGGCCCATTCGTGAGACCCGGTTATAGGCACCGACCGCCTGGCTCTGGTGGTTGACCTTCTTGAGTTCGCCCCCGATGTCGGCAAGCAGCCGGGACATTTCGGCCATGAGTTGTTCTAACTGGCTATAGGCGACGATGGCTTTCAACCTCAGTTTTTCCCGTTCGTTCGGCGACAGCGAAGATGCGTACTCGTCCGCTTTTCTCCGCAGGTCGGCTTCATCAACCAGCCCTGTAACGCCCGGCACCAGGATCTGGTGGATTTCCGCCAGCTTCCGCGCCGCCCGCATCTGCATGAGATCGAGCGCCTGCCTATGATCCGCGTCGTATCTCATGATTCACCTCCCCCGACTTACTGGATGACCGAGATCAGAGAGTCGAACATCTTCTTATCGGTGCTGATCACCTGCGACGCCGACGAATAGGCCTGCTGCGCCGTGATCATGTTGGAAAATTCTACTGTGGTGTTGACGGTCGATGATTCAAGACTTTGTCCCTTGATACTTCCGGCGCCGTTGTTCCCAGCCTCGTTCAGGGTGTAGTTCCCCGACAGGCTCGACTGTTCGTAGACGCCGTCCGATTTTTCCGTCAAACCGTTCTCGTTCGGGAACGTCGCCACCGGAATTTTATAGATCGGCACTTTCTGCCCATTGTCGTAAGCCGCGATGACATTGCCCGACGTGTCGATCGACACCCCGGTCAGCGAACCGTACTGCACGCCGTTTTGCTCGGTGCTCTTGACCGAGATGGAAAGCGACGTCGACTGGGTCGTCGAGAATTGCGACAGGCCATCGGTCTTGCCGGTGGTACCGAGGTTCAAGACCACCGCCTGCGATCCGGTCGACACCGCGGCACCGTCGGTCCAGGTTGCCTGAAGTTCCGGCTGCGAGGTCGATGACATCGGCGCCGTACCGGTGACCGCGCCCGTCGAATCGTATGTAGGCAAAGCCGTGAAGCTTCCCAGGGTACCGTCGGAATTGAAGGTCACCTTGTAGGAGTAGGAACTGACGACCGAACCGGCGGAATTGATCAACTGGCCGGTGCTCTTGGTGCCGGCAGCATTGGTGGGCGAGGCGACCGTCATGATCCAGCTGTTGTCGCCCGCCGCCGTCCATGTGGTTCCAAACGATTGCTCGACACCGAGCGAGTCATAGACGGTCATCGAATTCGCTTTGCTGTAGCCCGAACCGATCGCCGTGGTCAGCGTCGACCAAACGGAGTTGGCTGCCGCGGTTGCACCGGGAAGCGTCACCGAACTACCGGCGGTGATATCGGCTGGCGTAATGCTCGGCAGGCCAGTCAAGGTGTAGCCAGTGGCGCCGTCCATTCCGACGACATTGGTAATCGTTCCCGTGTTGTCGACCGTCACCGAATAAAGCAACTGGCTGGCCGAGTTGGTGGTGCCGTCGCTGATGGTGGTCGAGGACGGCGAATCGATTGTCACCGTATAGGTCGTGGTCGGCGTCGCAGCGGTGGGATCGCTTGCCGTCTGCACGTAGGTCATCGACAGGTCTTCGGTCACGCCCGACGAATTCGTGTAAGCAACCGTCCCCAGACTGTTCTGCGCCGCCGCCGGAAAGTTGGCCGACATGGTGTAGCCCGTGGTGGCGACCGCCGACGAATTGTACTTGTTGATATTGACGGTCTCCAACGACGCTTCGTTGTCGGAATTCTTGGAGGTAACGGTGCCGTTGGTATCCGTCGGCCAGCCCTCAAGATAGTAGTTGGTACCCGACAGGTAAAGATTGCCGCTGGAGTCGGTGTCGAAAGCGCCATTGCGGGTATAGCCGACCTGGCCGCCGCTCAGCCCATAGGAGACCACGAACATGCCGTTGCCGCTGATCGCCATGTCGGTGGTGACGCTGGTCCCGGTGATGGTGCCCTGGGCCAACACATTCTGCCGCGCCGTCGCCGACACGCCACCGGTCGTAAAGGTCGCGCCATTGCTCAGTTCCGTCAGAAGACTGGTGAACTGCGTCGCGACGGCTTTGTAGCCGGAGGTTTGCGAATTCGAGAGGTTGTTCGAAATGTTCGAGAGTGCGGTGCTTTCTGCCAGGAGGCCCGAAACCGCCGAAGACATTGCTGCGTCCATGGTCCTACTCCTTGATCGTTAGTCGGTCTGGGCCTAACTCAACTATTAATGGATGATACTTTGGAGACGGAGACTTCGATGTCGCCAATCTTCAATTTCGTGGTTCCGCTGGAACTGTCGACACCGGTCACCGTTCCAACCAAGTCGGTCGATGTGGAGACGTCGTCACCGGAAGTATCCGAGGCCGCCACCGAGAGCGTAAAGTCGCCGGTGCTTTCCGTGCTTCCCGACGTGGTTTTGCCGTCCCAGGAGAATGAATGAGTTCCCGAGGTGGCGTCGCCCGTAGTGGTGTAGACCGTATCGCCGCTCGAATCCTTGACCGTCAATTTGACGTTGCTGGCAGCCGAGTCGAGAGTGTAGGTCCATTTCACCGTCCCGCTCTGCATGGGCGAGGTGGTGCCGCTCGCGGTCACTGTCTTGCCGATGTAACCGAGGCCGTTAGACGTTGCCACCGAATTCAAATTGGTCGAAATGGTTCCCAGGGTATCGTTGATCGCCAACTCCTGCTCGACACCCGACAGCTGAATCATTTCGCTGGTGAAGGTGTCGGTGTTGGTCGGATTTAAGGGGTCCTGGTTCTTGAGCTGCGTCGTCAGCAGCGTCAAGAAGGTGTTATAGGACGCGCTGGCCGACGTGGCTGCCGTCGACGAACTCGTGCTGGTACTGCTACCCGCCGTGTTGGAGGTGTTTATTGCACTCGTCATCGCACCCTACTCCCAATGGACCGTTTCAACCCGTTGCGGCCCCACCGTGAAAATGCTACCTAGCGCTTACTAGGAAGAATTTTCCTCTTACTGCACATTTGACCCGCCTTGGGTCGACCGGAACCGAGGAAAACCCCGGAACGGTCGTTATCTCGCCTCCCATCCTTGCAGGACCCATGCCACTTTTCGATCGCGTTGAGAGGTCTCTTCCGCCAAGATGCTCATCAAGCTTTCGTTAACCAGGCTCTACTATCCTATACTGTCGATTGGACCGCAGGCCCCGCGGTCAGTTTTCACGCTCTTCGGAGTCTCTGGTGCAATCCCCCTCCCCGTCTGACACCGGTGCGAAGAGAGCCGCCAAATGAACCGCAAGCAGCGGCGCGCCACCAAAGCCGGCTCTTCACCGGCTGGCGAGGTCTTCCACGCGAAGGCTATTGCCCTGGTCAGTGGCGGTCAGACAAACGGCCAAACGCTGAAGGATGCCGTCGAGGCGTTCAGCCGCGCCGTCGCCTTGCAACCGGACAACGCGGAATGGCATGGCGACCTTGGGGCCGCGCTGCAGAGCGCCGGACACTATGAAGACGCCATCGCCGCCAGCGAACGGGCTATCGCGCTTGATCCGGTGTGCGCCCGCGCCTTCTACAACAGAGGGCTGGCTCTCAAATCGTTGAAGCGATTGGAAGAAGCCATCATTTCTTACCGGAGAGCGCTGGTGGTCCGACCGGCCGACCCGGAAACACACAACAACCTCGGCGTGATCTTCGCCGATCTTTTCCGCCCCGAAGAAGCCGAGGAAGCCTTCCGGGCCGTCCTGGCTCTCCGAGCCGATGACCCGGAGGCGCACAATAATCTCGGCGTCGTTTTGCTCACCCAAGGCAAGTTTGACGACGGTACCGCAGCCTGCCGGCGGGCCATCGCGCTTCGTCCGTTCTACGCCGAGGCTCGCGCCAACATCGGAACGGCCCTGTTTGAACAGGGCCGCTTTAACGGCGCTTTTACCACGGCACAACAGGTTCTGGAAATAGAACCTGGCTATGCAGCAGCCGAGAACAACCGCGGCGTCGCGCTGCAGGCCATGGGACGGCTGGCCGAAGCGACGAAAGCCTTCCGCAAGGCGCTTGTCCTCCGTCCAGACTTCCCCGAAGCCCACTACAACCTCGGTACGACGCTGCTCCAGGATGGCAAATTCCTCGACGGTTGGCGGGAATATGAATGGCGGTGGAAAGGCGGGGTTGAATCCATGGTTCCCCGGCATTTCCGGCAGCCCCGGTGGGCCGGCGAGGATCTGACCGGCAAAACCATATTGCTATACGCTGAGCAGGGTTTGGGCGATGCCTTGCAATTTGTCCGGTATGCCGCCCCCATTGCCGCACGGGATGGCCGGGTGATCCTCGAGGTTTATTCACCGTTGGCGCGATTGCTGACCAGTGTGCCTGGATTAGCCTCGGTGGTTGCCGGCGGCGACGCCCTGCCCGATTTTGACTATCATCTTCCGCTGATGAGCGCGCCTGGGGTGCTCGGCACCACGCTCGACAGCCTTCCTAACGATACACCTTATATTACTGCCGATGCCCGGCAGGTGGCGGCATGGAAACAGCGGCTTGCCGGTCTGTCCGGCCTCAGGGTCGGACTGGCCTGGTCCGGGGATCCCCGTCCCCATGATCCGCGCGCCAATTCCGTCGACCGTCGGCGCAGCATCGCGCTTGCCCGATTGACACCGTTGCTGTCGGTCCCAGGTGTCAGCTTCGTCAGCCTGCAAAAGGGGAGGCCGGCGGCGCAGTTGAACGAAATTGCCGCCGACGGACGCCCGTTCGATGCCATGGACCAGGTCGGCGACTTTGCCGACACCGCCGCCCTGGTCGCCAATCTCGACCTCATCATCTCCGTCGACACGTCGATCGTCCACCTGGCCGGCGCCATGGGCAAGCCGGTGTGGATTCTCTCGCGCTTCGACGGCTGCTGGCGCTGGCTGACGGATCGGGATGACTCACCTTGGTATCCGACGGCACGATTGTTCCGCCAGACAACGCCGGGTGATTGGAGCACAGTCGTGGAACGGGTGGCGGCGGAACTCGCGCACCTGAGCGGGCAATCGGGTCGGGGCGACCTGCTCTCGGCGCGGCCCAAAACGGTGACGATCAATCGGCTTGCGAGCGACGACCTGGACGAGGCGAAGCGGACGGAGCTTGCCACCCCGGCGAAGGGCGCCCGACAACCCGATGAGCGCCGGGCGGCAGCCCTGCTGCGGTTTCCGCGTGCCAGAGAACACCAGCAGGCAGGCCGGTTGCCTGAAGCGGAAGAGTTTTACCGGCGCATCCTGTCCGACGTCCCTGACCACGCCGCCAGTCTTTACAACCTTGGCCTGATCGTCCTTCAGGGCGACAGACCGGACGAAGCGGCGGATCTGATGGAACGGGCGCTCTCGCAGAAAACCGACGATCCGCAGGCCTATTACAATCTCGGCACCGCCTATCACCGCGCGGGCGAACCAGGGAAAGCAGTCGACGCTTATGGCCGTGCGCTTGCCTTGCGGCCGGATTACCCCGAAGCCGGCAACAATCTGGGCGCCGCCTTGATGGATTTGCGCCGGATTGGCGCCGCCGAAGCGGCCTTTCGGAGTGCCATCGCTTTGCGCCCCGCTTATCCGCAAGCCCATTACAATTTGGGAACGGCCTTGCTGCTGCAAGGTCATCTGACCGAGGGATGGCAGGAATTCGAATGGCGTTGGCAGGGCGGGGCCCGGTGCCTGACCGCCAGGGCGTTCCTCCAGCCGTCATGGCAGGGCGAAGACCCGGCCGGAAAGACCATCCTGCTCTATGGCGAGCAAGGACTGGGCGACATGCTGCAATTCGCCCGCTACGCCACGCCGCTCGCGGCCCGCGGCGCCCGCGTGATTCTCGAAGTCCATCGCTCGCTCGTCCGTCTGCTTGCCTCCGTTCCGGGTGTCGCCGATGTCGTCGCGATGGGAGATCCGCTCCCCGACGACATCGACTTTCAGCTTTCGCTGATGAGTGCGCCACGCGTGATGGAAACGACGTTGGAGAACATTCCCGCCACTGTCCCCTATGTCGCGGGCGATACCGCGCAGACGGCGGCCTGGCAGGAACGCCTGGCAAAACTCCCGGGTCTCAAGGTCGGGTTGGCCTGGGCGGGCGAACCGCGCCCCGGCGATCCCGAGGCCAATGCCATCGACCGGCGACGCAGTCTGGCCATCGCCCGGATGGCGCCGTTGCTCGCGATCCCCGGCATCAGTTTTGTCAGTTTGCAGAAGGGCGCCGCCGCCCGGCAACTGCACGACCTGCCCTCGGGAAGACGACCACTCGATTGGATGGACGAGGTCACGGATTTTGCAGACACGGCCGCGCTTGTGGCCAATCTCGATCTGGTGATCACGGTCGATACGTCGGTCGCCCATTTGGCCGGCGCCATGGGCAAGCCCGTGTGGATTCTGTCGCGCTTCGACGGTTGCTGGCGCTGGCTCCTGGACCGCGACGACTCACCTTGGTACCCGACGGCACGTTTGTTCCGCCAAAGATCGGCCGGCGCTTGGCAAGAGGTGCTGGCGCAGGTTGCAACCGAACTGACGAAATTGGCCGGAAAAACCGCATCTGCACCGCGCCCCGGTCAGGAAGCCACCGTATCGAAGACGTCCAGCGCGACGTCGCGGCTTTTCGACCTGGCACTGGAGCATCATCGGGCTGGTCGGCTGACCGAGGCGGCAGCGCTCTATCATCGCGCCATTGACGCCGACCCGAACCATGCCCGAAGCCACTACAATCTTGGCCTGATCGCCTTGCAGGAAACCGATTACCGGACCGCGGTCGAAACAATCCGCCGCGCCCTGGCGCTAGACCCCGGCAACGCCGAAGCCCAGACAAACCTGGGTACCGCCTTGCAGGCGCTGAACAAACTGCCCGAGGCGATCGCGGCTTTCCGGGCGTCCATTGAGCTCCGCCCTGATGACGCCCGAGTCCACTTCAATTTGGCAACGGCTTTGGACGCGGTAGGAAAACCGAAGGAAGCCGCCGCTGCCTACCGTGCCGCCATCGTTCTCAACCCGGCCTTCACCGAGGCTTATGTCAATCTGGCCACGACGGTCGCCGCCCCGGGACTGGACGCCATCGGGCTTCTTCGTCGGGCCATCGTCCTTTCCCCGGAAGACGCCAAAATCCAATACGATCTCGGGATGGCTCTGCAAAATCGCGGAGAAAATGCGATGGCTGAGGCCGCCTTCCAGGCGATACTCGATCGCGATCCCGGCCATCTCAAGGCGCGAGGCGCACTCGAAGTCCTTTATATTCAGATGGGACGGCCGACCGAGGCGGAGGCCGTCTGTCGAGCCGTCATCGGCGACACGCCGGACAATGTTCCAGCACGTTCGAACCTCGCCGCCGCTCTTTTCGATCAGGGCCGCTTCGGCGAGGCCCTGGCGGCCGTAAAATCCGCCATCGTTTTCCAACCGGACTTCGCCTGCGCCTACAACGGCCTCGCCGTTACCCTGCAGACTTTAGGACAATTGGCTGAATCAAGCTCCGCCTACCGGCGTTGCCTCTCTCTCGACCCGAATTATGCCGAAGCCCGTCACAACTGGGCCACCGCGCTGCTGCAAAACGGCGACTATGCCGAAGGCTGGCGCGAATACGAATGGCGATGGCAGGCCGGTGAAGGGCATATGAAACCCCGGGACTTTTCCAAGCCGCAATGGGCGGGCGAAGACTTGAATGGCCGAACCATTCTGCTGCACGCGGAACAAGGATTTGGCGACGTCTTGCAATTCGCGCGCTACGCGACACCGCTCGCTGCCGCCGGCGCCCGCGTGATACTTGAGGTCTTCGCACCCCTGAAGCGGCTGTTGGCCAGTGTCCCCGGAGCAGCCCAGGTGGTGGCGACGGGCGAGGCTCTGCCCAACTTCGACTATCATCTGCCGATGATGAGCGCGCCGGACCTTCTGGGCACCACCCTGGAAACCATCCCGGCCGACATTCCTTACATTACGCCCGATCCGCGGCAGATATCGGCGTGGGGCGAAAGACTGGCCGGATTTCCGGGGCTCAAGGTTGGGCTGGTCTGGGCCGGCAATCCAAGACCCGGGCAACCGCGCGCTCATCTCGTCGACAGCCGCCGCAGTGTCGCGCTCCGAAGACTGATGCCGGTGCTGTCCGTCCCCGGGGTCACTTTCGTCAGCCTGCAAAAGGACGAACCGGCGACCCAGATGCTGGGCATCGCACCCGCTTTACGGCCGCAGGACTGGATGAAGGACGTCACCGACTTCGCCGACACGGCGGCTCTGGTCGCCAATCTCGATCTGGTCATCGCGGTCGACACCTCGATCGTGCATCTGGCCGGCGCTCTCGGAAAACCGGTTTGGATTCTGTCCCGTTACGACGGTTGCTGGCGCTGGCTGTGGGACCGGGAGGATTCGCCCTGGTACCCGACGGCACGTCTGTTCCGCCAATCGGAACCGGGGAACTGGGACGCGGTGGCAACACGGGTCGCCGCCGAGCTGACCCGCTTTGCCGCGGATCGCGCCGCACCGGCCAGCCAGCCGTCGCCTCTGGACGAATCCGACAGCCGGCGGGCCGGAGGGTGCCACCACGCCAACGAGACCTTTGGTCTGGCGAGAGTCGGTGGCATTGGGACAAAAGCCCAGGCAACGCCCGAATCACCCGCCGAATGGCTGGTCCGAGCAATCGAACACCACAAGGCGGGGCGTCTCGAAGAGGCGGAGGCGAACTACGACCGCGCCCTGGCGCTGAAACCCGATTACCCGGAGGCGATGACCAATTTAGCCTGCCTGTTGCGGGCACGTGGCCGCCACGCCGAGGCGATCGCGCTTCATCGGGAAACGGCGCGTCGCTGGCCGGACTATCCCAGCGTCCACAATAATCTTGGCGTCGCCCTCAAGGATCTCAACCGGCCGGCCGAGGCAATCGCGGCGTTCCGGGCAGCTGTCCGCCTGAAACCGGCCTATGCGTCGGCGCACACCAATCTCAGCATCGCCCTGTTGCTGGCCGGGCAGTTCACCGAAGGCTGGGAGGAATATGAATGGCGCTGGCGGGGCGGCCTCGACGCCCTTGTTCCGCGGTCGTTTCCCCGCCCCTTGTGGACTGGCCAGGATCTGTCCGGGCGCACCATTCTCCTGCATGCTGAACAGGGCCTGGGCGACGCCCTGCAGTTCGTCCGTTACGCCGCGCCGATCGCCGCCCGCGGCGCCCGCGTAATCCTTGAGGTGCATCCTCCGCTCAAACGGCTTCTCGCCACGGTGCCGGGCGCCGCCCAGGTCATCGCCGGCGGCGAGCCCCTTCCGCCGTTCGACTATCACCTTCCTTTACTGAGTGCGCCGCATTTGCTGGGCACTGTGCTCGAAACCATTCCCGCCGACATCCCCTATGTGCACCCCGACGCCGACTTGGTGGCGGCCTGGGCCAGGCGCCTGGAAGGAAGACCGGGTCTGCGGGTCGGTGTCGTCTGGGCCGGTGATTCCCGTCCGCACGACCCGACCTCGAACGCCATCGACCGTCGGCGGAGCATGGCGTTGAAGCGCCTGACGCCATTGCTGTCGGTGCCCGGCGTCCGCTTCATCAGTCTGCAGAAGGGCACTCCGGCCGGTCAACTGAACGACCTTGCCGCCGATCTGCGGCCGGAAGACTGGATGGACGATGTCACCGACTTTGCCGACACCGCCGCCCTTGTGGCCAATCTTGATCTGGTCGTTTCGGTCGACACCTCAATTGTGCATCTGGCCGGCGCCATGGGAAAACCGGTCTGGATTCTCTCACGCTTCGACGGTTGTTGGCGCTGGTTGCTTCATCGCGACGACTCGCCCTGGTACCCGACAGCGCGCCTGTTCCGCCAAACCGAACCAGACAACTGGGAAGAAGTGGTCGCCCGCGCCGCAGCCGACCTGCGGAACCTCGCCGACCGACCAACCGCACCCTCCTCCGTCATCGACGCCCGCCAGCAACAATCCACAGGCGGAACCACGGCGCCGGCCGCGACGAAGACGGATGCGGACGACATCGCCGGGCTCTTCGCCCAGGCGATCGAGCATCACGCGGCGGAACGTCTCGATGAGGCGGAAATCTTATATCTCCGCATGCTGACAGAACATCCGGTCGCCGCCGGTCATGCCGAGGCACACAACAATCTTGGTTTCTTGTACCGCCAACAGGGAAAGCTCGCCGTGGCGGCGGAGAATTTCCTCCGCGCCATCCGACTGCGGCCGGACTACGGTGAGGCGCACAACAACCTCGGCCTCACCTTCAGCGACCAGGGCGATGCCGAGGCGGCGACCGCTTGCTATCGTCGCGCGCTGTCTCTGCAACCGGCCGATGCCCACGCCTTGTCCAATCTGGGCGTCGCCCTGCAGGACCTGGGACGAACCGGCCAGGCGGAATTCGCCTATCGGCGGGCTCTTGCCATCGCCCCCCTGTTGGCCGGAACCCACTATAACCTTGCTCAGGTCCTGCTGCGTCAGGGCGACTACCGCCAAGGCTGGCGGGAACATGAATGGCTATGGAAGGGTGGCATCGAACGGGTGAAACCACGCGGTTTCTCCGAGCCGCGATGGACCGGCGAGGATATCGCCGGCCGGACCATTCTGCTCTACGGCGAACAAGGCCTGGGTGACGTCCTGCAATTTGCCCGCTATGCCACGATCGTCGCCGCCCGCGGCGCCAAAGTTATTCTTGAGGTACAGCCTCAACTCAAACGCCTGCTCGGCACAGTGCCTGGCGTAGCGCAAGCCGTTGCCCTGGGCGATCCCCTGCCGGCCTTCGACGTCCAGCTTCCATTGATGGGCGCCCCCTTCATTCTCGGTACCACGGTCGAGAGCATTCCCGCGACCGTGCCCTATGTCACCGCCGACACCGTTTCGAAGAAACTCTGGAAGGAACGACTGGCCTCTCTGCCCGGACTCAAGGTTGGACTGGTCTGGGCCGGCGACCCGAGGCCCGGCGACCGACGGGCGGGCGCCGTCGACCGCCGCCGCAGCATTTCCTTGTCCCGGCTCCTGCCGTTGCTGTCGATTCCCGAGGTAAGCTTCGTCAGTTTGCAAAAAGGGCCTGCCGCCACCCAAATCGCCGATATCGCCCCAGGCTTGCGGCCTTATGACCGCATGGAGGACATCGGCGACATCGCCGATACCGCCGCCGTGATCGACAATCTCGATCTGGTGATTTCGGTCGACACCGCGGTGGCCCATCTGGCCGGTGCTCTGGGCAAACCGGTCTGGATTCTCTCTCGCTTCGATGGTTGCTGGCGCTGGCTGCAGGATCGCGAGGATTCGCCCTGGTATCCGACGGCGCGGCTGTTCCGTCAGACATCACCGGGCGATTGGGATCTGGTGATCACCCGCTTGGCCGCCGCTTTGAGAACGCAGACGACATGCACCCGCCCGGCGGCGGATCTCTCCTTGTCGACCGGCGATACCAAGACCTCCCGCAGCCTCGCCCCGCGGCAGGCGGAGTCCGTCGGCCGGCTGTTCGCTCAGGCGGTCCGCTATTTCGAAACCGATCGGCTGAACGAAGCAGCCCCCGTCTACCACCGCATTCTGACGCTTGACCCCGACCATGCCGACGCCATGCATCATCTTGGTCTGATCGCCCTCAGATCGGGACAACTGACCGAAGCGGCCGCTTGGATCATCAAGGCGATGGTCCGCAATCCCGCCTACCCTGAAGCTTACAACAATCTCGGCATCATAAGACTGGAACAGGGAGATCTGTCCCAGGCCACGGACATGTTCCACCGCGCCCTCGTTCTCAAGCCCGACTATTCCACGGCGCTATCGAATTGGGGCAGCACGCAAGGCGAACAAGGGCACTGGAACGCCGCCGAAGCGGCATGCCGTCATGCCGTCTCCCTTGAGCCGGGCTTCGCCGGAGCCTATTCCAATCTTGGCGTCCTCAAGAGTGAGACCGGCTTTCCGGCCGAAGCGGAAGTCGCCTTCCGGACAGCCATCCTCCTCTCGAACGATCATGCCGAGGCTCATTACAACCTGGGGACTACACTGCTCTCCCTTGGCCGATATGAGGAGGGGTGGCCGGAATACGAATGGCGTCTGCGCGGTGATAATCCGGAGATCAAGCCGCGGAATTTCGTCCAGCCGGCCTGGACCGGAGAGCCGCCCGCCGGAAAGACCATCTTGTTGTATGCCGAGCAAGGGCTTGGCGATCTTCTGCAATTCTCTCGCTACGCGACGCTTCTCGCGGCCGCCGGCGCCCGGGTTATTCTCGAAACATATGGACAACTGACACGGTTGCTCACCACCGTGCCTGGGGTTGCCCAGGTGGTGGCCAAGGGCTCCCCCTTGCCTGACTTCGACTTTCATCTCTCGGTGATGAGCGCCCCCTATCGTCTCGGGACGACGATCGACTCCATTCCGGCGAATATTCCTTACATCTCGCCAGATGCCGGACAGGTGGAAGCGTGGGGAACCCGCCTTGCCGGGATCTCCGGCCTCAAGGTCGGATTGGTTTGGGCCGGGGACCCCCGACCCCATGACCGCCGGGCCCATGCCGTCGACCGCCGCCGCAGCATGGCCGCGACCAAAATGCTGCCGTTGCTGCGTCTGCCGGGAGTGACCTTCGTCAGTCTGCAGAAAGGTTCCCCGGCAGCTCAGATCACCGACATACCGGCAGAGCTGCGACCTTACGACTGGATGGGAGACGTGACCGACTTCGCCGACACCGCGGCACTGGTCGCCAACCTGGATCTGGTCATTGCCGTCGACACCTCGGTCGTCCATCTCGTCGGCGCCCTCGGCAAGCCGATCTGGGTTCTCTCGCGTTTTGCCGGATGCTGGCGTTGGTTCGTTGATGGAGACGAATCGCCCTGGTACCCGACGGCACGTGTCTTCCGGCAGACGACTCGCGGCGATTGGGACGAAGTCATCGGCCGCGTCGTCGTCGCCTTGCAGCAACTGACCGCCGGGCAACAGACCCAGCAGACGCTCCCGGAAATTACCTGGGACTCGTCACCGGCGAAAGAAACACTGGGAACCGAACAGCCGCCGCTGTTCGTCGAAGCGCTGCGACATCACCAGGCGGGACGGTTGGCCGAAGCGGAACAGCTTTATCGGCGCGTTCTCGATGAACATCCCGATCACTTCGACAGCCTGCACCATCTTGGCCTGATCGCTCTTTGGTCCAACGACGCGACCAGTGCCGTGCAATGGATCAGCAAAGCCATCCTGCACAACCGGCAGCACATCGGGGCGCATATCAACCTTGGCAAGGCGCTTTGCAAGATGGGACGGGTCACCGACGCCGTCGTCGTCTTCCGCATGGCGGTCGCCCTCGACCCGGAGGACGCCGACAACCGTTATCATCTGGGTGCCTGCCTGCATGATCTTGGAGCACTGGACGAGGCGGCGGCAGCTTATCGCGAAGCCCTCGTCCTGCGGCCGGAATTCTCCCGGGCCCTGACCAATCTGGGCAGCGCGCTTGGCGAACAGGACCGGCTGGAGGAGGCCATCGGCGTTTGCCGCTGGGCGGTTGCCGCCGATCCAAGAAAGGCCCACGCCCACACCAATCTCGGCGCCTGCCTGCACGAACTGCACCGAATCGACGAGGCGATCGCGTCTTATCGGCAGGCGCTTGCGTTGTCGTCGGTTCTGCCGGAAACGCACCATAACCTGGCGACCGCGCTCCTGTCGCAGGGAGCCTACGCCGAAGGATGGGTGGAATATGAATGGCGCTGGGAAGGCGGCGTCGCGGGCCTCGTCCCCAGGCAATTCGACAGCCCCTTGTGGCGAGGCGAACCTCTCGCCGGTCGGACCATCCTGTTGCATGGAGAACAGGGGTTGGGCGACGTCCTGCAGTTCGCCCGCTATGCCTCGGTCATCGCCTCGTGTGGCGCCAAGGTGGTACTTGAGGTCTATCCTCCCCTGAAACGCCTGTTGTCCACTGTTGCAGGCGTCGCGCAGGTGGTGGCAACCGGTGACCCCTTGCCCGCCTTCGATTGCCACCTGCCGCTGATGAGCGCGCCCTTGCGTCTGGGAACCAGGCTCGACAATATTCCGGCCACCGTCCCCTATGTCGATGCCGACCCGGTCGCTGTCATCGCATGGCGGGAGAAACTCGCCGGGTTGCCGGGTCTGAAGGTTGGATTGGTGTGGGCCGGCGATCCGCGCACCCATAATCCGCGCAACAATGCCGTTGACCGCCGGCGCAGCATTCCGCTCGTCCGGATGGCGCCGCTGCTGGCGACACCGGGGGTCAGCTTCGTCAGTCTGCAAAAGGGCGAGGCCGCGGCGCAAGCCGGTCTGCTCGCCGCGGCACAACGTCCCTTCGACATGATGAACGATGTGGCGGATTTCGCCGACACGGCGGCGCTGATCGCCAATCTCGATCTGGTGATCACCGTCGACACCTCGGTCGGCCATTTGGCTGGCGCCATGGGCAAACCGGTTTGGATTTTGAACCGTCTCAACGGCTGTTGGCGTTGGCTCGACGAACGCGAGGATTCTCCTTGGTATCCCACCGCTCGCTTGTTCCGCCAAACCAGGCTCGGGGATTGGGACGATGTCATCGTCCGGGTCGCTGCCGCCTTGGCGGAATGGACGGCAACGGCCAGCCAGCCAACCGTCGACGCCCTGTTCGCCGATGCCGTGCGCCATCATCAGGAAAACCGGCTGGACGAAGCTGACAGCCTTTATCGCCAGATTCTTGCACGCGAACCGCGGCAGCCGGTTGTCTTGCATCATCGCGGCGTCGTCGCGCAGCAGCGGGAAAATCCGCGAGCGGCGGTTGCCTTCATCCGGCAATCACTCTGTCTTGTACCCTCCTACACGGAAGCCTGGAGCAATCTCGGAACGGCGCTGCGCGACTGCGGAGACCGCGCGCAGGCGGAAGTCTGCTTCCGGCGGGCCGGTTCGTTACGGCCCGATCTTGCCGAACCGCAAAACAATCTGGCGGCGCTCTACAAGGAAGAGGGCCGGCTCGACGAAGCGATCGAGGCTTTTCGCAAGGCCCTCTCGCTGCAGCCCGACCATCCGGAGATTCATTGCAATCTGGCGGCCGCTTTGCTGGAACGAGGCGACTACGCGGAAGGTTGGCAGGAACACGAATGGCGGTTGCACGAGGCTGTCCCTTGGGCCAAGCCGAAACCGCTGCCGAATCCGGTGTGGGCCGGCGAAGACCTTAAGGGCCGCGCCATTCTGCTGCGGAGCGAACAGGGACTGGGTGATGATCTGCAATTCGCCCGCTTCGCGACGCCGATCGCGAACCGTGGCGCGCGGGTCATCCTTGAGGTTCAGGCGTCGCTCAGGCGTCTGCTGGCCAGTGTGCCGGGTGTCGAGCAGGTGATCGCCCAAGGGGAGCCCGTTCCCGACGTCGACTGCTATCTGTCCTCGATGAGCGCGCCCTGTCTTCTGGGCACGACGGTCGAAACCATTCCCGCCCAGCCTTATGTCACGGCCGATGCCGGGCTGGCGGCCGCCTGGAACGAGCGGCTTGCCGGTCTTGCCGGTCTCAAGGTCGGACTGGTGTGGGCCGGCGATCCGCGTCCCTATGACCGGCGCGCCAATGCAATCGACCGCCGGCGCAGCATCGCGGCGGTCAAGATGTTGCCGCTGCTGAAAACCGCCGGGGTCAGTTTCATCAGTCTGCAAAAGGGCGAGGCGGCAGCCCAAATCGGCGAGATCTCCCCCGGACTGCGGCCGCTCGACCTGATGGACGAGGTTGTCGATTTTGCCGACACGGCGGCCATCGTCGCCAATCTCGATCTGGTGATTTCCGCCGACACATCGGTGGTGCATCTGGCCGGCGCCATGGGCAAACCCGTGTGGGTCCTCTCGCGTTTTGATGGCTGCTGGCGATGGCTGACCGGTCGCGACGACAGCCCCTGGTACCCGTCGGCCCGCCTGTTCCGCCAGATCGAGCCCGGTAACTGGGACGAGGTGATCGGTCGGGTGGCCAAAGAGCTGGCGAAAAAGGCGGCGGATTTTGTCGTTGCCGGACCGCCGGCAATCCGGCCAGCGGTTCCCGAAGAACTGATGGCCCAGGCCGTTTCCCTTCACAAGGCCGGTCGAACGGCCGATGCCGAGACACTCTACCGGCGAATTCTGGCTTTTTCCCCCGATCATCCGTTCGTCCTCCATCAACTCGGGATGATCCGGCAGAGCTTGGGCGACGCAGATCAAGCCCGGCAAATGATCGAACGCGCCATCGCTGTCGCTCCCGATTACGCCGAAGCCTGCAACAATCTCGGAGCCGCCCTGGCCGATCGGGGAAAACCGGCCGATGCCATCGCCTGCTGCCGCCGCGCCATCGTCCTCAGACCGGATTATGCCAAGGCCCAGAGCAACCTCGGCAAGGCACTGAAGGATCTGGGCAAGGCGGCGGATGCGGCGATCTGGTACCAAAGGGCGCTCGTCATCGATCCGCAGTTCACCATGGCCTTCAGCAATCTGGCGGCGGCGCTGCAGGATATGGGAAGACTGGCGGAAGCACGGGAGGCCGGCGAGAAGGCCCTCATGCTCGCCCCCGATCACCCGATCGCCCTCAATAACCACGGTATCACCTTACAGGAGCAGGGCAACGAGCTGGCCGCCATCAGCTGTTACGAACGAGCCGTCCGCCTCGCCCCGGACTATGCCGAAGCCCACACCAATCTTGGCATGGCGGCGTTGCTTCATGGCGATTACACCCGCGGCTGGCAGGAATATGAGTGGCGGTGGAACGGCGGCATCACGGCCCTGCGCCAGCGAGATTTCTCCAAGCCGCGCTGGACCGGCGACGACCTTCGAGGACGAACCATTCTGCTGCATGCCGAGCAGGGCTTCGGCGACGTCCTGCAATTCGCCCGCTACGCCAAGCCGATCGCCGCCCGCGGCGGCAAGGTGATCCTTGAGGTGCACCCGCCTCTCATGCGGTTGCTGTCTACCGTCCCCGGCGTAAGCCGGGTGGTTGCCATGGGCGCACCGCTGCCCGAATTCGATTGCCATTTGCCCCTGATGAGTGCGCCGCTGGTCATGGGAACCACGGAACGGACCATTCCGGCCGAGACACCCTATGTCGTCCCCGATGCCGCGAAGGTGGCCGCCTGGAGCCGGCGCCTGGCCGGATTGCCAGGGCTTAAGGTCGGCCTGGTGTGGGCTGGCAATCCAAGGCCGCACGATCCGGGCTCGAATCTCGTCGACCGCCGCCGCAGCATGACGCTGCAGCAACTGATGCCGCTTCTCAAGGTTCCCTCGGTCAGTTTCGTCAACCTGCAAAAGGACGGACCGGCGACGCAAATCGGCGAAATCTCCGCGGATTTGCGCCCGCATGACTGGATGGCCGAGGTGGCGGATTTCGCCGACACCGCCGCCCTGATCGCCAATCTCGATCTGGTTATTTCCGTCGATACGTCGGTCGTGCATTTGGCCGGCGCGCTGGGCAAACCGGTCTGGATTCTCTCGCGCTTCAATGGTTGCTGGCGTTGGCTCACCGACCGCGAGGATTCGCCCTGGTATCCGACGGCGCGTCTGTTCCGCCAAACCAGGCGCGGCGATTGGGACGAGGTGGTGACGCGGGTGGCGTCCGCCCTGGCGGACCTGACGGACAGGACGCAAAAGCCTTCTGCCGATGCAGCGCAGCTGTTCCAGCAGGCCGTCGAGCATCATCAGGCCGGACGGTTTGACGAGGCGGAAAGGCTTTACCGAAGCATCCTCGCCACGGAACCGCGCAACGTCGGTTGTCTCTATCATCTAGGTCTTGTCGCGCAGCAACGCGGTCGCCACGCCGACGCCGTCGACCTGTTCCAGCAAGCCGTCCAACTCAACGGCAAGGTGGCTGGGCTCCATGGCTCTCTCGGGACATCGCTGGCTGCGTTGGGACGTCTCGACGATGCGATAGCCTCGCACAAACGGGCCATCGCCCTTGAGCCCGAGCTCGTTTCGGCCATTTACAATCTTGGCAACGCCTACCTCGCCCGGGGAAACCGCCGAGAGGCAAGCGCCTGTTTCCAGCGGACTGCGGCGCTTCGGCCGGATCTCGCCGAACCCTATAACAATTTGGGCAGCATCTTTTCGGCGATTGGCGCTTTCGAAGCCGCGGAACGGTCTTTCGAAAGGGCGATCGCTCTGCAGCCGCAAGTCGCGGCCGGGCACAACAACCTCGGAAACGTCAGAAAGGAACAGGGCCGACTGGCGGAAGCCGAGGCCTGTTTCCAACAGGCGATCTCCTTGCAGCCGGACTACGTCGAAGCACATTACAATCTGGCCAATCTTCGACTGGACATGAGCGACATCAAAGGGGCAATGGCGCGGTTCCAGCAGGTCATCGCCGTCAAGCCGACGTTGCCCGAGGCTTACAACAACCTTGGCTCCGTCCTCCACATGAACGGCGACGTCGAGCAGGCGGTGACATGCTACAAACGCGTGCTGACCCTCGATCCCCGCTTCCCCGAGGCGCACGCCAATCTCGGCACGGTGTACCGCGACAGGGGAGACATCGACTTGGCAATCGCCACCTACCGGCACGCCATCGATCTTGACCCCACCTACCCTCTGGCCCACACCAATCTGGCGGTGTCGCTCCTGCTGCGAGGCGAGTTCGAGGAAGGCCTGCGCGAGTTCGAGTGGCGCGAGCGCGGTGGACCGAACGGCCCCAACCGCGAATATAGCCAACCGGAATGGACCGGGGAGCCTCTCGCCGGACGTACGCTCCTCCTGCACGCCGAACAAGGTTTGGGCGACACGCTGCACTTTGTCCGTTACGCGCCAATTCTGGCGGCAAAAGGAGCGAAGATCATTCTGGAGGTCTACCCGCCGCTCGTCCGGCTGCTGGCCAGCGTTCCCGGGGTTTCCCGGATCCTCGCCACCGGAACGGAGCTTCCCCCGCATGACTTCCATCTGTCGCTGATGAGTGTCGCCTATCGATTGGGCACCAGACTGGACAGCATCCCGGCCAGTGTCCCCTATTTGGCGCCGGAGCCCCGGCAGGTCGCCGACTGGGCCCGGCGGCTCGCCCGCCTGCCGGGATTGAAGGTCGGACTGGTTTGGGCGGGAGAACCGCGGCCGCACGATCCCCGCGCCCATTCCGTCGATCGCCGACGCAGCATGAAACTCGAACAATTGTCGCCGCTGCTGGCGCTTCCGGGAGTCAGTTTCGTCAGCCTGCAAAAGGGATCGCCTGCCCGGCAGTTGGACGATATCCCCGCCGAACTGCGGCCGCTCGACATGATGGAAGATATTGCCGATTTCGCCGATACGGCGGCCCTGGTCGCCAATCTCGATCTGGTTATTTCGGTCGACACCTCGGTCGCGCACCTGACGGGGGCTCTAGCCATACCAATATGGATTCTCTCCCGCTTCGACGGTTGCTGGCGTTGGTTGCAGGACCGCGAGGATTCCCCCTGGTATCCATCCGCCCGGCTGTTTCGTCAAAAATCGCCCGGCGACTGGACTGACGTGGTCGAACGCGTCACCAATGCCTTGGCGGATGTGATCGATAACCCGCCAGCGCCGACGATCCCGGAGACTCCGTCGTGACGAGGAATGGCGCACCGGAGACCGGCGCATTCCAGGAAAAGCCGCTGTCGGAGCCGGCGAAGGACCGTCTCCGCCGGGGTCTTGCGGACCATCGCGCCGGACAACTGGCCGAAGCGGAAGCCTTGTACCAGAGTGTCCTGGCGGAGGCGCCCGACCACCACGACAGCCATTACCTTTTGGGATTGATCGCCCTGCACCGCCGGGATTTCACCGTCGCCGCCGGGCATTTGCGCCAAGCCCTTGCCGTCCGGCCGGACAATGCCGATGACGAGATCAGTCTCGGTCTTTCCCTGCAGGGAATGGGGCGTCTGGACGACGCCGTCGCGGCGATGCGCAATGCGCAAATCCTGCGGCCCAACGAAGCCAAAGCACACTTCCACTTGGCTGTTATCCTTGAAAAACAGGGCAACTGGCAGGAGGCAATCGCCGCCTATCGCCGGGCGATCGCCTGCCAGCCCGGTTTTTCCGATGCGTCGTCCAATCTCGGATCGGTCCTTTTTGAACAGGGACGATTGAGCGATGCGATAGACGCCTTCCGGACCGCTCTCGCCACCCGGAACAAGGATCCGAAAACCTGGTACAACCTGGGACTGGCCCTACGGGAACAGGGAAATCTGACGGCAGCAGTGGACGCCTATCGCGGGGCGTTGGCGCTTCAGCAGGACTTTCCCGAGGCATTGACCAATCTCGGCATCGTCCTGGTCGATCAGGGCCGGCTGGAGGACGCCATTGCCGCATTGCGCCAGGCGTTGGCGCTCAAGCCGGGAAACGCGCGGGCCCATGCCAACCTCGGCGTCGGACTGGTCAAGTTTGGCCTCTTCGACGAGGGGATTGCCGCCCACCAGGAAGCGATAAGGCTGCAACCCGACTATGCCGAGGCTTTTGCCAATCTGGGAGAGGCGCTCCGGGAAAAAGGCGATCGGACGACGGCACTTGCGATGTTGCGCCATGCCGCCGCCCTCAAACCCGACTATGCCGAGACCTACACCAATCTCTCGGCCCTCTTGCAGAGCCAAAACCAATATGACGAGGCCCTGACGGCCTGCCGGAGAGCCATCGGGATTCGTCCAGACTATGCCGAGGCCTACTACAACAGCGGGCTGGCGCTCAAGGCGCAGGAACACTTTGCCAAAGCAAGGACGGCCTATTGCGCCGCCCTTGCGCTGGCGCCGGCCTACGCCCCCGCCCTCAATGCCCTGGCGGCTGTGTTGCAAGCGGTGGACGAGCCGAAAGACGCGGAAACAGCCGCCCGCCGTGCTCTAACCCTGGCTCCGGAACTTTCCGAGGCATGGAATAATCTGGGGGCGGCGCTTTTGGCGCAGGACGATGCCGAGGGTGCTGTCGCGGCGTGCCGCCAAGCCATCTGCCAGGTTCCCGACAACGCCGAAGCCCACGTCAACCTCGGCCACGCCTACTATCAAAAAGGACGTTTCGACGAGGCCCTGGCGACCGTCCACCGCGCCCTCCATCTTCGCCAGGACTTTGCCGGAGCGCACAACAATCTTGGCGTGACGCTGCAGGCCTGCGGCCGGGTCGATGAGGCCATCGACGCCTATCGCGCCGCGCTCGCCATCCGGCCCGACCATCCGCCGGCTCATTTCAATCTGGCGACAGCCTTGCTGCTGCGGGGCGACTACCCGGCCGGCTGGGACGCCTATGAATGGCGCTGGAAAGGCGGTGTCTCGGGGCTCCAGCCGAGACAATTCAACCGACCGGAATGGCAGGGAGAGGATGTCTCGGGAAAAGTCGTTCTGGTTCATGCCGAGCAGGGAATGGGAGACACGCTGCAATTCGCGCGCTATCTGCCGCGTCTGGCGGAACGCGCCGGCTGGGTGGTGGTGGAATGCCAACCCGCGCTGAAACGGTTGTTGACGACCCTGCCGGGAGACATCGAGGTGGTGGCGTTCGGTGAACCGCTGCCCGACTTCGATGTCCACCTTCCGTTGATGAGCGCCCCCCAGCGATTCGGCACCACCCTGGCCACGATACCGGCGACGGTTCCCTACCTCGGCGCCCTGCCGCAACTGGAAGAGGACTGGGGGCGTCGGCTGTTCCGTCTGGCGGGACCGAAAATCGGCCTGGTTTGGGCAGGAAATCCCAGGGCGGATGACCCGGCGGCGCGGGCCGTCGATCGCCGGCGGAGCATCGCCTTGTCCCGGCTGCGGCCGCTGCTGGAACTCTCCGGCGTCAGCTTCGTCAGCCTGCAAAAGGATGGCGCTGCGCAAGAGCTCAAACGGTTGCCGGCCGAACTCCGGCCGCTCGATCTGATGAGCGACGTCAGCGACTTCGCCGATACGGCGGCGATCATCGCCAATCTCGATCTGGTCATAACGGTCGACACCGCCGTCGTGCATCTGGCGGGCGCCATGGGCAAGCCGGTCTGGCTTCTCTCTCGTTTCGACGGCTGCTGGCGCTGGCTGCGGGACCGAGAGGATTCGCCCTGGTATCCGACCCTGCGCCTGTTTCGCCAGAGCGCCCCCGGAGATTGGGAATCGGTGGTCGGTCAAGTCGTCGCGGCCCTGCCCCACCAGAGTGACCCGGCTGGTGCCGCAACACCGGCGGCTTCTCGATGAACCGTAAGCAAAGACGCGCCGCCGCCAGCAAGCCGCAACCGCCGACGGCGACACAACCGCCGGCCTCCGACGTCTTCGCGGTGGCCATTGAGCATCATCGGGCCGGCCGCCTTGCCGACGCCGAACGACTTTATCGGCTGGTGCTGGCAGCCGATCCCCGTCACGCCGACAGTCTGAACCTGCTGGGTGTCATCGCCGCGCAAACCGGGCATGCCGATCTGGCGATCGACCGCATCGGCCAGGCCATCGCCATCGATGAGGGTGTGGCGTCCTATCACAACAATCTGGGCGAGGTGTTGCGCCAGGCGGGCCGTTTGACGGACGCCATGGGCCATTTTCGCCGCGCCCTCGACCTCACTCCCGATTATGCCGACGCCCACAACAATCTCGGCGCTGTCTGCCATGGGCTTGGCCATCTGGACGAAGCGATCATCCACTATCGGCAGGCACTCTCCCTCAGGCCAGACTACCCGGAAGCATTGAACAACCTTGGCGCCGCCTGCCAGGAACAGGGCGAGCTGGACGAGGCTGCCCGCTGTTACCGCGAGGCTCTCGCCCGCGGTTTCGATGACGGGAAAACCCGCGCCAATCTGGGAACGGTTCTTTTGGCGAAAGGCGATTTCAAGGAAGGCTGGCGCCTTTACGAATGGCGCGAGCGCGGTGACCGCCCCCTCGTCGTTCCCCGGCATGTCGAACAGCCTCGCTGGCGAGGCGACGACCTCGCCGGGCGCACCCTTCTTCTGCATGGTGAACAGGGCCTGGGCGATTGTCTGCAATTCGCCCGCTACGCCACCTTGGCCGCCTCGCGTGGGGCTTGCGTCATCCTTGAAGTGCCGCCGGCGCTCCGACGTCTGCTGGCAACCGTTCCGGGCGTCGCCATGGCAATCTCGGCCGGCGATCCGCTACCGCCCTTCGACTGTCATCTCCCGTTGATGAGCGCCCCGTATCTTTTCGGCACGGAACCGGACAGCATTCCGGCCGATATTCCCTATGTCCGGCCCGATCCGGCCGCGGTGGCATCATGGAGCCGCCGGCTGGCCGCTCTGTCCGGTGTCAAAGCCGGACTGGTCTGGGCCGGAGCTCCGCGACCCGACGATCTGCGGGTCAATGCCATCGATCGCCGGAGAAGCATGGCGCTTGCGCAGATGGCCCCGATACTCGGGGTGGCCGGCGTCAGTTTCGTCAGCCTGCAGAAGGGGGCGGCGGCCGTGCAGATCGCGGCGCTTGCCCAGGACGTGCGGCCGCTCGACCCGATGGATGAAATCGGCGACTTTGCCGACACGGCGGCTCTGGTCGCCAACCTGGATCTGGTGATCAGCGTCGACACCGCAGTTGCCCACCTGGCCGGCGCCATGGGAAAGCCCGTGTGGATTCTGTCGCGTTTCGACAACTGCTGGCGCTGGCTCACCGAACGCGAGGACTCACCTTGGTACCCGACGGCCCGGCTGTTCCGTCAAAAGGCACCCGGCGACTGGCCCGAAGTGGTGGCCCGGGTCGCCGACGCCTTGGGACAAAAGGACAGGTCGCTTGTCGTCTCGACGAAGCGGGTGAAACCGCAGCAGGACTCCGGCAGTGCGACCTTTCCCGGCTTTCACATTGCCGCCCGCCCCGGTTGGACGCCCCCCATGCTGGCCCAGGCCCGCGTGTTTCACCAAGCCGGCCGCGACCAGGAGGCGGAACCGCTATGCCGACGTCTGCTCGCCAACGAGCCCGATCAACCGGCCGTGCTGCATCTGTTGGGACTGATTCTGGCGAGACTGGGCCGGCCGGATGAGGCGGTGGCAGCCTTGCGCAACGCCATTGCGCTCGATGGCGACGATGCCGATGTCCATTTCGATCTCGGCGTCGTCTTGCAATCGCATGGCCGGCCGATGGACGCCGAACGGGCTTACCGCTCCGTCCTGGCGTTGCGGCCGGATCATGCCATGGCTCTCAACAACCTCGGCAACGCCCTGCGCGATCAGGGCCGCCAGGAAGAGGCCGCGGAGGCATTCCGCACGGCATTGCGCTGGAAGCCGGATTACGCCGAAGCCTATTTTAATTTCGGCATTCTGCGGCACAAGGTTGGCCGCCTGGCCGAGGCAATCGAGGCCTATCGCGGCGCGCTGGCATTGAAACCCGACTTTCCAGGAGCACAAACCAACCTCGGTGCGGCGCTTCAGGAATTGGGACGGCTGCAGGAGGCAGAAACCGTCCATCGGGCAGCCGTCACCAGGTGGCCGCAGGACCCCACCGTGCAGCAGAATTTCGGTGTCATGCTGACGCGGTTGCGCCGTCCCAGTGACGCCGCGGCAGCCTTTCATCAAGCGCTCCGGCATTCTCCCGACTATGCGACGGCCCATGTCAATCTGGCGCACGCACTGCTGTTGGGCGGCGACTTCGCGGCCGGCTGGCGGGAATACGAATGGCGCTGGAAAGGCGGTGTCGACGGTTTGATGCCGCTCGCTTATTCGCAACCGCTATGGCAGGGCGAGGATATCGCCGGCCGCACCGTGCTGTTGTATGCCGAACAAGGTCTTGGCGACAGCCTGCAGTTCGCCCGTTTCGCCGAATCGATAGCCGCCCGCGGTGGGCGGGTCGTCCTCCAGGTTCAGCCATCCTTGCAAAGGCTGCTGGCGACCGTGCCGGGCGTCGCCGAGACCATCGCATCGGAAGACACGCCACCGCCTTTCGATGTCCATTTGCCGATGATGAGCGCCCCCTTCGTCTTGGGAACGACATTGACGACAATTCCCGCGAAGATCCCTTATGTCACTCCAGACGCCGAGGCGGTCGAGACTTGGCGGCGACGGCTGTCGCATCTGGCCGGCACCAAGATCGGATTGGTCTGGGGCGGGTCGCCACGCAAACACGATATTCGGCTGCAGGCAACGGATCGTCGCCGCAGCATGGCGCTTTCCACCCTCAGTCGATTGCTGGCAACGCGCGGTGCGACGTTCGTCAGCCTGCAGAAAGGAGAGCCCGCCGCCGAGATCGCCGACCTTGCCGCTGAATTGCGGCCTCTCGACCTGATGGACGAGGTTGCCGATTTCGCCGACACGGCGGCACTGGTCGCCAATCTCGATCTGGTGATCTCGGTCGACACGTCGGTGGTCCATCTGGCTGGTGCCATGGGAAAGCCGGTCTGGCTGCTGTCGCGCTTTGACGGCTGCTGGCGCTGGCTCATGGACCGGGACGATTCGCCCTGGTATCCCAGTCTTCGGATTTTCCACCAGAGCGAACCGGAAAACTGGCAAGAGGTTGTTGAGCGTGTCCAGCGGGCCCTCGAAGCATGGCCCGGCCCCTCCGGCGCCACTACCGAGGAAACGCCATGAGCGACGAGACATTGACCGGCCTTGAGGCCCGCGCCCACGCTCTGCTCGGCAAACAGCTGTGGCAGCACGGCCTTTTTGGCGAAGCCGTTATCGAATTGGACCGGGCGATCGCCCTCGTTGCGGACACTGGTTGGAGAATCCGCCGGGCCATTTTGATGCCGCCGGTCCCGCGGTCAGTCGAAGAGATCGCCGCATTGCGCAACGATTGTCAGGAACGCCTGTCGACATTGCTGGGTGAAACGCTGGAACTCGGCGATCCGGTCAAGCAAATCGATTGGACGCCCTATCTGCTGTCCTATCACGGGACCAATTCGAACCGGATCCTCAACGCCATGTTCCACCGGGTCTGCTCTCAGGCATCGCCGGATCTGGAGTGGCAGGCACCGCACTGCCGGGCACCTCGCGCCGCCGGCCGGCCGCGGATCGCGTTCATTTCCTGGTTCTTCAACGAGCACACCATTTCCCGTCTTTTCGGTGGCCTGATCGAACAGTTGGATAGCGAGGCATTCGACGTCACGGTCTTCGCTTTCGAAGGCAACGATTCCTTTCTTCGCCAGGGTGATCTGCGCGGCAAACGCGCCGTCACCCTGCCGGCGGATCTGCGGATCGCCCGCGAAACGATCGCCGCCCATCAGCCGGATCTGCTGGTCTATCTCGAGCTTGGGATGGACCCTTTCACCTTGTTCCTGGCACACTCGCGTCTGGCTCGCACGCAAGCGGTTCTGTGGGGGCATCCCGACACCACCGGCATCCCGGCGATCGACATATTCCTGAGCTGCCAAGCCATGGAACCCGAAGACACGGCAGATCACTATGGCGAACGATTGGTGCCGCTGCCCGGTCCCGGATGCTGGTACCGCCGTCCCGAGGTCGCCACGACCGCGATGAGCGCCATGGACTTCGGTCTGCCGGACGACGCGCTGCTTTATCTCTGCCCACAGACGCCACAGAAGTTTCATCCCGACTTCGATCAGGTCATCCGGCGCATCCTGGCGGCCAACGACCGCGCTCACCTGGTTCTGACGGCCGGCTGGGCGCCCCCGCTGATGGCCCTGGTCCGCGAGAGAATCGTCCTGCCGGCTCCCGAACTCGCCGCCCGCATCCATATCCTGGGTGCCATGGACCGATCGCATTTCATCGGTTTGATGCAGGTCTGCGACATCCTGCTCGATCCATTGCATTACAGCGGCGGTAACACGTCGCTCGAGGCCTTCGCCTGCGGGGCGCCGGTGGTCACCTGGCCGGGTCGGTTCATGCGGGCCCGCCACACGTTTGGTTTTTACAAACTGATGGGAGTGACCGATTGCATTGCCACCGACATCGACTCCTATGTCGAGATCGCCATCGCACTCGGCCGGGACAAGGCGAAGCGGGACGCTCTGCGCCAGTCGATTCGCGAGCGCAGCCGCACCCTGTACGAGGACGATATGGTGGTCCGCGCCTTCGAGGCATTCGCCATTTCAACGACCTTGTCCCGATGACCGGCCCCTGAGCGATATGTATCCATCCGGCGTAGACCGCCGGCGGCCTATTCCTGATCGACTTTCGGGTTTGCCTTGTGGATCTCGATGAGTTCCCGGAGGCATTCGATGCCGTCCTCGGAGAAGGCCATGACGCCTTCGTCACCCAGCCCATAGCC
>JARLJB010000239.1 GCA_031291415.1 Telmatospirillum sp.
GAACGATTCCGTGCGGGCGCTCATGCAGCGCGACCACGACCTGGCCCTCAAAGTCCGCGCCGATGATGACATCATTGACGAGTACGAAATCGCGATTGACGACCTGGCCATCCAGCTTTTGACCAAGGCGCCGCTGGCCAGTAACCTGCGCTTGGTCACCGTGGCGATGAAAGTTTCACAAAACCTCGAACGCATCGGCGACGAGGCCTCCAAGATCGCCAAGCGCGCGCGCGACCTGGCCCAGGAGCCGCCCATCAAGGTGGTGCTCGACCTGCCGCGCCTGGCCAGCCTGGCACTGGCCATGGTCAAGGACGCCCTCGACGCCTTTGTGCAGCGCGATTCCGCCGCCGCCCGTGCCATCGTGCCGCGCGACAAAGAAGTGGACGCGCTCAATCGCGAAATGCACGCCATGCTGGCGCAACACATGGCCGAAAATCCCGAAACCATCGCCCGCTGTCTGCATTGGATCGTCGCCGCCAAAAGCCTGGAACGCATCGCCGACCACGCCAAGAACATCGCCGAAGAGGTGGTTTTCCTCTGCGAAGCGCAGGACATCCGGCACCATTTGAAAATCAAGCCGTCCGCCCCCGAGGATCAGGGCCTTTGAATCGCCACGGTTTCGTCCGGCCGCGGGGCCGGACTGGGGGCCGCTCCGGCCCCCGGTAAAACCAGCTTGAAGGCGCACCCTAATCCGTGGACACCTCCGTGGACACCTCCTCGGGTGCAGCCTGGCAAAACGGCGTCTGCATTTTCAGCCGGCAGACTTGCAGCAGGGTTTCAACGTCAAACGGCTTGCGCAAAACAGTGGGTTCCGAGCTTTCCAACTGGTCGTTGAGTTCCACGCTCCCGGCGTCGCCGGTAATGAAAATGAACCTTGAGACCAGGGCTGGCTGATGCTTTTTGATCCACTCCAGCAGGCCAAAACCGTCCAGCGTCGGCATCCGCACGTCGGAAATGACCAGGTCATAATTCGTTTGGCAGAGCTGTGTGATGGCTTGGGAGCCATC
>JARLJB010000240.1 GCA_031291415.1 Telmatospirillum sp.
ATCAAGATTTTTGCAAAAATACGCGGGTCACACCAATAACGAGATAGAGCGCGAACGCAAGTAGGTAGCAAAGACCTACGTATAGACCAAAACTCTCTGCTGCGCCGGAGGCCCACCGGGGAAGGCCATACAGGTAGAGGAAACCGAGAACGCCAACCAACAGGAACCAAAGTAGACCATGGCTATACGAGAGACCTGGTTCGCCCAGACGTGTTCGCGTGCGCGCGTGAAGTACGAAACCAGCTGGACGGTTCTAAAAACCTGGCGGAATTGGCCGTTTTCTGATTCGATCGTCTCTGAGGGTTTGGAGGCGATGCGATGCGCAAGGCACCCGGGTTCTTCGATTTTGACGATCGCCTGAAGCGGCTGAGCGACCTCGGCGATCAGTTGGAGGCGTTCGATCGGGCTGTCGACTTCGAGATGTTCCGCCCCAATCTCGTCGCCGCTTTGGCCTACTCGACGGGTGAGCGCGGCGGTCGGCCGCCTTTCGATCCGGTGATGATGTTCAAGGTGCTGGTCATCCAGACCACCAACAACCTGTCCGACGAACGCACCGAATTCCTGATCAACGATAGGCTATCGTTCATGCGCTTCCTCGGGCTCTGCCTCGACGACCGCGTGCCCGACGCCCGGACAATTTGGCTGTTCCGGGAGAAACTCACGAGGGCAGAAGCGATCAAGGGCCTGTTCGAGCGCTTCGAGGCGTTGCTGCGGGCCTCCGGATACATCGCCATGTCCGGTCAGATCGTCGACGCCAGCCTGGTCGCCGCGCCGAAACAGCGCAACACGGACGAGGAACGACGGACCATCAAGGAAGGCCGCGTTCCCGAGGATTGGAAGAGCCGGCCGGCGAAACTCCGGCACAAGGATCGCGACGCCCGCTGGACGGTGAAGTTCACCAAGGCGAAGGAGCGGGCCGACGGCACCAAGCCGCCGGTCGACATTGCTATCCCGTCCTTCGGCTACCAGAACCACGTCGCCATCGACGTCGGCCACGGCTTCATCCGGACCTGGAAGGTCACCGACGCGGCCGCCTACGAAGGCGCGGTCCTGCGCGACGGCCTGCTCGACAAAACCAACACGGCGCGGACGGTGTGGGCCGACACGGCCTATCGCTCCGCCGTCAACGAGGCCTTCATGGCGGACAACGGCTTCGTCAGCCGGGTCCATCGCAAGAAGCCGAAGGGACGGCCGATGCCGGAAAACACACGGCGGGCGAACAACGCCAAATCCAAGATCCGCAGTCGGGTCGAACACGTCTTCGCCGATCAGAAGACGAGGATCGGCCTCATCGTGCGAACCATCGGCATCGCCCGAGCGACGACCAGGATCGGGCTGGTGAACCTCGTCTACAATATCCGCCGGCTGCTCTTCATTCAGCGGAGAGCTGCCGCTTGAGGGAGGCGGAACCGGCCCATGGGCCGGAATCGGCCTCCACATCGACCCCGACCGGGCTGCCGTCGACCTCGGTCCCGCCGCTGCGACGCCGAAATCAACCTATCCCAGGCCCGCAGACCCGTTGATAGAACCGTCCAGCTGTAGGAAGGCCAAAAACGAAGATCGAGCCGAAAATAGTTACGAGCATCGGTTTCAACAGCAAATCTCCTTAAACAGACGCAACATCTCGCGCTTCGGACGCTAAGAGAGCGGGTCGCCTTCGTTGATCTCAGCAATCGTTCTTGCAGTGCGTCAAACTATATTCTGTTTCTTTCGAGTTCGCTAATATCATCGCCTGGTAACCACCCTTCAAGAGGTTGCATACGCCAAGATTTGTGCAACGCTGTCTGAGCTTCGCAATCTTCAGCGATTTCGACGTGCAAAAGTCGCTTGCCGACTGACCGGCCACTTCGGGCCAACAGCGGCGCAAATGCGCCAAAGGCGGCCGGTCGACGAGCGGTTCCGGTGGGCGTTCCGCGGCTGGTAGCCGCACCGTCCGCTTCCTCGCCGAGACGCAGTCGATCACGGGGCAGATGATCTTGCTTGACAGCGGCCGGGCCAGCACCTCGCCTGGGAAACGCCCGACGTCACGAAGTTGGCGAATAGGCGTCGGCCCTGCATCTGAGCGGGAGATTTCAAGTTTGATCGAGATGTCGGA
>JARLJB010000241.1 GCA_031291415.1 Telmatospirillum sp.
CAGCACCAGCGTGCTATCGTGATCAAAGGCGGCCGCAGGCCGGTGTGCATCAAACATCGGTTCCATGGGGGGGCTCCAGGTTGGTTTTTGCGAACTACCAGGATAGCAATCCCTGCGGTCGCCGCACCCCCATAGGTTCTCGTTGGAGGACCAAGTCTTATATTCCAACCACTAGGCGTCTTAATTCTCCTCGTCCGCGCTTTGTCTTCCAGTTCGTTTTTTCATCTGCGTTAATCTGCGTCATCTGCGGATAAAATAAACCAAGTAATAGCGCAGAAATGACGAAGAAAGAGCGGCTATCCTTTCGGCGGAAACACCGGCAGGGACGCCGGTGCTACTGGGAATCAATGATGCGGACGTCCTCCGGTGACGACGGGACTGGTGGTTTCGGCCCGCCCTTCTCCACCACCTCAAGCAATGCCAGCAGGCCGGACAGCAGTTTTTCCGGCGTCGGCGGGCAGCCGGGGATGGTCAGATCGACCGGCAACAGGGCATGGACGCCGCCCAGGACGGCGTAACTGCCAGCGAAGCAACCGCCGTCGATGGCTCAGTCGCCCATCGCCACAACCCATTTGGGCGCCGGCATCGCATTGAAGGTGCGCATCAGGGCTTCCGCCATGTTGACGCTGACCGGGCCGGTCACCAGCAAGACATCGGCATGACGGGGGCTGGCGACGAAATGGATGCCGAAGCGCTCGAGATCGTAGACCGGCCCATTGACCGCCTGGATTTCCAGTTCGCAGCCGTTGCAGGAGCCGGCGTCGACCTCGCGGATGCGGAACGACCGGCCAAGACAGGCCCGCGCCCGTTGGCCAAGTGCCAGCCCGAGTTGCTGCAATCCCAAGGGATCGGCGTCCGGCGCCGGGATGGTCCGGGGGCCCCTCAGCAGTTCACGGAGCAACAGGCGCGCCACAGAAGACATGCTAAAGATCCACTCCGGAATAGGAACAGTTGAACGACTTGTTGCACAGCGGGAAGTCGGCCACGATGTTGCCTTCGATGGCCGCTTCGAGCAGCGGCCACTGAAACCAGGACGGATCGCGCGGATGGCAGCGGACCACCCGTCCGACTTCGGACAGGCGCAGCCACAGAAGGATGTCGCCGCGGAACCCTTCGACCAGGGCCATCCCCTCGCCGCCCCGCGTCGGAATCGGCTTGGTGAGCGGCCCGCCCGGCATCTTTTCGAGAATCTGCTCGATCAGGCCGAGACTGGCCTGGATTTCCTCGATCCGCACCCAGATGCGGGCGTTGACGTCGCCTTCCGGGTGCACCGGAATTTCGAAATCGAGATCGTCGTAAGGCGGATAGCCGGGGACCTTGCGGGCATCGCCGCCCTGCGACGCCGCCCGCCCGACAAAACCGCCGGCCCCGAAGCGGTGGGCGAGCGAGGCCTGGACGACCCCGGTCCCGACGGTCCGGTCCTGCAGGCTCGGCATGTCGTCATAAAGAACGCCCATGCGCCGTACCCGCTTGCGCAGTTCCTTGACCAGGCCGCGCAGGATGCTGGCGCCTTCTCGCGTCACGTCGGCGGTAACGCCGCCGGGAATCACCTTATCCATCAGCAGACGATGCCCGAAGCAAAGCTCGTTGGCCCTCAGAACCTTCTCACGCAAGACGGTGCTTTGCGCCAGCATGAAGGAGAAAGCGGCGTCGTTGCAGATCGCCCCAAGGTCGAGGATATGGTTGGCAACCCGTTCCAGTTCCGCCAGCAGCGCCCGCACCCAGTGGATCCGAGGCGGCAGTTCGGTGGCCGTGGCGGCTTCCGCCGCCCGGGCGAAGGCGATGGCGTAGGCCACCGTGCTGTCGCCCGAGATCCGCCCGGCCAGACGCGCCCCCTCGGCCAGAGTCTTGCCGGCCATCAATCCCTCGATGCCCTTGTGGGCGTACCCCAGGCGCTCCTCCAGCCGCACCACCGTCTCGCCGGCGCAGGTGAAGCGAAAATGTCCCGGTTCGATCACCCCGGCATGGACCGGCCCGACCGGGATCTGGTGCAGGCTTTCACCTTCCACCGGCAAAAAGGGATAAACGACCGGAGCCCGTGACGGGATGCCGCGGACGATCGCCAGCGGCGCCGAAATCGGCCAGCGGCCATGATCGAGCCAGGGCCGCGTATCGGCCGAGCCATCGGCGAACAGGCCGAAAAGATCGTGGATGGCACGCTCCAGACGAATAGCCGACGGACGGACGCCGGCCAACGAGGGGAACCGGCGATCCTGCGTGGCAAGCGATGCCACGGCGATATCGGCGGTATCCTCGTCGCGGAAGGCGGCGTGGACCTCGCTGCCATCGGCCCACAAGCCAAGCAGGGTCCAGTCGGATACGGCAAGCTGATTGATCAGTTCGCGCCAGGCCCGTTCGTCAAGCAGATAGCGCGGCCAGGGCCGATGACCGGCGACCAGCCGGCCGCTGCCCAGAAACTCGAAAAGAGTCGTGTTACCCAGCATCAGCGCTATCCCAACAATTTTCCGACCGCCTGGAACCAGGCCACCAGGGCGTCGGGCAGATAGACGCCGGCGACCAGGGCAAGGACCAGATGGGCGACCAGCGGTATCATCCCGATGGCTCTGACGAACGTGCTTTGGTGTCTCCGCTCGCTGTCGGCGACCAGTTGGCCGGGCCGACCGAAGGCCATGCCCTGCAACCGCCAGATCAGCGCGCCGAAGGTGATCAGCAAGCCGATCATCACCGGGACGGCAAGCCAGGCATTGCGGGCGAAGGTCGAGCTGATCACCAGAAATTCGCTCATGAAAATCCCCATCGGCGGCAAGCCGGCGATGGCCAGCACGGCGATCACGAAGGACCAGCCGAGAAACGGATGGCTTGTCGTCAAACCGCGAATATCGGCGATGCGTTTCGTTCCGGCCGCCTGGGTGATCATGCCGACGGCGAAAAAGATCGCCGACTTGACCAGACTGTGCATGGTCATATGCAGAAGACCGGCGAAATTGGCCAGCGTCCCGCCCATGCCAAAGGCGAAGGTGATGATCCCCATATGCTCGATCGAGCTGTAGGCGAACAGCCGTTTGATGTCGCCGCGACGGTACAGCATGAACGAGGCGAGAAAGATCGAGCTGCATCCCATGGCGATCATCAACGGCCCCGGCTGCAGGGCGTGACTGTTGGCGGCGATCAGCATCTTGAAGCGTAAAAGCGCGTAAAGCGCCACATTGAGCAGCAATCCCGACAGCACCGCCGAGATCGGCGTTGGTCCCTCGGCATGCGCATCGGGCAGCCAGGCATGCAACGGCGCCAAACCGACCTTGGTGCCATAGCCGACCAGAAGGAAGACGAACGCCAGACTCATCAGTTCCGGCTGGAAGGCGCCGGCCCGCTTGATCATCTGGGTCCAGGCCATGGCGGGGACACCGTCGCCCATCACCGGCTGCGCCGCCAGATAGACAAGAATCGTGCCGAACAGCGCCAGGCCGATGCCGACGCTGCACAAGATGAAATATTTCCAGGCCGCCTCGATCGCCTCCCGCGTGCGGTAGAGGCTGACCATCAGCACGGTGGTCAGCGTCGCCGCTTCGACGGCCACCCACAACACGCCGATATTGTTGGCGGTCAAGGCCAACAGCATGGTGAACAAAAAGGCCTGATACATCGAGTGGTAGAACCGCAGATGCTGCGGCAGGAGCCGCCTGTCGCGGCTTTCGCGACCGATATAGGCCGACGAGAACAAGGAGGTGGTGAAGCCGACGAAGGCCGTCAAACCGACGAGATAGATATTGAAGTCGTCGATGAAGAACAGCAGCGTCTCGGCCGGCCGCACGACCAGCAGGCTGGCGGCGGCAGCCAGCGTCGCCGCCGATATCAGGACATTGACCCAAACCGCATGATGCCAGTTCGGCAAACAGGCGAGAAAGAGCGAACCGAACAGCGGCATGCCCAGAATCCAAAACAACGGATTTTGCACGCCAAGCGGCAGCAGGGTCGACAGAGATCCGATCACCGCCGCTCTCCCCGGAAGGTTTCGAGGTAGGCGATATCCAGGCTGTCGAAGCGTTCGCGGATCCGGAAGAAGAAGATCCCGAACAGCGCCATGGCCACCAGCACCGAAAAGGCGATGCTGATCTCGACCACCAGCGGCATCCCCTTGGCGCCGACGGCAGCCAGGATAAGGCCGTTTTCCAGCGACATGAAGCCGACCACCTGGGTCACCGCGTTGCGCCTGGTGATCATCATCAGCAGACCGAGCAGCACCACCGACATGGCAATCGCCAGATTCTCCCGGGTCATCGCGGTCGAGGACGCGGTCACCGGCAGCACCAGGACAATGGACAGTGCCACCAGGCCGACACCGGCGATCATCGTCGGCCCAATTCCCAGGGCGGTTTCGACGGTTCGGTGGATGCCCAGCCGGCGGACCAGCCAGTTGAGCGCGAAGGGCACGGCGATTCCCTTGAACAACAAGGCGATCAGGGCGCTGGCGTAAAGATGCGGCGCGTCCTGCACCAGGGCCTGCCATGCGGCTGCCAGGGCCAGCACCATGGCTTGCAGGGAATAGGTGCGGATCACCGCCGTCAACCGGCGCTGGTAAAGCAGACCAAAGCTCATCATCAGGATCACGGCGCCGATCAGGTGCGCCGTGTCATAGGAAATCCGCCCGAAAGAGGCGAGATGCTCGGCGGGGTTCACACGGCCTCCGACACATAAAGAAAAATGGTGGCCAGCAGCGCCAGCAGCAGCGCCCCACCCAGGAAATCGGCAATCTGGAAAACCCGCATCTTGGCCACCAGGCTCTCGCAGAACCCCAACACCATGGCCAGGACCGAGACCTTGGCGAACCAGGCCAGCAGGCCAAGAAGCACCTCGCCCGGGCCGGCGTCAACAAAGGCGATGCCCCAGGGAAAGAAGAGGCTGGAAATGATCGTCATGAACAGCAGCAGGCGAACCATCGCCGCCGCTTCGAGCAGCGCCAGATGGCGTCCGGAATACTCCAGCACCATCGCTTCGTGGATCATCGTCAGTTCCAGATGGGTGGTCGGATTGTCGATGGGGATGCGGCCGTTCTCGGCGATCGCCACCATCACCATGGAGGCCAGCGCCAGACCGGCCGACACCTCGATGCCGATATGACCGCTCAACACATAGGCGATCATGTTGGCCGGCGACGTCGTATGGGTCAGCAAGGACAGGCTGAAGATCACCATCAGCATGGCCGGTTCGCCGATCGAGGCGACGAACATCTCGCGGCTGGAGCCCAGACCGCCGAACGCCGTGCCGGCGTCAAGCCCGGCCAGCGCCGTGAAAAACCGCGCGGTGCCGAGCAGCGCCACCAGGGCGATCAGATCGGCGGCCGGGGTCAGGATCATGTCGGTGGTGAAGGTCGGCATGATGGTGGCGGCCAGCCACACCGCGACGAACACCAGATAAGGGGCGATGCGAAAAAGCCAGGACGCCGTCTCGGCGATCACCGATTCCTTTTGCAGCAGGCGCCACAGATCGCGATAGGGCTGCAACGGCGAGGCGCCCTGGCGTCCCTGCAGACGCGCCTTGGTCAGGCGAACGATGCCGGTGATCAGCGGTGCGGCGACCAGCACCAGCCAGGTGTGAAAGATGCCGAAGAGAAAGGCCATCATTGCTGGCGCACCGCGACAACGAGAAGCAACAGAACCAGGGTCAGAAACATCATCAGCAGATAGCGGCGCACCGTCTGGAATTGCAGAAGGTTGACGCGGTCGGCGATGGCATCGATGACACGGACGATTCCAAGATAAAGACCGTTCCAAATGGGATCGCTCATCGACAACGAGAAGCGGGCCGGCGACATCTCGCCGGGCGGCGGCATCTCGACCTGCTCACGGGCCCGGAAAACCACGGAACCGAAGACCCGGCGCAGTGGCTGGGCGAAGCTGTCGGCCGAATACTGGGAATTGACGATCTCTTCCCGATGGCCGCAATCCCAGATCGGCGCCCGCCGGATCGCCCGGTTGCCGAAATGATGGACCACCAGCAAGGTGGTGATCATCAGCCCGGCGCCGGTCAGCAGCACCATGGTGGCCGAATAGGATCCCGCCGTCAGGCTGACCGGCGACAACCAGGGCCAGCCGAGGACGGCGGCCGGCAACACGACATGCACCAACGGCTCGACGACCGTGGCGATGCCACTGGTCACCATCACCGGGAAGACGCCCAGGCAAAGGCAGAGCACCGCCGGAATAGCCATGGCGATCTGCATGCTGTAGGGCACCTCGACGGCCGCCTCAGCCTGCTTCGAGCGGGGTCGTCCAAGGAAGACGATACCGAAGGCGCGAACGAAGCAGGTGGCGGCGAAGGCGGCGGCCAGAGCCATGGCGACGCCAACCACCGGAACACCAAAACGCATCGCCCAATGCGCGACCGTCGGGCCCTTGAACAGGCTCTGGAACACCAGCCATTCCGAGACGAAGCCATTCAGGGGCGGCAGGGCGGAAATGGCGCAGGCGCCGATCAGAAAGGTAAAGCCGGTGATCGGCATGCGGTTCAAAAGACCGCCCAGTTTGTCGAGATTGCGCTCGCCGGTCGCCTGCAAGATGGCCCCGGACCCGAGGAACAGCAGACTTTTGAACAAGGCGTGATTGACCACGTGGTAGAGAGCGGCGACGAGGGACAAGGCCGACAGAGCGATCTCGCCATGGTCGCGGAAGGCCAGCGCCAGGCCCAACGCAATGAAGATGATCCCGACATTTTCGACCGTCGAATAGGCCAGCAGCGTCTTCAGATCACGCTGCATCAGAGCGTAAAGGACACCGAGCGCCGCCGCGACGGCACCCAGCACCATCATCACGAAGCCCCATTCCCAGCCGACGTCGCTACGCAGATCGTAGAGAATGCGGATCAAGCCATAGATGGCCACCTTGGTCATCACCCCGGACATCAAAGCCGAGACATGGCTGGGCGCCGCCGGATGGGCCAGTGGCAGCCAGGCGTGAAGCGGCACCAAGCCAGCCTTTGAGCCGGTTCCCAGCAGGGCCAGCAGAACCACCAGAGCGCCCGCCAACGGCGACAGATGGGCATTGCGCATGGTGACGAAACCATAGGCGCCGGTCGGCCCGGCCAGCAGCCCGAACGCCGACAACAGGCAAAAAGTCCCGAACACCGCCATCACCAGGTAAACCATGGCGGCGCGGCGCGCCTCGGGATTGGTGTGATCGGACAGCACCAGCAGCCAGGAGGACAGCGACATGACCTCCCACGACACCAGGAAGACAAAGGCGTCGTCGGAAATCAGCACGCCATTCATGGCAAACAGAAAGACAGGGAAAAGCGGTGTCACCCGCTTTGGTTCGGGAACGTGGCCGCCGTAGCCGATGCCGAACAGGCTGGCCAGGGCAGAGGGGAAGTTGATGGCCACCAGAAAGAAAGCCGACAGACTGTCGAGCCGGAAATGCGCCTTCAACCAAGGCAATCCGAACGGCAGGACCATGGACGGAATCGCTTCCTGCCCCGACTGAACGATATGCCACAAGCCGTCGCCCACCAGCACCGATGTCAGCACCAGGCATCCCGTGTAGACAGCCCGATGGATCAAGGGCGACCGATTGAACAGCAGACCACAAAGACCAAGACACAAGAAACCGGCCAGCACTGTCCCGATGATCATACGCACCCCTCGGTATCGGAACCGGTTACTGGCGGCGGCAGAGGAGATTTCCACACGGCGAGCAATTCCTGGCAACCGTTGTAACGTACCAGGTCATTCCCTGCCCCAACTCGGAGTTTCTGCATCGACCGGACGCCTGCTCGGAAATGATCACGTCATCTCGAGACAAACGCCAAGTGGGAGCGGCGCTTGAGCCATAACGGACACGCAAGCATCCGCCGTCATTGAAGGATCCGTGGCACCCGGCGAGGGGAATGACCAGGCGGGCTGATCATAACATCCCGCGTATGCTAAGCAAGGCGGATACGGAGAGTCCCCGGCGAAGAGAGCGTCGAATTTGCTGGTAAATTTCACCACGGGGGCACTGAGAGCACCGCCGGAGATCTCTCTCAGAAGTTGAACATTGCATTGCCTTGCCGCAGGGGATGTCATTTACTGATGTGGCAGAAGGGACAGAACGGATGGTGGGGCACGACCGACAGCGGGGACCCGGGCGAGGCGAAGCCCTGCTTGCTGTTGCCTGCCTGCTCCTGTTTGCCATCCTGGCCGCGGTCACCCAGACGACGCAAGCCGGCGAGCCGCGTTACCTGCGCATTGGCACCGGACCGGCCGGCGAAAGCTATTTTCAGATCGGCGGCCTGATCGCCGGCGCCATCTCAAGTCCACCTGGAACGCCCGCCTGCGAGCGCGGCGGCAGTTGCGGCATTCCCGGGGTGATCGCCGCCGCTCTGGCGACCGCCGGGTCGGTCAGCAATGTCGAAGCGATCAGCGACGGCCGCCTTGATGGCGCCTTGGTTCAGGCCGATATCGCCGCCTGGGCGGCAAATGGCCAGCCGCCATTCCAGGACCGGACGGGCGGGCGTCTGCGGTCGATAGCCAATCTTTACGCCAACCAGTTGCATCTGGTGGTGCCCGCCGATTCACCGATCAAAAGCCCCCGCGACCTGCGCGGCAAGCGCGTAGCGCTAGGGGTCAAAGGCTCCGGTACGCTGGTCCACGCCCGCCAGGTCCTCGCCGCCTGGGCCGTCAAGGAAAGCGACGTCAAGGCGTCCTATCAAGGGTCGGCGATTGCCGCCGATCGTATGCAACGTGGCGATCTCGACGCCTTTTTCGTGGTCGACGGCATTCCGGTGCTTTCGATAGCCGAACTCGCCAAAGTACTGCCGATCACCCTGGTACCGCTTGCCGGGGGCGGGGCCGAAAAGCTGCGCCGGGCGAATTCTCTGCTCGCATCGACGACCATCGCTGCCGGAACTTATCAGGGCATCGGAGAAACCATCCCAACCCTGGAAATCGGCGTGAATTTCGTCGTCTCCGCCGATATGCCCGATGATCTCGCCTACGGCATCGCGAAAACGCTGTGGCATCCCCACACCATCGCCATGCTGGGCGAAAGAGCGCCGCAAGGCGTCGGGCTCACGTCGTCGGCCGCCCTGATCGGCCTGGGTCTGCCCCTGCACCCCGGGGCCATGCGCTTTTACCGGGAAGCCGGTTTACTGCACTGACCAAGCCCCGCCGGTGTGGCGGCCAAGCGGGCTACCGGATTCACACATCTCTGTCCGTTTTATCCCGTCATTCCCGCTTTCGCGGGAATGACGGGAAAATGTGACCGACGCCACCCGCCGGGGCCGAGGGACTTACGGCAGGTCAATTCATTGGCCTGCGCCGCCCGGGGGTTAGTGCGTCCCGCTGTCGGTGGCTTGTGCCGCGTCGAGAAAGCGTCCCCGCGCCTTATGCACATGACATCGCATGGCGGCCGCGGCCTGCTCGCCGTCGCCTGAGGACAGGGCGGCGACGATGGCGCGATGTTCCCCGTTGGAGCAGGCCAGTCCACCGCCTTCGGTCAGGCTTCGCCGTCGCAGAAGATAGGTTTCATCGATCAATCGCCGGTAAAGCGAAAGCAGCCTGGCATTCCCGGCCATTTCGATCAGCCGGTCATGAAACTTCAAGTTAATCGGGAAGTAGTCGTTGATTCCCGGTCCCGCCGCCGCCAGGTCCATCCGCGTCACGAAATCGGACAATTCCGCCAGTTGCGCCTCTGTGATGATCGGGGCCAGACGGCGACCGGCGATCTCATCCAACCCCGCCCGGATCTCATAAAGTTCGATGGCTTCGTCGGCCTCGATTCGGCGGACGAAGACGCCGCGATTTTTGATCAGCCGCACCAGCCCGGCAACCTCAAGGGCGCGGAACGCCTCGCGGACGGGACCACGACTGACATTGAGCCGCTGCGCGAGGCTGACTTCGCTCAGCTTGGCGCCAGCCTCCAGTTCCCCCTCCCGGATCATGCGGAGAATTTCCTCCTGCACCAAGCCGGTCAAGGTTCGGGACTGCATCATCAGCAGGGCGTCACAGGGCAACATGGTCTTTGTTATCCGGCTTTCATTGACGAAATCGGAAGGTAAATCGAGCCTCGCCGGGACGCAAATTGGTTCTGTCCGGAACCGTCGGGACGTGCCGGCAAACCGAAGAGGAATAGCCGGGCAAACACACCGAATCTGTGCTGGTTTCACAGATTGTAAACAATTTACATTGTAAAAGAAATCACACCTTTTTGCCTGATTGATCGAGAGAGAAGCGTCATGATCGAACTGAACCGTCGCAAATTTCTCTGTGCATCGGCTTTGGCCGGTTCGGCATTGGCAAGCGGCCTTCCGCGCTCCGCCCAGGCGGCCGAGACCGCAGCCGCGTCGGCGGACGACCGACGCCCGGCGGAAGATCAGGCCTCAGCGAAAGACGTCACCCGGCGCCTGGCCGACTATGTCGTTTCGGCAAAACCGTCCGACCTTCCTGCTCCGGTTCGCAAGGAGGCGGCACGCACGCTTCTCAATTGGATCGGCTGTGCCGTCGGAGGATCGAGGCATGAAACTGTCGACATCGCCATCGGCGCACTGGCCCCGTTCTCGGGACCGGCGCAGGCCAGCGTGCTGGGACGGTCGGAAAAACTCGACGTCTTGCATGCCGCACTGATGAACGGCATCAGTTCCCACATCTTCGATTTCGACGATACTCATCTGAAGACGGTCATTCACCCGGCCGGACCGGTGGCGTCGGCCCTTCTTGCCCTGTCCGAATATCGTCCGGTCTCCGGTCGGGACTTTCTCAATGCCCTGGTTCTCGGGATCGAGGTCGAATGCCGTATCGGCAATTCCGTCTATCCCGCCCACTACGACATCGGCTGGCACATCACGGGAACGACCGGCGTCTTCGGCGCCGCGGCGGCGGCCGGCAAGCTGCTCGGCCTTGACACCCGGCAGATGGTCTGGGCGCTCGGCCTGGCCTCGACGCAGCCGGTCGGGTTGCGGGAAATGTTCGGGACCATGACGAAGAGCTTTCACCCTGGTCGGGCGGCCCAGAACGGACTGACCGCGGCTTTTCTCGCGGCAGGCAACTACACGAGCTCCGAGCAGGGGTTGGAGGCCAGGCGCGGCTGGGCCAACGTCCTCAGCACGACCCACAACTTCCGCGAAATCACCGAAAAACTGGGCGAAACCTACGAGATTTCACTCAACACCTACAAACCTTTCGCCTGCGGCATCGTGACTCATCCGACCATCGACGCCTGTATCCAGTTGCGCAACGAGCATCAGCTTCTTGCCGACCAGATCGATCGCATCGAGTTGAAGGTCCATCCACTGGTCCTTGAACTGACCGGCAAGAAAACCCCGCAGCGCGGTCTCGAAGGCAAATTCAGCATTTATCACACAGCCGCCATCGCCATCGTCGAGGGTGCCGCCGGCGAACCCCAGTTCAGCGATCGTGCCGTCAGGGACCCGGTCGTCGTCGGCTTGCGCGACCGTGTCGTTGCCACCATCGACCCCGCTATTCATGAAGAACAGGTCCGGGTCATCGTCGCCATGAAGGACGGCCGCCGGTTCGAAAAATACATCGAGCATGCGCTGGGCAGCGTCCTGCACCCGATGAGCGATGAACAACTGGAAGGGAAATTTTCCAGTCTGGCCCAAGGCATCCTGACCAGAGACCGGATACGGACATTGATGGATCTCTGCTGGACTATCGAGGATCAGGAGGACGCCGCCGTTCTGGCGCGCACGGCGACAGTTTAACACAAGATAAGTTACAGAAACAATCGGCGAGCGGATCGCTTCATATTTATACGTAACTATATTTCATAAATGTTTATGCAAATGTCGTATTTATGTGGAGCGTTGATTCCATGCCATTCCAGGTATAGTTTCGGATTATTAAGCGGAGATAAACAGACATTATCCATTGATTATCTTCCGCTATGGGGGACTTGGTATGTCTATCTTCATGAACATGCGCATCTCGGCAAAAGTTATCAGTCTTTTCTGCCTCCTCGGCACTGTCGTTGTTCTGATAACTTTTTTTGCCACCAACCGGATGAAACATATCGATGACGTCTACAGCACGATGCTGGACAGCGGCGTCAAAAGCACCATCACGTTGTTTCGCGCCAACGTTCGAACCGCCGATACGACACGATTGGCCTACACGGTAATCGCCGAGCAAAACCCGGAACAAAAAAAGAAGGCCGTGGCCGACATGAAAGTCGTTCACGACGAATGGCTGCAGTTCGTTGGCAAGGCGCGTGAGGCGCTCCCCAAGCAGGCCGCCCGGATGACCGAGCTGACCCGCCGTTACGAGGCTTTGTTCGACGTCATCCATGAAATTCAGGCAGCCGCGCTGGCCAATGACGACCCCAAGGCCCTGGCGCTGTTGCACGACCGTTTCAATCCGGCCATGGCGCCGGTCCGGGCCGAAGTCTGGGACATTGTGCAGGCCAGCGACAAAGATCTTGATGGTGAATCGGCCGATACGACGACCACCACCAACACCACCGTGGCCATCACCTATGCCTCCGTCGCCCTCAGTCTGGTTCTGGTGATGAGTCTGGCGGTCGTCCTCACCAACAAAGGCATCTCGCGGCCGATCGTCCGGTTGAGCGAGGCAATGCGCCGGTTGGCGGAACGCGACTACACCGTGGCGATCGAGGGCGACGACCGTCGCGATGAACTGGGAACCATGGCGCGGGCCGTCACGGTGTTCAAGGAAGGCATGCAACGTTCCGACTCGCTGGCGGAAGAACAGAAGCAAGCTCAGCAGGCCCGCGAAACGCGCGCCAACCACATCGAACAGATAACCAAGCGATTCGACAGCACCGTCGCCTCGATCATCAAGGCTCTGGCCGATGCCGCCAGAAAAATGCAGGCCACGGCCTCCAATATGTCTTCAACGGCGGAACAAACCTCGTCGCAGGCGTCGAACGTAGCTACCGCCGCCCGTCAGGCGGCAAGCAATGTGCAAACGGTCGCCGCCGCCTCGGAAGAACTGGCCTCGTCCATTGGGGAAATCGGACGTCAGGTCAATCAGTCGAGCGACGTCGCCGCGAGCGCTCGCGAGCAAAGCGAACACACCAACGGCATTGTCCAGGGACTGGCCCAAAGCGCCCAGCGAATCGGCGAAGTCGTCGCGATGATCAACGACATTTCCAGCCAGACCAATCTGCTTGCCCTCAATGCCACCATTGAGGCGGCCCGGGCCGGAGCGGCCGGCAAAGGGTTTGCCGTGGTCGCCGGCGAAGTGAAGGCCCTGGCCAATCAGACCGGCAAGGCCACCGACGAAATCGCCCAACAGATCAGCGCGGTGCAAGCCGCAACCGAGGAGGCGGTACAGGCCATCCAGGGCATTGGCGACACAATTCACGAAATCAACCAGATTTCCACAACGATTGCCTCGGCCGTCGAACAGCAAGGCGCCGCCACCCACGAAATCGCCCGCAATGTTCAGGAAGCGGCAACCGGGACGCAAGACGTCACCCAAAACATTACCGGCGTCAGCGATGCGGCCATTTCAACCGGCCATGCGGCCAATGACGTGCTCAACGCCGCAACGGAACTCTCGCGCTATTCCGAGAATCTTCAGAAGGTCGTCCAAACCTTCCTCAGCGACGTTCGCGCCGCCTGACAGGAAGCGCCCCCCGGAGGCCGGAGCATCTCCGAGGGGCTTTCAGGCTTAGGACCGAGCGTCAGGCTGGAACGGCTTCCAGCTTCGCCGCCGCGATCCATTCCTGCATGGCGGGCATCGCCAGGACCGCCGCGGAATAAGCGGCGCTGACCGGATCGAGGGGCACAGAATAGGTATCGAAGCGCGTCACGACCGGCGCGTACATGGCATCGGCGATCGACCAGCGTCCAAACAGAAACGGCCCGCCAGCCCCGAAACGGCTGCGACAATCATTCCACAAGGCCTGGATCCGCGCGATGTCGACCTTGGCATCGTCTGGAATCGACGACAGTGCTATCCGCTGGGTGAGGTCCATCGACAAATGGTTGCGCAACGCCGGAAAACCCGAGTGCATTTCGGCGCTGACCGAGCGGGCGATGGCGCGCGCCCCCTTATTTTCCGGCCACAACGGCACAGCACAGGCCAATTCGGCGACATATTCGCAAATCGCCAAGGAATCCCAGACCGTCAAAGTGCCGTTTTTCAAGACCGGGACCCAGCCGCTGGGCGAATGAGCAAGAATGTTGGCCTTGCTGTCGGGCTGGCGGAGTTCGATCAACACCTCGTCGAAAGCCAATCCGGACTGCTTCAGAGCCAGCCAGGGTCGAAGTGACCAGGACGACCACCGTTTGCTTCCAACGACGAGGACGAGATTCGCCATGATCTTTCCTTTCTATCCATGCGACGAGGCATCATAGCCATGCAGGTCCAGGCGGCAAGACTCCCTTCCCATCCCCGGTCGATTTGGCCATTCTGTCGAGATGGCGCGTCCCGCCCGACGCATGAGGTCGGTGATCGGTTGCGATCACCGAAACTTGGTATAAAACAGGCGGTCGCAGGTCGCGGACCGGAATGCCGAACGAACAGACACACCAGGCGGAGCACATCGTGCGAGAGTATCTGACCGAAGAATCAACGACAGCCATCCCGATCGTTCCGCTGTCGCGCGGCTTTATCAAAGAGTGGCTGGCGGGCGAATCAGCCGATGTTGCCGCCTGGGTCGAGGCCAGCGGATTTACCGCCGAGGCCGGCCACATTTGCCTGCTGCCCGGCGCGAACGGGCGCCTGGACCGCGTCCTGTTCGGACGCGATGAAGACGATCCCTGGACGTGGGCCCATCTGCCGGCAAAATTGCCCAAAGGCGTCTATCGCATCGCCACCGCCCTCGATGCGGCCGATGCCGATTGGGCCGCCGTCGGCTGGAGTCTGGCCTGCTATCAATTCATCCGCTATCAAAGCCGCAAGGGTCGTGATTGGCCTACCCTCGTCTGGCCGGCGGCAGCAAGGCGAGATCAGGTCGTGCTCACCGTCGAGGCTCAATGCCTGGTGCGCGACCTAGTCAACACCCCGTCGGCCGACATGGGGCCGGAGGAACTGGCCGGCGCAGCATCGGCCCTGGCCCTGCGGACCGGCGGTCAAATCCGGACTATCGTCGGCGATGACCTGTTGCAGGAAGGTTATCCGGCGATCCATGCGGTCGGCCGCGCCTCGACGCGCGCCCCGCGTCTGATCGACCTCAAATGGGGCGACGAGAATGCCCCCAAGGTCACGCTGGTCGGCAAAGGCGTCTGCTTCGACAGTGGTGGACTCGACCTCAAGGGCGCGTCCAACATGAAGTTGATGAAGAAGGATATGGGAGGCGCCGCCCATGTCCTTGCCTTGGCGTCGATGATCGTCGCCGCTAAAATCCCCGTGCGGTTGCGCGTTCTCATCCCGGCGGTCGAGAACTCAGTCTCCGGCAACGCTTTCCGTCCGCTTGACGTCCTGTCGACCCGAAAGGGTCTGACCGTCGAGGTCGGCAACACCGACGCCGAGGGCCGCTTGATCCTGGCCGATGCTTTGGCCGAAGGCGATCGCGAAAAACCCGACCTCTTGATTGATCTGGCGACACTCACCGGTGCCGCGCGGACGGCTCTCGGCCCCGATCTGCCTGCGATGTTCAGCCCCAACGACGAGTTGGCCACCGACATTCTGGCCGCCGCCGACGACGCCAAGGACCCGATTTGGCGTTTGCCGTTATGGAAAAATTATCGACGCCTTCTCGACAGCAAGATTGCCGACATCAATAACGCGTCCGATACCGCCTACGCGGGCGCCATAACCGCCGCGTTATTTTTGCAGGAATTCGTTTCGCCTGCGACTCCTTGGGTTCATTTTGACATCTTCGCCTGGAACCCGACAGCCCGCCCGGGGCGTCCGGAAGGGGGTGAGGCGATGGCGATCCGCGCATTATATCGCATGATCGCACATCGCCACCCCTTATGAGGATTGCCGCCGGGCCTAGGCTCGGCTAATTTCGTGCGCGGAACGAAATGGATGAATCATGGGTGTCGATCTCAACGCAGTTCAGGCTCTCGATCTTTGGCGCGGTGCAATCGTTGAGAGTGTTCGCCGGGAAGCCCCCGACTTGTCGGCGCGTCAGATGGCCTTGCTGCTGACCGTCTATATGACCCCGCCGCCGCATACAGTCCGTGGACTGGCCACGGCGCTCAACGTTTCCAAGCCGGCGATCACGCGGGCTTTGGATCGTCTCAGCGAATATGGTCTGATCCGGCGCAAGGTCGATGAGACCGACCGGCGCAGCGTACTGATCCAGCGAACAGTCAAGGGATCGGTGTTCCTGCGCGAGTTCGGCGACATCATCGTCTCAGCCGCCGCCGAAACCCACAGCACCATCTGAATCAGCCGCTGCCCTTCCCTCCGGACACCTAATGTTCCGACGCAAACGCATGAATCCCAGCAATTCCCCCACCCCAGCCCTCCCCACAAGGGGGAGGGAGCCGTTGCTCTTTAGCCCCCCCCTTGATGGGGAGGGGTTGGGGTGGGGTGGAACTTCGGAATCATCGAATGTGTCAGAACACGAGATGTCGCGGCCGGACGTCAGGCCTGGCGGGCATCGATGATCGAGCGGCGGATCGCCCTGGTCCGGGTGAACAGCTCTTCGAGCTTGTCGCCCTCGCCCCAGCGAATGGCCCGCTGCAAAGCGGTCAAATCCTCGGTGAACCGCTGCAGCACGTCGAGTACCGCTTCCCGGTTGTTGAGGAAGATATCGCGCCACATGACCGGATCTGATGCGGCGATACGGGTGAAGTCGCGGAAGCCCGATGCTGAAAACTTGATTACTTCCTGTTGCAGCGACGCCTCGAGATCTGTGGCCGTGCCGACGATCGTATAGGCGATGAGATGCGGCAGGTGCGATGTTATGGCCAGCACCCGGTCGTGATAGCTGGCCTCCATGATCTCCACCGTGCTGCCGGCCGATTGCCAAAGCGCCGTCACCTTGTCGATGGCGCTCTGCTCGGTGCCGGCCGGCGGCGTCAGGATGCACCAGCGGCCGCGGAACAACTCGGCGAAACCGGCCGTCGGCCCGGAATGCTCGGTGCCGGCGATCGGATGACCGGGAACGAAAGACACGCCGTCCGGCAGATGCGGCAAGACGTCGCGAAGCACGGCCATCTTCACCGAGCCGACATCGCTCAGAATGGCGCCTGGTTTCAGAAACGGCGCGATGGCTTGCGCCAGACCGGCGTAGGTCCCGACAGGTGTCGCCAGAACGACCAGATCGGCGCCGGTCACTGCGATGGCGGGGTCGTCAGTGGCCTCATCGACAATCCCGAGCTCAAGGGCCTTGGCCCGATGAGCGGCATTGTTTTCGAGCGTCACCAATGATCCGGCCAGTCCGTCGCGCTTGATCACCCGTGCCAGCGACGACCCGATATGGCCGATGCCGATGATCGCGACTTTGTCGAACAGTCCGGCCATCATACCCCCTGGAATTCCATCAAAGCCTGTACCACGGCCTGCATTTCATCGTCGCGACCGATCGTGACCCGCAGATATTCGTCCAATCCGTAAGAGGCCACCGGCCGGACGATAATCCCCTTGGACCGCAGGAAGGCGTCGGCAGCTGCGGAGTTGCGGCCCGGCTCCTTCGGGAAGCGGACCAGAACGAAATTCCCGACGCTCGGCACCACCGTCAGCCCCAGGCGTCCCACCGCCTCGGTAAACCAGTCGCGCCAGTAGCTGTTGTGACGACGAACCAACTCAACATAGGCCTTGTCTTCGACCGCGGCCTGACCGGCCGCCAGTGCGGGCGAGGACACATTGAACGGACCACGGACGCGATTGAGCACGGCGGCCACGGCCGGCGGACAGTATCCCCAGCCAAGCCGCAAGCCACCCATGGCATAGATCTTCGAGAAGGTCCTGGTCATCACCACATTGTCATAGGCGTCGACCAGTTCGGCACCGGAACTGTAGTCGTTACGGTCGACGAACTCGGCATAGGCGGCGTCGAGCACCAGTAACACATGCTCAGGCAAACCATCCCGCAGCCGCTTGATCTCGCTGATCGGCAGATAGGTGCCGGTCGGATTGTTCGGGTTGGCGAGGAAAAGAATCCTGGTTCGCGGTGTGACGACCGACAGCAGATTGTCGACCGAGGCAGTCAAATCAGCCTCTTCGGCGACCACGGGCGTCGCGCCACTGGCCATGGCGGCAATCGGATAGACGAGGAATCCGTACCGGCTGTACACCACTTCATCGCCCAGTCCGGCATAACCGCGCACCAAAAGCTGCAGCAGTTCATCCGAACCGGCGCCGCAGACGATCTGCTCGGCGTGCAAACCATGAAGCGATGCCAAGGTTTCCCGTAAAGCCCCGGCGTGACCGTCGGGATAACGGTGCATTTCCGGCGCAATGGCGCGATAGGCGGCCATTGCCTTGGGGCTGGGACCAAGAGCGCCTTCATTGGACGAAAGTTTGATAACGCGATCCATTCCGGAAAGCGTGGATCGTCCGCCGACATAGGGACTGATGTCCAGAATGCCCGGACGCGGTGCGGGAGATGTCATGATGATCTTCTTGTCTTGGGTAATTCAGTCAGCGAGATCTTCCGGACTGAAGGGAACCGGATAACCACCGAGGAGAACGGCACGCAGCACCGGCTGTTTGCGTTCGACCAATCGGGCGATACGCCGATCGTCGGCTTCCTGATGACCGGAAACCTCGACCAGATGCAGCCAGTTTTCCTCGGTCCGGTGAGTGGCGGCCAGCATCGTCGGTTCAATGCCGGCGGCCGAGAGGACGGACCGCAGACGCGCCCGACTGATGTCAGGCGTGGTTTCCATAGCGAGCCAGGAGCGGTCATAACCGGTGGATTCGGGAAACAACCGGCCGATGGCCAATGCCTCAAGGCCCTCGCCCCGACTGGGGCCTGGTCCGGCGAAGGGCAGGCGGGCGATGATTCGTGGCAGATCGGGGCTGTCGCCCATCAGGCTGATCCACCAGGGCTCGACATCCTCGCGATCAGGCATCGGCATGATGCCGACCGTGGCGCTGCCGTCGGCCACGGCCTTGGCGACCTGCCCGGCCGACCGCAAGGGAGTAATCGGCAGTATCGATCCGTAATGGTCGCGGGCCAGCTCAAGATAGCCGGCTCCGCGATCAGGCATGTAGACGGCGACGGAAACCTCGCCTTCCAGACCGATCATGCTACCGATGATCTCACGCCATATCCGCATCAAGGCAGCCTTGGGAAAATGGCCATGGTGGCGCGCCACCAGCCGGCGAATGATCTCGGCTTCACGCCCCGGCCGCAGCAAAGTGGTGTTTTCGGCCCCCTTCAAGGCACCGACCCGCTCGACCGCGTCGGTCCGCTGCATCAAGAGATCATGCAGCGCATCATCGATACGGTCGATTTCCTGCCGGAGTTTGTCGAGGGTCATCTCGCCTGACATAGCCCATTTCCCAAGTTTCAAAGCGGTTAGTAGTAGCCCAATCCTGTCGCAAAATCCAACGCCCAGAAACCCTGGCAATCGTGTGGACATTGGTGCCGCCGTTTTGGCCAGGCGCCGCCGGGTCCTAAAGGCGGCCGTCAGTTCCTTCAAAGGGTCGTCTGCGGGCATTCTGTAGTCGTCAACCCCTTAGATCAGCGCCAGGGAATGACGGGAAGATGTGACAGAAAAACCATGACCAACGACAGGCACCAAGGTTTCATATGACGCCTGCGCTCCGGTGGGCTCGAAAGCCGTGTGGGCTGAGCGTCGCGGCGGCTCATTCCGTTTCGCCATCGATCACTCGGCGAGCCAATTGCCAGGAGAACCCCGCCCGCCCCATACTGGCCAAATCGCGGTCCCGATATGCCGCCCGCAGATCGGCAGGACGATAAGGCCCCAGACGACGGCGGCGTACATAAGCAAGAGCGGCGGCAAGATCCGCCTCATCACCACGCAGGGCGAACTCGTCACGCAGATCGCCGAGAACCGTATCGACCAGATCGGCATCGACGCCCTTCTGGCACAGCGCTTGGCGAATCGACCGCAGAGGCGTCCCCCGGCGCAGCAGACTCTGGCTTTTGGCCTCGGCAAAACGATGATCATCGAGCAGTCCGGTGTCACGATAACGGACGATCAGCGCCTCGACCATGGCGGCGCCGTCCTCGGGATCGTCGCCATGCGCCGCCGCCGCCCGAACGACGCGGCGCATCAAGACGCGGCGCAAGGATTCGGCCGAAGCCGAAAAACGTTCGAGATAGTGAAGGGCGGCATTCTCCAGGGACGTCTTGGTGACGCGCTTCGGCGGTGGGGTCTTGCTCATTGGCGCAGCATAGCGCAGATTTCGCCGCACCATGATGATCATCGATCCCCAGAGCCCCGCTCCGCTCCGCTCCGAACGGCCCTCGCTCGGTCCCCGCCGCCTCGGCTGCATCAACTGGCTGGGGTTATGGACCCTGACCGCCAAAGAGGTCCGTCGTTTTCTCAAGGTCTATTTCCAGACCATCGTCGCCCCTGTCGTGACGACATTGATGTTCCTGGCGATTTTCGTTTTGGCCATCGGCCGGGCCTCGGTCGACGTCGGCGGCGTGCCCTTTCCTCAGTTCCTCGCCCCCGGTCTGGTGATGATGGCGATGACACAAAACGCCTTCGCCAATACGTCCTCCTCGCTGATCATCGCCAAGGTGCAAGGGAACATCGTCGACGTGCTGATGCCGCCGCTGTCGCCCCTCGAACTGACGCTAGCCTTCGCGCTGGGCGGTGTCATGCGCGGCCTGGTGGTCGGCGTCGCGGTGGCGCTGACCATGTCCTTTTTCGTGCCTTTGCCGCTGACACACCCCGGATACATCGTCTATCACGCCCTCATGGCCTCGCTGATGCTCTCGCTGCTCGGCATGATCGGCGGCATCTGGGCAGATAAATTCGACCACATGGCGGCGGTGACCAACTTCATCGTCACGCCGCTTTCTTTCCTGTCCGGCACCTTCTATTCCATCGACCGCCTGCCGGAGGGCTTCCACCTGTTCGCCCTCGCCAACCCCTTCTTCTACATGATCGACGGCTTCCGCTATGGTTTCATCGACCACGCCGACGGCGCACTGGGCACCGGGATACTGGTCGTCGCGGCGATCAATCTGCTGCTGGGAACCGTCGCCTACCGGATGTTCCGCACCGGGTACAAGTTGAAGGCTTAATATTTAGGAGTCCCTCAGGCGCCGGGCGCCGGCATCCGCCGGCTTGGCTTACGCGCGAATCGTCGCGCGGGGCCTCAACGGCCCAGTCGCGGGCGAGGCCCGCTCCGTTATTGAAATGTCCCTCAAGCGCCGGGCGCCGGCGTCCGCCGGCTTGGCTTACGCGCGAATCGTCGCGCGGGGCCTCAACGGCCCAGTCGCGGGCGAGGCCCGCTCCGTTATTGAAATGTCCCTCAAGCGCCGGGCGCCGGCATCCGCCG
>JARLJB010000242.1 GCA_031291415.1 Telmatospirillum sp.
ATTCCCCACTGCTGCCTCCCGTAGGAGTCTGGGCCGTGTCTCAGTCCCAGTGTGGCTGATCATCCTCTCAGACCAGCTACCGATCGATGGCTTGGTAGGCCTTTACCCCACCAACTACCTAATCGGACGCGGGCTCATCCAACAGCAATAAATCTTTCCCCCGAAGGGCGTATGCGGTATTAGCGACAGTTTCCCGTCGTTATTCCCCACTGCTGGGTAGATTCCCACGCGTTACTCACCCGTGCGCCACTAAGGCCGAAGCCTTCGTTCGACTTGCATGTGTTAGGCATGCCGCCAGCGTTCGTTCTGAGCCAGGATCAAACTCTCAAGTTAATTTGGTCAACCGAAGTCAACCGACGGAGCTCGTCCAAGCCTACATTTCACGTTAGAGCTTACTCTACGAGATACGGAGGTTTAGCTGAGAGCTCCCATGAACTCCTCGCCGCCTGCGCATCCCTTCCATCGTCTTCACTTGTCAAACAGCAGCGGAAACTTTCGTCTCCTATCCCACCGTGTCGCTCTCGCTTCACTCGGGAGGTCGGGCTTATACGCTAACCCGCCACAGCGTGTCAAACTCTTTTTTCTTCAACAACTTCGGGGCCTTTCGGAACCCTCCGCCGTACCGCCTCAAAGCAACCTGCCTCGTTGCGGGAGGCCGGTTTCTACGCCCCTGCCCAGAGGCTGTCAACCGGCTTTTTTCGCCAAACTGAAAAACTAAATCCGCTCTCCAGTTCGTCCCCCGTCGACGCCGAAGCACCGCTGAGGGAGGCCGCGTTCTACGCCCCTACCACGAGGCTGTCAACGCCATCCGTGTCGCTTTCTTTACAAAGTTTCCCAAGGCGGCGGCCTCGCGCGGGCGGGTGCGCGATATCCATTAGTTGGTTTTCCACGCCTGCGAGGAATAGGCCGGTCGAGCAATCCCCCTAAATCAGTCCGGTTGCTTGCTTGCCTTTTGCGCCCGAGCCTGAGATAACCGGAATCATGAGGAGTCGCGCGGCATTGTCCGCGATTCACGCAGCAGTCCGACAGGGGACTCTGGTCGACCGTTTTGACAACCCGCCGGACGGATGTTTCCCGGCTTATCGCCCGCATCCGTGCACGGTCCTGCGATCTCGTCGTCCAATTCCCTGTCCAGGCGGCCTCGCTGGTCCGCGAAAGGCCCGCACGGGTGATTGGAAGGGAGAAGGCATGCGTTTTCCGCGATCGACATCAGGCCGGGCGATGACCGCCACGGCGGTCGTCGCCCTGACCGCCGTGGCATTGGCCATCGGTAACGGATGGCGCCATCACCCCGAGACGCAACTGGCGACCGAAGCCCCACCACCGTCGCCACCGCCGCCGCCACCCGAGCTCGAGACCGAACCGGCCCCCGCCAACCAGATAGCCGCCCAACCGCGCGCCGATAGTGAGATCGAAGACCAGGCATCTCACCCGATCCAGACCGTCGTGGAAGCCGAGCAAGGCGACACCCTGGTCGATCTGCTGCTGAAAGCCGGTGTCGAACGGACCGAGGCGACCAAAGCGATCGAGGCGTTGAGCGGCGTCTACAATCCGAAGGCGCTGAAGATAGGTCAGGAAGTGACGGTGACCTTTTCACGCCCGGCCGACGGTATCGGCGCCGGGCCGTTCGATGCCGTCGCTTTACAAGCCGACGCCGGACGCCAGGTCTCGGCCAAACGCAACAAGGAAGGATTTTCCGCCAGCGAGACCAAACGCGAGGTTTCGCGTCAGGTGGCCCGTTTTGGTGGAACCATCAAAGGCAGCCTGTTTGAAACCGCTTCGGCCCAAGGCGTCCCCCCGGCAATTCTGGCGGAAATGATTCGCGCTTTTTCCTACGATGTCGACTTTCAGCGCGATATCCAGCCCGGCGATGGCTTCGAGATTATGTTCGAGCGCTTTGTCGACAAGAAGGGACAGGTCGTCCGCGACGGCAACATCCTTTATGCCAATTTGACCCTGTCGGGCGAAGCCATGCCGATCTATCGCTATGTGGATTCGTCAGGCACCGCCGACTACTACAATCCCAAAGGCGAAAGCGTCCGCAAGGCGTTGCTGCGGACTCCGGTCGACGGCGCCCGGATCAGCTCAGGCTTTGGCATGCGCATGCATCCGATTCTCGGGTTCAGCAAGATGCACAAAGGTATCGACTTCGCGGTAAGCACCGGCACACCGGTGATGGCGGCCGGTGCCGGCGTCATCGACTATGCCGGCGCCAACGGCTCCTACGGCTATTACGTCCGCATCAAGCACGACGCCGTTCACTCGACCGCCTACGCGCATCTGTCGCGGTTTGCTCAGGGAATCCGGACAGGCAAACGCGTCGACCAGGGACAAACCATAGCTTTTTCCGGCGCCACTGGCCGTGCCACCGGGCCACATTTGCATTATGAGATCCTGGTGCACAACGAGCAGGTCAACCCGATGAGCGTGAAATTCCAGTCCGGCAACAAGCTGGCCGGCAAGGAATTGGCCCGTTTCCTTTCCACCATCAAGGAACAAGGAACGTTGCTCGCCCAAACTCCCGTCAGCAACAAGCTGGCTTTGAACAGGGGCGACAGTTCTTCCAAATAGGCGACGACAGCGCGCATTCCGTCTGCACGGGGAATGCATGTTGTTCGGAGAGGCCACAGACCCCGCGTGAGCAGCTTCGCTCTTGTCGTGACACGGGGATTCGCAGCGCAATCGCCGGCCCGCAAAAAAATAGATCGGAGCTCGCAATAAAATGACCGGGACGGACGTCATCGTCTGGTAACCGGCAGCGATCGCCTTACGAGGACTCTCTGATGGATGATACAGCTTACGTGCAGGCATTCGACCTGATGTGGGAATTGTTTTCCGAACCGACCTTGCTGGTGCGTAACGATCACACGATCGTCGCGGCCAATGCGGCGGCCCGACGGATGGGACGGACGGAAGGCGAAAAATGTTTCGAGACACTGGGCGGCAATGGCGCGCAATGCTTGACCTGCAAGGCGGACCAGGCTTTGCGGGAACGTGTGGCGATCAGCGACGTCAATATCGACCTTGGCGTTCCGATAACCACCTACTGGCTGCCGTTGCCCGATTCGCCGGACCTTTATGTGCATTTCGGCATAGGCCTTGCCCAATTCCGGGAAGGTCTGGCCGACCGGGCCTCTTCCCAAGACCAGGAATAGTGTCATCGGTGTCGATGGCGCTACCGTCACCGCGTCGGTGACGGCGCAAAAATGTCGTTCCCGAAGGGTCGAAGATTGCTCTGCCCGGCATAGCCCAGGTGGGGCAGTGAGAAAATATCCTCGATCGACCGCAACAGGGAGTAATGGTTGTAGGGCAGAGCGGAGACAGTCCCTGGCCGGATGAAGGGCGACACCAACACAGCACCGATCCTCCCGCCGCCGGGACCGGCAATTCCCGGCCCGCGATCGCGGGCTCCGCCAACCATCTGACCGGGCCTGATATTCGGGCCGACAGGCTCGTCGCAACAGGCAGAAGCGTCGGCCATCTGATCGTTGATGTCGGGGACTTCCGATTCGTCGAAAGTGACGATCAGCAGGCCGTCCCTCCGAAAAGCCGGGGACGCCAGGATCTGCGGCACCCAGAGCTTCAGGAATTGATCGGTGGAAACGAGGCCGCCCGGCTCGCCATCGACACAACGCGCCGTCGGGCTTCCGCCGTCATGGCCGTCATGACAAAGGTTGGGGGCGATATAGACGAGGTTGGGAGTCTCGGCCTCCGATCTCAAATCGGCGGCGAGCGCCGGCAAAGCGACGACATTGGCGGCGCAATCGGGCGTATCGATGATCGAATGGAAATAGACGAAGGGATTGTGCCGCGCCGCATATTGGTCGCCGATCTCGGCCACCTGGGTGCCATCTTCCGTGGCGATCGCCGGATGTCCGCAGCTCGACGCCTCTCGTTTGGGATTATTCCCCATGTCCTCAAGATAGGCTTTCCAGCGCAACTTACGGGATGCCAACTGATCGGCGATGGTCTTGACCGACGCCGGATAAACGCAGCCGTGGCCGATCGCCTGCCCATCCGCCGTCATCCCGGTTTGCGTAAACTCGACGTAGGTTTCGCAGTCCCCTTGCGTATGAGGATTAGGCGCCTGACCACTGAGCAGAGCGATGTAATTGGGCAGGCTGAAATGCGCGATACCGTAAAATCGCGTCAAAAGCGCCCCTTGCGCCGGCAGGGTTTTCGCCAGATAGGGGGCCGCCGATTGCGGCCCGAAGGTGTCGGCGTAGTCCTTGTTCTCGAGCATGATGACGAAGACGTGCCCGATCTTCGGCGGAGCGGACTGCGCATAGAGCGGAAAAGCGAAAAACAATCCCAATAGACACCAGACCACGAACACGTTCCTGGTCGAGCGGAAAAACCAATGCATCGAAACCTCGGGCTGTCACGAAAGAACCAGCGGCTCCAGCGCAAACCACCGAAGCCGCTCTCTCATTTTTTTGGACTCAGTAGGTGTATTTTGTCGTCAACATGAAGGTACGCCCGGAATCGACGATGTCGGCGATCACCGTCGAGTTTTTGCCAAGGGTCGCGTAGAAGCTGTGGCCGTTGAGCAGATTATCGACCGAGACATCGGTTCTCAGCCCCATACCCCAGTCATAACCGGCGTGCAGATTGACCTGGTCGGATTCGCGCACCCATTCATCGAAGGCGCTACTGTTGTTCAGCACCCCATATTGCGTGACATAGGCACCTTTGTACTGGTAGCTGATGCCCGCAGAATAACCGTCCTTCTCATAGAAACCTTCGACATTGAACATCCAGGTGGGCTGATTCTGCATCCGTTCGGTTGCGTTGAGCACGGATGCGTTGAGATGCACGGCGGACTGTTCCCAGGTCACGTTACCAGCCAGACCGAAGCCGTCGAGCGGGGCTGGCATATTCTGGAATTTCTGACGCGCCCCCAGTTCGAGACCATACACATGCCCCGACCCGCCGTTGGTCGGCTGCGAGATGAGGGACAGGCCGGAACTGGTGGTCACCGCGTTGACGAAGCTGTTCTGGCTGTTGTTGTCATAGATGTAATCGCTCAATTGCTTATAGAAGCCGGCCAGCGTCGCGCTGCCGCCATGCGTGTTGCTCCAACTGCCCGACAGATCGTAATTGATCGCCTTGATCGGCTTCAGATCGGGGTTTCCCCTGGTGATCGAGACTGTGCCGTTATCGTTTTGCTGGATGGTTTCGCCGCCACCCAACTGGAAAAACGCCGGCCGGGTATAACTTTCCGAAATACTGCCGCGGTAGACCGTCCCCTCGTCGGGCCGCCAGTTGACCTGCAGACTGGGAAGCGGCAAATCGTAGGTGGTGTTACTTTTTCCCCAATGACCGTTCGCGTTGCTGTCGACCACCCAGAAGGTGTTTTCGATATCCGTGTGCTCGAAACGCAGGCCCGGTGTGACGGTGACTTTGCCGAACTTGAAATCCGCCATGAGATAGCTTGCAGTAACAGCCTCGGTGGCCCGTTGCGTGTTGCAGTTCCAATTGTTGGTATAGCTGTAGCTGTCGCTGCAACTGTCGAAAGCCGAGGGCTGGTTGGCCAGATGTGATTTGAAAAAGCCGAACAGCGCACTCTGGTCGATGGTCGGAATCCCCCAGTTATACTGGCCGGGATAGACCGAGCCGATCGAGCCGCTCAGGAATCCCAACGAGCCGATGGTCGGATCGTTGGCGTCGGTCGTGAAGAGCTTGGCGGTCGTCCAGTCACGAAAGGTGTGCTGACGAAAGCTGTCTTGGTATTTGACGCCGAATTTCACGTCGTCGAACCAATCCTCATGCACGTCATAGGTGGTGTCGACCTTGGCACCGCCCTTCAACTGGCTGCTGAATTCCTCGCTTAACTGGCCGGCGCGACGAATGCCATAGTTGGCGACATCGGCAACCGAATTGGCGATCTGCGAGGATGTCAGAAGCGGCTGGGCAAAGCCGTCCGAATAGCCGAACAACTGAGATCCGACGTAGGGAATTCCCGCCGCGACCTCGTGATTGCGGGCCGAAATCTCGATGTGGTTGGGACGATCGTTTTCGCCCCAACTAAAGAACAGGTTGGGAGCGACGGTCCAATTGTCGATCTTCTTCTGACCACCGATCTGGTAGGTCCCGAGTTCGGCGATCTCCGGATTGGTCTCGTACCAGTACTGCGACCGGACGCCGTTGATGAGCGGCGTGTAGAGGCCGGTCGAGCCCATTTCCGTCCCCCCGGACTGTCCTTTTCCGACATTTGCCGCGTAGATCTGGCTCTGATAGGTGTTCTGCTGCGTATAGGCATGCGCCCAGGTGAAGCGCGTGTAGGCCGAGGTGACATCGTCGGGCTTCCAGTCGAGAGAAAAGTTGGTGCCGTAACGTTCGGTGAAGCCCGTCGTGTAACCGGCATCCAGGCCGGTCAGCTCGATATTGCGAATAGGGTCCATGCCGGCCGGATTGTTGCCGTTGGCGTCAGCCACCGCCCAGGCCCACATGCCGTTGGTCTGCGCCGGATAGATGCCGCCAGCCTCGCTGTTGGCAAAGGCGCGGTGATCGTAATAGGTGCCGAAGTAGACACCCAGTTGCTGATTGTCGCCGACCTTGGCCGCCAGATCGGCGGCGAATTTATCGCCCAGGCCATCCTGGTGGTAATCGCGGGCCCGCCCCTCGATGACGCCCGACGCCGAGACGCTGGCGTGATAGGGCTTGTCGAAGTCGAAGGCGGTCGGCATGCGGAAATCGGCGATGCCGCCGATGGCATCGCCGTCCTGGTCGGCGCCGAAGGTCTTGCTGACGACGATATTGTCGACACCGGTCGGTGGCAGCAGGCTGAGCTCGACCTGCCGGCTGAAGGGCTGTCCCTGGGCGGCGTCGACGCCATTGATCTGGTTGATGTTGTATTCGGAATTCATGCCGCGGATGCCGACATAGTTGCCGACGCCACGGCCGGCACTGTCGATGGCCACCGAATTGGTGGTCGCCGTTCCCAAATTCATCACATTGACGCCGGGCAGGCGGCTCAGGGCTTCAGCGACATTGTTGACCGGATTGCGGACCAAATCCTCGGCAGAAAGAACGCTGACCGTATTGGACGCCTGTAATTCAGCGGTGGCCGCGCGATCCCGGTCGCGATCGCTTTCAACGACGATTTCCTCGACGGAACCGGCACGAAGGTGAGCGGCGAACTTGACCTTGACCGGCCCATCCTTCGAGACGTTCACCTTGATCGTTCCCGCCTGATAACCGGGATGCTCGACGGTGACGGTATAACTCCCCTCGGGAAGGTCGGGCAGCGCGAAGCTTCCATCCGCCGCCGTCTTCGTCGAAAGAGAGGTTCCAGCCACCGACACCGTGGCGGCCGATACCGATTTTCCGGAAGCGCCATCGGCGATGGTGCCGACGATGGTTCCCGCCTGCGCGGTTCCCACCCCGAGTCCGGCCGAAGCCAACACCACCGTCAGTACCTTGAGTCTGCTTCGAAACATTGTCTCGTCCTCTGTGTTGTCGTTCAGCAGAGAAGACGCAGCCGGATTGAAGATTCCGGTTTGTCACGAAACTTTCGTACGAAGCCGCTACACAACCATGACTATAGAAACCAAGACTACGGCGCACATCCGCCGCTCTGACCGCAACGAATTCTTCACACTTCTCGGAAGAGCATCGCCTTATGGTTCTGCCCGGCGGGGGGTGGTGGACGCTCAAGCGATGCCCTCTCGTCATCATCACACTCCTCGGCTCATGCGTTACGAACGGTAGAGAACATGAGCATGCCTGTTCCCAAACCACAGACCGACCCCGTCGCCGAGATCGCCGGTTCACACAACGAGGCATCTTTGGCTGAGAACTACGCCTTTCTGAGAACCTTCTTCGTCAAACGCCTGCGCATCCGTGAAGATGCGGAAGACTGTGTCCACGAGGTCTATACCCGGCTTCTGGCGTCAAGTTCCCAGGACCTGCCGGTCAAAAGTTGGCGGGGGATCCTTTTGCGAATCGCCAATAGCGTAATCGTCGACAAATTCAGGCGGGACGGCGTGCGTCATCGCGACATGCATGTGCCAATCGATGAAGGACTGGAGACCATGGCCGATCTCTCCCAGGCCTCGCCGGAGGCGCGAATTGCCGCACGCGAACAGCTTGAAACGGTTTGGCGGGTCCTGCAAAGCCTGGAACCGGAATGCCGTGACGCCTTTTTGATGGCGCGAGTTGAAGGATATGCTCATAAGGAGATAGCAAAGAAGCTCGGAATCGGCACGGTTGCCGTCGGGCGCCACATTCAACGCGCCCTTTTTGAGCTGGCGCGGAACGCACGGAACCCATAACAATCATGACCGTCGAGGAAAATGACGACAGGATCCTGTTCGAAGCTGCCGGATGGATGGCGAAGCTGACGGACGGCCCCCTCCCCTCCCGCGACAAAAAAGCATTCCAGCAGTGGCTCAAAGCCGACGCCAACCACCGACGGGCCATGCAAGACGTCGAGACGCAGTGGCGGCAAGCCGGAAAGCTGGCCGGATTTCCGGCGTCGGCGGAAAGAACAGATCCGCGGAGAGACTGGATATCTTTGCTCTTCCGCTTCCGCGGCACGACTCCCGTGCGACTGGCGCTCGCCGTGCCGATCGCCGCCCTGTTGGCCGTTCTCGTGCTTTTGCATCCATTCCGCAGTACCGTCCAATATGACACCGCGGTGGGAGAACGCCGCCAGATCATGCTTGAGGACGGAAGCCAGATCCGCCTGAACACCGGGACCTCGATCACCGTCGTCTACGACTTTATGGAACGTCGGGTGATCCTGCAGCGCGGCGAGGCGGATTTCACCGTTGTTCACAAGGCCTGGAATCCCTTCCTGGTCGATACGGGGCACGCGCAGATCCTGGTGACCGGGACCCATTTTCTGGTCAGGGAAGAACCTCGCCAGACGCAGACGTTTCTGACGAGCGGCGCCGTGGAATTGCGGACGCTGTCCAGCCACGAGTCCCTGGCCAAACTCAAGCCGGGAAACCTGGCAACAGTGACGGAAGACGAGAAGGTCAGGATCGAGCAGAGTGACGGCGTCAAGGAAAGCGCCTGGATGACCGGAAAGGTCGTCTTCAATCACACCAGTCTCGACGAGGCATTGGCCGAATTCCAGCGCTATACGCCGGTGTCGGTCACACTTTCCTCGGAGGCTTTGCGATCCATCCAAATCAGTGGTGTCTACGCCACTAACGATTTGTTCGGCTTCCTCGACACGCTATCGACGCTTCACCCGCTGCATATTATCAAGACCGCCGGCAACAATTTCGTTATCGAAAGCCCACAGAATACGGACGAGCAACAAACACGTAAAAACTGAAACAACAATATTGCCTAATGGTTTGCAGGCTGGAGAAAAAAAGAAAATACATCAAGTTTCCAAGATATGAATTTCTGTTGGTGCTCGCTGTAACACTACTGCCGCAATACGGTAATAATTCCGTCGCCCTTGCCGAGGGAATGCCCGTTCCAGCCATCTCTGCGGGGACTGTTTCTGACGCGCTGAAGCGCCTGGCGTTGGAAACCGGCGTCAATCTGCTGTTCATCAGCGAAGCGGTTCGCGACAAGAAGACCTCTGGCAGCCATCATGCCGAGACCGTCGCGGAAGCCTTGCGCCAGATTCTGGCGGGAACCGATCTCGACTTTACGGCGCACCCGAACGGTTCATTTTCGGTCGCTGCGCGTCCCGCCCCCACCCCGGCCCCCGCTGCGACCACGTCCGGGCCACCGCCGGCCGCGGCCCGCCGAGACATGCAAGAGGTGACCATCACCGCGGACAGGATCCACGATCCGGCCGCCCTGCGCCAGATTGACGAGCGCGTCACGACGGCGGTCTTGTCCGCCGACATGATGGCTCGCGCCCCCGATAGCAATGTCGCCGAATCGCTGGCCCGTCTTCCCGGCATCTCGGTCGCGCTGACCACGCTCGACCACTATCTGGGCGGTGTCGACACAGCCGCACGCGGCCAGGGCGAATTCGTCAGCATCCGGGGGCTTGATTCCGAGTTCAACGTCAACCTCGTCAACGGCGTCAATGTCGCGCAAAGCATGCCTTACAGCCGCCAAATGAATCTGGCGTTGATGCCGCCGCTTGGTCTTGACCGCATCGTCGTCACCAAGGCGTCGACGGCCGACATGGATGGCAACGCGATTGGCGGCACCATCGACTTTCGCTCGCCCAGCGCCTTCGACTTCTCCCAATCCTTCACGAAAATCTATACGCGCGGCCAAATCGACAGCCGCGCACTCGACTACAATCTGGATGCCGGCGGCGGCACCGGACAGGTGGAAACCGCGACGAAGTTCGGTCCTCTCGACCAGTTCGGCGTCTATGCAACGGCCTACTACGATCATCATAATTTTGTGACCAGCGAACTCGACTGGCAGGCCAACGATTTCGGTTATCGGATTTCCGACGCCAAGGGCAATGGTTCGGCCAATTCGCCGACCGGCGACAATCTCGTTCTCGGCGGGGTCAATCCTGAATTTTCCAAGGGCGATATCGAACGCTATGGCGGCAGCCTGAGCCTCGATTGGAAAGGCGACGACAACACGGCATTTCTACGCAGCACCTACGGTTATTCCTTCACTCAGCAGGACATTTTTCAGATCGGCTTTCAAAGCCGCGGACTGGTCTCAAGAACGGTGCTCGGCGATGGCTTGGTGCAGAACCAGACGACCGATGCCCAATTGCACTACTGGTTCGAAACCAACCCGGAACTGGCGGAACTGACCACCCACAGCGTCGGCGGGACATCCGATTTCGGCCGATGGAAAGCGGCCTACGAGATCTTCTACAGCTGGGGACAGAATTCCAGACCGGATCATGTCGAGACCAGTTGGGGGCTCGAAAGCCCGAGCGACCAATATTCTTATCTCGGCGCCCTCGGCAATCCGCTGCGACTGACCTATGCGAACAAATATGCGATTCCGCTTCTGACGGCGGCGCAACTGGCTTTGGTCAACGATTTGAGCGCCTACACGGTGCATAACCAGGGCGAACTCAACATCATGGAGAGCACGCAACATAAGGGCGGCGGACAGATCGATCTCACTGACAACGTCGGTCGGGGCGTGCTCGACACCGTCCAATTCGGCACGAAATATGTCGCCAGCTACAGAACCATGTTCGACCGGGACTGGAGCATCGCCATCTCACCGAAAGGCCAGACACTGGCGGAAAGTCCCCTGGTCGAACGCGTTCTGCCGTCCGTGATTCCGGGAATTTACGACTATTCCATCCCCATTCTGAATGGCGACAAGGTCCGTTCGCTGATTCTCGCCGGGCTCTATTCGCTTAGTCCCGATGACTATAACGGCAACAGCATGCGAGGCTGGGAACGCGTCGCGGCGTTTTATGCGATGGCACATCTCAAACAGGGGTGTGTCGAAATCGTTCCCGGCCTGCGCTTCGAGAACACCGGCATCGATAACACCTATTGGGACATGGCCGGTCGGCAACACCATTGGGCAACATCCCACACCACTTACAACGAGCTGCTACCCAGTGTCTTCGTCAATATCCGTCCGACCGAGGGCAGCGTCTACCGGGGAGGCGTCTGGGCCAGCTATTCACGACCGTCCTTTTTCCAACTTGGCGGCGGCATGCAGACCAATGTCGGTTCCGACGGCAGCCTCATCTTCACCGAGGGGAACCCGCATCTGAAGGCCATTCAAGCCACCAATTTCGATCTTTCGGCCGAATGGAACAATCGGCGCGGCGGCAATGTCTCGCTGGCCGGCTATTACAAACAGCTCCAGCACTACCTCTACAACAGTGGATCGAGCTTCACCGCCGGCAACACCACCGACACCGGCACCATCAGCATCACGCGCCCCAACAATGGCGGCAGCGCTCACGTCATCGGCACGGAGCTGTCGGCCAGCCAGAGACTGCTCTGGTTGCCAAGGCCGCTCGATGGTCTCGGCGTCGGCGGCAATGTCACGCTCCAGCACAGCGTCGCCCATCTGAACGATCCGCATCTGTCTGCCACCAACCAGATGCAGGGTGCCCCGGACAGGCTCGCGAATTTTTTCCTGTTTTATGACCAGGGCGGGCTTTCCGCCAATCTCTCCTATCGCTACACCGGCTATTACATTGAGCAGTATGGTGAATGGGGAAGCAGTTTTTTCAACACCACCATGAACGGGAGCGATCTCAACAAATGGATCCACCCGACCGGAACACTCGATTTTTCCGTCCGTTACAGATTTGAAAACGGCATCGAGATCGGCGCCGCCGTGACGAACCTGCTGGGCGGCTACGCCTACTATTCGACGATCGGCAAGACTCAAGGTACGGTGCCGCAGATCATCGACGCGGGACGATTGTTTCAGACGACGATGAGCGTCACATTCTGACGTCCCATTCGGCGTCGCTGATCGGGTGACGGAAGCCACCCCCAACCTACCGGCGATGTGGCTATGTCAAGGCCTTGCGTCGCCAGGAGAATGCGAATGTTCTTTTTCGTGGAAAACATCGGCACGATCGTCCTTTGGCTGGGCATCGTGGTTGCGGCTCTCTACATCTTTCTCAGCACAGTCCGGATCATCAACCAATTCGAACGCGGCGTCGTCCTGACGCTTGGCCGTTACACCAGCACGCGCTCGCCGGGCCTCAATATTCTCATTCCCTGGATTCAGACCCTGCGGCGCGCCGACATTCGGATCATGGTCGCCGAGATCGATCCGCAGGACCTGATCACCAAGGATAATGTGTCGGTCAAGGTCACCGCCGTCGTCTATTACCGAATCAGCGACCCGCGGAAGGCGCTGCTGGAAGTTCGGGATTACCCGAACGCCATCAATCAACTGGCACAGATCACCCTACGGTCGACGATCGGCCAATATCCGCTTGATAAATTGCTGGCCAATCAGGAAGAGCTCAACGAAACCATCAGCAAGGTCATCGAGATCCGCACCGAGGAATGGGGGGTGCAAGTCGACCATGTGGAAATTCGCAGCGTCGACCTGTCGCCCAGCATGATCCGCGCCATGGCCCAGGAGGCCGAGGCCGAACGCGGAGCTCGCGCACGTGTCGCCACCGCCTCCGGCGAGAAACTGGCCGCCGAGGAATTGGCGGAGGCCGCCAGAATTTTGTCGACGCAACCGGCGGCAATGACCTTGCGGACCCTGGCGACGCTGAAGGAAATCGGCGCCGAGCAAAACACGACGATCGTATTCCCGATCTCGCAGGAAAACCTCATGGCGTCAGCCAGCATGGCCGCGGCCATCAAGGACAGCCAGAGGCACAGCTGACCTCGGCGGAGCTTCGAAGACCCGTTTCATGTCCCGCCGGGCGACGCTCGACGGGACATGGGATATTTTTAGGCAGCGGCCTCCTCGGCCACCTGCCCGTTGACGATCAAACCGCGGGAATCCGCCGAAACCTGCACCACTTGCCCGTCGCCGATGCGGCCTTCCAACAGCAAGGTCGCCAAGGGGTTTTGCAAAGAGCGCTGGATGACACGCTTCAAGGGACGCGCCCCATAGGCCGGGTCATAGCCCGCGTCGGCCAGCCACGTCCGTGCCGCGTCGTCGAGATTGATTTCGATCTTGCGATCGATCAGCAGTTTCGACAAACGGGCCAATTGGATGGTGACGATAGCATCCATCTGCGACCGGCTAAGCCGGTGGAACAACAGAATCTCGTCCAGCCGGTTCAAGAATTCCGGCCGGAAGGCCGCCCGCACATATTCCATCACCTGCTGGCGCACAGCCCCCGAATCCTCACCGTCGGCCTGACCGGCCAAGACGTCGGCGCCGAGATTGGAGGTCAACACGATGACCGTGTTGCGGAAATCGACGGTCCGCCCCTGCCCGTCGGTCAGACGACCGTCGTCGAGAACCTGCAGCAAGACATTGAAGACGTCCGGGTGCGCTTTTTCCACCTCGTCGAACAGGATGACCTGGTAAGGCCGGCGCCGGACCGCCTCGGTCAGGGCGCCCCCCTCCTCATAGCCGACATAGCCCGGAGGGGCGCCGATCAACCGGGCCACCGAATGCTTCTCCATGTATTCCGACATGTCGATGCGGATCATCGCCTGCTCGTCGTCGAACAGAAATTCGGCCAAGGCCTTGGTCAGCTCAGTCTTGCCGACGCCGGTCGGCCCCAGGAAGAGGAAACTGCCGATCGGACGGTTCGGATCCTGCAACCCGGCCCGGGCCCGTCGCACGGCGTTGGACACGGCCACCACAGCCTCGTCCTGGCCGATGACCCGCCGGCGCAAGCCGTCTTCCATGTGCAAAAGCTTGTCCCGCTCGCCCTCCAGCATCTTGTCGACCGGAATGCCGGTCCACCGCGATACAACGCCGGCAATATGCTCAGCGGTCACCGCCTCGTTCAGCAGGCGGTTGCCATTCGTACCGTCGGCCTCCTGGGCCAGCTTGCGCTCAAGCTCGGGGATTACTCCGTAGAGCAATTCACCGGCGCGCTCGTAATGCCCTTCGCGCTGGGCGATCTCCACCTCTGAACGAGCCTGATCCAACCGTTCCTTGATCTTGGTCGACTGGGCGAGTGCGTCCTTTTCGGCCCGCCAGCGGGCTGTCGCGTCGGTGGATTGGCCTTCCAGCTCCTCCAGTTCCTGCTCCAATTTGACCAGCCGGTCCTTCGATGCCGGGTCTGGCTCCTTCTTCAAGGCCTCGCGTTCGATCTTCAACTGGATGATCCGGCGATCGAGTTCGTCCAATTCCTCCGGCTTCGAGTCCACTTCCATGCGCAGACGGCTCCCCGCCTCGTCCATCAGATCAATGGCCTTGTCGGGAAGGAAACGGTCGGTGATATAGCGGTTGGACAGAGTCGCTGCCGCCACCAACGCCGCGTCGCTGATTCGCACGCCGTGGTGGAGTTCGTATTTTTCCTTGATGCCGCGCAGAATCGAGATGGTGTCCTCGACCGTCGGCTCGGAAACGAACACCGGCTGGAAGCGGCGCGCCAAAGCGGCGTCCTTCTCCACATGCTTGCGGTATTCGGCGAGCGTGGTGGCACCGACGCAATGCAGCTCGCCCCGCGCCAGAGCCGGCTTCAGGAGATTCGACGCATCCATCGAACCTTCGGCGGCGCCGGCGCCGACCAGCGTGTGCATCTCATCAATGAACAGAATGACCTCGCCGGCCGCGGCGGTGACTTCGCTCAAGACAGCCTTCAGCCGCTCCTCGAATTCGCCCCGGAACTTCGCCCCGGCCACCAAAGCGCCGAGATCAAGGCTGAGAAGCTTCTTGTTCTTGAGCGATTCCGGCACGTCGCCATTGACAATCCGCAATGCCAGCCCCTCGACGATTGCCGTCTTGCCGACGCCAGGCTCGCCGATCAACACCGGATTGTTTTTGGTCCGCCGCGACAGGACTTGAATGGTCCTGCGGATTTCCTCGTCGCGGCCGATCACCGGGTCCAATTTACCGTCTCGGGCCACCCGGGTGAGGTCGCGCGTGTACTTTTTCAGCGCGTCATAGCCCTCTTCGGCTGTCGCGCTATTGGCCTTGCGTCCCTTGCGGATGCCTTCGATCGCCCGATTGAGCTCCTGCGCGGTGACGCCGGCATCACTCAACGCCTTCGCCGAGGGAGTTCCGGCGGCCATCGTCAAGGCGAGCAGCAGACGCTCGGCCGTAACGTAGGAATCCCCGGCCTTGTCAGCGATCTGCTGAGCCTGCTCGAAAAGCCGCGCGGTGGCCGGGTCCATATAAAGCTGACCGGCTCCCGTGCCTTCGACACGGGGCATCTTGGCAAGCGTCGCCTCGACAGCCTGCAATGCCTTGGCGGGATCGCCGCCCGCCGATTTGATCAGATTGGCGGCCAGCCCCTCGCGATCATCAAGCAACACCTTCAGCAGATGCTCGGGGGTCATTCGCTGATGATTGCTTCGCAACGCCAGGGACTGCGCCGCCTGAACGAATCCCTTGGAGCGCTCGGTGAACTTCTCGAATTCCATAACCGTCATGCCTCCTCAACGACGAGATTCACAGCTCCTCTTGGAGGCCGCATCGCGAATCCCTCACGGATGCATTTTATATGGACCGATCGCGCCTTGGCGCAAGCGAGGCCGCGCCGCCCGGTTACCGAGACCGCCCGACTAATCTGGCGGGAACTATCCGTCGAAATCTGACAAAAAAGCGGTAGCATCGACAACATGAGGAAAAACATACGTCAGACGATGCTCCCTACTGCTGCATCTCCGACAAAGTTTACAGATTGAATGTCTCGACAAATCAGATAAGAATACCATTGTAATCCGGATCGGAGGAGTGGCCTTTGTCGCGCACCCGACCTCATTTCAAGACGGACAAGGATCGGTTCGTTGCCTTTGCGTTCTGCTGGGCCGATCTGTTGTTCGAGGTCGATCCCTGTTTCGATATCGTCTTCGCCGCGGGGCCGACGGCCGCCTTCATCGGGGCAAGTCCGGAAGATCTGGTCGGACATTCCATTTACGATCTGGCAGTCCCAAGCGATGTGCCGCTGTTCAGCCTGATGCTGAAGTACGCGTTGCGCTTCGGTCGCGTGAACAACGACACCATCCGCTTGAAAAGACCGGATGGCGGAATGTTTGTCATGTCGGTCACCGGCTATTGCATTGACGGAGCCGGCAGCAATTTTTTCATCGCCATGCGGCGGCGAACCTGGTCCACCGCCAGCAGCGACGACGCCGATAAGATGGCGAGCGGGCTATATGATGCCCAGACCTTTAGCCAACTGGCGTCCGAACGCGTCAAGCAACTGCGGGAAATCGGCAGCGACACGAGTATGACCCTCGTCGCCTTGCCGGGACTGGGGCAGATTTGCCGGGCTCTCGACCAGGACGACCAGGACAGGCTGCGCCAAAAGGTCGGAGACACGCTCAAGGCGGGATCCGTCGCGGGAGATTCCGTCGCCGAGGTCGCCGACGGCCAATATTCGGTCCTCCACGATTCGGAAAAGGACCTGAGCCACCTTCTCGACCATATTCAAAATATCACGAGATCGGCCGATCCGCGCGGCTCTGGCGTCACCGCGGAAACGGCAACCGTAAGAATGAACGGAGCGGCGGCGCCGATCGCAGAGGAGGATCTGGCCAACGGGCTTCTCTACATGATGAACAGGTTCCGCGAGACCGAGGGATCGCATTTCAACATCAAGTCCCTGGCGACCAATATCGGCTCGATCTGCCAGACAGCCGCAAAAAAAGTAACGGAATTCAAAGGAATGATCGAGGGCGGCCATTTCAGCGTGGCGCTGCAGCCGATCATCGACATTCAAACCGGCGAAATTCATCACTACGAGGCGCTATGCCGGTTCCACAATACCAAGCCGGGAGAATCGCCCTATCCGACAATCTGCTTCGCCGAAGAAACCGGAATGATCCACCTGTTCGATTTGGCGATGGCGAAAAAAGTCATCGACTGGCTGGCAGAGACGGCCACTGCCACAGGTTCTCGCAAGCCGGTCGTCGTGGCCGTCAACGTTTCCGGGCATTCGGTCGGCGAGCCGTCCTATGTCAACAGCCTGCACCAGCTGCTGCGCGACAATGTCTGGACGCGGGGAAGGCTGCTGTTCGAGATTACCGAGTCCTCCCGCATGACCGATTTGGCGGTCGCCAACACCTTCATTCAGTCGCTTCGCAGGGCGGGGTATGGTGTTTCCCTTGACGACTTCGGCGCCGGGGCTGCCTCGTTCCAATATCTTAGCAGCCTGGAAGTCGATGTGGTGAAACTGGACGGCAGCGCCATCCGCAATGCGGAGCGGGCGCAAAAAGGCAGGGCGTTCCTGTCGGCCCTCACGGAACTCTGTCGGCGTCTCAACGTCAAAACCATCGCGGAAATGGTCGACTCGCCGGAACGCTTCAATTTCTGCAGGGACTGTGGCTGCGACTACGTGCAGGGATATCTTTTCGGCAAGCCCTCGACGTCTCTGCGGAATTTTCAGCCGGTGCCGCACGCCAATCTGTTCCGCATCCGGCGATGGGAAAACTCGAATTTTGGCCAAAGCGCCTGATAGCAAGCATCGATGAGTAGCTCTCATTGATACTTGATACTATTGGTCAGCCGTCAGAAATCAGGTAGGCAATTCTTGCCCACCTGTTCATCCGGCATAATAACTCAAACTCAATAGCTTACACGGCCACTGCGGCAAGGGATGGAGTTCCCTTGCCGGCCGGTTTCCCACGAAAACCCGGCTCAGGCGTTGGCCGTTTCGGTTTGGTTTTCCTCGCCGCCTTCGGACTCGTCTTCTTCGCCGGAGGCTTGGTTTTCCTCACCGTCCAGATCGCCACCTTCCGCCTGATCATCGGCAGGAGTTGGCACGGCACGCAACGGCTGACGACCGGCGGCCTGGTTCTGGTTATTGATCACGCGAAAATAGTGTTCCGCATGCTGATAATAATTCTCGGCCGAGATTCGGTCGCCCTGAGACGACGCATCGCGCGCCATACCAAGGTATTTTTCGAGGACCTGATGAGCATTACCGCGAATGCGGATATCAGGGCCGTTGCTGTCATAAGTTTGATTTCGTGACGGGATATGTTTTTTCCCGCCACCGTTCATGCTTCGGCCACGGGAACGCGGTGGTTTGCCGTTCTGGCCGTTTTGTCCTGGTTTCATGGTACCTACATGCACAGAGTTGATTGAATCAGACCCTTCAATGCTGGTCTTGCCGGCCAAATTCCGCAGGCGCTGAAATGGCGACGAAGTGGGGTAACGGCGACCTCAGAGGGGCGGAGTTAAAAGACTCAACGCAGCCTCGTTCGTCTGTCGCGCGCGGACCCAAAAGTAGTCGGGAAGTTCAGATATTCCAACACTTTTTTTTCATTTCCCGACATTTCATTTTTTCTCTAGCGGTGGTCTGGCCGTCATGACGCAGCGATCCACCCCGGCAAGGTCCCGGCGAACCGCCAAAGGATCCAATCCGCTTTGCGCAAGAATGCTCCCGACCGCCTCAGCCTGCCCTTTCCCGACCTCAAGAGCGGCGAACCCGCCGGGCTTGAGAAGGCGGAAAACATCAGGAGCCAGGGCGCGGTAGCAGTCCAGGCCATCAGGTCCGCCGGCCAGCGCTGTCCTCGGCTCGAACAAGGCAACCTCCGCCTCGAGGCCGTCGATATCGTCATCGGGAATGTAGGGCGGATTGGACAGGATGATATCGAACCGCCGCTCGATTCCCCGCCCCCAGTCGCCAAGAACGAAACCGGCCCGATGACTGAGGCCATGCGTCCGGGCATTTTCCCGCGCCACGGCCAACGCCGCCAAACTGCCGTCGACCCCGACGCCGCTGGCCGTCGGCAATTCCGAAAGCAAGGCCAAAAGAATACAGCCGGTTCCGGTTCCCAGGTCAAGCAGATCGAGCGGCGCCTGGCGGTCGTCAATCCGCTCCAACACCGCCTCGACCAATGTCTCGGTATCCGGCCTGGGATCGAGGGTGTCGGCCGTCACCTTGAAATCCATGCTCCAGAACTCCCGACGTCCCAGGATGTGCGACATCGGTTCCCGGCGGATCCGCCTTTCAGCCACCGTCAGCACGCGCTCCTCGTCATCGGCGGACAGCACCCGTTCCGGATGGCTGAAGACGTCCGTCCCGGAAACCCCCAGGGCATACGCCAGAAGCAACCGGGCATCCAGGCGGGCCTGCTCGACACCGGCCGAGCGCAGACGCTCGGTCAAATGCAGCAGAATGTCGCCGGAACGCGTCATTCCATTTCCGCCAGACGAGCGGCCTGGTCGGCGGCGATCAAAGCCTCGACCACCTCATCGAGAGCCTCGCCCTCCATGACCTTATCGATCTTGTAAAGCGTCAGATTGATTCGGTGGTCGGTCACCCGTCCTTGCGGGAAATTATAGGTCCGGATGCGTTCCGAACGATCCCCCGATCCGACCTGTCCCTTGCGGTCGGCCGACCGTTCGGCATCCCGCGCCGCCCTCTCGGCCTCGTAGAGCCGCGAGCGCAGAACCTTCATCGCCTGCGCCTTATTTTTGTGCTGGGACTTTTCGTCCTGACACTGAACCACCGTGTTGGTCGGTAAATGGGTGATGCGCACAGCCGAGTCAGTGGTGTTGACGCTTTGACCGCCCGACCCCTGCGACCTGAACACATCGATCCTGAGGTCCTTTTCGTCGATCTGGATATCGACTTCCTCGGCTTCCGGCAGGACCGCCACCGTTGCGGCCGACGTGTGGATTCTGCCGCCGGCTTCGGTTTGCGGCACTCGTTGCACCCGGTGAACGCCGGATTCGAATTTCAACCGTGCGAACACTCCACGGCCGGTAATGCCGGCCGTCGCCTCCTTGATACCGCCGAGCCCGGTGTCGTTACCGCCCAAAAGCTCGAACCGCCAGCCATGTAGCGCCGCGTAACGCTCGTACATGCGAAACAATTCCGCCGCGAACAGGGCCGCCTCCTCGCCGCCGGTGCCTGCCCGCACTTCCAGAATAGCGTTTTTCTCGTCGGCCTCGTCTTTTGGCAGCAGGGCGATCTGGACCTCGCGCTCCAGGACCGGAAGTCGCTCCTTCAGGGCGTAGAACTCCTCCTCAGCCAAAGAGCGCATGTCCGAATCCGCGGCCGGGTCATCCTTCATCTGCGCGGCGTCGTCCATCTCCGTCTGCACTTGCCGCAAGGCTTTGATCCCGGCAACCACCGGATCGAGCTCGGCCAGCTCCTTGGACATGCGGACAATGCTGTGGGCGTCGGTCGATCCGCCTTCGCCAGCCAACATGGCGGACAATTCGGCATGACGGGTAAGGACCCGATCAAAGGTCTGGTCGAGATTCATGGCCACTCTGATTCATTCCACGATGACTGCTCATCGGTCGCCGTCGGCCCATGCCGTCGGTTACGCCAAATAGGTCAGCTCTCGCTGAGGTGGAACAAGCGCCGCAACAAATGTTCCGCGGCATCCCATTCCGACCGTTTTGCATCCCCGCCAGCGGCGATTTCCTTCATCGCCTCCGTCGGTTCATGCAGCAAACGGCCAATCAAGAGATGAGTCGCTTTTTCCGCATCCTCGCCGCTTTCCGCCAGGACCTGATCGCGGACCTGCTCGAAATGCGTTCGCAGTGCGACAATCGCCGGGACGGCGGTTCTGGCCGCGCGCCCCTTGGTAAAGCTGACAACTTCCTCTTCAACAATCGACCAGGCGCCCCGGGCCGCCGCTTGCCGCGAGGCCCGACCTTCCAGGGCCAAACGCTCAAGATCGTTCAGGTCATAGAGAAAGGCGCCATCCACCCGGTTGACCGCCGGATCGACATCGCCCGGAATACCGACATCGACCAGAAAAATCGGCTTGCGCCGCCGCTTGCGGAGAGCCGTATGAACCTGCTCGGCATTGAGAACCGCCTGGCGGCCCGAGACGGCCGTCAACACGATATCCGCGTCCGCCAGGAGCTGCGGCAAGTCCTCGAAAGCCCCGAGATGGCAGTTGAGGCTCTCGGCCACCGCTTCCGCCCGGGTCTGCCGCGGCGCGGTGACCACCATGCGGCGAACCCCGGCCGCCAGGACACTTTCGGCGACCAACTCGCCCATCTCGCCGGCTCCCACCAACAAGGCGGTGCAGTCGGCCAAGTCCCCGTGCAGGTCACGGGCAAATTGCACAGCCGCCGAGGCAATCGACACGGGGCGCTCGCCCACTTCCGTCTCACTGCGGACGCGTTTGGCAACCCCATATGCCGCCGCCAGCAGCGCCTCCATTTCCGGACCGCACAAACTCGCGTCGCGGGCCATCCGATGGCACGCCTTGACCTGCCCCAGAACATGAGGCTCGCCAATGATCAAGCTGTCGAGCGACGAGGTCACGGCGAAGCAGTGCTTGACCGCGGCCACATCGGCAAGGGTGTATAGCTCGCCGGCCAAGCCGTCGATCGTTACGTGCCCCCGTTCGGCAAGCGCCCGGGTCACCACGGCCTCAGCGACCGCCGCATCGTGGTGCATGGTCAGCACCTCGACCCGATCGCAGGTCGACAGAGCGACGGCCTGTGTCAGACCGGCGTCTTTGAGAGCCGCCAGAAATGCCGGCTGCGAGGCATCATCGACAAATAGTGCATCGCGCAACGCCAGGGAACTGGACCGATGGTTGGCACCGACAATGATCGGCCGAAGACGGTAAGGGGTATTGTTCATCGCCCTAACGGAACCGGGCCAGGCGGTCCTCAAGCACGGCCAGAGGAACCTCTTCCTGCAGGCCGGTGTCCAGATCCCGGACCGCCACCGCCTGGCGGCTCCATTCATCCTCGCCCAAGATCACCGCGGCACGCGCATGCAATTTGTTGGCTCGCGCCAAACGCTTTTTCATATTGCCCGAATAGCCGAGTTCAACGTTGAAGCCATCCTGGCGGAGCCTTTGCGCCAAGGCCTGCGCCACATCGATCGGCCCCATAGGAATCACCGCAAGTGGCCGTTCCTCGGCAATGGCAAGCTCCGCCAACATAGACAGCCGTTCGATTCCCGCCGCCCAACCGATTCCCGGTGTGGCGGGCCCGCCCATCTGGCCGATCAGACCATCATAGCGTCCACCGGCCAACACCGTTCCCTGCGACCCCAAGGCGGTGCTCGTGAATTCGAAGGCCGTGTGGCAGTAGTAATCGAGACCGCGCACCAGACGCTGGTTGATCAGCACGGGAACGTCGACGATGGACAAGCCATGCTGAACTTCGTCGAAGAACTGTCGGGATGCATCGTTCAAATAGTCGGCCATCAAAGGAGCGTCAACCACCACTTCGCGATCGCCCTCATCCTTGGAATCGAGAACGCGAAGCGGATTGCGCTCCAGACGGTCCAGGCTATCCTTCGACAACTTGTCCTTGCGTCCGGACAGGAAGGCCACGAGAGCCTCGCGATAGGCGGCCCGAGACGACGCATCACCCAGGCTGTTCAGTTCAAGGGTAATGTGGTCCTTCAACCCTAAAGCCTGGAGAATGTGGGCCGCCAACGTGATCGCCTCGACGTCGGCCTGCGGCCCCTCGATCCCCAGCAGCTCGATGCCAAGCTGGTGAAACTGCCGTTGCCGGCCCTTCTGCGGCCGCTCGTAACGAAACATCGGTCCGCGGTAAAACAGCTTGAGAGGCAGGTGCTGCGACAGCCCGCCGGAAATAAAGGCCCGCGCCACACCGGCGGTTCCTTCCGGTCGCAACGTCAGGCTCTCCCCCGATCGGTCGGTGAAGCTGTACATCTCTTTGCTGACCACGTCGGTGGTCTCGCCCAGATTGCGCGAGAACACCTCGGTAAACTCGAAGATCGGAGTGATGATTTCTCCGAAGCCGTACCGGCGGGCGATACCGAAGGCAATCTCCTCGACAAGCCGGTGGCGGCGCGCTTCATCAGGCAACAAGTCATGGGTGCCGCGCACCGGTTGTAAGGTTGACACTGAAAGCCACTCACTCAGCTGAAAGTTTGACCTTGGCCGCCTCGATCGCGGCAGCCTTCTTTTCGACCAGATCGACAATGTGATCGACCATGGCGGCACTGTCGATCTTGTGGTCGGGATTGCCCGCCACATAGACCATATGGTTTCCGCCGCCGCCGCCGGTCACACCGAGATCGGTCTCCCGCGCCTCGCCGGGACCATTGACCACGCAACCGATGACCGAGAGCGTCAGCGGTGTCGTGATGTGGGCCAACCGTTCCTCCAGAATCGCCACCGTGCTCACCACGTCGTAACCCTGTCGTGCGCAGGACGGACAGGAAACGATACGCACGCCGCGATTGCGCAGGCCGAGAGACTTCAGTATCTCGAAGCCGACCTTGACCTCTTCCACCGGATCGGCCGACAGCGACACACGGATAGTGTCACCGATGCCGGCCCACAGCAACGAACCGATACCGATCGACGACTTGACCGTGCCGCCGCGCAGACCACCAGCTTCGGTGATGCCAAGATGCAGCGGATAGTCGCAGGCTTCTGCCAGTGCGTGATAGGCGGCGACGGCGAGAAACACGTCAGAGGCTTTGACGCTGATCTTGAAATTGAAGAAATCGTTGTCTTCGAGAATGCGGGCATGACTGAGCCCGCTTTCGACCATCGCTTCCGGGCAGGGCTCGCCGTAGCGTTCGAGGAGTTCCTTCTCGAGACTGCCGGCATTGACCCCGATACGCATCGAACAACCGTGGTCCTTGGCCGCCTTCACCACCTCGCGGACACGTTCGGCCGAACCGATGTTGCCCGGATTGATACGCAGGCAGGCGGCTCCCGCCTCGGCGGCCTCGATGGCGCGCTTGTAGTGGAAATGGATGTCCGCGACGATCGGAACGTGAACCTGGCGAACGATTTCCTTCAACGCCCGGGTAGAATCCTCGTCAGGACAGGAAACGCGGACGATATCGGCGCCGGCCTCCTCCATCCGAAGGATCTGCGCCACGGTCGCCTTGGGATCGCTGGTCAATGTATTGGTCATCGACTGCACGGCGATCGGCGCATCACCACCGACCGGCACATTGCCTACAAAAATCTGCCGACTGACACGGCGATGAATTTCTCGGTAGGGCCTAACGCTCATGGCCATCTCGCCTATTAGGAATGGGGGCTGGGGTTATAACGCAAATCGATTGGCGAACAAAGCAGCCTCCAGCCGACAGGCGCCCTGTTTGAAACGCGGTCACGACCGTCGTGATGGCTGGTCCATCACTCGCCGCTGGGCGCCGGTGGTGGCGTGGTCGAACCCTCGCTCCCGCCGGACGTCGCGCCATTTTCGTTTCCCGCCGGCGCTTCTGGTCCGTTTTTCAGATGGTCGGCGTCAAGAGACACATCACGGCGCACCATGCCGAGACTGCCCAACGAGCCGATCGCCTTGCCGTCGACAACCACATTGAGCGCGCCGGCATTGCCGACGGTCATGGTCAGGCCAGGCCGGTGAGGTGCCGAATAAGTCTCGCCTTTTCGCAACAGACGCTTCGACACGATCTTGCCGCTGGCGTCACGAATTTGGATCCAGCAGTCCTCCTGGGCAGTCATGACGACGCCTTTTCCCGAGGTCCCCGCCGATGCCGGAATCGGCGAGCTATCGGCAGACGGCATCGGCGATAGCGGCTTTCCCTCAACGGCCTCCGCCGGTTTGGCAGCACCGTCGGGGATCGTTCCTTCGGCTCCGGAAGCCGCCGCTTTCGCTTGTTCCGCCTTGGCGTCCCTGGCCTTTTTGTTTTTTTGTTCTTTCGTCGGACGCGTCTCGTCAGCTTTGATATCGACCGCCGGCGCACTGTTATCCGCCGTCTGGGGCGCAGCCGGCGTCACTGCCGCATCGGCCGGCGGTTCGGTTGGCTTGACGCCAGCCTTGCTGTCTCTGGCTCTGGCATCGTGGGCCGTTTTTGCCTCGGCGGGCCGGGGGTCGACAGGCTTGGTTTCAGTCACCGGCGGCGCGTCCGTCGCGGACGCGGCGGACCCTGTGGCCGGCGCCGGAGAGGGCACGGAACTTTCGTCATCCTCGGACGGCGGCACGACATCCTCGCGGATCACGCCACCAGACGATACCGGAGGATTGGCCGGCGCCGACGAGGTAACCGTCGGCACAGCCGGAGTCGCCGCCGGCGGCGGCGGCTGTGGAATCTCGTTGACCTTGCTCGAATCGGCCTGGCCAACGGGAACCAGCTCGGATCCGCTGCCAACTGGCCGATTGATCAAAGCGGCCAGGCGTTCCGGCAACGGCGGCGCCGTCGAGGCAACGGAGGCGTCGCGCGACTGGTACCAATACCAAGCGCCATAAGCGGCCGCGACGGCGATCAGGGTAAACCCCAGCAGGGCGCCGGTCGGGATGCTGCCCTCCGACACCGCCGACGGGAAAACCAGTTCGGCACGGCCATTGAATTCACCGTTTTCCTGATGGAAACGGCGGATGATTTCTTTGCTGTCCAGTCCCAGATATTCTGCGTATCCACGCACGAAACCGACAGCGTAAGTCGATCCAGGAAGGTCCTCGAACCGCCCCTCCTCAATCGCTTCCAGATAGGCTTGGCGGATCCGCAAAGCGTCGGCAACGAAAGCAACATCCTGCCCACGCGCCACCCTCGCCTCGCGCAGGAGCACGCCCACACCGCCGGCCCTGCCGGACGGCTCGCCCAAATCCTGGTTTTCAGCTACCACGGTACGACGATCCTTAGCTTTTCGTGAGCCTGCTCCACCCCTCGCCGCCAGCACACCTTTCTTAGCAAGAAAGATACTCGACACGCAACGGTAGGCCGGCGACACGTTCAAATGACGGCGGCAAAACTGACAATCTAAAGTTGTACGCCGTGATCCAGAGCAAAAATACGGAGCCTTTCTCTAACCGAATGGTCCGGCAGATCATAGAGGCTAGCCATGTAATCTTCCAGTCGGGCCAAAGATAAACTGCGCACCATGGCTTTGACCGGTCCCACCGATGGCGCCGACATCGACAGATTGCGAAAGCCTATTCCCAAGAGCGCCATCGCATCAAGCGGCCGGCCGGCCATCTCGCCACACAGCGACAAAGAGACGCCGGCCTCATCACAAAGCCTGGTGATCCAGCGCAGGAACGTCAACATCGGCGGCGACAGAACATCGTACCGGTCGGAAATTCGCATATTGCCCCGGTCCGCGGCAAACAGGAATTGCATCAGATCGTTACTGCCGATCGATACGAAGTCGACACGCGACAACAGCGCCGGAAGCTGCATCGCCAGAGCAGGCACCTCCAGCATGGTGCCCACGCGAACCAGCGACGGCAAAACGCCCCCCGATGCCACATGCCGTTCAAGCTCCATGTCGAGCAACGCCCGCGCATGGATGAACTCGGCAACCTCGGCGACCATCGGGAACATGACATGCAACTCGCGTCCGGCTCCGGCACGCACCAGCGCCCGCAACTGGTGACGCAGCACCGCCGGACGATCAAGCGTGATGCGAATCGATCGCCAGCCCATCGCCGGATTGTCCTCGTCGGCGCTGTTCCAATAGGGCAGCAATTTGTCGGACCCGACATCGAGGGTTCGGAAAACCACCGGCTTGCCGCCCGAGGCATCGAGAATCTTCGAGTAAAGCGCCGTCTGTGCCTGCACATCGGGCAAATGCGGGCGGGTCATGAATGGCATTTCGGTCCGGTAAAGTCCGATACCATCGGCCCCCGTGACCTCAAGCTGCGGCACGTCGACCAGCAGGCCGGCGTTGAGCAGAAGACGAACCGACTGACCACAGCGGGTGGTGGCAGGAAGGTCGCGCATAGCCGCATAGGTCGCCATGCGGACGGCCCGGGCCTCCACATTGGCAGCGAAGGCGTCGAGAATGTCATCGGAGGGACGGACAAAAAGCTGGCCGCTATCGGCGTCGACGACGATCGGATCAAAAGCCTCGATTCGCGAGAGCGCGTCCTTGACGCGCCCGACGACCGGAATGTCGAGGGCCCGCGCGAGAATGGCCACATGCATGGTGGGCGAGCCATCCTCCAGCACCAGGCCGCGCAAACGCCGACGGTCATAATCGAGCAGTTCGGTCGGCCCCATGGTCCGGCAAACCAGGACGGCGTTCTCGGGCAGCTCCGCGTCCAGCATGGTACTGCCATCGCCGCCAGCCCGCACCAGATGGTGCAAGAGACGATTGGCAATATCTTCAAGATCGTGCAGGCGTTCGCGCAAGTAGGGATCGCTGACCTGTCCCATGCGAACCCGGGTGTCCTCATGGACCTTCTGAACCGCCGCCTCCGCCGTCAGTCCCGACTGGATCGCCTCGGCCATGCGGGCCCGCCAGCCGGCATCCTCGGCGAACATGCGATAGGTTTCGAGCACGTCGCGGTGCTCTCCACCGAAGGCCAGGTCCTGCGCTTCAAACATGCGGTCAAGGGAATGACGCATGCGGTTAAGGGCATCCTTCAGCCGCGCCAACTCGACTTCGGGGTCTTCGGCCACCAGTTTTTGGACGACGACACGCGGCTGATGCATGACGGCAACGCCGATACCGATGCCGGCCGTCAGACGCACCCCTTCCAGACGCATCGGCAGAATGGCATTGCCATCGATCGGCGCCAGTTCGTCCCGGTTGATCAGTTCGCCCGAGGACACCAGTTCGGCCAAAACCATGGCCACCGTCTCCAGGGTCTCGACCTCTTCTTCGGTGTACTGCCGCTGGCTTTTGTTTTGCACCACCAGCACACCGATAACCCGTCCGCCCCGGATAATCGGAACGCCGACCAGCGAATGGAAGATTTCTTCGCCGGTTTCCGGACGGTAGGCAAAGCTCGGATGTGTCTGCGCATCGGCCAGGGCCAAGGGCCGGGCGTGAGCGCCGATAATGCCGACCAGGCCCTCGCCCACCCGCAGCCGCGTCTCGTGGACGGCGCTCTTCAACAACCCCTCGGTGGCAAACAGCTCGAGGACTTCGCCAGCCCGCATCACGTAGCAGGAGCAGACTTCCGCCACCATGTCGGCGGCGATCAATTTCACCACATTGTCAAGACGTTCCTGGGCGGTGCCGCCGCCCGCCATCACGTCACGGAGCCGGCCCAGCAATCGTCGCGAGATCGTGCTGGCGCTCGGCAGCATCAGAGTATCGCCTCGACAGACTCGCGCGCCGCCAGCGCCCGAACCGCCTGATCGACCAATTCGGCGATGATTTCCGCTGTCGGCTGGATGCTGCTCACCATGCCGACGCTCTGGCCGGCCATCAGCGAGCCGTTCTCGACATCGCCGTCGATGACCGCCTTGCGCAACGCTCCGGCCCAATAATGCTCGATTTCCAATTGGGCGGTTTTCTGGTCGATCTCGCCCGCCTTGAAACGCCCGATCACCTCATGCTGGAAAGCAATGAATCGGCGGGAGGCCGGATTGACCAAAGCACGCACAGGAATCACCGGGAAGCTCGGATCGATCTGCACGGACGGAACAGCATCGCGAGCCGCAGCCTTGATAAAGGATTGCTTGAAATTGTCATGCGCGACGCATTCGCTGGAGCACACGAAACGGGTGCCAAGCTGCACACCCGACGCGCCCATTTCGAGATAGGAGAGAATCGATTCGCCCCGGCCGATGCCTCCGGCGACAAAAACCGGAACATCGCGCACGGCCGGCAGGATTTCCTGCGCCAGAACGCTGGTCGACACCGGGCCGATATGGCCGCCCGCCTCGGTCCCCTCGATGACGATGGCATTGGCACCCATCCGCACCAGCTTCTTGGCAAAACTGACGGTCGGCGCGAAGCAAAGGACTTTCGCCCCCAGTTCCTTGATCCGGGCGATCGATGCCCCTTGGGGCAAGCCGCCGGCCAACACCACGTGGCTGACATTGAAACGGCCGCAAACCTCGATCAGGTCACCGAGCAGCGGATGCATGGTGATCAGATTGACGCCGAACGGCTTCGACGTCAGATCCTGCGTTCCCTCGATCTCGGCGGCAAGCAGCGCCGGGGTCATCGACCCGCAAGCCAACACGCCAAATCCGCCGGCGTTAGAAATGGCCGCCACCAAATGGCGCTCAGAAACCCACGACATCGCGCCACCCATGATGGCGACGTCTGTGCCGAGGAATTCACATCCACGCTGCCACAAACGGTCCAGACGCCTTCTGGCCGAACTCATTGGCTCAGTACTCCTTACGAATTCTGACGATTGTCGTCACGACGCGCGCTTCACTTCGTATCCAGACCGTAGGCGGAATGCAGGGCGCGCAACGCCAACTCGGTGTAATCATCGGAAATCAGGACGCTCACCTTAATCTCCGACGTCGAGATCAACAGGATATTGATCGATTTATCAGCCAGGGTCTTGAACATCTTCTGAGCGACGCCCGCATGGCTGCGCATCCCCATGCCGATGACGGAAATCTTGACGACGTTGCTGTCCGGCACCAGACGCCCGTATTTGAGGTCCGTCTTTTCGGTCAGGACTTTGATCGCCCGTTCGAGATCGGACTTGGCGACCGTGAACGTCAAATCGGTATGCGTCCCATCCTCCGACACGTTTTGCACGATCATGTCGACATTGATGTTGGCGTCGGTCAGCGGGCCGAAAATCGCCGCGGCGACACCAGGCTGGTCATCCACTTTCACCAGGGTGATCTTGGCTTCGTCGCGGCTATAGGCGATGCCGCTCACCAGTTCCTTTTCCACGATCTCATCCTCATCACAAACCAGGGTTCCGGGGGCTTCGACGAAGCTCGACAGCACCTGTACCCGCACGCGATATTTCATCGCCATTTCAACCGAGCGGGTCTGCAGCACCTTGGCGCCTAGCGAGGCCAGCTCCAACATCTCTTCATAGGTGATCTTATCGAGCTTACGCGCCTTGGCAACGATCCGCGGGTCCGTTGTGTAAACTCCATCCACGTCCGTGTAGATGTCGCACCGATCGGCCTTCAACGCCGCGGCCAATGCCACCGCGCTGGTGTCCGACCCGCCGCGCCCGAGCGTCGTCACCCGATCTTCGGGCCCGATGCCCTGAAAACCGGCAACGACGGCAACCTGGCCGTCGGCCATGCACTGCGTCAACGCCTCGGTTCCGATCGATTCGATACGCGCTTTGCCATGCGCGCCGTCGGTCCGGACGGGAACCTGCCAGCCGACCCACGACCGCGCAGGAACACCCAGTTCGTGCAACGCCATGGCCAACAGACCGATGGTAACCTGTTCGCCGGTTGAAACCACCACATCGTATTCGCGCGCGTCATGCAACGGCGCAATCTGCTTGCAATAGTCGACAAGCTGGTTCGTGACGCCCGACATGGCCGACAGGACCACGATCACCTCATTGCCCCGGTCGAACTCGGACTTCACCCGGCGCGCCACATTTTTGATGCGATCGCAGTCGCCGACCGACGTGCCGCCGAATTTCATTACGATGCGCGCCATCGTCTATGTTCCTTGAAAAAAATCCGCAGATAGTCAAGTTGCCTGCTGAGAGAAGGCGCGTATACATACTCTAAGAGTGTTAACCGACGCAAGACCACCACCCGTCCGGTGATAGTCGAAAAACGGAGCGAGCTATGTCCGCCAGCGCCACCACGACCACCGCCTCGCCCGAGGAAATCGCCCATTTTCAGGCGATGGCCGACGATTGGTGGGACGCAAGCGGTGATTTCAAGCCGCTGCATCAATTGAATTTGCCCCGCCTCGCCTTCGCCAGGGAGGCACTGCTCCGCCATTTCGACCGGGACGGCAGCAGCGTCCGGCCATTTGCCGGCTTATCCCTGCTCGACGTCGGCTGTGGTGGCGGACTGCTCTGCGAGCCCCTGTCTCGCCAGGGGTTTGCCGTCACCGGAATCGACGCCGGCGAGAAAAACATCACGGCCGCCCGCCTGCACGCCGAGCAGAACGGTCTGACCATCGATTACCATTGCGCCACCCCGGAAACTCTGGACGAACAATACGATGTGGTCACCTGCATGGAGGTGATCGAGCACGTCCCCGACCCCGACGTTTTTCTGGCCGCCGTGGCCGCCCGCCTGAAGCCGGGCGGCGCCTTCCTGGGGGCGACCCTGAACCGAACGCCGCAGTCCTTCGCTCTTGCCATCGTCGGTGCGGAATATGTGCTGCGCTGGGTGCCGCGCGGAACCCACACCTGGCGCAAGTTCATTCGCCCCTCGGAGTTCGCCGGCGCGCTGCGCCGCGTCGGAATTTCGGCGAAATCCTTCGAGGGCGCCCGCTATGTCCCGCTGCACGACCGTTGGGACCGCTGCGCCGCGCTCGATGTCAATTATTCGCTCTACGGGATCAAATAGGCCTTTGGGTCCAGGCCAAGCTTAGGGCGTGTCGTCAGTTACTGCAAAGGTTCGTCTGCCGGTATTTTGTAGTCGTCGCCCCGCGAAAGCGGGGACCCATGGTTGGAAAAACGATGATTCTCCAACCAAAAATAGTTGCGGTAGCGGCATGGATTCCCGCTTTCGCGGGAATGACGGGAAATGTGACAGAAAAACCGTGACTGCCGACAGGCTCTAGCTGTCGTGTCTCAACAGGTTGTTTAGAGGAATCCTTGAGATAGGGGTCATTCCTTTAAGCCCGAAGTGTGGCCGATGATGATTGTAGTAGTCGAGGAATTTTGGCAAAGCCTCAGCGCGCTCGTCGGACTGGGC
>JARLJB010000243.1 GCA_031291415.1 Telmatospirillum sp.
GCGGGGTCACCGCGGTCAGGATTTCGGCAGGAACGGCGTCGGATCGACACTCGGCGCTTCGCCCGTCACCAACTCTGCGAACAGCCGGCCGGACGCCGGGCCGAGCGTAAACCCCTGGTGACCGTGGCCGAAATGGAACCATAGCCCCTTGTGCCTCGGCGCCTCGCCGATCACCGGCAACATCGAGGCGAGGAACGGCCGCGTGCCGAACCACGGGTCTGGATCGACGGACGTGCCGAGATCGAGCAGTTCGCGCGCCGCCTTTTCCGCCCTGACCAGCTGCACCGGCGTGGCGCCGGAATCGCGGCCGGTGAATTCCGCCCCCGTGGTGATCCGGAGACCGCGTGCCATCGGCGCGATGACGAAGCCATAGGCCATGTCGAACAGCGGCCGGCTGAGCGTCGCACCGCCGGCGAAATGGCGGTGATAGCCGCGCTTCCTGACCAGCGAGAAGTGGTAGCCGTAGGGTTCCAGGAATTCCGGCGCCCAGGGGCCGAGCGCGACGACGGCGATTTCCGCCTCGACGCGGCCGGCGGACGCCTCGACCGACCAGCCCGATCCGGCCGGCTTCAGGCTCGCGGCATCGCCGACGGCGATCGTTCCGCCCTCGCGCTCGAACAGCGCGGCATAGAGCTTGACCAATCGGCCGGGATCGCTGACCGGCACCGCGCCGGTCCAGTGGATGCCGCCGACGAGTGCGCCCGTCACCGACGGTTCGAGCGCGCGGATGTCTTCAGGCGTGATGACGCGGTAGGGCACGCCGTATAGCTCATGGGCGTGCTTCGCCTTGGCGATGCCGTCCTCGAATTGGCGATCCTTGCGGTGGACCATGAAATAGCCGTCGTGCCCGATCAGGTCATCGGCGCCGGCTGCCGCGATGAACACCGCATGCTCCTCGACGGCGCGCACGATCAGCGAGGCATAGGCCTTGGTGAACTCGGCGTGGCGATGCGGTTCCGAATTCCACCAGTAGCGGGCGAGCGGGCCAATGTGGCCGGGCAGCGCGGATATCCGGTAGCGCACGTCGTTGGCAACGCCGATGGCAACGCGGGCGAGGCTGACAACGTCGCGCGGCATCGGATAAGGCTCGACCGCCTCACTCTGGATGATGCCCGCGTTGCCGAAGCTGGTCTCCTCGCCGGCGCCACGGCGGTCGACGAGGGTGACCGAGAAGCCGCGCCGCTGCAGGTGCAGCGCGGTGGAAACGCCGACCATGCCGGCGCCGAGAACGACTGCCGAGCGCATCGCCTCACACCCCCCGACCGTTGGTGCCGCGCTTCAGGCCGAGCTGTGGGGTCCGGCCGGCTGTGTCGCGGCCCAATGACACAATCCACTTCGCGCACATTCGGGATCCCTCCATCCGTTGCGGCAGTTGCCGGTCACGCCGGCAGTCCGGACAAGGCTATAGGAAATGCCGTCCCCCCGGCCAGCGTTTTGCCGCATGGGCGTCCCTCGCATGCCGGGAATGGCTTAATCGGGCCCTGACCGCGACCTTACGAGGATTGCCATGACGCAGCGGATGCGGCAAAAGGGGGGATGCGAGCGCTTCGCGCCGTGCCGGGATCGATAATCCGGGACCGGAGCGGCCGCACCAATGGTCGCCGACGCAGCGCCGGCACTTCAGGTCGGCCCCGTAGCTCAGGGGATAGAGCAGCAGCCTTCTAAGCTGTTGGTCGCACGTTCGAATCGTGCCGGGGTCGCCAATTTCGTATTGATTTTCAATGTGTTGCGTTATCAAAATTTGGCTAGACGTTTCGACGTCAGTTCGGGGTAACGCTAGGGGTAACGGAATCCGGTTGCCTAGCCTCGGTGTCGCGTATTGGAGGTCATGAGTCTCAGTCGTCTTTCGCCGCAACGTACGCATGATAAGAACAGAGCCCATCGAACTCGAAGTACTCCTCTGCACTGAGGGATGTGCCGCAAATGGCGCATTCGGCATCTTCAGGCAGGTCGAAATCGCAGGCAGCGCAGCGCATCTCGTCGAGGATAAAGGTGTGGTGTCCACATTCGGGGCAGACGCTCGTGGGCGGCTCGTCACCATCCGTCATCGCAATATAGTGCTCCGCACCGAATACCTGCTCGAACGCCTGTGACAATACAGGTCCGAGTTCCGCATCCGCACCGCAAGCCGAACAATATAGCTCCAGTTTATGCTGATGGGTGTTGTCGGGATCGCGCTGGCGCAATAGGGGCGATAGGCATTTCACACAGGTGAGGACGGGCGCGGCCATTGCGGCGGCCTTGGTGTCCCAGTCCATATTTTCGAGCGTCGCTCGGCAGGCCGCCAGCTCAGCCTCAAACAGTTCGGCGTTTTGAAGAAGCGTATTCCAGCATTCCGGTCCAAGAACAGTAGCTGGGTCCTCCTTGAGCACATCAACAAGTAGCGCGCGAATGAGGATGAAGGCGTCGGCAACGGCGCGACGCGCTGCGGGCCGTGGCCCCTTATACTCCGCATGCTCCATATTATTACGGATGTCGGTGATCGTATCAAGGCGACTCCAGTCAAAATCGACACCAAAGGCTTTGAACCGTTTCTTGATGTCGGCTAGGCCGACCGTGTTTTTGCCAACGGGCTGGATGGTTACGCCGCCGCCTGCACTCGGAAGCGGCTCGAAACGCTCGTAAAGGAGAATATCGTCAGCGGCAGACAGCCGATGGAGCTTTTCTTTACCAAGCAGCAAAATGCCTGCATGGACGTTGCGCACTGCGGAGAGAACGCGTCGGTCGTCGGTATTCAAGAAGTCTTCGATGCCAATCTGAAGCGTATCAACCGCCGCGCTCATCAAACTCATGCTGGTGCCAGTTCGAAGGGAAGAGGGCTACTTCAACACTGAGACGACCCAAGGTGATATCAATCGCAGCAGGATAACCGATCTACGGTAAACTATCACCAAACGAATCAGAAGCCCTCTCGAAGGCTTCTTGGGCACGGTGGTCAATTCCGCCCGCGCGAGGGAACGAAACTCGTCTGCTGCTGAACCATTCCAGATCTGTCGGAACTGCGACTACGCCTGGCAAGCGGTACCGCGATGCAGGAATTTGTGGCATGTCTTGGTTGCGACGCTCTAACCGAAGGCTGGCTTCGTGCGAGAGGCAAAGGACGCGTATGTGCGCAAAGATCTAGTGGATCGACTCCAACGCTTGGAACCCTCGATTTCGGGCGGCGATGATCGCATCCGGGTCGGCTCGCCAGACGAATGGCTTCGGGGTTTGGTTGTGTTCGCCGATGAACCGGTTGATGGCGGCCTGGAGATCGAC
>JARLJB010000244.1 GCA_031291415.1 Telmatospirillum sp.
GCCATCTTGGCGCCGTCGGGAAAAGGCTTGCCGTTGCCGGGAATGCCGGCAAGGAAGGCGTCGATCATCGCGGGATTGCCGAGGATCACCTCGATTGTCTCTTCGGCGTGACTGACAGAGATCGTCTGCCAGCTTTCGAATCCCCTGAAGTCGGAGAACGCGAGCCCATTGGGCGCCTGCAAAGTATATTTGTCCTGCGCGGTCATCGCCCTGCCGCCCATGACGACGAGCGCCACCGCAGCGGCCCCGGTTAACGAGGATCGAATTTTCGTCATGCCCAATCCTCCTCTGAAATTTGCATGTGAGGCAAATCCATGCAGCAGCAGGATCATTGGCTGGTCTGGTCGTCCGGCTTCGCCGTCTAATGTTTTTGCTGACGGGGATCGTCGCCCGGAGCGAGATATTCGAGGCCCAACGGACCGTTGGCCGTGACCTGGGTGACATATTCGCCAGACTTGGCCCAGTGGAAATGGGCGGTATTGCCGGGCAGAACGATGACGCTGCCAGGCGGATAGGCCTGCACCTTGTCGCCATCGAACCGATCACCCAAACCGATGTAGAAAACGCCGGACAGAACCGTGTAGACCCGGTCCTCGGGGTGCTTGTGCGGCATCAGCTTCACGCCGGAGGGGACTTTGACCCTGATGACATAGGGACCGGGCTCGGAGGGATCGCCGACAACCACGGCGAGCCGGACCGAAGGAGGAAAAGCCGGGAACGGTTTCCAGTTGATGTCGTCGGGCAGAACAGACTTGAAAGCGGCCTGATCTGGCTGGTGGTGTGTTTGAACCATTGCTTTTCCCCTTACCTGAATGCGAGGCCCCAGATCAATCTGGCGCCAATGTGATCGCGGCGTCAGGCGACTTCATCAGAGCCTCTCTCACGCCGGGCGTTTCAACGCGGCGGGGTCGATCGGCAGCTTTCGCAAGCGCTTTCCAGTCGCCGCAAAAATCGCGTTGGCGATTGCAGGGGCGATTGCCGAGGTTCCGGGCTCGCCCATTCCGCCCGGAGGCTCGGAGTTTTGGACGATATGGACCTCGATGACCGGCGCCTCCTTCATCCGGAGCATCTGGTACGTGTCGAAGTTGGTTTGCTCGACGCGGCCGTTTTTCAGCGTGATCTCGCCATAGAGGCCGGCCGTCGCGCCGAAGTTGATTCCGCTCTCGATCTGCGCCCGCACCGTATCGGGATTGACCACTGAGCCACAGTCCACCACGCAGACAACGCGCCGGATGCGAACGCCGCCGTCCTGCGATACTTCGACTTCCGCGACCTGCGCGGCATAGGTCCCGAACACGAACTGGAGGGAGACGCCGCGCCCCACACCTTGGGGCAAAGTCTGCCCCCAGCCGGCCTTTTCA
>JARLJB010000245.1 GCA_031291415.1 Telmatospirillum sp.
CATCCTGCCCTTCATCCGCCGCATGATCGATGGGGCGACGCCGATCCATCTCGTCGAGGCGCCGACCATGGGCTCCGGCAAGGGGCTGCTTACAAACCTGATCTCGATCGTCGCCACCGGGGCGACCTGTGACGCCCGTACAATGCCCGAGCATGAAGACGAGATCCGCAAGATGCTCACGGCCGAATTGATCAACGGCCGTCCGATCATTCTGCTGGACAATGTGAGCGACAAGAAGAAGCTCGATTCGGCGGCCCTGGCGTCGATCGTTACGGCACCCAGGTGGACCGACCGTTTTCTCGGCGAATCGTTGATGGTGACCGTGCCCAACAATGCGCTATGGCTGATGACCGGCAATAACCCGAAGCTCTCGGATGAGATGGCGCGGCGGTGCGTCCGTGTGCGCATCGACCCTCGCGTCGACCGCCCATGGCTGCGCGCCAAGTTCAAGCACGCGGCCATCGCAGACTGGGCGAAGGAGAATCGGCCGGCTTTGGTCCACGCCGTCCTGACGCTGATTCAGGCGTGGATTGCAGCTGGCCGGCCAGGGCATGGCGTGAGTCTTGGTTCGTTCGAAGCCTGGTCCACCATCGTGGGGGGCGTACTCGGTGTCGCCCAGATCCCGGGCTTCCTGGGTAACCTCGATGAGCTTTACGAGACCGCCAATACCGACGGCCAGATGTGGCGCGAGTTCGTGGCCGCCTGGTGGGACGTCTTTCGCCGCCAGCCGCAGAAAGTCGGCGACCTGAACCGGCTGTGTGAACAGCGCGACTTGATGCTGAGCGTGCGCGGCGACGGTTCGTCCCGCTCGCAGCAAACGCGATTGGCGACTGCGCTGGGCAACAAGCGGGATCGTCTTTTCGATGGCCTCGCGGTGAAGCGGATGAGCTTCAACAAACACAAGGGCGCGTTCCTCTATGCGCTCGCACCGATCGATGGAGGCGTTGATCCGGGCCCAGGCGACCAGTCAAGCCTGGATCTCATCGACCCCATCGAGTCGGCGGACCTGGTCGGCATTGCGGACCTTGTGCGGACCTCGGCGGTAGCAGGTCCGCCTGACATAAACACCATAGAAACAATCACTTCCACAGAATCGGCGGACCTGGCGGACCTTTCACTGGGTTCCTTCACGGAAATGAAAAACGCACACGCACATGTAAGAGACAGAGTGTGTAGAGAGAAATGTATAGAGACGGACGCCCCAGACCCTCCGGAGGTCCGCCAGGTCCGCGCTGTGTCCGCAATCGACACAAACAAAGTCACTTATGAGCGGCGGACCTCTGAAGGCGAGGTCCGCCTCAGGTCCGCGCCGCCTGCTTGGTCAGCCGTCACGAAACGAGGTTCCATCGACTTGGCCGACCTACCG
>JARLJB010000002.1 GCA_031291415.1 Telmatospirillum sp.
TCGGGCGGGATCGTGCCCATCCGGTGCTGGAGCACCAGGGTCAGGCGCCGCTTGCCGAGCTTGCGCATCAGTTTCGCCGTCCCCTCGACCAGCAGGAGTCGCCCGCCGTCGATCACGCCGACCCGATCGGCCATTTCCTCCGCCTCGTCGATATAATGGGTGGTGAGGATGACGGTGACGCCCTTGTCCCGCAGCCGGCGCACCAGCGCCCACATGTCGCGTCGCAGCCCGACGTCGACGCCGGCTGTCGGTTCGTCGAGGAACAGCAGCTCAGGCTCATGGCTCAACGCCTTCGCGATCATCACGCGCCGCTTCATCCCTCCCGAAAGCTCGATGACGCGGCTGTCGCGCTTGTCCCAGAGCGAAAGGTCGCGGAGCAGCTGCTCGATATAGGCTGGGTTCGGCCGTTTCCCGAACAGGCCGCGGCTGAAGCTCACGGTGTTCCAGACGGTGACGAAGATGTCGAGCGCAATCTCTTGCGGCACCAGGCCGATCATCGAACGGGCGGCACGGTAAGCGCCGCGGATGTCGTGGCCGTCGACAAGGACCTGCCCCGACGTCATGGTGACGGTGCCGCAGATGATGCTGATCAGCGTCGTCTTGCCGGCGCCGTTTGGGCCGAGCAACGCAAAGATCTCGCCACGCTCGATAGCTAGGTCGATCGCCTGCAGGGCAGTGAAGCCGGTCTTATAGGTTTTTGTGACGGCAGAGACCGACAGAATCGGCGGCGACATGAACGCTCCTCATCGCGAACGGCAGAGTACTTGCCGCCCGGTGTTTCGCGCCCGGGCATTTCCGTCTCCCTCCATACTGTGGAGATCGGGGTCGGCGAATTCAAGCGGGGCCCAGAGAAAGCCCTCGCCTGCGCTGCCTCCGGCCGGCGCAGCTCGGGCTCAAGGGCGTTTGATCTCATAGAGATCGACACCGGGGCGCGGCGAGGGTCCGGGTGGCGATGGCTGTGTCGCGGCGATACAGGCACCGCCCTGGCGGATTGCCTCCTTGTTGCAGTCAGCCTGATCGGGATACACGCAAGACGCGGTATTACCGGCCCCGACCAGACAATATTGCGACGTCGAGACCGGCGCCACGAACTCCGCCGGATTGGCGGCGCATCGCCCACCGGTACGGTTGGCTTCCTGTTGGCAACTGGTGGGATCGACATACAGGCACTGCAGTGGAATTCCGGTGAGCTGAACACAAAATGGGGCGGCCACCGCCTGTGATGCCGTGACGGCACCGATGAAGCAGGCCAACAGGGCCGGGCGAACGATCATGGTCTCACCTTTTGCAATTGCTGGATCGAATGCGCCATCAACAGGAGAAGAACGATGCAGGCCACCGCCTGCGCGGCGCCATAACCGGCGATCACCCAAGGTGCGTCATAGCCAAGAGCGGCACCCAATTCGAACGTGCCGGCGGTCAGCAGCAGACGGCCGATCTGCCAGGCCGCCGCCAAGCTCTGCTTTTCCAGGATCTGCAACGTATGGAAAACCGGCTGCACAATGGCCAGAGCGAGATAGCCAAGACTCATCGCCTGCAAATAAACGATCCCTTCGGTCCATTCGGCGCCAAAAACGAAGGGAAAAAGCATGGCTCCGGCGACATTGGTAATGACGACCCAGGCAACGGCCAGGACGAACTGCCGCAAGACGACCTGATAGAAGCGGCTTTTGAGTTTGGCCGGATCTGAGGATACGGTCTGTCCGGCCTCACCGACGAAGACTTGCAGAATGGAGGTGCCGATGATCGCCAGCGGACGGGAAACGATGCGCTCGACCAGAAAAATGAAACCGGCGATCCGGGCCGAATATTGGACCGATATCAGCAGATAGAGCAGCTGATTGCTGCCGATCGCGTCGATCAGCGCCGCCCAACTGGCGATCAGCGGGAAACGACTGTAGCGCCGCGCCATGTCGGCCATCCTTTGCCAGGACAGCGCGCGAACCAGGGCATGACGGTCCGGAATGACCGCGAAGAAGAGACCGAAGGTGCCGGCCGACTGGCCGAGGATCGACCCGACCAGCAAACCGGGCGTGCTCCCCCCCAGCATGGCCAAGCCGATTTGGCTCACGGGGCCGACCACGCCCTGTCCGAAGCGGGTCTTGGCGATCGAGTGGAAAGCACCGGCGCGCGTTGCGACATAGAGCGCGATGAAATAGGCGCCAAGACAAGCGTACCCAAGGATCAGCAGCCCGCGATAGGAGGCGACATGGATCGAATTGACCGGGTTGGGCCAAAGAGAGTCGAGCAGGCGATCGGGAAAGGCGAAAGCTCCCAGGCCGACCACCGCGGTCGTCGCCAGAAGAACGCAAAGACACACCGCCATGAGATTGATGGCGTCCTCGTCCGAACGGACCAAAGGCAGGGCCAATTCGTAACGTAGCGAGGCGACGACCACCAGGATCGCCAAGATCGCCGAATAGACGCTTAAGACTCCGAACTGCTGCGGCGAGTAAAGCCGCGTGAGAACCGGCGACAGCACGATACTGACCATCTGGCCGCCAGCCGCCCCGCCCAGCATGATCGAGACATTCCTCAGGAACGGCCGCCGGATCAGCCAATCCTGCAGCCAACGAACGCGCCCCCGGGCGAACGCCATCAGGCCTCGCCTCTTGGAAATCGGGGGGTCGCTTTGTACTGCCGTCTTTTGCATCGGTGTCACCTGTTGCTAGTGCACTGACGCATTCAGATGCGTCAGTGCACTAGAGCGTGTCGTCAGTTACTTCAAAGGTTCGTCCGCCGGTATTTTATGGCCATCATCCCCTTAGATCAGCGGGGGTCCATGGTTGGAAAAGACGATAACTCTGCGACCAAAGATAGTTTCTGCTGCGGCATGGATCCCCGCTTTCGCGAGGATGACGGGAAAATGTGACCGAAAATCCATAACTGACGACAGGCTCTAGAGCGGTTCGCGCTTCTCTTGAACCACTCCAGGTTTGCATGTCGCTGAAAAAACTCCGCTTTTTCACCGGCTCAGACGCCGCTCGGGCTCGTCGCATTCCCGTGACCAGGTGGTTCAACCTGATCGCAAAAATGCTCCAGCGATGCCTTAGCATTTCGGAAGCACCGCCGTACCGCATAATCCGACAGGTCACAGCAAGGTCACACCCTGATCAAAAGAACAATGCGTAAATACTCAGGGAATGGATGTGCGTCATTTCGCCTTCCTGACCCAATATGTGTCGCCGATGTTGTTCTGATCCGAACAGCAAATTGGAATCTTTTGCGATTCCATATTAAGCAAAAGGACAAACACCGACCATGAGAACCGATGATGCCCGGAAGTGTCGCCGACCGCGCCGTCGATCTATGGATTGTCCGGGGCGGTCTTGCCGGCCGGCCTGTGATCGGCCCGGCATGCCCGATCCGACGAAGTCAATGAAGTGCCTGTCGCCATGATGCAAGAAGAAGACGATTTTTTGATCAGCCCGGTTCGCAACCCTGCCGGCCAGATCTCCACAACAGTGGTGATTCCCGTTTTCAATGCCGAGGCCACCTTGCTGCGGGCCGCGCAAAGCGCCCTCGAACAGACCTCGCGCGATATCGAGGTGATTATCGTCGATGACGCCTCGACCGATTCGTCATGGCAGACGATCTGCACCCTGTTGTCACAGGATTCGCGGGTGCGCGCCCTGCGCAACAAACAAAACCGGGGAAAATCGGTTGGCATGAACCGCGCAATGACGGTGGCCCGGGGACAATGGCTTGCGGTCCTCGACGCTGACGATTGGTATCACGCCGATCGTCTCTGCAGCCTGATGCGTCTGGCAAACCGACAAGCGGTCGACATGGTCGCTGACAACCAGTTCCTGTATGACGCCCGCGCCGACCGCATGGTCTGTACCGCTTGGCATCCATCCAATTCCGCCTGGGAACTGAGTTTCGATGATTTCCTGATCGGCTCCGACGCTTACGAAAATTTCAATCTCGGCATGCTCAAACCTGTCATGAAAGTCGATTTCATGCGGAAAATGGGACGTGCCTACGAAGAAAAGGCGCGGCAGGGAGAGGATTTTCTGCATCTTTTCCAGTTCTTCTTGGCTGGCGGCAAGGCGGCTATCAGCGACCGACCCTTTTACTATTATACGCAGCCCTTCGGGACGATCTCCCATCAATGGTCGCACACCACGCGAACGCGCTACGACTTTCAGAATGCGTTTGAGGTCAACCAGCGCCATTTCGAGGCAGCGGTCCAAAGTCTGACGCTCCGGCAACGAGCGTTATTGGAAACACGCAACCGCAATCTGCTGGCTCTCGAAACGTATTTCTCCGCCAAAAGCGCCGCCGCGCGGCACGACTGGCGCGCGGCCATAGCAACGCTGGCAGGATATCCGGCGGCGCTTGATTGCCTGCTTTGGCGTCTTCGTCACCGCTTCCTGTCCCAACCGACATCCCGGGCCATCGACCGCATTGCGGCGCGCTCCCGCCAGCGCACCCCGCTCGACATACCCGAGTATCAGCCAGGAGCCACTGCCTAATGCGTAACCAAGAGCAGTTTTCCGACAACAATTTTACCGTGCTGAGGCTGGGTCTGGCGCTTCTCGTCGTGCTGGGCCACTTCAAGGTCTTTAACGGCGACTTCTCGCCACCCTGGCCGTTCAACTATGCGGCGGTGGCGGTCGAGTGCTTCTTCGTGGTCAGCGGCTATCTGGTGACCAACAGTTTCGACCGCGATCCGGATATCAGGCGCTTCTTCATAAAGCGTGTCTGCCGCATCTACCCGCTTTACATCGTCGTTGTCATCGCGCAAACGATTCTGCTCGGATGCCTGGAACCGGCTGGATTGTTTGGCAATCTGCGATCGATGGCAGGATATTTCGTGGCCAATGCGCTGTTCGCCAACTTCGTGCAGCACGACGTCGGACGGGGCGTGCTCACCGGCCTTGTCGATCCAAGTTTGAATGCCAGTCTGTGGACGCTCAAGATCGAGTTCGCCTTCTACCTCATTCTTCCGTTCCTGTGGCGGGCGGTCGAACGTTATGGCGTGAAGGTTCTCGTCATTCTGTTTTTTCTGTCGATCGTCTGTCAGGAAGCCCTGCTGCACGCCGGCTATCCTCTCTACGCCAAGCAGCTTCCCGGTCAAATGCAGTTCTTCGTCCTCGGCATCGCTGCCTACCGCTATCGTCACCTCCTGAAGGTCAATCGATACGCCGGCCTTGCCCTGGGACTGGCTCTTGCCGCGGTCGTCACAGCCCTGATGCCGTCGCGGCCGATAATTCTCTACCCACTGGCGGTCGGCGGGCTGGTCGCCATATTGGCGCTTGGCACGCCGCCCGCACGGTTGCGCCTGGACATCTCTTACGGCGTCTATCTTCTGCATGCGCCAATCATTCAGTTGTCGCTGCTGCTCGGTTTCTACCGGGCAGGCTTCGACGGCGTCGCCGCCACCATCGCCATGGTGATCGGGCTGGCGATCATTGCCGAACGCCTCTTCGAAGCGCCAGGCATCGCCTTCGGCCGACGGTTGGCCAGACGGGTCGGAGAACAGAACCCTACGCCCCCCTCGGCCACTGACGATCTCACGGTCGTCGTCCTCAATGACTTCTGCCATGTTCAGGGGGGCGCCAGCAAAGTGGCCATCGACGAAGCGATCAATCTCGCCCGGCTGGGAGTCCGGGTGATTTTCGTCGGCGCGGTAGGCCCCATCTGCGAAGAACTGCGCGACGCCCCGCTTTCCGTCCATTGTCTGGAGCAACCGCAACTGCTCGACGTCACCCGGCATCCGTCGGTCGCGCTGCAGGGATTGTGGAACGCCAAGGCGGCCCGACAGGTCAGTGAAATTCTGCGCCCCTTGCCCCGGCACAATGCCATCGTCCACCTGCACGGCTACACCAAAGCCCTCACCACCAGTCCGGTCCGCGCGGCTAAACGCCTCGGCATTCCCGTGATTTGCACCTTGCACGATTTTTTTGCGGCCTGCCCGAACGGCGCCTTTTTCAATTACGAGACGTCCCGCCCCTGCACAAAACGTCCGCTGTCGATGGCCTGCGTCTTGACCCAGTGCGATAAGCGCCGCTATTTGCACAAGCTGTTCCGGGTGGCGCGCGCCGTTGTCCAACGGCGCCTTGGCTGCTTTCCCGATGCCGTGATGCACTACATAACGCTGTCGGAACGCTCGGCGACGCTTCTCGCCCCCTACTTGCCGGCCGAGGCGCGGATGCACCGCCTTGCCAATATCATCGATGTCCCACAGGGTCAGCCGGTTCCGGTGGCGCAGAACAGCACCATCCTCTATCTCGGTCGGCTGGATGAGGAAAAGGGGGTACGCTTGCTGGCCGAGGTGGCCAAACGAATGGGCGTGCCCGTCACCTTTGTCGGCGATGGCCCGTTACGAGCCGAATTGGAACGGATCCCCGGCGTCTCGGTAACCGGATGGCTCGATGCCGCGGATGTCCAGCGCTATTTGGATTCCGTCCGCTGCCTGGTCTTCCCGAGCCTCTGGTACGAGACTTTCGGACTGACCGTCGCCGAAGCGTCGGCGCGCGGGATTCCGGCAATCGTCAGCGACATTTCGGCAGCCGCCGAGCGCGTCGAAGACGGGGTGACCGGCTGGTGCTTCAAGAGCGGCGATCCTGACGATCTGGCGCGATGCCTGGCCCTGACCAGGGATGACCGTGCCGTATGGAAAGCCGGCGTTACCGCCTATCGCGACTTCTGGGCGAACGCTCCGACCGGCGACGCCCACAGTGCCGATCTACTGCGGATCTACCGGGCCACGCTGGCCGGGGAAACAGCCGCCTAGCAGCCCCCCGACTGGCGGACGCCCGGCTTTTCTGGTTTGCATGATCGGGCTGCCGGACCCACCACCACCTTCCTATGTCGACGTAATTCTGGATCACGGCCAGTTTAACGTCGACGACGAAGCCAAGATATCGCGGGCCCGCCCATGCCGGCGGGAGATCGGGTGAACACGTCGGCGGAGGCTACGGCGTTGATCCTGGTCGACCGCACCATGCTCGACACGGGGGACCATCCGGCATCTGTCAATATACCCGCGATCTTCAGTTGGGTGGCATCCGAACGATTAGAAATGGTAGTTGACGCCGACTGTTGTGGTGAGAGTAGGTTGGGGATCGGTGTAGATTTGCCCCCCACTGGCAAAGGCGATCTCACTCAACCGATCTCCTGGATACCAGGAGCCCTGGCCGAACAGAGACAATCCGTTGTCGAGGGTGTAGGTCACCTTACCGTTGACGACCTGATAGACCTTGGACTTCAGAGCCCCGTCCTCGGTCAGGTATTTCGGCCCGACGAACTGGACATAAGCCTGGACATTCACCGCATCCCCCCCCTTCACCTCCTGGCTGCCGTCGACACCGATATTGGCGATATAGGAAGGTACGTCAGGAACAAAGCCGGTGACTCCCGCCGTGTGAGCCTTGGCGGATGTCGCGTTGAAATTTGCGAATATCGAGGATTCCGAGCCGGCTTGCCGTGAGACGTAGACTCGACCGTCCAAATCGAACCCCACGCGGTCGGTGCTTCCCAACTGTTGATATGGTTGGCCGGGGGCCGACTGGTATATTTCGTTGGCCTGCTGACTCGTCCATACGCTGCCGCTGAAGCTGGCGATGCGCCCCCAGGTAATATGCCCGCCCGTTTCTCTGCTGGCGATTTCCTGAGGCTTGAGCCCTGGGGTCGCCGGCAAGTCGCTGCCGGCGCTGGGCGAGCGAAAGCCTTGCCCATAATTGGCGAACATTTCCAACCAGGACAACGGCGTTACCGAGATACCAACTTTCGGGCTGGCCACGCCGGTGTCGGTGGTGGGCGAGGCCGACGGCGTCACCTTGTTGTCGATATCGTAGAAGAAATGGTCGTAGCGGGCACCAGCGGTCAGCTTTACCCACGCCACCGGTTTGACCTGCACTTGTGCAAAGGCGGCCGTGTTTTCTTCGGTGTATTCCTCGTCAATCGTATAAGCCCCGCTCAGGCGCCGACTGATCGTGGGAGAGGAAACCGCCGTCACGATGTCGCTGCGAACATTGGAACCAAGCATGAATTCGGTCGGCAAGGAAACCACTTCGGTCGTCCATAATTTACGAACGGTGGCGCCGGTCGTCGTGCGGTGTTCGAATTGCGCACTCTGGCTGCCCGTGCCGAAAGTGGAAAAGCGCGAAAAATCGTCGTGACTGACGAAGGCCGTGACAGCCAAATCATTTTCCGGCTCGCCCAATTTATAATTTAAAACGGCGTTTTGGGCGTTTTTCTGGCCGCCGTCGGTCAGATTGACGGCGGCCTTGTCCGATAACGAACCAGCACGGATTTGACCGGCATTGATAAAACCGGGCGCCTGCCAGTCGCCGGCATAGACCTGCACTCGGGTCGACAACGTCCCTTCGCCCACCGGCATGGTGAACTTGCTGAACAGGTTGCCTCGGGTATTGTCCGAATTTTGACGATAGCCGTCGCTGGTATAAAGCTCGGCGGCGATATAGGGGGTTAGACTGGAGGATTCGCTCTGCGGATGGCTGTAGGTGGCGGTGGCGCGGCCGGTACCGAAGCTGCCGAAGGACATTCCGGCGCTAGGTCCGGTATCCTGGGTTTTGGTGGTGATGTTGATCGAACCGCCGATGTTGGCCTCGCCGTATTGCACGTCGAACGGCCCCCTGACCACCTCGATGCGATCGACGGTTTCCGGCAGCAAAAGGTTCAAGTCGGCGTAGTTCCAGGCATGAATACTCGACACCTCGTTGATCGGCATGCCATCGATAAAATAAGCGACATCGCGGCCATGCTCGCTGTCGGTAAAGCCTCGCATGGCGACGCCCATGCCGAGTCCGCCCTGGCCGTAGTTGGCGACGTTGATTCCCTCGATTCCCCGGAAGAGATCCAGGTAAGTCTGCACCGGCTTTCGCGCCACTTCCGCCGCGTCAACGACGGTCGTACTCGCCGGTTGCGCTTCCGGCGCCGTGCTGAGCGTACTTTGTGGCGCCGGCACGGAATCTGTCACATGAACGGTATCAACTCTGTCCTCGGCTTCGGCCGACGGCACGGAACAGACAAAAGCAACACTGGCCAGCAGCAGTTTACGCATAGCCTTTCTTCGGTCGCCGCCAAGGCAATCCGAACGATATCCCCTGAACCCCATTGCTCACCCCGCACAATCAAATGTGCGGCTCCCTATATCGATTAGGTATCGGCCCTATGCCGATCGCATGAAGTATGAAAAATAATTATTTCTTCATACCGGCATTGTCAACGCCTTATCAGCCTTGGCATTCGGCAGCAAAAGTGCGGTTCCCATCACCATAAGGAAGTCCCCCCGACGCTTGCGGCGGTCCCTAATTGAGTTGTCACGGCAAGTGTTATGACATATTAAAAAAAAATCATACCGAGAGTCTGCCTCGCCGAGAGGTCGGGAAGGCCTCGCAATGAATCGTCGGAAGGGGGAGGTATGATTCAGCGGAAATGCGCGGTCTTGCGGCGGACGGTCGTTTTAGCACTGCCGGTTTTTCTGTCCGCGTTCGCCTCAGTTGAAGCTGCCCCCAAGACAGAGCTGGTGGCAGCACTTCAAGGCGAGCCGGCGGATGGATACGACCCCCTGATGGGCTGGGGCCAATATGGCCATCCTTTGTTCCAGTCGACGCTCCTGGCGCGTGACGAGGATCTCGTCGCAGGGCCGGATCTGGCTAAAAGCTGGTCGCTTTCCGCCGACCGTCTCACCTGGACGGTGGTCATCCGGGCGGATGCGAAATTCTCCGATGGTTCGCCGCTGACCGCCGAAGATGTCGCTTTCACGTTCAACAAGGCGGCGACCGTCGGCGGAATTGCCGACCTTACCGTCCTTGAAAACGCCGAACTGGTGGCCTCCGACACGATCAAGTTTCACCTCAAGCATCCCCGCATCACGTTCCTGGAAAATTTCATCACACTCGGCATCGTGCCTGCCAAGAGTTACGGTGGGGACTACGGCCGCCATCCCGTGGGCTCCGGCCCCTACCGCATGGTGCAGTGGGACGAAGGACAGCAATTAATCGTCGAGGCCAATCCGTACTACTACGGCCCCAAACCGGCCTTCCGCCGCGTCACATTCCTGTTCACCGGCGAGGATGCCTCGTTCGCCGCCGCGCAGGCCGGTCGCCTTGATATCGTTACGGTGCCTCCGTCGCTCGCGGGCAAGGCTCCCACGGGGATGCGCCGGATCGTCGTCGACAGCGTGGACAATCGCGGCCTGATGTTTCCGACCGTTCCCAATACGGGCAGAAAGAACGCCGTGGGAATGCCGATCGGCAACGATGTCACGGCGGATCCAGCAATCCGGCATGCCATCAATGTTGCCATCGATCGCGCCGCCCTGGTCGCGGGCGCTCTCGATGGCTTCGGACGCCCGGCCTACGGCCCTGCGGACGGATTGCCCTGGTCAAATCCCGAAGCGCGAATGGCCGACGCGGATCCGGAGCGGGCGAAAGAGATTCTCGCGGAGGCTGGTTGGAAAGATCCCGGTCACAAGGGTGTGCTTGAGAAGAACGGACGCCAAGCTCGCTTCCAGATCCTCTATTTCGCGTCGGATTCGGTGCGCCAAGCCCTCGCCTTGATGGTATCCGAGAAGCTGAAACCACTCGGTATCGCAGCCGAACCCGTCGGCAAGAGTTTGGACGACGTACGTCGTCTGATGAATTCCGAGGCCGTGGTGTTCGGCTACGGCAGTCATAATCCGCTTGAGGTCTATTCTCTTTATGATGGAACCCTTGCGGGCAACGGGACCTACAACGCCGGATACTATGTCAACCCGACGGTAGATGAGCATTTCGCTGCGGCGCAGAACGCTCCCAGCGTTGAAGCGTCCCTGCCGCAGTGGCGTCTGGCGGAATGGGATGGAAACTCAGGATTTGGCATGAAGGGCGATGCCGCCTGGGCATGGATGGTCAATCTCAAGCACGTCTATTTCGCCAATAAGTGCTTGGACGTCGGCAAGACGCAGGTCGAACCGCACGGCCATGGCTGGCCGATCACGGCCGGCATTCTCCATTGGCGCTGGATATGTCCCTAAACCATGAAAAATCGTCTCTCTCCCGTTCGTGAAATCGACGCGAAGGCGCCGACTTGCCGTTTTTGGCTGCGGTTCGCGGCAAGCCGATTGCTGCGCGTGGTCCTGGTCCTGACTCTCGTGTCGATTCTGGCCTTCGCTCTGGTCTCCATGGCGCCGCTCGACCCTGTGGACGCCTATCTCGGCCCCAACATCTTCCATATCAGTCCGGAGCAACGGGATTTGGTCGTTGCCCGTTGGGGATTGGATCAGCCGCCGCTCATGCGCTACGTTACCTGGGTCGGCCATGTCTTCACCGGTGATCTGGGCGTATCGCCGATTTTCAATCAGCCGGTCGCCACCGTGATAGCCACCCGCTTTTCCGCCTCGTTGGCCCTCATGACGATCGCCTGGACCGCGTCGGGTGCCCTCGGATTTTGTCTCGGCCTCGTTGCCGGAACGTGGCGGCGTTCATGGGCGGCAAAGATCATCCGCGTCTATGCCTACATGCTGGCGGCGGCGCCGACTTTCTGGATCGCGATCATTCTGCTCATTGTGTTCGGAGTGGTGCTCGGGTGGACCCCCATCTGCTGCGCGGCACCAATCGGCCTTACGCCCGACCAGATATCCTTGGGCCAAAGATTGTCACATATCATCCTGCCCGCGACGGCGCTGACGTTCCTCGGTATCGCGCAGATCACTCTTTATACGTGTCAAGAAACGGCCGAATTCATGAACAGCGACGTCGCCATCTTTGCCCGCGCGCAGGGGGCTTCGCGGTGGGATATTCTGCGGCGGCATGCCATCCGTCATGCAGCTCTTCCCGCGATTACGGTGCAGTTCGCCGGAATTGGAGAACTCTTCGGAGGGTCGATCTTGGCCGAAACAGTCTTCACCTATCCAGGACTCGGTCAAGCGGCGGTCGCGGCGGGAATTCGAGGCGACGAGCCTCTCCTCCTCGGGATTACCCTGTTCAGCGCGGCGATCGTCTCCATCGGAAATTCGATCGCCGATGCGCTCTATCATGTCATCGACCCCCGTATCACGCTGGCATCGTGAGGGACCGATGACCTTTTCTCTCGCCAACGCCGGCCGACGGGAAACGCTGCCCGGCGGGATTGACCTCCGGGGCGTCCGCGCCCGGACTCTGGCACTGGGGCTGGTCTCGTTAGGCGTCATTTGCGCTATCGCACTGGGCGCGGCGATGACCGGCGATGACGGCCTGGGGACTCATTTACTGGCAAAAAAACTCCCCCCTTCCTGGGACTTTCCCTTCGGTACCGATCCTCTCGGCCGCGATATGGCGATCCGGACCTTGAAAGGGCTGGCCTTAAGCCTGCGGGTCGGTGTGATCGCCTCTTTTGCCTCGTCCCTGATCGCGCTTGTGCTGGCTTTGGCCGCTGCGACCTTAGGCTCCACCGTGGACCATATGGTTGGTGTTCTGGTCGACACGTTTTTCGCCGTGCCTCATCTGGTCCTGCTGATTCTTGTTTCCTTCGCACTGGGCGGAGGAACCAGCGGTGTCATCGTCGCCGTCGCCGTCAGTCACTGGCCCCGCATCACCCGTGTTTTGCGGGCCGAGATTTTGCAAGTGCTGTCGTCGGACTATGTTCGAGTCGCCCACGGATTCGGCCGTTCCCCTTTCAAGATAGCGGTCGAGCACTTGGTGCCGCATCTGATACCGCAAGTTTTAGTCGGCTTCTTGCTGTTGTTTCCGCATGCGATCCTGCATGAGGCAGGATTGACGTTCCTGGGATTCGGCATTGAGCCCAATCGCCCCGCCGTGGGTATCCTTCTTGCAGAATCCATGCGCTATCTGACCGCAGGATATTGGTGGCTGGCGGTGTTCCCGGGACTGAGTCTCCTCCTCATGGTCCTGGCTTTCGATGGATTGGCGGCGGGAGCCAAGGCACTGGTTTCTCCGCGCGAAGCTCAGGACTAGAGGGATGCTTGAAATAGAAGGATTGAGGCTGGCTTTCCGCCGTTACATTGGGGTATTACGCCGTCGCCGTGTGATGACGCTCGACGGCATCGATTTGACCGTCGGCCACGGCGAAATGGTGGCGCTGTTCGGAGAAAGTGGTGCCGGGAAAACCCTGCTCGCCGAGGCCGTGTTGGGAATTTTGCCGACGAGCGCCGAAGTTTCCGGACGCATCGTCTTTCAGGGCGAATTGCTTACGCCGGCTCGACAATGTGTCTTACGCGGGCGGTCGATTGCTTTGGTACCGCAAACGGTCGGCGCTTTGGATCCCCTCGTACGGGTGGACCGTCAAGTGACCTGGGCCGGTTTGCGCGCGGGAGCACCGCGTTCCGGCATTGAAAACTCTGTCCGCGCGCGCCTCCTCGCCTACAGGCTGGATGGAAACGTGGCAAGGCACTATCCGCACATGCTTTCGGGCGGTATGGCCCGGCGTGTGCTTCTGGCCATGGCAACTATCGGTAACGCGGATCTCATCATCGCCGACGAACCGACGACGGGCTTGGATAAAGAAAACGCCGCGATTGTGCTCGACGCGCTACGACAGTTGGCGGATCGGGGGAAAGGAGTCCTGGTCATAAGCCACGACATCCCGGCTGTTCTGCGCGTGGCGGATCGAATCGTCGTCCTGCGGGCGGGCAAGACCGTCGATTTTCTGTCCGCCACTGCCTTTAAGCAAGGTGGGACGGAACTGATAAATCCTTATACACGCGCGTTGTGGGCCGCTCTGCCGCAAAACGGTTTCAGGAGCGAGGGTCCGGTAGACGAGGACAGGAATGCTGGCCGCTGAAGACCTCCGGTTTCAATATGGGCGCCAAGCCCCATGGGTCGTCGATGGAATCGACCTCGCCGTCGAGAAAGGCGAAGTGGTCGGTTTAATCGGACCAAGTGGGATCGGCAAGAGCACCCTGGGACGTCTGCTCGCCGGACATCTCGAACCGCTCTCGGGGAGGATTCTGGCGGATGGGGAGCCGTTACCCCGCGCGGGAATATGCCCTGTCCAACTCATCTTCCAGCATCCCGAGTTCGCCGTGAACCCGCGTTGGCCGATCCGTAAGATCATATCCGAGGCATGGACGCCCGATGCTCGGATTCTCGATATGTTTGGCATCAAGCCCAATTGGTACGACCGATTCCCCTACGAGCTTTCCGGCGGCGAATTGCAACGTGTCACCTTGGTACGCGCCCTGGCGCCGGGGGTGAATTATCTCGTTTGCGATGAGATTACCGCAATGCTGGATGCCATCGCCCAGGTGACCGTCTGGCGCGCATTGATCCATGTTATCGCTGAAAGAGGCATCGGCATCGTCGCTATTTCCCATGACCCCGCGTTGCTCGATATCATTACCAATCGAATCGTGGCATTACCCTCTCGCTGGCCGGGATGAGCCCCGTCTCTGTGGGCCTGGGAACAAGTCCCAAAGCGGCCCAATAGGCGCAGTTACTCAACTTTGATTCCACCGGGCTCTCGTCTGCCTATCTGCGGTTTCTGGCGATCGAGGTCGCCAGCGTGCTTGCGATGGTCGGGTTGGTTCCAGCCAACCGCTATGTTTGGCTCCGCGCATCGGCCGGCACTCCGGTGCCTTGTGCCTTTTTTGGTTTTCGCTCTCGCTGAAGTCGTCCTCGGTATCGGAGCATTGACCTTGGTCAGCCTGTTTTGCTTGTGGAAGCGGGCGTATAGCGGGTGGTCCATGAGAGCATCCATGGACAGGTTTCGAAGCTGGTGGTGAGCGCGTTTTGTAGCGGTTGTAAATGCCGGCATCGGCTAAGGCCTGTTGACATTCAGTAGATGGTCATACACGGCGCTTGGGCGGGGTATCCACGTCTTGCAGCCCCGTTGGCCGTGGATGGCCGGGTCTAGCCTGGCCATGACGCCGTAATGGGACGGAAATTTTCAGGAAATCA
>JARLJB010000039.1 GCA_031291415.1 Telmatospirillum sp.
CACCTGGGGCACCCGCAGGATAACTGCTTACTGCGGAGAGCGGCTAGTGTGGTGTCCCAGAAATACATGGCATAAGTAGTGAAGAGCAACCACAGATCTTTCGACTCCGTTTGGCCAAAAAGCCGGCCAAACTACGCTCAAGATGACAGTGCAATTCTGATGCGAACTTTAGAGACACCACACTAGAGGACGCGGACTAGCCATTTGCCGGTGTGGGACATTAGGTTGCTGGCGATGTCTTCGGGGGTGCCTTCGGCGACGATGTGGCCGCCGCCTTCGCCGCCTTCAGGGCCGAGGTCGATGACCCAGTCGGCGGACTTGATGACGTCGAGGTTGTGCTCGATGACGATGAGAGAGCCGCCGCCGTCGATGAGCTTGCGGAAGGCCGTCAGCAATTTGGAGACATCGTCGAAATGGAGGCCGGTGGTGGGCTCGTCGAGGATGTAGAGGACGCGGCTGGCTTGGGAGGGCTTGGCGTTGGCGTTGGCGGCGCGGACCTGGGCGAGATGGGCGGCGAGCTTGACGCGCTGCGCTTCTCCGCCAGAGAGCGTGGTGGCGGACTGGCCGAGACGCAGGTAACCGAGACCGATTTCATCTAGGACGGCTAGCTTTTCTAAAAGCTTGTTGTGGCCGGAGAAGAAACGTAGGGCTTCTTTGACGGTCATCTGCAGGACGTCGTGGATGCTTTTGCCCTTGTAGTGAACGCCGAGGATTTTGGCCTGGTAGCGGGTGCCGTTGCAGTCTTCGCAGGGCAGCTCGACGTCGGCGAGGAATTGCATTTCGACAGTGACGGTGCCGTCGCCTTCGCAGGTGTTGCAGCGGCCGCCGGGAACGTTGAAGGAAAAATGGCCGGGGGTGAGGGAGAGGCGCTTGGCGTCGGGCTGGGCGGCGAAAAGTTCGCGGACCAGATCGAAGCCCTTGATGTAGGTGATGGGGTTGGAGCGCGGGGTGCGGCCGATGGGGGTCTGGTCGACGAGGACGACGTCGTTGAGGCGCTCGACTCCGGTGAGGGACTTGAAGACGCCGGAGGGGTCGGCTCCATCGCTTTGGCCGAGGGCGCGGGCGACGGCGCGGTAGAGAACCTGGTGGACGAGCGTGGACTTGCCGGAGCCGGAGACGCCGGTGATGGCAACGAGGAGGCCGAGGGGAATTTCGACGTCGAGGCCGTGGAGGTTGTTGGCGTGAGCGCCGCGAAGGAAGAGGCGTTCGCGGCCTGGGGCGCGGCGGCGGGTGGGGACGGGGATGGCGATTTTGCCGGAGAGATAGCGGCCGGTGAGGGAGTTGGGATTGGCCTCGAGCTCGGCGAGAACTCCTTCGGCCATGAGCTTGCCGCCGAACTCGCCGGCTCCGGGACCGAGGTCAAGGAGGTAGTCGGCGGCGCGGAGGATGTCGGCATCGTGCTCGACGACGAGGATGGTGTTGCCGAGGTCGCGCAG
>JARLJB010000246.1 GCA_031291415.1 Telmatospirillum sp.
CCATCGATGGAATTCCCCTTCGTGTGCTTGGCGGCTCACGATCCGGAGTTTCGTCGATGGACACCCGGCTTTATACCCCCGGATACGTCAAACTTTTGCTGCCTCCCCGGCAGAGCCGGGGGATCTCCCATGGTGGTTTAGATCGAAAGTGGCATCCGTGCCGGTGTTCGCCGCAAAGCGGCGAAAATCCTTGCTTTCGACTTCGGCCCCACACCGGCACGGATGCCACTAATTTTTTACAACCTCAGATGACCGCCCCACTCGGAATTCGGTGTCACTGAAGATCAGGCGATCGCCAGACGACGAAACAAGATTAACTTTGCGGTGTCGAGGACCAGCGCAAAGATGATCGCGGAGATGAACACGCCGGCCAAAATGCTGATCGGCAGGGCTGTCATCAAGACACCATTGCTGGCCAACAGACCGATAATTGCGACATCGATGATCGATGACGCCACGAGCCACCGGCCCGGCCGGGAACTCCAGAGACGCCGCCGCTCGCGAGCGACGTAGAACACGGCCTGGCCGCTGAACACCAGCGTCACCACGGCAAGCGTACGCAACGCTTCGGTTCCCAGTCCAATGACAAATTTTCCGGCAACGATGGAAGAAACACAGAAAGTCAAATCGACGGCGCCCATGATGATGCCGGCAATCGTCAAATTGTGAATCCTCCAGATATTCGGGCGCGGCGAGGGCCGAACATTGTCAGTCGACGACGACATCGCCAGAAAGTCGCCGGTCACCATCATCAACACCATGAGCGTCGGCGTCAGGATGGCATGTCCCGTAATCATCAGACCGGCGGCCAGAAAGAGAACCTGCACGACTTTGTGGATGATCGATCGCAGCGTGTAGGTCAGGATTCGTTGGAAGGTCGTGCGTCCCTCCTTGACCGCGACGACGATGCCGCCAAGTCCCGGTTCCGTCAGAACAATGCCGGCGGCGGATTTTGCCACATCGGTTGCCGTCGAGACAGCGATGCCCATCTGCGCCTGGCGCAGCGCCGGCGCGTCGTTCGCGCCATCGCCGCACATGCCGACGGTGTGCCCATCTTTCTGCAGCGCCTTGACGAGGCGATATTTGTCCTCTGGCAAGACGCCGGCGAAGATGGAAAACCCTTCCACCCGGAAATCATCCGGCAAGGGCGTCGTCGCCCAAACCGGTCCCGCAATCCCGATCGCCGCGGCAACCACTTCCGCCGTCGATCGCGCGTCCCCGGTCACCATGACGGTGCGTACTCCCAAACCGCCCAATTCCGCGATGAGTGCGGCGGAGTCTTCGCGAGGCGGATCGCTCAGGGCAATGAGCCCTGCCATTACCACCTCGCCCGGGGGCCCGGCCGCCACGGCAAGGACCCGCAATCCCTTTGCCTGCAATTCATCGACAATCCCCGAAGCGATGGGTTGCGGGCGCGACAAACCTTCGATCGCCCCGAACGCGCCCTTTACGATTTGCAGGACGACGCCGTCCGCCCGCCGCGCCGTGGCCTCGGACCGTTTCATCACAGGGTCGAACGGAACGAACGTCACAAGTTTCGGCGCATCAGCGGTTGGCTGCGCCGTGGCGGCCGCCCGAATGGCCATGTCGACGAGATCCTGCCCACCGTCGGAGCTTGCCATGGCGGCCAGCGCCAAGACGTGCGCCTCGTCAAAACCCGGCATCGGGCGGACGGTCATCACGGTAAGCTCGTTACGCGTCAAGGTTCCGGTCTTGTCGGCGCAGAGGATGTCGATACCGGCCGCTTCATCGACCGCCGACAGACTTGTTGGCAGAACCCCCCGGCTGGCCAGAGATCTCGCGCCAACGGCCGCCGCCAGAGTGAACATGGACGGCAAAGCCACGGGAATGGAGGACAGTACCGCAACAAGGAGAAGCGGGATGATCTCGGCAAGCGGCATGGCGAGCAGGAAGGCATAGGCGGCCAGGACAAGGGTGACGGCGCCGTTGAACAGCACGAGATTTCGCACAACGCGCAAAACGACTTTTTGTTGCGAGCTCTCGACCGAGGCGGTGCGGACGAGTTCGGCCGCACGCCCGAACTTCGTGCGATCTCCCGTGGCGGTGACCACGGCCACGGCTTCGCCGCGCCGAACGAGTGCGCCGGCGAAGGCGTCGGCACCGGCGCCGACCTCCGCAGGAATGGACTCGCCGGTCAGCATCGACTGGTCAAGCAGGACCGAACCGTCCAGCAGATGGACATCGGCTGATACGACGGCGCCAAGCGATAGTTTGATCACATCGCCCTGCACCAACTGGGCGACCGGGACGGTCGTCCAATTCCCGTCCCGTCTGACCGGCGAGATCAGCGCCAAGCGGGATTTAAGGGCGTTCAGTGTCGCTTGGGCCCGCCTCTCCTGAAACATCGCCAAGGCCGCGTTGAACAAGAGCAACAGCGCAACGAGGCCGGCCTCGACATACTTTCCTAGGCCGAGCTGCAGCAGAATCGCAGCTTCAAGCATCCAGGGTACGGGTGCCCACAATTTTCTCAAAGCGCGCCACAAAGGGTGCTGCGCGATTTCGGCGATGGCGTTCGGTCCGCCTTGATCAAGACGCTCACGAGCCTCGCCGCCCGTCAGTCCTATCGTTACATCAACCACATGTCTCACCACGATCCGATCCCTTGGAGGATGCGATCTTAGCAGTCGGCAGAGGAGAACCGGGAGCCTCGGAAACTACCCGGTATTTGGGGCCGAAGGCCAAATCCGCCCGGCGCATGAGGCTGTGGTGATCGGTTCCGAACACCACGACTTGGTAAAACTGCGTAGTTTCCGATCCTGCCGGCGCGACCGGTCGGCAACTACCATCACACCGTTGGCGATACAACGGCGTCCGGCGGACGGCTGAACCGAGACAAGTCAGAGGTCACAAAATGGATACGCCCACGTCGACACACCTCTCGCAGATCCGAAAGGACGCCATCGGGCGCTCCGACAACCAAGGGGCCGTCGGCTCCGACGAATTACGCAGGATGGACGCCTATTGGCGAGCCGCCAACTATTTGTCGGTCGGGCAGATCTATCTCTACGACAACCCGCTGCTGCGGCGACCGCTGACGCTCGACCATGTGAAGCCGCTGGTCGTTGGACATTGGGGCACGACGCCGGGCCAGAACTTCATCTATGCGCATTTGAACCGGGTCATCAAGAAATACGACCTCAACATGCTCTACATCGCCGGTCCCGGTCACGGCGGACCAGCGCTGGTGGCCAATACCTACCTTGAAGGTGTCTACAGCGAGATCTACCCGAACATCGGCCAGAACGAAGCCGGTCTGAAAAAGCTGTTCACGCAGTTTTCGTTTCCCGGCGGAATTTCCAGTCATGTGGCGCCTTCGACGCCGGGATCCATCCATGAAGGCGGCGAGCTTGGCTATTCGCTCAGCCATGCCTTCGGCGCCGCGTTCGACAATCCAGATCTCATCGTCGCCTGCATCATCGGCGACGGCGAGGAGGAAACCGGACCGTTGGCGACCTCCTGGCATTCCAACAAGTTCCTCAGCGCCCGAACCGACGGCGCCGTCCTGCCGATCCTGCACCTCAATGGCTACAAGATCAGCAACCCGACCGTGCTGGCCCGTATCGATCATGAGGAGTTGGAACAGTTCCTGCGAGGTTGCGGCTGGACGCCCTATTTCGTCGAGGGCGACGACCCGGAAACCATGCATCGCCTGATGGCATCGACCTTGGAACAGGTCGTCCAGGACATCCGGCAAAAGCAGTGCAACGCGCGCGACAAAAGCGACATTTCACGGCCGCGTTGGCCGATGATCGTGCTCCGCTCGCCAAAAGGATGGACCGGGCCGAAGATCGTCGATGGCCTGCAGATCGAAGGCACCTTCCGGGCGCACCAGGTCCCGCTGATTGTCGATCACCAGCACCAGGACCATCTCGCCCTGCTCGAAACCTGGCTGAAGAGCTACAGGCCCGAGGAACTGTTCGACAAATCGGGCCGTCTCATATGGGAACTGGCCGAGCTTGCGCCAAAGGGCGACCGACGAATGGGCGCCAATCCCCATGCTAACGGCGGCATGTTGCTGCGCGACCTGCGAATGCCCGATTTTCGCCGACATGCCGTGGCCGTGACGTCGCCTGGCGCGGTCGACGCCGAAGACACGCGCGTCTTGGGAAGATTTTTGCGCGACGTCACGTCGCACAACCAGGATCGGCATAATTTCCGCATCTTCGGGCCGGACGAGACGGTTTCAAATCTGCTGGACGCCGTTTTCGAAGTCACCAACCGACAGTGGGACGCCCGGACCGAACCAAACGATGAATTCCTCGCCCCCGAAGGGCGGGTCCAGGACGCGATGCTGAGCGAACATCAGAGCGAAGGGTGGTTGGAGGGATATCTGCTGACCGGACGCCACGGCTTGCTCAACAGCTACGAAGCCTTCATCCGCATCGTCGATTCGATGTTCAGTCAACACGCTAAATGGCTGAAAGTGACCTCGGAATTGCCCTGGCGTCGAAAAATCGCCTCGCTCAACTATTTGCTGTCTTCTCATGTCTGGCAGCAAGATCACAACGGCTTCACACACCAGGATCCGGGCTTTCTCGACCACGTCGTCAACAAGAAGGCCGATATCGTCCGCGTCTATCTGCCGCCCGATGCCAACTGCCTGCTGTCGATCTTCGACCACTGCCTGCGTTCTCGCCATTACGTCAATGTGGTGGTCGCCGGCAAACATGCCCTGCCGCAATGGCTGTCCATGGACGGGGCCATCACCCACTGCACCCAGGGACTGGGCATCTGGCAATGGGCGAGCAATGACCAGAATGCCGAACCGGACGTGGTAATGGCCTGCTGCGGCGACACCCCGACATTGGAGATCCTGGCGGCTGTTTCCATTCTTCGCGAGCATCTGCCGGACATCAAGATCCGGGTGATCAACGTCGTCGATCTCATGCGGTTGCAGCCTCGTACGGAACATCCGCACGGCCTTGACGACACCGACTACGACTCGCTCTTCACCAAAGACAAACCCATCATCTTTGCCTTTCACGGGTACCCCTGGCTGGTCCACCGGCTGACCTACAGCCGGACGAACCGCAACCTGCACGTCAGGGGCTACAAAGAGGAAGGCACCATCACGACGTCTTTCGATATTCGGGTGCAAAACGACATGGACCGTTTTCACCTCGTGCAGGATGTCGTCGATCGATTGCCTCGGCTTGGCACCAAAGGCGACTACCTGAAGCAGGTGATGGGCGACAAGCTCATCGAGCACAAGCGCTACATCGCGAAGCATGGCGTGGATTTGCCGGAAATTCGCGACTGGAGATGGAGTACCCCAAAATGACCATGCAAGCGCAGATGGACACCGCCAGGACGTTGGTGGCTAGCGGCAAAGGCCTGCTGGCAATGGACGAAAGCAATGGGACGTGCAACAAACGGTTTGCCGAAGAGGGAATTCCCCAGACCGAGGAAGCGCGACGCGCCTACCGGGAATTGATCGTGACCACGCCTCGTCTTGGCGAGAGCATCAGCGGCGCGATCCTCTATGACGAAACCATTCGCCAGCGCACAGGACACGGCATTCCATTTGTCAAGGTCCTGACCGACGCCGGCATCATCGCCGGCATCAAAGTCGATCTCGGCGCCAAGGATCTGGCGTGTCACCCTGGCGAAAAGGTGACGGAAGGTTTGGACGGGTTACGCCCACGTCTTCAGGAGTACTTTCAAATCGGTGCCCGCTTCGCGAAATGGCGCGCCGTGATCAGCCTCGGAGACGGCCTTCCCACCCCTGGCGGCATCCGGGCCAATGCACATGCCCTGGCTCGTTATGCCGCGTTATGCCAGGAAAGCGAACTCGTCCCCATCGTCGAACCGGAAATCCTGATGGATGGGGACCATTCCCTCGAACGATGCCGTGTTGTCACCGAAGACATCCTGCGAGCCGTATTCGACGAACTGCACAGCCAGCAGGTCGTCCTCGAAGCAATGATCTTGAAGCCCAATATGGTTCTCTCCGGCTTGCACTGTCCGCGGCAAGGTTCGTTGGACGAGGTCGCCGACGCCACGCTCGGCTGCCTTCTGCGAAACGTTCCCGCCGCCGTTGCCGGCATTGCCTTCCTGTCGGGCGGCCAATCCGGTGAATTGGCGACCGCCCGTCTGAACGCCATGAACGTCAAGCGACAGGCGATGGGTTCGCGCACCCCCTGGCCGCTGACGTTTTCCTTCGCCCGCGCCGTCCAGCAGCCGGCCTTGCATATCTGGCACGGCCAGGAGGCTCAACGCCTGGCGGCACAACAAGCCCTCAGCCATCGAGTCCGCTGCAACCGGGCGGCACTCCTGGGCGAGTACCACGCTACCATGGAAACGCCATGAGACATGACCGCGAAAGCGGTTCCAGCTTGCCGGGATTGCCGATGCCGCCGAAGGAGAAAGAACAACAATGACCGATCGAAAATATTCCCCACCCATCGGCAGTCTCGGGGATACGACGGCGCCGAGCTCATCGCAGCCCCTCACCCCCGACAACAGCCGGAATGCCCCGCAGGCCGGCCCGGTGTCTCCCGACGACCGCAGCATCGGCACACTTTGCGTCGACACAATCCGCACCCTGTCGATGGATGCCGTACAGCAGGCAAACTCCGGCCATCCGGGTACGCCGATGGCTCTGGCGCCAGTCATCTTCACGCTTTGGCAGGATTTTCTGCGTTTCGATCCGAACCATCCGGTCTGGCCGAACCGCGATCGCTTCGTGCTGTCGGCGGGACACGCCTCGATGTTGCTCTATGCCGTTTTGCATCTGACCGGCGTCAAGGCGATCGACGCGGCGGAGCCGGCCGTCACCCTTGAGGATATCAAGCGGTTCCGCCAGCTCGACAGCAAATGCACGGGCCATCCGGAGTATCCGCTCACGGCCGGCGTCGAGATGACAACCGGACCGCTCGGCCAAGGCTGCGCAACCAGCGTCGGCATGGCGATCGCCGCGAAATGGTCGGCTCAACACTTCAATCGTCCAGATTTCCCGATGTTTGAGCATGACGTCTATGTGCTGTGCGGCGACGGCGACATGATGGAGGGGGTGGCGAGCGAGGCCGCTTCGCTCGCCGGTCATCTGATGCTGGGAAATCTCTGTTGGATCTATGACGACAACCAGGTGACGATCGAAGGTCACACCAATCTCGCCTTCAGCGAAGACGTTGCCGGACGGTTTCTTGCCTATGGCTGGAACGTGGAACGAGTCGGCGATGCCAACGATCGTGACAGACTGGCGGCGGCAATCGAGAGTTTTCACAGCAGCCAGGATGTGCCGACCCAGATCATCGTCGAAAGCCATATCGGCTATGGCTCACCGCACAAGCACGACACCAGCGCCGCCCATGGCGAGCCTCTCGGTGTCGAGGAAATCCGCCTCACCAAACGCCAATATGGCTGGCCGGAAGAGGCAAAATTCCTGATTCCGGGCGGCGTTCCCGAACATTTCGACGCCGGCTTCGGCTGTCGGGGACGGCAACTCTACGCGGCCTGGCAACAGCGTCTTGAAGCATACCGAAGCCGATATCCGGATCTTGCCCTCGAAATCGAGCACATGGGCAAGCGCGAGCCGCCCATAGGCTGGGACACCGATCTGCCGACATTTCCGGCCGATGTGAAGGGGCTGCCGACCCGCACCGCCTCCAGCGACGTCCTGAACACGATCGCGCCGCGCTATCCCTGGCTTGTCGGCGGTTCCGCCGATCTTGGTCCGTCGACCAAGACCCGCCTGACATTCGAGGAGGCCGGCGACTTCGAAGCCGGGGCCTATGGCGGCCGCAACCTGCATTTCGGTATCCGCGAACATGTCATGGCGGCCGTTCTGAACGGCATGGCGCTCTCTGGACTGCGGCCCTATGGATCGACCTACCTGGTCTTCAGCGACTACGTGAAACCAGCCCTGCGGCTCAGCGCGCTGATGGGATTGCCGATTGTTCACATTTTCACCCACGACTCGATCGGTGTCGGTGAGGACGGCCCGACACATCAGCCGATCGAGCAGCTCGTCATGCTTCGCGCCATTCCCGGCTTGATCACGCTACGCCCGGCCGACGCCGGCGAGGTCGTCGAGGCTTGGCGCGTCATTGCTCCGCTGACGGACCGGCCGGCCTGCCTCGTCCTCAGCCGCCAGGCGCTTCCGACGATCGACCGCACACGCTATGGCGCGGCCGCCGGCCTGGCGCGCGGCGCCTATGTTCTGGCCGATGCCGCCGACGGCAAGCCCGAGATATTGCTGATCGGCACAGGCAGCGAAGTCGCGCTTTGCCTTGCGACATACGAGACTCTGACGAGGGACGGCGTGGCGGCGCGAGTCGTCAGCCTGCCGTCCTGGGAACTCTTCGAGGAGCAGGACAAGGCCTATCGCGATCAGGTCCTGCCGCCAGACGTCACCGCCAGGGTCTCCGTCGAGGAAGGCTCGACGCTCGGCTGGGATCGCTATGTCGGCGCCACCGGCACCAGGATCGGCATGTCCGGCTTTGGTGCCTCGGCGCCATACAAGGACTTACAGGCGAAGTTCGGCTTCACGCCGGAAGACGTTCTCGCCGCCGCGCGGGAGCAGATTGCCAAGGTCCGGGAACGCAGGACTTGACCACGTTCGAGCTCTGAGGGTGACTATCGACTTCCTTGGCCAACGAAGCGATGCTTGAGCGATCGGCGATGAAAGGCAAACAAATGGCCAGGAGAATCGCGCTGACACCAACCAGAATGCCGAACCGATCCAACCTTGCCCTGGCGATCGCCGGCATCGCCTGTTTGATGGTGCCCGGCGCGGCCCTGGCTCAGTCGCCCGCAAGTTCCCCGCCGATACCGTCGGTTTCTTTGCCAAGCTGGTCTCCGTTGGTCAAGCGGGTTCTGCCGGCCGTCGTGAATGTCGCCGCCGAGATTCCGCCCGAAGCTGTGCCGACGGGCAGCGAATCGCCTGGTGAGAATCCGGCGGCACGGGAAAATCCGGCGCAATCGCCGTTCGACGATTTTCTGCGGCACTATTTCGAGCGGCGCGGCCTGCCGGACGGAACGCCGACATCACCAGGCACGAAAACGGCGACCGGCGGAAAAATCATTTCTGTTGGATCGGCCTTCATCATCGACCCGTCCGGCTACATCGTGACCAACAACCACGTGGTGGCCCGCGCAACCAAGATCACCGTCGTCTTCCAGGACAATTCCAGACATTCGGCCGAGGTCGTCGGCAGCGATCCGAAGATCGATATCGCACTGCTGAAGGTCTCGGGGACAGGCAAGCTTCCCTTCCTGCAATGGGGCGACAGCAACAAGGTCGAGGTGGGCGACTGGGTTATGACGGTCGGCAATCCGTTCGGCCTTGGCGGCACCGTCACCGCGGGGATCGTCTCAGCCCTGGGACGAGATCTGCAACAGGGTCCGTTCGACGATTTTCTGCAAATCGATGCGCCGATCAACCGTGGGAGTTCCGGTGGACCGACGTTCGACACCAGCGGCCGTGTGGTCGGCATCAATGCCGCGATCTATTCGCCGACCGGCGGCAGCGTCGGCATCGGGTTCGCCATTCCGTCCAGCATCGCCAAGGTCATTGTACAGAAGCTGCGCGAAACCGGTCACGCTGACCATGGTTACCTTGGGATCAGCATTCAAACGATTTCGCCGCCCATCGCCCGCGCCCTGCATATGGATACTGAAAATCCGCAGGGGCTCCTGGTCAACGAGGTCGTGGCCGACAGCCCGGCGGCCAAGGCCGGCATCCAAACCGGCGACGTGATCAAGGAAGCCGACGGCCATGCGGTCCAGGTCCCGCACGACATATCCAAATTTGTCGTCACGGCCAAGGTCGGAGACAAGCTTCGATTGACGCTCGACCGAAACGGAACATCGCAGAAATTGGAGGTGATCGTTGCGCCGGCGCCGACTGCCGAGCAACTCGCCGCCACCACGAGGAACCCAAGCGGCGGACCGTCCGAGACGCCGACGGTGATGGGACTCTGGTTCGCCGACCTGACGCCTGACCTGCGCCGGGAACTCCACCTGCCACCGAAGGCGGAGGGCGCCGTCATTGGCGGCGTCGAAGCCAACAGCGCGGCCTCGACCATCGGCCTGGTTCCCGGAGACGTGGTCACTTCGATCGACCGCCAGCCGGTGACCAACCCGGCGGACGCCACACAGAAACTCCGCACGGCGGCCGGTCAGGGAGATGTCCTGATTCTGGTCAATCGACATGGAAGCAGCGAATTCATGGTGCTGTCGAAGGAAAACAAAACCGGCAATTAGAGAGCCTTGTCCGAACAGGTTCGGACAAGGCTCTCTAATTGCAAAATCTGACGGATGATACCAACCACTAAATAATGCCAGTGGCCTTGCAGATGATGGCTGCGAACACACCGCCGGCCAGGGGTGCCAGAACAGGAACCAGGGCATACCCCCAGTCTGAGCCACCCTTGCCGGCAATCGGAAGAAGCTGATGGGCGATGCGCGGCCCAAGGTCTCGCGCCGGATTGATCGCATAACCGGTCGGCCCGCCGCAGGACAGGCCCATGACCCAAACCAGCATTCCCCAAAGATAGGGCCCGAAACCGCCGGGCAACCCGGTGGCCGAAACGCCCTTGGAACCAAAAGAAAAGCCGACGATCACAAATATCGTCGTGGCAAGAAACTCCGTCAGCGCGTTCATCGGGATACTGCGGATCGCCGGACCGGTACAGAAGATCCCGAGCTTGGTCCCCTGATCCGGCGTCTTGGCCCAATGCGGCAGATACAGAAGCCAAACGACGACCGCTCCGCAGAAGGCTCCGATCATCTGCGCGGTAATAAACGGAACGACATTCGAATAGTCGCCACTGCCAATTGCCAATGCCACCGTGACCGCTGGATTGAGGTGCCCGACGCCGCCCACCGCCAGACTGGCCATAACGCCGGACATGACCGCCAATCCCCACCCGGTCGTAATGGCGAGCCATCCGCCGTTTTCACCCTTCGATTGCTTCAACAGCGCACAGGCAACGGTACCGTCGCCGATGGCCATCAGAATCAGCGTTCCGAAGAACTCTCCGAATATTTGTGCCGACATATTTCCTCCTGATTTTTATCTTGAATTACTTTTTGCCGAGGCCGTCATTGAGCCGCCCCACAGGCGAACGCCAAGGCAAGACCGCCGATCACGGCAGGAATCGCCGCCGCGGCCGCTGAGCTGTCCATTCGACTGAGTATCTTTCGCTGCAGGTCATCCGTTACTTGGCTAGCCTCGCGCGGATCGAGCGAATCGGCGCAAACCAATCCGACGATCTTCTCCATCCACGCTTCCATTTGCCCGAGCAGCAGGACGGCCTGTTGCGCCACCTGCATATCCTGGTCGACGCTGCCGCCGCTGACGCCGACCGCCCCCACGACAACACCGCGCAGACAGAACGGAAATCCGCCACCGAACAGCACGATCCTGCCGTTATGGCTGCGCTCGACCCCATAAAGCGCGGCGCCCGGTTGCGCCTGCCTGCCAAGGTCATGCGTCGGCATGCGGAAGACCGCCGCCGTATAGGCCTTCGAAACGGACAGCTCGGTACTGGCCGGTAACGTTCCATCCATGCGCGAAAAAATCTGCAAACCACCGACGGCGTCCACCAGAGCAACCGCCATCGGCACCCCGATGGCCATGGCTTTGATTTTACAGGTCTTGGCGAGAGCCTCGCCCACGGCGGAGGGAAGCCCAGTGCAGATCTTCATTTTTGCTCCACGAGCGCCTGGCGCTTTTTTGACAAATCCTCTGTTAGTATCGAGATATCTTTACGACATCCCGATACTTTATTACTTATTCTATAAGGTAATTATAATAATAATTTGACGATATGCTGCCCGTCAACAGGATAAAATTGTCATCTGCAGGTAAAATTTTGTCTTGTTGGAAGTCTTCTGATCAGTTCAGAGGATTAGAACATGGCGTACCGGTCTGGTTTAGCCATCCACATACTATATGTCGCGGAATGAATGTTTCACCACAGAGACACGGAGGACACAGAGATAAGGAAGAAGGCGCCGCAAGCATTGTTTTTTTGGCCAAACACCTTCCGGTACGACGGCAAAAATGCCTGCAGCGGCACACTGCCTCCGTGTCCTCCGTGTCTCTGTGGTGGAACAATATCTTGTATTTGTGTGTGCTAACCGGATAGGCACGGAACATGGTGGAATCAAATCTTATCATGCTCCAGATCAGGCGATCTGGGAAAACACACTGTCGGCCGGACTGGGAATGACGATCCTGCTGACCAACAGACCATGTTCGGCGGCTTCCGCGCTTCCCGCCGCCACCGCAGCCTGGCAGGCGGCGACGTCGCCGGTCATCAGAGCGTATCCCTTGCCGCCAAGACCAAGGGCGATCCGCACGTCCATAAGCTGGACATTGGCCGCCTTGACCGCCGCGTCGGCGGCCACCACGATGGAGACGGCGGAAAAGGTCTCGATGATGCCCAGAGCCTTGCGCCCGGCGGGACCGCTGGTCCCGGTCAGGGCCCGCACCACATCCTCGTGAATGTTGGAAATGACAAACCAGTCCACCACCGTTTCCGGATGCTGCGCGCGCCCGGCACCGATGGATGCGGTCACAGCCGCCACCTCGCCGCTGACAGCGGCCACGAATTTGCCGGGACAGATGGTTTTGAAAAACACCGGTTCGACCTGGGCTGCTTTCACCATCTGGTCCGCCCCATCAATACCAGCGGCGATGCTGCTGAATTCCACCATTCCAACGGCGGCGTATCTCTTTGGCACGGGGATTCTCCTTCTTGCTCTGGGGCGGCGGCACACCGCCCAATCTTAAAATGGCACGTCGTCGTCTCAGCCGGCGATGACAACCGCGTCACCGACACTCCGGACCGTGCCGTCCAGGGTGGCGTGAATCCGAGCGCCGAGAGCATCCGGGGGGATCTCCCCGACAAGATCGCCAATCCTGACGGCATCGCCGGGTTCGACCACCGCCTGAGCCGGCGCGCCGATGTGCTGACGGAGCGGAATGCGGACCTCGGCGGGACGCAGTTCCCCGAGGTCGGCCGTCGGCAGATCCATGTACCGGGCAATGCCGATTCTGTCGACCAGACGCGGTACCGGCACCCGACGGAATTCCCGCCATTGGGTCCGCTCCTCGCGTACCTCACGGCTGCCGTCATAGCTGATCTTGCCGGCACGCAATTCTGCCTTGACCGCTTGGTTGATCCGCCGGGGCGACAGTCCCATTGGACAGGAAAAATGCTCGCACACGCCGCAGTCACAGCACATCAGGGCAAGTTTGCCATTCTCGGCGGCCAGTTCGGCGCCGGCGCCGAAGGCGCGCATGACCCGATGCGTTTCGAAGGGATGGCCGATAAGCTGCCGTGGGCACATTTCGCTGCAGGTCCGGCACTGGATACAGGCCGCGGCCGCCCGGATGCGCAGATGATCGACCGACGTGGTGGCGTTGACGTGCAGATAGTGGCCACGCGGCAACACGATGAGCCCGCCCGACGTCTTGGTGACGACCTCCCGGGCGAAGGCCTCGTCGCTGTCGACCATCCTGCCCATCATCGGACCGCCGATAACGTAAACCGGATCGGCGACGGCGGAACCGCCGGCGGCCGCCAAACATGCCGAAAGCGGCGTGCCGATCGGGGCATGAACGATCCCAGGATTGCCGACCTCGCCGGTAATGGTAAGGTACTTGTGGGTGAGAGGTTCGCCCTCCATCGCACGCGAGACGGAAACCAGCGTTCCGACGTTGGCAACGACGACGCCGACCTGAAGCGGCAGGCCCAGCGGCGGCACGGTGCGGCCGGTCACTTCGCGCACAAGAACCTGTTCGTCCCCGGCTGGATAGAAATTGTCGAGCAGGGCGAGCTCGATCGGCAATGAGCCGATGGCGGCCGTCAGCACCTCGGTGGCCCGCACATATTTCCTTTTCAGCGCGATCACCCCCCGCCCCGCCCCGGTAACCTCTTTGAGACGACTGAGCGCCTGCACAATCCGGTCGGCGTGATGAAGCATGTGATGCTGGTCGGTATGCAGCATCGGCTCGCACTCGCAGCCATTGGCGATGACTGTCTCGGCGGCGGCGGCATATTTCACGTGCGAAGGGAAGCCGGCGCCACCTTCGCCCACGATGCCGGCGGCCTTGACCGCCGCCAGAAACACCTGTTTGTCCATAACTTGCCTCGTTGTCTCATCGTTCTTCGACCCCAGACGGGATCGCGCGCGTTTCCCGCCGGCGACGACGGTACTAGAGCCCGTCGTCAGTCATGGTTTTTCTGTCACATTTTCCCGTCATTCCCGCGAAAGCGGGAATCCATGCCGCTACCGCAACTATTCCTGGTTGGAGATTCATCGTTTTTCCAACCATGGATCCCCGCTTTCGCGGGGATGACGACTACAAAACACCGGCAGACGAACCTTTGCAGTAACTGACGACACGCTCTAAGATTTCATACCATGCCTCCGCGCCGCTCGGGCTTCATGCGACGCCTCCGCTCCGCTTCCGGCGGGCTCAGGCGCCGCTCGGGCTTTGGCGGTTATTCAGCCCTCACTGTGGAAGCATCGCGCCCTGCTCCGGTCGGAATTGCTGGCGGTACTCGGAGGGTGACAGGCCGACTTCCTTTTTGAAGGATTTACAGAAATAATTTATCCCGTTATAGGACAGACCTAGGGCTATATTCGTTATAGGAAGTTCCGTCCCGGTAAGCATCTCTTTTGCTAGGGCTATTCTGCGATTAGTTAAATATGTTACGAAATTTATATTTAATGTTTTCTTGAAAAGTCGACTCAAATAGCAAGAGCTAATGTTCGCATATTCCGCAACCTCCTCCAGCGTCACACCTTTGCTCAGATTTCGTTCGATATAATTCAACACTTTCTGAACCGTGTCGGAGGAATAGCCGAATCTCTCGCTGGCTCCGTCGAACAACAGATCCGCCAAGCCCATGACCGTACTCAGCACCTGTTGACGATCACGATCGTCGAGCTTGGCGGTCGGCAACTGGGCCACCTGCTCGGCCAGCCGGTCAGGAATGTGCAGCCCTTTTTCCTGGGCCAGCTTGGTCAAAGCCGCCGCGAAGTCGACGATCAGTTCACGGGGTGGGCACTCCCGCTGGGTATAGATCCACTCGGTATGCTGCCGCACCAGGGCGATCGCCTCCCGATAGGCATCCTGCTCCAACAGGTCGTCAATGCGATGCACGACCTGACGGCTCCGCCGGCCGGCGCCGAGCTGCTGGATACAGGACTGAACCGTGGCAACCAGGATCTCCGTCCGGATCGGCTTCAAAAGGTATTCGTCGGCCTTCAGATGGATCGCCGTGCGGGTCATTTCAAAATCGTCGTAAGCGGTGGTAATGATCACCTTGGTGTCGGGATGGCTACGGCGCAGATAGCGAATAACTTCGAGACCGTTCAACTTGGGTATATTGATGTCGACCAGCATCAGATCGATGTCGCAATGGTCGATCAGTTGCAGTGCCTCGGCGCCGGTGCGGGCTTCTCCCACGATACGAATGCCCTCGATCTGCGCGGTCAGGATGGTCCGCAACGCCTGACGCTCCAGTTCCTCGTCTTCAACGATTACGATGCTGCACATGTTTTCCTCCCCAGTCCGGGACTCAGATGCCGCAGGGATCAAATTCCAGGGGAAAGCGCATTCGCACCTTTGTCCCCCCACCCGGCGTGCCCGGACTTTCGATAGCGAGTCCGTAATCGTCCCCGAAAAAATATCTCAGCCGGCTGTCCACGTTGTGCAGGCCGATGCCGGTGCGGCCGCGATGTTCCGACACGCCTTCCCGTGCGGCACGGATCACTTTCGGATCGATTCCGTCACCGTTATCGGTGACATCCAGAATCATGTCCTTGCCGTCGTCGTACGCGGTGATGTCGATCCGGCCGTCCGATTCCCGTGGCTCCACCGCGTAGTTGACACTATTTTCCACAATTGGGTGTAAAACCATGAATGGGCACAATACACCATCGTATTTTGAAGGGACATTCATAGAAAATGTAAACCTATCACCCATTCTAACCTTCTGAATGTACAGATAGTTTCGCACGTGTTCGACCTCGCTATTGATCGCGACGATCTGAGATCTGCTTCTTTTAAGGACATATCGCATCATATCGGCGAACGCATAGACGATATTTTCCGTTTTCTTCGCTTGTTCCAACAACGCCAAACGGCCGATGGTATTCAGCACATTGAACAGAAAATGCGGATTGATCTGATAAGAAAGCGCCTTCAACTCCGCCTCGCGCAGCGATTTTTCGAGATCGGCGCGGCGCTTGGACTCCTCCATGAGACTGAGGTTCTTGGCGTCAAGCTCCTGCCTGACCAGGTTGGAATAGCTTTCTTCCACCAGATAGCCGGCGAGATAGAACAGCGTGTAGGCCGCCGACCGTAATTTGTGATAGGGAATTTCGTGAATTTCTTCGCGCAAAGCGCATAGATGCGCGTCTCGTTGCCACGAATCGTCCAGCGGCATGATGCGTTTGAGGGAAATCTCGTGCTCGTCTTGCAGGCGGACCTGGCCGGAAATGACGGCGCCCAGATACTGGCCGCGAACGATGATCGGCGCGGCGAAATCGACCAGGCCACAGTGGCACTGGTAGATGCTGGGTTCCCCGGCCTCGACGGCCATGCGGCCACCGTCGTTATCGCACAGAAAACAGCGGTCGCGTTTATCGGAGGCGCGGATGGTCTGGCAGAACGCCGAAAAGCCGCTCGGTCTGGTCAGGGGCGCCCCCAACTCGTCGACAATGATCACCGCGACACCCACGGCGGCGCTGAAATTATCCTGAACCTTCTGCAGCATTTCCACGCTGATCAGATCTTCGAACCTTAAGGTGCGGTCCTCTCCCGACCTCCCTCCTTCCAGCATGTCGTCCTCCCGCGGGCTCTTCGTCATTCCGATCGGCGTCACCCGCAAAGGGCGCGCAACGCTTCCGCACGATCAGTTTTTTCCCATTGAAACCCTTCGTTTTCCCGGCCGAAATGTCCGTAGGCCGCCGTCTTGCGGTATATCGGCCGGCAGAGATCAAGGGCCGCGATCATCCCGGACACCGACAGCGGAAAGACGTCACGCACAGCCGAACTCAGGCGATCCGTATCGACCGTTTCCGTTCCGAAGGTGTCGATCGAGACCATTTCCGGAAGGCTCTGTCCGATGGCATAGGCCAGGGCGACCTGGCATCTGGCAGCCAAGCCGGCCGCCACAACGTTTTTCGCCACGTAGCGGGCCATATAGGCCGCGCTCCGATCCACCTTGGTCGGGTCCTTTCCGGAAAAAGCGCCCCCACCGTGCCGGGCGCAGCCGCCGTAGGTATCCACCATGATCTTTCGGCCCGTCACCCCGGTGTCGGCAGCCGGACCACCAGCGACGAACCGTCCCGTCGGGTTGATCAACAAGCGGGTATCCGGTCTCAGCCAGTCCTTGGCCTCGGGACAGATGACCGCCTCGACGATTCCCCGGACCAGGGTCTCCCGCTCGACCGTCGCGTCATGCTGCGCCGACACCACGACGCCGAGCAGGTCCCGGGGCTTACCGGCGGCGTCGTAGCCGACCGTGACCTGGGTCTTCCCGTCGGGGCGCAGCCACGGTAGCGTACCGTTCCGGCGCGCGGCGGCCAGACGCATCGACAGGCGGTGGGCCAGGTCGATCGATGCCGGCATGAGGTTGTCCGTCTCGTCGCAGGCATAGCCATAAAAGACGCCCTGGTCGCCGGCCCCCAGTTCCGAACCACGCGAAACGCCGAGATCGATGTCCGGCGATTGGGTCCGCAGGTTGGTCAGGATGAAACAGCTCTCGGCGTCGAATCCGAGCGCCGGATCGACGTAGCCAATCTCACGGATGACCTGGCGCGCCGTCTGCACAGCGTCGATCTGCGCCGTCGTCGAGATTTCTCCGGCGATGAAGGCGGTGTCCCCCGACACCAGGGTTTCCACGGCGACGCGGGCCTTGGGGTCCTGCTCCAGGCAGGCATCCAGAATGCCGTCGGAAATCTGGTCGCAAATCTTGTCGGGATGACCTTCGGTAACCGATTCCGAACTTGTGCAGTGTACGTGCATCCTCGCCCCTGTCCTGATCGCGTGATGGCTGTCGTTGATTGGTTATTTATCCACCGATCACGCAACGAAACCCTTGTCCCTCGATGACTTTCTTCAACGCCTCCAAAGTCTCCTTGGCCAACGTCTTGGTATCGCCCATCGGGTACTCCCGCCCCAGCAGGCCATACTTATTTTCGCCATAGGTATGATAGGGCAAAAGATGGATGGTATCGACGCCGTTCATCAGCCTGGCGAAACGGCCGACCGCTTCGATGGCGGCCGGATTGGCGTTCACGCCGGGAATCAGCGGCACCCGGACCACGGTGGCGGTCAAGTTGGAAATACGGATGGCGTTTTCGAGGATAAGCCGGTTGGCCACTCCGGTCTGTTCCTTGTGCACGGCCGGATCGATGGCTTTCAAATCGACCAGCGCATGGTCGACGAAGGGCATGATCCGCTCCACCACTTCCTTCGGGGCGAAACCGGTGGTTTCCATGGCCGTCGACCAACCTCTGTCCTTGCAGGCCTTCAGCAGTTCCAGCGCGAACTCAGGCTGGACCAGCGGTTCGCCGCCCGACAGCGTCACCCCGCCGCCGGACCGTCGATAGTTGGTGGCGTCCTTCTGCAGATCCTGCATCACCTGCCACACGGTCAAGCTGCGCCCCTTCATGGTCAGCGCGCCCGACGGACAGACATTGGCGCAGGCCCCGCAGCCTGTGCACCGGGTCCGATCGATAAACCCTGGATTGTCGAAGGACAAAGCGCCGCGTTTGCACACCTCGATACAACGACCGCAATGCACGCAGCTTGATTTCAGATACATGGTCGTCGGACCGGGCGTCTGTGATTCCGGATTGCAGCACCACCGGCAGGCCAGAGGGCATCCCTTCAAAAACACGATGGTTCGGATGCCCGGACCGTCGTGGATGGAATATCTTTGGGTATCGAAGACGATCCCCTCTTGCTCGAATTTTATCTCGCTCATACGAAATATCCCCCCTCGCGGGCAGCGACCGGGACGTCGCACGGGCGGCCGAAGCCGCCCGCCGATACGTCACACGCAGTTTCGCGCCTCGTTCTGAATGGCTTGCATGGCCGTCCGCACGGCCGACGTTTCCCCGAAAAAGGCCAGCGTCGTGATGTGCTGCGGACAACTTCCGAAAAGTTCCACCGCAAAGACGTTGGACGCCTTTTGGGCGAGATCCGCATAGAAGTAGACATCCGGCACGCTGGTCTGAACCAGGCCGACGGCATCGAACGACCGTTCCCGCAATTGCGTCCGCGCATCCGGTGTCATCCGGCGCTCAAGCATGTGCATGACCTCGGGCCGTGGCGCATTGATGATCCGGGCGTTCATGCCGGTTTCCTCCTGTTTTCCTGAAGCTCGTCCCCTTCGGATCGATCAACGGATATTGAGCGATTCCACCATCACGCACTTTCTCCGGCGCGCGAACGATTTGGCGGAGGTAAGCCCCTCTCCGGTCGGACCGGCTATGGTGAAGGTGGCGTATCCTTCGCCGCCGGCACCGATACCGGCATAGGACGGGCCGTTTTTCACAAAGATCGTGGTCTGGATCAGCTTGGCCATCTTGGTAAGCTTGCACACGTTGGTGGAGTGCATCATCGCGGTATGGCGGTTGCCGTGTTCGACCTCGACGGCCAGGGCGATCGCCTCATCGACGTCGTTCACCCGGACCAATGGCAGAATCGGCATCATCAGCTCCTCCTGCACAAAGGGATGTTCCTTCGGCAGCTCCATCAAGATCACCTTGACGCTGTCGTCCGCCGAGATGCCAATCTGCTGGAGCAGCCAGACGGCGCTCTTGCCGACGCACGAGGTTTTCGGGCCACCTTTTTCGTTGATGACCAGCGCCTCCAGTTTGCGCAGGGCGGCTGGATCGGTCAGTTCGTAAGCGCCGTTCTTCTTCATGTTGAAGATCAGGAAATCGGCGATCTGGCTGACCGCAATGATCTCTTTTTCGGCAATGCAGGGAAGATTGTTGTCGAAACTGCAGCCGTTCACGATGTCGCAGGCGGCCTTCTCAATGTCTGCGGTTTCGTCCACCACGACCGGTGGATTGCCGGCGCCGGCGCCGATGGCCTTTTTGCCGGTGGACATCACCGCCTTGACGATGCCCGGACCTCCCGTGGCGACCAGCATCCGAATTTTCGGATGGGCCATCATGGCGTTGGTGTTTTCGATGGATGGCTTGTTGACCGTAACGACCAGATTTTTCGGCGCACCCAGGCAGGCCAGCTTCCTATTGATCAGTTCGACGGTCAGCAGGGAAACCTGCCTGGCCCTCGGATGCGGGCTGAACACCACGGCATTGCCCGCCGCCAGCATGCCGATGGAATTGCAGATGATCGTTTCCGTCGGATTGGTGGTGGGCGTGATGGCGCCGATCACTCCGTAGGGCGAAAGCTCCACCAGTGTCAGGCCGTTGTCTCCGCTGATCGCTTCGGTGGCCAGATCTTCGATGCCCGGGGTTTTCTCCGCGGCGAGCCGGTTTTTGATCAGCTTGTGCTCGTAGTAGCCCATGCCCGTTTCATCCACCGACATGCGGGAGATCTTCTCGAGATTGTCCTGTTGCAGGATCACCTCGCGAATGCCGTCGACGAAACGCTGGCGATCGGCCATCGAGCAGAGCTGGTATTGCCGTTGCGCAAGAACGGCGGCTTCCACGGCGTCGTCCATGCTGTCGAAGATTCCGTCACCGGCAGCCGACGGGCTCTCCGCGACGGACGGACCCGAGGCGACGGCCCCCTTCTGCGCGCTTTCGCCGACCACCTGGCGGACGATCTGGGCGATCAGATCCTCGCTCGGCGCCGCCGGACCGGACTTGGCGGAATCAGCAGGCTTCCAACGGCAGCCGCGCGGATCAGGGATGAATGCGGCCGGCTTTGCCGCCGACGGAGAGCCGTTGGCGCCGAGCACCTTGGCGATGGTCTCTGCGACAAGATCCTGGCCGGCGCCTGCCGTCGGCGCGGGCGACGCGGTCAGCGGCGTCTCCGCCGGGCTGCCGTATGCTTCCAGAACCTTTGCCACGATTGCGGCGATCTGCCCGTCATTCATAATCTTCTCCTCCTTCAGGGCAGAGCCCTGTTTCTTCCAGAACCGTCCACAGCGCATGCGATGCGACCTGCACATCCGGTTCAACTGTCTTGCCGCTCACGCCCCCACCGAAACTCTATCGGCGCCGGCGGAGCGATCCGCTTAAGCCACCTCCACGGTGTCGACGATACCGACGATCGCCGCATCGATGACCGAATGTTCTTTTCCCGAGGTCTGGCGGGCGGAACTGCCGCAGGCGACGATGACGATTTCACCGTTTCCCGCCCCGACCGAGTCCACAGCTATCTCCGTCGAGCCCTCGGGAACGAGCTTTTCCGTCAACCGGGCCACGACAAGGAGCTTCGTCCCCACCAGCGACTCGTTCTTGCTCGTCGACACCACCGTTCCGATCACTTTGGCCAGGTACATGTTTCACCCGCTATGCTTGAATCAGACGTACGTTTCGAACGCGCAGCTCGTCGGCAGCCGCCGGTGTCACCAACACGTCATGGTCCAGTCGCAACTCGCCTTCCCGGCACTGCACGGCGTCGCTGCGACTGAAAATCCGTTTTTCGCCGCTGCCCGTTGTCCCCATCGGACGTGCGGCGACACCCACGATCGTCCGAGCCGGCGCCCCCTGCACTGCCGCCGCCAGATCCGCCGCGCGGACCAGCCGGATGCCGTAGCTCTGCAGCGCCTCGAGGTTGGAGCGCAGTCGCGCCTTGTAGGCGTCGGCAACCAGGAAGCCCCTGGCCATTCGTTCCGGATTATCGGGACAACAACCGTCCGAAGCGGCAACGACGGGCAGACCCCGTTCCAGCGCCCGGGCCAGAAGTTCCGATGCCAGGCTGTCCCGAATGCCGCCAGCCACCTTGGCCGCCGTATTGATGGAAAGCGCCGGCACCAGCACTTGTTCGCAGCCGTCGAGCAGCGCGTCGACATCGCAAACCGACGAGATCGGCCCGCAGGCCTCAAGCTCGCGCAACCGCTCGGACGCCAGGACCTTTCGCGCTCCCGCCGACAGGACGAGCCGCAAGCTCCAGCCTCCGTCGCCCAAAGCCTGGAGGGAGGCCACCGCCTGCCTTTGGCCAAGATCGGTTCCGGTAAACAGCGCCAGAGCGCACTTCCGGCGATCGCGCAACTTCCGAACCACACGCTCGGCCAGATATTCGATGACGGCCTGGTAGACCGCCCGTTCCAGGTCTTTCGGGTCCATGCGGGTCATCGGCCGGCTCCTGCCGGAACGTCGCCGTACATGGCGATACCGAGCGGCGTGACCAGAAGCGGCTGCGCCGGCTTGACGACGCTTCTACCGGTTTGCTTGCGAAACACCTCTTCGAACTGATCGAAGCTGCAGGCGCCGCCGACGACATAGATGGTGTCGACGTCGTAACCCTTCAGACAGCGGTTGACGATCGACGCCATTTTCTCGACCACCGGCCGCACGACCGCGAACACGTCACGAGACTGGGCGGGATCGGTCTTCATGACCTCGGCCTGCTCGAACGAAATTCCATGCGCTCCGGCCAGGACCAGCGTCATATGCGTGCCGCCGGTCGCCTCGTCGTCGGTAAACACCACCTCGCCATCCCGCAGGATACTGATTCCCGTGGTGCCGCCGCCGACGTCGACGACGGCGCCGTCCCGCACGCCCAGCACGCGGGCGGCGGCCGTCGGTTCGTCGCTGACATCGACAACGTCGAACCCGGCGGCTTCCACGACATTGGCGATCGCCTTGACATTGCCGGCGAGAATGCCGGGCGGAATGGCGGTGCCGGCGCATCTCAGCTCGCAGCCCAGCCGCTCCTCGAGTTCCGCTTTCAGCCGGCGCACGGTGGCCACCGCCCCGACATAGTCCACCACGATCCCATCGCGGACCACCGTCGACGGACATGTGGCGCCGGTCACGGGAGTGTTGTCCGCATCGACGACGGACAGCACGATATTTGCGGTACCGAGATCCACACCGGTCTTCAGCGGACCAACCGGCCGCCCCGTGTCGGACGCACAGATCCCCGCCTCGATCAGGCGAGAAAACACCAGCAATGTGGCATCCGCGTCAGCGCCGTACATGGTGGTCACTCCCTCCGGAGGTCGCGAACCGCAGATCAGTGTTTGCAGATCCGGACCAGATCGTCGTTCTTGAGACAAAAGGCGTTGGCTTCCTCGACGTCGATGTGCATCTCAAAGGCAGACGCCGCCGTCGCGCGGATCACCACACGGCGCATGATGCCGCCCCGTTCGCCACCGACCTCGACATCGACTTCCTCGCCATTGCGCAGGCCGAGCCGACTGGCGGTTTCCGGGGGCATGTGAATGTGACGCAACGCGACGATCACGCCCCGATCCTTGCGCACGCTGCCCTGCGGTCCGACGATCTCGATACCCTGCGTGTCGTCCAGATGACCGGACATGCGCAATGGCGGCTTGACACCAAGCGTGAAGCCGTCGGCAACCGACACTTCGATCTGCGTCGCCGGCCGCAGCGGCCCCAGTACGCGCACTTTGTTCAACGCACCCTTCGGTCCGCGCAGCGTCACCGTCTCTTCGGCGGCGAACTGGCCCGGCTGTTTCATGGCCTTTTTTCTGCGCAGCTCGGCGCCCGGCCCGAACAGCGCATCCATATCCGTCCGGGACAGGTGCACATGCCGGTTGGAAACGCCGACCAGGACCGAAAACGGATCGCGGCCATCCGAGGCCCCGGCACCGGAGACAGCCGGGGAAGACGCGCCCTCCAGGGACGTCTGCCGGCTTCTCTGTTCCAGGATCTGGCTGATGATCCGTTCAATTGTTTGCTCTTTCACGTCCATAAACTTCACCATCCCTGTTCCCGGCCCTGTTCCGGCACCTCCCACGACGTCGCAGGCCGGCGACATCGGACGGCCCGCTTGGCCGGGGCCGTCCGACACGAAGACTTAGCCGAGACGAGGCAGGATCTTTTCGACATCCGAATGGGGACGCGGAATGACGTGCTTCGACACCACGGTCCCGACCTTTTCAGCCGCCGCCGCGCCGGCGTCGACGGCGGCCTTGACCGCCCCGACGTCGCCCCGAACCATGACGGTCACCAGACCGGAACCGATCTTTTCGTACCCGATCAGGGTCACGTTGGCCGATTTGGTCATGGCGTCGGCAGCCTCGATGGACCCGACGAGCCCCTTGGTTTCCACCATTCCTAATGCTTCACCAGTCATAATCATTCTCCTTTTAGGCGTGGCGCCTGGTTCTTGGTTCTACGGCGTTTCCGACCGTGGTTCGGCGGTCCGCCCGCGTCAGACGGGACGGGAGCCGCCAAGCTGGACGGAGCCGCCTGTTCCGCGCTCCGATCCGCATCGTCATTTTGCTGTTCCACCGCCGCAGATTGTTCCGGAACGGGCTCAGGAACCGTGTCCGCCACGGGTGGCAGAGGCACCGGTTCCGCCGGGATCTCGGCCTGCGGCGCCGGAGTGGTGGAGGGGGCCGGAGGGGAGGTGAAGGAAACCTCGGCGGCAACCGCCGCGCGCCCTGCGCCGACGGTGTCGGCGTTGACGATGAGCCCCTCGATGGCATCGGCGGGCCTGGCGATCACCCGGGTGGAGACCACCCGGTTCACTTTCGCCGCCGCCGCCGCCGCCGCGATTGCGGCATTGACGGCCCCCACTTCTCCCTGGACCTTGACGACCGTCATGCCGTCGCCGCGGGCCAGTTCGTACCCCACCAGCACGACGTTGGCCGATTTGACGGCGGCATCGGCAGCCTCGACGGCAGCTGCCAAGCCGATCGTCTCGATCAGGCCGAGACTGAGGTGCGCCATGAACAATCCTCCCCGATGCCGTTAGATATACGGCGTGGTGGTCGACTTGATTTCTGCCGGATCAAGCGTTGCCAGCAGCTTCTTGCCCACTTCACGCGCCGCGATGACCGCCTGACGTACTGCGCCGGAATCCCCGGTGAACGTGAAGATGACTTCGTTGCTAAAGCTGGTGCCACCGTTGCCCGGCGAGGCATAGCTGATGGCTTCGACAGTGGCGGCTTTGGCGGCTGTATCGGCCAGGACGACGCCAATGGCCGCAGGCGCGCCGACGGTGATCCCGAAGGCCTGGCCGAGTGGTGCGCCGAAGGCCTTCTTCAGCACCTCGCTGGCCCGCGCCGTGTACTGGAATTCCAGATGCCCGGCCGGCGTGCCATAGACGTCGCCAAAGGTGCGTTCCACTTCCTTCAGGGTTACTTCCACCGCCCGACGGGCGTCGGAAACGTCTTCCGCCCCGAACACGATCAGACAGCCGTGTCCGGCGCCGCCTTCGGTATCCCGGGCCAGTTCGATGAGCACCACTTCGCTGTTCGTCGCCTTCACGGCCTCGTCGGCTGCGAAGATCTGCGGCCCGGCACCGGTGCGATCGCCGATGATGCCGATGGAACGGTATTTGGGGTCGATCTTCATCTTTTCGTGCAGCAGCGGGTCGACGTTGGCAATGACCAGGCCAATGGTGTGGCCGATCGCCGTTCCCACAAATTCCGTCAGGCCGCAGCCTCCCACCGCACAAGACGGCTTGGGAGATTCCGTGCGGACCTGAGGATCCGAAGCGCCCATCTTCTTGATGACCTCGCCCAAGATCCTGTCGACCAGTTCGTCTTCCATAGTAGATATCTCCTGTCCTGATCCGGATTATTGTTTGGCTGCCTGAGCGGCCTTTGCGTGCGGCAGAATTCTTTCCACTTCCGAGTGGGGCCGCGGGATGACATGCACAGAAACGACTTGGCCGACCTTTTCGGCCGCGACCGCGCCAGCGTCGGTCGCCGCCTTGACGGCGCCCACGTCGCCGCGGACCATGACGGTCACCAGACCTGAGCCAATTCGCTCATAGCCGATGAGGACCACGTTCGCCGATTTCACCATGGCGTCGGCGGCTTCGATCGCGCCGACCAGCCCTTTTGTCTCAACCATGCCCAAGGCTTCCTGTTGCATCGCTTGCTCCCTATGTTCTGATGCCATCTGTTCAACTGGTACTGTCGCCTTCGTCATATCTTCCCGTTTGACGGGACCGCGATGCCCCTTATCCGGCCACGGCGCGAATCAGTTTCATCACGTCTTCCGGCGCGGGCTGGCGCGGATTGGTCGCCGTGCAGCTATCGGCCAGAGTGGTTTGCACAAGGTCCTGTTCAGAGCGGGCGTACTCGTCCATGTCGACGCCAAGGGCCCGCAGTGTCGGCGGAATGCCCAGCCGTCCGTTCAGGCCGGCCAGCGCACGCGCCAGAGTCTTGACGCCGGCCCGGACCGAGGGACTTTCCAGGCCAAGACGACGGGCCATCTCCGCATACCGTTTGGCGGCCGGCAGAGGGGTGGCAAAGTCGCCGCACGTACCCGCGTTGTATTCAACCACCAGCGGCAACAGCATGGCGTTGATCCGGCCGTGAGAAATGTGCAGCCGGCCGCCGATGGCGTGGGCCAAACCGTGATTGAGTCCAAGTCCCGAGGAGTTGAAGGCCATGCCGGCCATGCATGAGGCGTGGTGCATCGCCTGGCGGGCCGCAAGATTGTCGCCATCGACGAAGGCCACCGGCAGATTCTCAAACGCCAGACAGAGGGCCTTTTCCGCAAAGGCATCGCTAAAGACGCTGGCCCCCTTGGACACATGGGCCTCCAGCGCGTGGGTGATCACGTCCATGCCGGTATCGGCCGTCACCTTCGCCGGCACGGTTCGCACCAGTTCGGGATCCAGCAACGCCACGTCCGGGATGATCTCGTCCGAACAGAGCGGGTGTTTGATGCCCCGGTCCGGCTCGGAAATAACGGCATAGGCCGTCACTTCGGAACCGGTGCCGCTGGTGGTGGGCACCGCGACCATGGTGATCCGTCTCGATGTGTCCATTTCCCGCAAGGTCGCCAGAATCGCCTTGGCCGCGTCGATGGACGATCCTCCGCCCAGGCCGATGATGACATCGGGCCGGAACGCCGCCATGAAACGCGTGCCTTTGACAATCTCGTCCAGCGGCGGCTCCGGCATGGCCTCGCCGCACACCGCCACCTCGCACTCGGGAAGCTTGGATCGGATCAGGTCCACAACGCCCGAATTGGCCATGAAGGCATCAGTGATGATACCCACCCGTTGCCCGCGGAAAGCTCCCAGGCGGTCGAGTGCGCAATCACCGAACACGACTTCCGTTTTCAGAAAGAAGCGTTGCATCCCGGTCATGACCACCTGTCCTTCACACATCGTCTCCTCTTTGGTCCGTCGCCCGCCCCGCCTGGGAGGACGATTGCTCCCCTTCCAGGCGGGCGGCTTTGGTCCTTTGTTGGTGGAGCCGGATTTTCCCTGGTGTAATCACCAGACGATTCCACTGGGAAACCGGCCCCGCCTTGCCTTGCTCGTGGTTCAGAACGTCTGTTCCGTACGGCTGATGATGTCGTCCTGGACTTCCTTGGCCAGAACAACCCACTGGGCGCTGTAACCGGCGACGCGCACGACCAGATCCCTATGCTTTTCAGGCTCACGCTGGGCATCCAGAAGCGTCTGTTTGTCGACGACGTTGAACTGGACATGCATGCCCTTGTGGTCGAAGTAACTGCGGACCAGTGACGCGAAGTTTTGCAGACCGGTGTCGCCAGCCAGGGCGGACGGCAAGAACTTCTGGTTGTAAAGCGTGCCGTTCGAAGCAATGAAGTGGTCGAGCTTGGCCACCGAATTGGCCGCCGCGGTCGGTCCGTTGGTGTCCTTGCCCTGGCGCGGGGAAACGCCGTCGGCCAGCGGAGCCTTGGCCAACCGCCCATCGGGCAATGCGGCCACGTCCTTGCCGAACAGCACGTTGGCTGATACCGGATAAATGCCGGCCTGGAACTGGCCACCGCGGGGATTCTTGTACTTTTCCACCTCGCGGCAGTAGATCAGGGCGCACTCGCGGGCCACCATGTCGACTTCATCGATGTCGTTGCCGAAGGCCGGGCTTCTTTCGAGCAGGCGGCGAACCGCGTCATAGCTCGAGGATGTTCCGACGGGCGCCGGCCCCGTCTGGTCGGACAGGGTGCGATAGACCTCGTCCTTCAGTGCCGACACGTCCATGGAATTGGACCGGCTGAGGACCTTCTTGACCGCCGCGTAGACCTGATCCTCGGTCAGATCGCCGCTGACGGAGGCCGAAGCCGCCGCACCGCCGATGGGCTGACCGAAGTTGGCGTCCAGAGCCTGTTTCAGCTCCTCAAGCGTGATCTTCTTGTCTTCGAAAACCTGCTTCTGGATGGCGTAGACGGAATCGCCCGTGTCGGCGATGCCGAAGGCCTGCGGACCGGTGAAATTGTAGATGGCGCCGCCTTCCTGCAGGGATTTGCCCCGGCCGATACAGTCCTCGACCAGCGCCGACAGGAACGGCAAGGGGCAGCGTTCCCCATGGGCAATATCCACGCAGTTGTCGGCTTCCGCCAAGTAGTGCACGAAATATTCCATCTGCTTGCGGAAGGCAGTGTAGAAGTCGTCCATGCTATGAAAGCTTGTCAACTCGCCGGTCACCGGCCCCAGTTGATTGTTGCCGACCCGACCGTTGTTCAGCGTGATTTCGAGAACCTTGGCCACGTTGAAGAAGGCGGCGTCGTGCCAACCCTCGGTCTTGTGAATGGACTGAGGTTCCACGCAACCGACGATGCCGTAATTGCGCGCGTCCCGCAGGGAGACGCCACGATTCTGCAGCGCCGGAACGATGACTTCGTCATTGTACATGGCCGGCACGCCCAGTCCCAACCGGACAACTTCGCAGGCGCGGTACAGGAATTCATCGGGCGAGCCCTGCCACACGCGAATTGAGAAGGATGGCGCAGGCAGACGGACATGGGCGGTGGCGTCCATGCACATGTAGGAAACTTCGTTGGTCGCGTCCAATCCGTCTTCGGTCTGGCCGCCAACGCACAAGTTCTGGAACACGGCATACCCGGCGAAAGCCTGATCGGAGACTTCGTCGCGGGTCTTGTTCACGTCGTTGAGCTTGATCCAGATGCAATCGATCAGTTCTTGCGCGAATTCCTTGGTGATACTTTTGTCGGCCGCAAGGTAGGGATACATGTATTGATCGAAGCGGCCGGGAGAGATCGAATGACCACTCGATTCGATCTGCAGCATGCTCTGGATGAACCAGAATGTCTGGCAGGCCTCATAGAAATTCGTCGCACCATATTCCGGGACGCGCGTGCAATTCTTGGCGATTTGCAGCAACTCGGCCTTGCGCGTCGGATTGGCTTCCGTCTGCGCCATTTCCTGAGCCTTGGCGGCATAGCGGTGCGCAAAGTTGATGGCCGCGTTATAGGAAATGATGACGGCGCTGTAGAACTGCTGTTTCTTGATGTATTCGGGTTCCGTCCGATCCATCTTCGCCATGGCCTGAACGACCTCGGCGATAATGCCGCGGAAACCGACCTTCATCACCTTGCCGTAATCGACGCAAACGTGGCCGACGCCGCCATAGAAGTAGTTCCCCACCGTAAACACGCCGGAGGCCATGCAATCCTTGGCTTCCTGCGACATATAGGACGAGGCGAGATCGCTGGTGGTCCGGCCTGGCCAATAGAGGAACGCTTCGTGAAGTTCCGCCGCCGTTTCCTTGGGAATTTCGAACGGGTCAGCCATACGGGTGGACATCGTTTCGAATTCTTTTTCCACCCAGTCAAAGGAGAATTCCGGGCAGATTTCCGTGGAGCGCGGGTGTTTGGTGATGGCTCCGACGACCAGTTCGTCGTTGCGGATGGTCACCGGAAGGTTGTTGAAAATCTTTTCGACGGCTTTGGCCCGCCGCAGAATGTAGGGAAGCCCTTCGGTCTCCTTGTAGGCCTCGGTCACCAGCAGGGCCCGTTCCGACTCCACATAGGGCCTGGCATTCAGAATTTCGCTTTTAAGCCGTTTGACCCGTTCGGTCGGTTGAGAAAAACCCTTCTCAATCATGACATCCTCCCATGACATCTGACATCTGACATCCTCCTCATTAGAATTTTCGGGATCCTCCGTCGGCGGCCGCGATCGAGAGTGCCGGGGAGCCCTGTCAGTAAAGAACGCTCACGCCCAGCAGGCGGACGAAATCGCGTAGAATGGCCGGATGCCCCGGCCAGGCCGGTGACGTCGCCAAATTTCCATCGACGACGGAGTCCTCCGGTTTGACCTCGACATAGGTTCCACCGGCCATTTCAACCTCTGGCCGGACGGCCGGATATGCTGTCAACCGCCGGCCTCGCACCACATCGGCGGCGGTCAGGATCTGCACGCCATGGCAGATCGCCGCCACTGGCAGAGACCGCCCCATGAAATAGCGCGTGAGATGCAGAACGCTGGCGTCCAGCCGCAGATATTCCGGCGCTCGGCCGCCCGTCAGATAGAGCCCCGCGTAGTTATCCAGATCGACATCCGCGAACGAAGCAGTCAGCCGGAACAGATGTCCCGGTTTTTCCGTGTAGGTCTGATCGCCCTCGAAATCGTGGATGGCTGTCTTAAGGAAATCTCCGGCCTTTTTACCGGGACAGACCACATCGACTTGCAATCCAAGCATTCCCAGCGCCTGATACGGAACTATTACTTCATAGTCTTCCGAAAAATCACCCGCCAGCATCAGGATCTGCTTCATGGCCGGCCCGTTTCCTTATTATTTCTCTTATAAGCTTATTACAAATAGTAACCGCTATGTATATTGTCGGTCAATAAGACAGAATTGTCCTTTATTGGTAAAATATTGTCATGACCGCCATGAATTGGTAAAAATTTGTCCTGCCGAGAGTGCCGATTCGCAACCATCGGTATCCTAGGAAAAATTATCCCGACCAAACGCCGTAATTCCTCTCTATCGCAATTTAGAACGCGTCAATTTCGTCTCTCGTAATTTAGAATTCGTCAATTTTTACTAACGCATGCCGCACGACAGGAAAACGATGTCATGGGTGGTGCGATGGTTCCCGGCGTGATGGAGTGCCTCTCCTCGCGACACTGCTTCGTAAATCGCGCCGGATGGTCTAGGCTGCCTCCGGAATCGGAACCATCCATCAGAACTTTGCCGGATAACCTCCATGAGCATTTATCTCGTCCGCCACGGGGAATCCGCGGCCAACTGCGAAAGCCTGCTGAGCGGCGTCACCGATCACCCACTGACCGATCGTGGACGCCTGCAGGCCCGCGCCGCCGGCGCCCAGCTTCGCGGGATCGCGTTTCACCGGGTTTTCACCTCGAAGCTGAGCCGCGCCATGGAGACTTGCGACCTTCTGCTGGCCGCGTCCGGCGCCACCGTTCCCCGTATCGAGCGATTCGAGGAACTGAACGAACGCAATTTCGGTCGGCTGGAAGGCGCACGCTACGAACCGCCAGAGACATTGAGCGAGGATGATCCGCGTCGCCGCACTTTCCTCGACATCGATTTTCGCCCGCCCGATGGCGAGTCCGTGCGCGATACGCATGAACGCGCCTGGGCTTTCTTCCAGTCGACCTTGCTGCCGGCCGCCACCGACAAGGACATCCTGGTGGTCAGCCACGGCAATGTGCTGCGTGCCCTGATCGCCCACTGGTTGGAATGGCCGATCGACTTGTCGAGGAATCTGTCCTTGTCCAACTGCCAGGTGACGCGGTTGCGAACGGACGAGATTAGTCGTTGATGCAAGACGAGGAATGGCTGTCACGCCGGTATTACGGGGGCGACCTGCCGATTGAGGCCGAGCGCGCCCTGCATGAGGCCGCCCTCGATTTTTCCAACGAGAGCCTGGCTGAACAGCATGTCCACCGCGCCTTGCAATTGGCGCCCGGGCATCTCGCCGTTTTGATCGGCGCCTACAAATTCTATTTTTACCACCATCGTCTGACCGAGGCTCTGCCTTACGCCGAAGCCTGCCTGGCGGAAGCCGGGCGCCGGCTCGCCCTGCCCGCCGACTGGCGCGCCGTCCGCCCATCGCAGGCCGACTTCGCGTCCCTCGAGGGATGGCCGCGTTTGTTCCTGTTCTCGCTGGTGGCCCTGGGTTATCTGCTGCTGCGCCTGGGTCGCGTGGCCGAAGGCGAGGAAGCCTTGACGCAGGTGGTCGCCCTCGATCCCGGCGACCGGTTAGGCGCTCGCGCCCTGCTGACGGTCGTGCATGGAGCGGGATCGGACGACGACTGATACATGGCGTAATCGGTGAGCGGGACCGGTTACAGCGCCAACATGCCCCTGCTGTTGCGCGCATTGCTTTGATCCCGCCTTCTGGCCGTGGCCCCGTCAGTGCTTCCAGGCATACCCAAGACAACGGAGACGCTTCGTGGCATAAGAGGCCGCCCGGTGCGCTTGGCGAGGCGCCCGATAAACTGCTTGGGATTATGACGTGAGTAGCTTCAAACTGTTTTCCCCGCGCCGCGACCGGACGGCGGCCATGCCGTTCGTGATGCTGACAGTGTTGATCGACATGGTCTCGATCGGCCTGATCATCCCCGTCCTGCCGGCCCTGGTCGGCAGCTTCACCGGATCGCAATCCGATCAAGCCTTTTGGTACGGCGTCGTGGTGTTCGCCTTCGGGATCGCCAATTTCTTCGGTTCACCGATTCTCGGGGCACTGTCCGACGCCTATGGTCGCCGCCCCGTTCTTCTGCTTGGCTTTTGCGGACTGGGCCTCAATTTTTTCGCCACCGGGCTGGCCAATGCCTTGTGGGTACTGATCGCGATAAGACTGATCGGCGGTGCCCTGCAGGCCAATGCCGCCGTCGCCAACGCCTATGTCGCCGACATTACCCCACCGGAACAACGCGCCAAGCGATTCGGCATGCTGGGCGCCATGTTCGGCATCGGCTTCATTATTGGGCCGGTGATGGGTGGATTACTGGGCGCCATCAGTCTGCAATTGCCGTTCTTCGTCGGCGGCAGCCTGGCAATGATCAACTTGCTCTACGGTTATTTCGTTTTGCCCGAATCGCTTCCAGTCGAGCGTCGCCGCCCATTCCAGTGGAAGATGGCCAATCCGCTTGGGTCGCTACGCGCGCTGACGCAACTGCAGGGCATCGGCCTGTTGGTGGCGGTCGTTGCCTTGACCGGGCTGGCGCAGTTCATCCTTTACACCAGTTGGGTCCTCTACTCGACCTTCAAGTTCGGCTGGGGACCACAGGAAAACGGCTGGTCTTTGGCGGCAGTCGGCGTCATGTCGGTCATCGTTCAGGGATTTCTGCTGGGACGCATGCTCAAACATTTCAGTCCGCGGCGCCTGGCGGTTGCCGGGCTGGTGTCATCGACGATCGCCTATGCTGCGTGGGGTGCCGCCAGCCAGGGATGGATGATGTATGCGGTCATCTTCCTCAATGTCCTGGGCTACACCGTGGCTACGGCGATCCAGAGCATCATCTCAAGCGCCGCCGATTCGCACAGCCAGGGGCGGACCTTGGGCGCGGTGAATTCCCTCAACAGCCTGATGGCCGTCGTCGCCCCGATCTTCAGCGCGCCGCTGCTGGCGACGGTTTCACATTTGCCACAGGGCGATTGGCGCATCGGCGCGCCGTTCTATTTTTGCATGCTGCTGCAAGGTGCGGCGCTGGTTTTGGCGTTCGTCCATTTCAGCAGGCAACGCTCTCGCGCCGGCGCATGAGGGCTACGCTTTGGGCGAAAGCGTCCGCATCATGACCACCGAGCAGACCTCGAACCCTTCCCGTTCAAAAAAGTCATGGGCGTGCCGGTTGCGGATGCCGCTCTCAAGGAAGACACGGGCGCAGCCGATCGCCTCGGCCTGGCGCGTCACCCAGTCGAGGACGAGCTTTCCCGCACCGGCATTGCGGCTTTGCGACGCCAAGACGATGTCTTCCAAGACAGCGTAGGGAACGGCGGCATCGAAAAAAAACGACGCCATCCCCATGCCGATGAGATGATCAGCCGACCGAACCGTGAAAACCGGCTGCCTGTTTTCCGCCGTACCGGGGTGTCCCTTCGCCTGACGGATGCGTTCATCGATATCGCGCGCGACGATCGTTGCCAGTTCCGGGGTCCAGTGATCGGCGTCGCGGGCGCGGGAACCTTGCAATTCCGAATGGGAAATGTAGGCGGGCGTGACATTGTCGACGAAAAAACGTGCCAACTCAGGAGCCTCGCTGGGATCAAGGCACCATGATACCCGAACGGCGGAATTGGTTCGCATTGCGGAAGTCATCCTCGGACATGAGATCGCCCCATCGCAATATACGACCGATTTCCGTTCAGACGAACTCTGTTAATCCTCTCCGTTTCGGTCGCTGAGCGACCTGTCGGGTGGCACTAGCGACAATATATCTACCGTCCTACGGAAAAATTCTCTGAGCAACTGTCAATACGAACAACATTATGACAGTTTTTTTCGAGAAAAGAGAAGTGTATCTTCCTCAACTCTCCGAGCATCCATTCGTCAGAAACGAACTCGTCTTCGGACGAATCGGGCCACCATTTGACGACGGCCAACGCCAACAACCGACAGGCCCTGAGCATCGCCAGTTTCCACACAACACCCACGCGCGTTATGAACGACATTACATTAAGCCCCATCCAGTGCACCGATCTCTCGTCAAGACTAGATGCCACGCGACAGGTTTACGCTTCGAGCCAACACGGCGATATCCCCATTTGGGGACTGTGTCTGATGGTATTCAGCGCTGCCCGATCCATGCCAGCCGCAACGCCAATCCGGCGAAAACCCCACCCAACAGGAAATTGGGAATCCGCGCCCAACGGGGTGGCTTGCGGCGCGTGCCCGCCGATCCAATGCGCGACGCCGCTGGCCGCGACAATGACCGCGCTGTTCACCACAAAACCGATGGCAAGCTGAATCGCCGACAGAACCACCACCTGCCCCATCAGCCCACCGGCCGCCGGCCGCATGAATTGCGGCAGCAGAGCCAACATGAAAAGCGCCACCTTTGGGTTGAGCAGATTGGTCGTCAGGCCCTGCCGGGCGACCGCCCACAATGAATCCCGCCCGATCTCCCGCGGTTCGCCGGGACTGGGCCGACTTCTCACGGTTTTCCAAGCCAACAGCAGCAGGTAGGCGGCTCCCGCCAGACGGACGATGTCAAAGGCCATCGGCACAACGATGAACAGACGCGACAAGCCCAATCCGGCCGCCATCGCATGACAGAGACAACCAAGCAGCGCCCCGCCCAATGCGGCGAACCCCGCCGCCCGACCCTGGACCATGGTCCGGCTGGCGAACAGCAGCATGTCCGGACCGGGGGTGACCGCCAGGGCCACCGATGCCGCTGCGAACATCGTCAGGGTGGAACCATCGATCATGACGGGCAGAAACTCCGCTCTTGCTTAGGGTTTGTCGCGAAATAGTCGCTCCAGCGGGCTCAAGCGCCGCTCGGGCTTAGGAGCGACCGGATGCTAATCCAGACGGCGGCGCCCGGACAGATGCTTCTCGCCTGTCCAGCGGATCAAACGCATGCCTGACGAGGTCAACGGTCTGTTGACGCCGGAGAGCAATCGGCTTCAATTGCACGCTGACGAAACCATCGTCACGAAAGTGAGAGAACCGTGACTAGAACCTCCACCACGATTGCCGTCGCCATGACCACTCTCCTTTGGAGCGCCAACGCCTGGGCGGCAATGCTGATCACCGACGACGAAGCCCGTCGCCCGGCCGCTACGCTGATTACCGACAACGAAGCACATCTTCCCACGCAGTCGGAGGCACCTCGCGGAATCACGCGCAGCCCCACCATTTTGCTCGATACACCCCATGCGGCAGTCGCCGCTCACAAGCCTTTCGAATTCAAGATCGAGGTGCAGCCCCATGGCGGAGCGACCATCGATCCGACCAAGGTGCATGTCACCTATCTCAAGGAACCGGCCATCGATTTGACGCAGCGGCTGAGGCCGTTCGTGACCGCCAGCGGCATCGACATGCCCGATGCGGAAGCGCCGGCCGGCGATCATCCCTTGCGTATCGACGTCGAGGACAGCGACGGACGAACCAGTCACACGGTCATCACGCTGGCGGTGAAAAAGTAAAGCCGCCCCCCGTTCAGGGCGATCGGGTGAACCCGATTGCCCTGAATTGTTCATTGTCCCTCAGGCGCCGGGCGCCGGCATCCGCCGGCTGGGCTCTCCTCCGCTACCGCTCCGCACCGCTCAACGCGCCAACGCGTTGGAATAGGGCCTGAAACAAACAGCCATCGCGCGGTCACGTCAGAATCGACACCAGCAGCGGCAATCCGACATAGGCCAGCGCCGTCGACACCAGCACCATGCCGGCCACCTCCTCCGGATTGTTGTCAAAGGCTTATCCCTCTGGCTCCGCACCCCCGAGGCATGGTAGAACATATCACGAACAACGATCATGCCGAGGTGCCCCGATGTCCGATTTTCCGCGCTCGCTGCTGGAATTCCAGCGCCGGTTTCCCGA
>JARLJB010000247.1 GCA_031291415.1 Telmatospirillum sp.
GATAACGCCGGAACCGAACTCGGCGCTGGACAAAATCGGGGCAGCATCAGTCTGTAGGCGATCGCCGACGCGTGACACTCTGGTCCTGGTCGGTGCGAGTGCGCCTGCCCGTCGGGCGCTGGAGGTCTGACAGCGCGAAAGCCCTTCGGTCGCAGCAGGAATTGCACGAAGATTGGGGCGGCGCCTGTCGCTGAATGGGACGTGGGACTTGGATTTTGTTGAGATCGTCGGGCTCGGCGCAGCGTTTCTGATCACAGCGGCACTCTATGCCTCGGTCGGCCAGGCCGGCGCGACCGGGTACTTGGCCGTGATGGGCCTAGCCGGGCTCGATCCGGCAATGATGAAACCCACAGCGCTCGCGCTCAATGTTCTGGTCGCGGCGATTGGCACATTCCAGTTTTGGCGGGCCGGTCGGTTCTCCTGGCGGACGTTCTACCCCTTCGGCGTGCTTGGATTTCCGTTCTCGGTGATCGGCGGCGCAATCAATCTTCCGGCGCACATCTATTATCCGGTTGTTGGCGTCATACTTCTCTTAGCTGCGGTCCAGCTCATTCGGTCCACGAATAGCAGGTCCGTGACCGAAGAGAAGCCGCCGCATGCGCCGCCTTTTCTGCCATGCCTGCTGACGGGCGCAGGCATCGGCTTGGTTTCGGGGATGACCGGAACGGGCGGAGGAGTCTTTCTCGCGCCGGCTATCCTCATCATGAATTGGGTCGAGGTCCGGCAGGCGGCCGCTGTCTCGGCAGCCTACAACCTGCTGAACTCAATCGCCGCGCTTGCTGGCGCCTACGCTACGTTGGACCGGCTGGCCGCCCCGTTGCCGTGGTGGCTGATCTCGGTCGGCGTTGGTGGCATCATCGGGACCGCGGTTGGCAGCCGCCATTTGCCAGACCATGTGCTGCGACATCTGCTCGCCGCAGTGCTGATGGTCTCGGGTCTTAAGCTGATCCTGACCTGACTCGGCCGTGAAGCGAACGCGCCGCACCCAAAGTTGCCCCATGTCGACAGGAATGCGCCAGTGTTCGGCCCCTGAGCGGGTTTACCGCTCGATCTGATACCGCCGCATCTTCTCCCACAGGCTCTTGCGGGAAATGCCGAGATGTTCGGCGGTGCGCGAGATCGCCCAATCGCAGCGTTCGAGCGCCTCGACGATGGCGTTGCGCTCAGCATTGCCGACGCTGCCGCGCAAACCCTTGTCGTCGGATCCGCTGTGGTCCTCAACGGCCAGTCGGACCGTTTCGATCAGGTCTTCCAGCTTGAACGGCTTCTCCAGATAGTCGAGCGCTCCCGCCTTCACCAGCCGAACAGCATCGGCCACCGACACATAGGCCGTCATCAGGATGACCGGCAGGCCGGGATAGCGGGTCCGGCACATTTCGAAAACCTGCGCGCCGTTGCCGTCGGGCAATCGGACGTCGGTGATCACCACGCCGGGATGGACGCCGTGCTGAAGCAATAGTCGGGCGCCATCCACGGTTGCTGCGCTGTGAACCCGAAAGCCCTCGAGAAGGAGTCGGTCCTCCAGCGACACCCGCATGAGTTCGTCGTCCTCGACCAGCAGGATCGGGCGGAGATCATCCGGTTTGCGGGATATGTGGACTACACGCCGTCCCTCACGGAGTGGATGCTCGTGCCCGCCGGCGTTGGGCTTTTCTTGCTGCTCTACGGCTTAGGATGCTGGCTCCTGCGCCTGGGTGCCATGCCAAGATCGATCTGAAATTCGGACGACGGCGGAGGTCGGGGCCTTCTTTGAGGGCCTCGACCTCCGTTGCACCCTTGTGAACAGCCCCGAAATCGGTGAGCCGGTGTCGGCTCATGGCAACGATCCCTGACTCTGCAGCATCACCTGTAACGAATCCCGATGTGTCGCCGTCCAAGGGATGTGAAGCGCGGAATGTCTGCGCTCGTATTTCGGAGGTCACAATGGTGACGGCATTGGATATGGAACTGGTCGCGGTTGCGGTTTCGGTGGCGGCAGGATGTCGCCCCTGTACAACCTATCATCTCGGAGCTGCGCGAAAGGCCGGGGCCGGCGAGCCGGCACTCGAAAAGGCGATTGCGGCGGCAGTCTGCGTTCGCACCAGCGCCACAGAAGGCATGCGCCGTCACGCGCTGGGTCTGGAGGGCGACCACGAGGGATGTGGCTGTGGCGCAGCTGATCTCTGGGAGGAACTGGCATCCCTGGGTGCTTCCATCGCGGTGAGCTGCACGCGGAACATCGACAAACATCTCACAGCGGCGCGCGGGCTGGGCGCGACGCCAGAGGACCTGAAGGCGGTGTTCGCATCGGTGGAGAGTATCCGGGCTCGCGCGATCTCTCATGGCACCGCGCGGCTCGAGAGCGCCGGCCTGCCGGTGACGGAACTGGTCCACGTCCGAGCCAGGGACTGCGCCTCCACATCCAGTTCGTGTTGTTGAGGGAGCATTCCCGATGGAAGATATGTCGTCGGCGAGAATCCGCACCGACCTTCGCCGTTTTGTCGGCAAACCCATCGGCGGCGGCGCGCTCGCCGGTGACATCCTGTAGCGGTGCGACTCCGACATTCGCATCCCGCTTGCATCGCGCTCGTACGCAAATATCCGAATCTCTGGACCACTAGCAACTCATTGAATCTAGTCGAGCTTTTATCTCGACATTTGAGTTCTGCCGCGCAACCCCTTGGAACTCAAATGTCAAATTCGCTCCACTAGGAAGCGCTGCTGCGCGATCCGCGACGAGGCGCAGTCGTTAGGACTCGGCGGTCGGCCAAGTTCGGTTCGGAACCTGCCTGCCGTCTGCACAGACTGCGACGATCAGAATCAACATGCCCCGCTATCATTTCTTCCGTCAGTCGACACGCGAAGCAGTGCGGTCGTCGTCGATAAGAATCTTGATCCGTTCGACGGTTCGGACAAATCCAAGCAGGCTCTCCTCAAACGCTAGATGGCGCCAGAATCACGACGCACTACAGATATCTGAACTATAGGCAACATGTTTCTCAACATACTACGTATAATTCGAGACAACATACGGTAAAAGTCAGGAAATAGAAAATATAACGTAGGGGCGTGTCTATGTATATGCCATATTGTTGGAGGAACACAACCGAGTTGTCGAGCTCTAGCTTCAATACATCATTTGTGACGACGCTCTTCTATTGCACTTATCTTTCGAAAAGAAACCGGAGCTTCAGTGCCAAAGGCCGCGGACGGCGACTAGGCGATATTAGACGCTATTATTTCCATAGTTCCGGCAATATAGGTTAACTCGATGCAGAAATTCAGAATTCCAGAACATCTGGCGAAAGCGCCATCACGGCCGACATGGCCTCGTCGGTTGTCGACGGTGACCCGCCGGATCGGGACTTTCACAGGACACCCATCGGCATGCTCTGCAACACGCCGTCGGCTCACTTCCGCTTCGGATCGGTCCTCTCATGTCGAAATTGACTCCTCGCATATCCCTCGCCACTGGAGTCGCTCTCGCGGTGGGGATGGTCGTTGGCTCTGGCATGTTCGGTTTGCCGGGCCTGGCGCTCCAAGCGGCCCCACCGCAAACTACCGCCCTCGCATGGATGATCGGAGCGAGTGCCAGTGTGCCGCTCGTCTGGATCTTCGCCATTTTGGGCAGCCGCTATCCGTCCGCCGGTGGCCTCGCCCATTATGCGGAAGTCTCGTTGGGTCCGGCAGGCGGGCGAGCCGTGACGGCCGTATTGTGTGGCACACTACCTATCGGCATACCAGCGTTGGCGATGATCGGAGCGAGCTACGCCCTGCCGCTGCTCGGGGCGAACGATGATGCCCTGCTTCCGATCGCGGCGCTTATCGTCCTGCTGGCGGTTCTACTCAATCTCGCCGGAGTGAGAACATCCAACGCCATCAATGGCATCGCCCTGGTGTTGATGACATTTGCGGTCGGACTTCTCGGGCTCCTCGATCTTCCCCGTACCCTGACCGGAGTTGAACTTTGGATCCATCCAGATGTATCGGGCGTGAGGATCGCCGACGTCTGGCGGGTGAGCGCCATGCTGTTCTGGGCCTTCATCGGTTGGGAGAGTCTGTCGTTCAGCCTCGAAGAATTCCGGGATCCCCAACGAACCATCCGATGGGTCTATCTCTTGAGCTTCGTCGTCGTCGCGATGCTCTACGCTGTATTGGCTGCAGCTGCCAACGGAGCCGCCCTGGCCGGACTACCCGTCGACCGGCCAGAGGGGATTGCGGCGTTGGTGCCGCCAGGCTGGCGCGGCGCCTTCTGCCTGGTGATCCTCGTCATCATTCTGGCAAATGCTAACGCCTGGGTATTCGGTACGAGTCGTCTTTTTTTCGCGGCCGGTGACGGTGGCCTGCTGCCGAGAATCGTCGGCCGAGTCGATGCGCATGGACTGCCCCGCAACGCGATCATCGCGACTGGGGTCTGCTTCGCTGGAGTACTCGCTCTCGTAGCCGTTCTTCACTTGAAACTCTCTGACCTAGTGATGATCGTCAGCCAAAATTTCTTGGTACTCTATCTCTTGAGCCTATTGTTTTATTGGCGAGTGACGTCGGGGACAATGCGTTGGGTGGCAACACCTCTGGCGCTTGCTTCCTCCGGGTTTCTTCTGTCAGGCTTCGACTTTGCGATCGTCTATCCGATTGCGCTGCTCGTGTTGGGAGCCAGCATTCGCCGTCCAGGCTTTTCGCCTCGACCGTGATACCGCTTCCTCCGACAAGAAGGACGAGAAGCCCGCCGTCACTTACGAAACTGGACGGTTCTAAACAACCTGGCGGCTTTGGCGGATTTCTGATTCGATAGTCACCGAGGAGTTGGAGGCGATGCGATGGTCAAGGCACCCGGATTTTTCGATTTTGATGATCGCCTGAAGCGTCTGAGCAATCTCGGCGATCAGTTGGAAACCTTCGGCCAAGCCGTCGACTTCGAGACTTTCCGGGCCGATCTCGTCACCGCTTTGGGATACTCCCGGTGATCGCGACAACGCACCCGTTCCGCAATTCGCAGCGCGATTAGCTATCAGGTGTATTTCAAGAAATAGCCTCTTTGGTTGTCTCCTGTCGACCATGAAGACTGAATGTCAAAGCAGATGGGGTGGATGCCACCTTCGGTTGGCATCGTATGATGCTCAGTTGGCGCCGCAGCGCCACTTATGGTGGAGACGCCTCTTCAGTGTATTTTACGAAAAGTACACTGATGCGGACGCGGGAAGCCGCCGTGCAAATAGTGTCCGCCGACCGCCGTTGCCCCCGGTTAGGCAGGTCTGGCGGAAATAGAGGCACACTGGTCGTCTGGGCGGAGATGCGGTATCGGGGCAGATCGGCAGCCTAGTACTACAGTTGCGTATTCTGATTTGACCTGCGTCTGTAGTGCGCCCCGGCTGCTGTGGCTTGGTGGGAGCGGCGCCAGATTGACCAGGAGAGGATGAAGTCGCGGGCGACGCTGTGCGCCAAGACGATGCGCGCCATCAGGGTGCGGATTTCGGGCACGGACGGGAGCAATTGCCTCAATCTCAGCAAAGGGCCGAGGCGTTCGTCGGACTCCTTTCGTTCGCTTTGCCGAAAGCAGAGCGGCGCAGGTCGGCGGCCAGCTTGGCGAGGAAGGCAGCGGCGGCCATGACCAGCGTCATGTGCCGGTGCCAGCCGTGCCAGGAGCGGGCCTCGCAGTGATCGAGGCCGAGTTCGCCCTTGGCGCGCTCAAAACATTCCTCGATCGTCCAGCGCATGCCAGCCGCAGCCGCCAGTTCGGCAAAGATTGTCTGTTGCGGGGCAAATGCCAGATAGAAGGCCAGTTTGTCGGGTTCGCGGCGATGGCGCCGGATGAGGAGCCAGCGCTCGAAGCCGTCCTCGGCGGCCCACGGCAGCTTCAGCCGCGCCCAATCATAAAGGCGCAGACCCTTGGTTCCTTCGCCGGCGGCAAGCGTTGCCCAGGCACCGAGCGGCAGATCGGCCGCGATCGTCGCCGGGTCCGTCGCCATGAGGCCTTCGGGCGAGAAGAACCGCAGGTGGTGATTCGAGCGGACGGCCAAAACATAGGGTTGGCGTCGCTCTTCCAATAGGTGGCGCAGACGATGGTCGCCGCCATAGAGCGCGTCCGCCAGAACCCAGCGTGGGGGCACGTACCCGGCTGCGCTCATGGCGTCGAGCGCCGAGGCGATCATCTCGCGCGCCATCTCGATCTTGGTGGCAAAGCCGACCGCCTCCGGCACCTGCGTCTTCGCCCGGCGTGCCCCGTCCTTGGCCCAGGCTTCCGGCAGATACAGCCGGCGATCGATCAACGCCTGGCCGAACCGACTAGCGTAGGCCAAAAACACGCCGACCTGCGCATTCTCGATCCTGCCAGCCGTGCCCGAATACTGTCGGGCTACGCCGACCGACTGATCGCCCTTCTTGACAAAGCCGGTCTCGTCGACCACCAGCACCCCGTCCGGGCACCCAAGCGTTTCAAATACATAGCCTCGAACCGTATCGCGCAGATCGTCCGCCGACCAGCGGCTGCGGCCAAGCAGCGACTGTATCCGGTAAGGCCGATCCAGGCCCGCCTCTTCGGCCATCAGCCAACCGGTCTTGCGTTCCGCCCCCGACAACAGCCCGTCAATGAAGGCGCCGGACGACCGGCGCAGCTCCGCCCGCGACAGTACCGACCCAACACGCTCCTTCAACCGTGCAAGTTCCTCTTCCCACTCAACAAGCGTCCCGGCCCACGTCGCAATCATCTCCAACCTCCCAAATCACCGGGAGATTGAATCATCGCTCATACATAAACGCAACTGTAGTACTAGTGTGTCCCGGGACTGTCAGGAATTTCGTGTGCGGGCGTGCGGTTGAACATCGCTTACGCCCTTGCGGCCTGGAAGCGGTCCGCGAAGAGAATGGCGAACTGGCTCTTGGCCATGGCCCATTCCCTCGGCGGCATCTTCCATTCCTTTTCGGATCGGTTCAAGACCAGAAAGAGCAGTTTCATGGCGGCTTCATCGGTCGGGAAGTGCCCCCGAGCGCGGACCGCCCGCCGCAGCTTGGAGTTCAAGGCTTCAATGGCGTTCGTGGTGTAGATGATCCGTCGGACGTCCTTCGGGAAGGCGAAAAACGGAATGACTTCGGACCAGGCGCGCCGCCAGATTTGGCCGATTGCCGGGTATTTCCGGCCCCAGTCGCTGTCTTCGAAGGCCGTCAGAGCTGCCTCGGCCGCCTTGTCGTCGAGAGCGGCGTAGATCGACTTCAGGCTGGCGGCCAGCTCCTTGCGGTCTTTCCATGAGGTGAAGTCGAGCGAGTTGCGCATCAGATGGACGATGCAGGTCTGCACGGTCGTTTCCGGGAAGACGGCGTTGATGGCGTCCGGAAAGCCTTTCAGGCCGTCGACAACGGCGATCAGGATATCCTCGACCCCGCGGTTCTTGAGATCGTTCATCACGCGGAGCCAGAATTTCGCCCCCTCGTTGGTCTCGATCCACAGTCCGAGGATTTCCTTGGACCCGTCGCCGCGTACCCCGAGTGCCACATGCACCGCCTTGTTGCGGACATGGCCTTCATCGCGGATCTTCACTCGAAGAGCGTCAAAGAAGACAATGGGATAGACGGATTCCAGCGGGCGGATCTGCCAGGCCGCGATCTCGTCCAGCACCGCATCCGTCACTGCCGAGATCAGGTCCGGCGACACGTCGATGCCATAGAGCTCCTGCACGTGGCCGACGATCTCGCGGGTGCTCATGCCGCGCGCGTACATCGAAATGATCTTGTCATCGAACCCCGGAAACCGGCGCTGATACTTCGCCAGAAGCTGCGGATCAAAGCTTGATTGCCGATCACGCGGGATGCTGAGATCGACCGAGCCGCTGTCGGTCAACACCGTCTTCTTGCCGTAGCCGTTGCGCGTGTTACCGGCGCCGCCATCGCCAGCCAGATGATGATCCATCTCCGCGTTCAGCGCCCGCTCGGCCAGCGCTTTCTTCAGCTGATCGATCAAGCCATTGCTGTCAAACGCTGTTTTGGCATCCGCTCCAGCCAGTAGCTGGTCCAAGATCGCATCCGAGATAACTGGTTCTTTCCGTCGTGCCATAGGGTCTCTCCATTGATCCCACTATGCACGCCCGCACACGAAATTCCTGACAGTCCC
>JARLJB010000248.1 GCA_031291415.1 Telmatospirillum sp.
GCCGCAACGACACATCCCCAACTCGATCGCCACAATGAGACGAAGGATCGCCGTTGCCCTGGCCAGGAGACTGTCACGATGTCCGTGTTGTGCACGCCCGATCCGCCAAACCAACAAACTCAGTTTATGACGCAGTAGTACTAGTTCGACATGCCATTTATGATTTTCGGATTGCGCCACCCCTGGACGCCATCAACCGTGACGCAGGGGATGCCGCCAGCGTCGATGGTAAAGATGGTCGGTCGTTCGATCTCTAATTTCCATCCGGCGTTCAGCATCATGTCCATAAGACGGCCATCGATTTGACGCGAATGAGTGCCAACCAGCAAGTAAGCGACCTTCTCATTGATTAACGGCAAACAGCCGCCAATCAAATCGACTTCACCGCCCTGAATATCAACATGCAGAAGGTCGATGCGGTCGTGAGGTGCCGCGATTTCATCAAGGGTAATCATTGGCAATTCGTCAAAATGCCCAGACCGCGTGGCTTCCCGTCGCTGTTCCTCAGAAGCGCCGAAGACCGGCTCCAGTCCCCACTGATCCGCGCCGTTTTCCACGCGCGGGAATAGGGCGATTCCGGCTGTGGACGCGGCAATTCCGCGGTTCAGGGTCACTTGATCAGGTCTAAACCCATTGACGGCACAGGCTTCTCGCGCCGACTCGATATGCGCCTCGTCGCCTTCGACACCAATCAGATGCACATCGAGACCGACCATACGCGCAGCTACTCCTGTGTTGTTCATCCAACACCCCCAGCCGCAGCCCAGTTCGATGATGGTGAATTTCCCCCGCGCCAACTCGACGGCCCGCAAAGCGGCGCCCCACTCGGCGATATCGGCATGCCAGTTGGCTGGAATCGGGATCGCCTCGACGAGCCCATCCATTTGCGTGAGAAAACTCGGAAAATATTTTACGGCAGTCCGCACACCCATAAAATTTGTGTAGTACCCCTTCTTTCCCTGCCGATCCGTTACTTCAAATTTTCGGATTATTTCCTGAGGATCAAACGAAGCGTTGTAATGAAAGAACGGGCTACGGGATGTTTTTTGGGCTTCACAGATAGCCAGCCGTTCAGAAAGTGTGTCTCGACTATCGCAAAGACGCCGCACCTGCGGGATACAAAGAAACAAATTTCGAAATACGCCGCGTAAAAATAATTTCGCGCTATTCATTTTTCTCTCCCACCACCGTAAGAGGAATCACCTTATACCAAGTTCCCGATGAGTTCGAACAACCACCAACGGATCTGTCCCTCGACCCGGGCCAGATCAATAGGCGACTCTCAGGGTGAGGAAATAGCTGGGCTCCATCCGTTGGGACAGAACATCTCGATAGGACCAAAGATTCTCGGCAGTCAACTCAACGGACAGGCTGGCGGTCGGCTGCCAGGCGATGCGCGGCGACAACGCGGTGTGCCCCTTGATGTTGGCTACCACTGTTTTTGGCGGGTTTCCCGGCATGGCCAAGAGGCCTTTGGTCGCAGAAATGTAGGACGCATAGAGGTCTGCCTCCCATTCACCCCAACCGTAACCGATATTGCCGTTGAGCTTGTTGACCGGTGCGGCATTCCGCAGCCCCCAATTGTAATGCTCATGCACCCTCTGGTAGGTGTAATTCCCACCCCAGTTCCAACCCTGGCGCGCTTTGTGTTCCAGTCCCAGTTCAAGGCCATTGGTCACCGACCCGGTGCTGTTGATAAACTCCTGGACCAGTCGGGAGTTGATCACCTTAAAGGGTGCGACGACTTGGTTCATGGTCATGTCGTGGAACAGAACAACGCGAGAGGTCGCATCCAGACTGCGAAACTGGTGATCCCAACCCACCCGATAACTATAGACCGGCGATGCCCGAAGATCGGGATTACCGTAGGAATAGTAGCCACCGTAAACCGGCGCCATCCGCTCAAGTTTGCCCAGGTAGGCCAGTGAGGGCAGCGCCAAACCACGCGCAAAAGACAGTCGCAGTTTATCTTCCTCGGTCAGCGACTGGAGAATCGATGAATTGACACTGATCGCTTGATCGGACCGATCGAAATCAGCACTCGAAAAGATGTCCTGGATCAGTTGGTCGCCACTTCGGCCAAGTTTCAAATAGTCGTACCGTACGGCATTGACCGCCGACAGGTTCGGCGAGAACCGGTGTTCCCACATCAACGATGGCGCAGCCATGTCGCTGGTCAGAAAGCCGCCGGTAGTCCCCGGCGCGCTCACTTGGTCGTGCCGCCCGTCAAGGCCGACACGGAAGCTGTCGGCCGGGCCCAACTTGAACAGATCCGAAATCTGTGCGACGGCAGTCGTATCGCCGATATGGAAGACTCCTGCCGCCTGGTTCTGCTCCCACGGCATATCGATATTGCTGTAAGAGGCCGTGGCACTCAATCGGCCTATGTTCGTCTCCTCGGCATAGGCGACTTTGACGACATCGCTCTTGATGCGTGCGTTGAAAAGCACGCCAGATGCGATCAGTCGTTCACTGACATCGGTGTGTGATGCTTCCAGACTGGCCTGACGATCGTCGGAAGCCGACGCCGCCGCATCGAGCGAAATCGACCGGCGATTCGGATTCTTGAAGAAGGCTCTATCGGCCGGAGTCTTCCAGACGATGCCGTAATCCTGGGCGTGGTCGTCGGCGGCGGTAAGGCGAATGCCCGCCTGATCGCCCAGTGGCTGGGTGGTTGTCGCCGCAATGTCGCGCCGGGCATGATTGCCGACGCGCGCCCTGACCATATTGATCTTGTCATTAATGGGATCGAAGGTGACGATATTGATCACCCCGTCGACAGCGTTGAAGCCGTAAAGTGCGCTCTGCGCACCATGAATGATCTCGATCTGGCGGATTTCCTCGAGTTCCACCGGCAACGTCGACCAGAAGACGGCGCCGTAAGCATCGAAGTAAACCTGGCGACCGTTGATCAGAACCATCACACGACCGTTCAAAACCTGATTGAAACCATCAAAACCGACATCCACCGAATCGGGCGATTCGTGGACGACATCAATGCCGCCCAATCGTTGCAAAAGGGTCGGAATGTTGCGGGCACCCGAACGTCGAATGTCCTCGGCGGTGATTACCTTCATCAAGACCGCCGTATCCGAAACGCGCTCGGGTTTTCCGGTTGCACTCATGGTGACGGGTTCGCCGAACAGGGACTCGGCAGCGCGATAGTCGAATTCTTGTGCCTGTACGTTCCGCGTCACCAAAACCGTTAATCCCAACGCGGCCAGGGAGACAATCCGCCTCATGTCAGTACTCCCTGACCATCATGCGGAATGCTTCGGAAAACTCGATCCCGCAGGACGTCGCCACCTCCCGGTTGATAACGACCTCGACTCTCGGGGTGCTGGCGATCCCGACCGTACAAGAACCGAAACGCATGCAGGAAAGATCCGACGAAACTGTCAGGACAAGGTTCCTGAGCGCGTAATCACGAATAAGCTCATAGGAGGCATCGGTCCCGTCGGCCACGATAGCGATCCGATAATCGGCGGCGGCATCAAGCTGATGAACGTCGAACAGGCTGGGAACAAATGTGGCCTTGATGGAGCTCACGCCCGAATTTACCCATCCGACGATCGCTCGGGCATCGTCCACCGACGCCCCGTTCCGACCGTCAAAAATGACCGCCAAGGGAGTCGGTCCATGCGGCGCCGACTTCAGGAAGTCGAAGACCCGAACTCCGACCTTAAGCTCATTAAGAGTCGTCGCATTGCCCGCATCTGACAGAAGCAGACATGACAAGAACAGCATCCCGGGCGCGACGAAACGGGACATGCGTTTCTTCCCCTCCCCCCAGACCTTAGAAATTGAATGGCAGGTTAGGGAAATAAATGATCTCCGTCAATATGACTACCGGAACAGTAGGCCAATAGACAACAATAGAATCTATGTTTTTAGTCCATTTCACCGCCATTTTATAAACGGCATGCCGTGTTTGGCGCCAGAACACGGAATTCGAGCTCAGGTTTTCGCCAAACCAATTTGTTGAAGGATTTTTTGTAACAGCCGTCAGTCGACCAGAACCGACGAATTTTCCGGGAAACCTCTCAGGTAACGCAATCCACTGGCCCCCCACCTCGGTCCTGGGTAGAGTAGCCGTTGGATTCCCCGCCTTCTGGATAATTCCCAGAGACATGCCGGGCGGCCTTGTGTCAGGGATCCCGACGGGAACTGCATTGTGCCTCGCAGGGCTGGACACATGAGCCCTTCGACAGATTGGACATGGGACGACAGACAATTGCTTCGGATGCCACGAAACCCGTTCAACGCTGCCGGCGGACTGGACGGCTCCAACATCCTCGGCATGGAAATTCTCGCCGAACAGGCGGCCTCGCTCAAACAAGCCGGATCCGCCGTCGAGCACAAGTTGAGAAGCCTGGAGGCGGCCCGCCCCGGGGATCCGACGCGACCAAGCCTCGTCATTGCGGCCGCCGAGGCCGTCCATGCCTATCTGATCCAACTGGAACTCGTGGGGATTCTCACCCACGGCACCTACGACAGCATAATCGCGAGCCTGGCCATTCCTCGCGAAGTCATGGCCAAGGTTGGCGTACGCTCCTAAGCCCTGGCGGTAAGAGGGGCAAAGCGCGAACCGCTCCAAAAGACCGAACTCGCAGTGACGATGGCTGACGAGAGCAGATTTTGCTTGAAAGATACCAACTGGACGGTATCTTTCAATCGTGAGCCATTCAGGAAGCCACCAGGTCATGACCACCGCCTACAACCGCAAGAAACAGCCCGAAGCTGTCCGTCGCGCGCTATTGGATTGCGCCACGAAGCTTGCCGGGGAATGGGGACTAACGGCTCTGACCGTCCAGGCGGTGGCGGATGCCGCCGGAGTCACCAAGGGCGGCCTGTTTCATCACTTTCCGAACAAACAGGCCCTGATCGACGCCGTCGCCGCAGATCTGCTTGACCAGTTCGACGCGGAAATCGATGCCTATATGGCCAAGGACGATCATCCCTATGGCCGATTCACGCGGGCCTATGTAGAGGCGAATTTTAATAACCAAGGGTTTGGTATCGGCAGCCCGATGGCCGCCATGGCCATCTCGCTGATCACCAATCCGGATATGAATCGCGCCTGGTTGAAATGGCTCGCCGAGCGATTGCGGAGACACTACGACACCGACAATGCCCCAATTCTTGAGATCGTCCGGTTGGCGGCCGATGGTGCATGGACCGCGCACCTCATGGGGGCGGCAGAAGTTCTGTCGACATCTCCGGACGACCTTCGCTTAAGGCTGCTCGCCTTGACCCTGGACAACTGAATCAGATCCACCGAGACCTGATCGCCATGCGGCAGATGAGAACTGAGCAAGCTCTCGCTCAATTTGAACAGCCATGACGAACCGGTTTCCAGTTGCAACAAACCGCAAACCCACCCTGATCGCAGCAAGCATCACGGGAAAGGTGACGGTGGACCCGACCACCGGCTCGGTCCAGATACGCGCCATCTTCCCCAACCTGGTGACATTCTACAAGGTACTGGGAGGTGGAAAAAGCTAGGGCGCGATCACATATCCGCCGGACACCAAGTCTCACATCCACTCATTCGAGGTGTCACAATGGAAGACCGTCGTCATCGTTACCCGGTTCAGCTTACCTGGGCGGGCAGTCAGCCCGGCGGCGATCGACCTTTCAAACGGCACGACAGATCCTATTGGCTGAACGCGCCGGGAAGGCCTCCCATCGCGGGATCGTCTGATCCCGTCTTCCGCGGCGACGCCGCCAAGTGGAACCCGGAAAATCTGCTTGTCGCGTCCTTGGCCGCCTGCCACCAGCTTTGGTACCTTGGCCTCTGCGCCGAAGCCGGCATCACGGTCGTCGCCTACGACGACGCCGCCGAGGGCGTCATGACGGAGGAAGGGGCTGGCGGCGCCGGACAATTCACAGAAGTCATACTTCGCCCGCAGGTGACCCTGGCCCCAGGTTCGGACGTCGAAGCCGCGACGGCGTTGCATCACGTGGCCCACGAAAAGTGCTTTATCGCCCGCTCCGTGAATTTTCCGGTGAGACACATGCCCTCGATTTCGATCGCCCCGTCGGAATAGACTGGTGACCAGCCTGCACGACGATTGCCGAAACGGCAGAGTTTCCTGCGCCGCCAGCTGTTCGGGGGCGGTCACTTGCCGGCCTCGATCGCCGCCGCCAAAGCACCTACCTCCGTCAGCGCCGCCGCAACGCCGCGGGCGGCCAGCACCTCGACCAATCGGGATCCGACGACGATCAGATCTGCGATGCCGGTCAGTTGCCGGACCTGTTCGGGTGTGCGGATGCCGAAACCGGCGGCAATCGGCACGCTGGTGTGCGTCCTTAGCCGCGCAACGGCTGTTGCTATGTCGTCCGGCGCCCAGACTGCCCGGCCCGTCGTTCCCGTGACCGTGACGTGGTAAACGAAACCGCTGGCGTCGCGAAGCACCCGCGCCAGCCGGTCGCTATCCGATGTCGGGGCTGTCATGCGAATCAAATGGATGCCGGAACCGCGCGCGGCTGCCTGATAAGGCGCGGCATGTTCGACGGGCAGATCGACGACAATCAGGCCATCGACGCCGGCCGCCGCCGCGTCCCGCATGAAACGATCCCGGCCGTATTGCATGACCGGGTTGAGATAGCCCATCAAGACGAGCGCGGTATTGGCATCGGTCGCACGCAAGGCATGGACCAGCTCCAACGTCCGGACGACAGTCTGGCCGGCCGCGCGGGCGCGGATATGCGCATCCTGGATAGTCGGACCATCGGCCACAGGATCGCTAAACGGCATTCCCAATTCGATAATGTCGGCCCCGGCTGCCGAGAGACCATTGAGCAGTTCCAGGCTGGTGACGAAGTCAGGGTCGCCGGCGGTGAAATAACAGACCAGCCCGCTACGGGTGTCTTTCCTCAGTCTTGCCAGGGTGGCGTCGATCCGGTTCATCGCTGGGCCTCCGAGTAACCCATCACGGTGCTGACGTCTTTGTCGCCACGCCCGCTCAAACAGACAACCACGGTTTCATCTGTCGTCATCGTCGGTGCGAGCTGGCGGGCGAAAGCGATGGCGTGCGCGCTCTCAAGCGCCGGCAGAATTCCCTCGTTCCGACAGAGCCAATGGAAGGCCGACAGCGCTTCGTCGTCGGTAACCGAGGTATAGCTCACCCGGCCGGTTTCATGCAGTCGGGCGTGTTCCGGGCCGACGCCAGGGTAATCGAGGCCGGCCGAGATCGAATAAGCGTTCCGGATCTGTCCGTCGTCATCTTGGAGAAAGTAGCTCAGGCTGCCGTGCAGGACGCCAGGCCGGCCGGCAGCTACGCAGGCCGCGTGCCGGCCGCTGGCAAGCCCCAAGCCACCGGCCTCGACGCCGAAGAGCTGCACCCCGGGATCGGCAAGAAAGGGGTGGAAAAAGCCGATCGCATTCGACCCGCCACCAATGCAGGCGACCATCGCATCGGGTAACCGGCCAACCTTGTCGATGATCTGGTGGCGTGTTTCCTGTCCGATAATGCGCTGAAAGTCGCGCACGATTTGCGGATAGGGATGAGGACCAGCCCCCGTTCCCAGCAGATAATAGGTGTCCTCGACACGCGCGATCCAATCGCGCAACGCCTCGTTCATCGCGTCCTTGAGGGTCGCCGTTCCCGCATGCACGGCCCTCACCTCGGCGCCCAGCAACTGCATACGCTGAACATTGGTTGCCTGCCGCGCCATATCCTCGGCCCCCATGTAGATCACGCAATCCATGCGAAACAGAGCGCAGACCGTAGCGGCCGCCACTCCATGCTGGCCGGCGCCGGTTTCGGCGATCACACGGCGCTTGCCCATCCTTTGAGCCAGCAGGATCTGCCCGACGCAGTTGTTGATCTTGTGCGCTCCGGTGTGGTTGAGGTCCTCCCGCTTCAGGAAGATCCGCGCACCGCCAAGGTCCGTCGTCAGGTTTTCCGCAAGGAACAGCGGACTGGGGCGCCCGACATAATCGGTCAGGATCTGCCGATAGCGTGCCCAGAACGCCTCATCGAGACATGCCGCCTGAAAGACCTGCAAGAGCTCTCTCAAGGCCGGCATCAGGGTCTCCGGCATATAGGCGCCGCCAAAACGGCCAAATTGCCCCAAAGCGTCCGGCCCGTTCCCCAGATAGGCGAACGCTGGCGTGCTCCGCTCCAAAGAGGTCATGCTGCGCTCCTGATTGAATTTCGTTTACAGCCTATTGCCGGTAATACCTTTTAAAAAGCGATGATTCCTTGCATCATGCTGTTAGAAAAATTCACCTAGGAGATCCATGCGCCGACTTCCGCCTCTCAACGCCCTGCGCGTGTTCGACGCCGCCGCCCGCCAGCTGAACTTCTCAGCGGCGGCCGACGAGCTTTGCGTGACGCACAGCGCCGTGAGCCATCAGATACGCCAATTGGAGGAATGGTTCGGGCGTTCGCTGTTCGTGCGTCACGCCCTGGGCGTGCGACTGACCGATGCCGGTCAAAGCTTGCTGCAGACCGTCGGTCAGGCGCTGACGCTGATCGAAAGCCGATGTGCGGAAATCGCCGACAGCCCGCAGATCACAGAAATTGTCCTGGGTGCCCCAGGCAGCTTTCTGGCCAACTGGCTCATACCGCGTCTTCCACGCTTCGAAGCGGCGCACCCCGACATCCGCATCCGCTTGCAGACCAGCGCCGAACTCGCGGAGTTGCAGACGCAACGGGTCGATGCACTGATCATCAGCGGTCGGAGCTGGCCGCGCCATATCGAGGCATTCGATCTCTTCGAAGAAACTATTGGCCCGGTCTGCGCGCCCGACTGGCCGCACAATCTCCGCTCGGCAGGTGACCTGCCTGGCCAATCCTTGCTGCATACTAGTTCGCGACCGGACGCCTGGCCCGAATGGGCGGCGCGCCAGGGAGGCGACCCGGACAGTTTCCGCGCCGGCCGGCAATTCGACCATCTACCGCTGATGTTGGAAGCCGCCGCGGCAGGCCTGGGCATTGCCATTGCCCCTGCGCTCCTGGTCCAATGGGAAATCACCCGCCACCGGCTGATCGCGCCGTTAGGCTTCGTTCCCTGTGGCGCGGTGTTCGCGTTTTGCACGCTGCGCAATCGGCGGGACCAACGGCTGGCCGTGCTACACGACTGGCTCGACCAAGAAAAGAACCTCCAGGAATAGCATTGATCCCGCCACGGCCGATCGTCGTGTCTCCGAGGTCGGAAGTCACCTCTCGCCGTCTCGCCGCGGAGATCCCCGGCGTCGAGCGGGCAGGATCGAACGCCGATGTGGTGGCCCAGGCCAACCTGGCCGTCCTGGCAGTACGGCCGCAGCAACTCGATGACGCGCTGGCAGGCCTGCACTTCTCCGAGGAGCAGGTGATCGTCAGCTTCGTTGCCAAGCTGAGCCTGACGGAGTTGACGCGTCGCACTGCACCGGCACGGCAGATCTGTCGCGCCACGCCGCTGCCGATGATCGCCATGGGCAAAGGGCCGGTTGTGCTTTATCCACGCCTCGATGCGGTCGCCCACCTGTTCGAAGGAGGCGGGCAGATCGTTGCCGCCAGACTCTGACGGCGTCGGGCTGGTTTGGCCAACTTGCCACCATGTTGGACACGCTGAAGCAGGCTTCCTTGCAGGCAAGCAAATAGCAGCATCTCTCTGCGGATGTCTGTCGGCGCGGGAGAACGCGGCAAACGCCTGCATATCATGATACACTCCCCGGCAGACGAACGCTCCTCGGAGACGACCATGACGCAAGTGGATCAGGTATCGACAGCGATCGGCGTAAACGCCCGCCTCAACCAGCAAAAGACGCAACAGGCCACCCTGTTGCGGGAAATGGCGAGCGGGACCAGCCAGTCCTCCATCGCCAATGCGCTTGCAGTTCCCTTGGACACGGAAGTCAATACCATCGGCGTCGCTCAGCAGAACGTCGCCATCGCCGGCAATGTCCTGTCGACGTCGCGGCAAGCGCTGACCAGTGTCAGCAACAATCTGACGAAAATGTTGAGTACCGCCACCGCAGCCTTAAGCGCCCCGGCTGCCAGTCAGGCAGTGCTGGCCCAGCAATTCAACGCTCTGGCGCAACAGACCTCGGGTTTTGTCGCCAACGCATCGGTCAATGGACTCAACCTGGTTTCGACAAGCTCCAGTCCGATGACCGTCAATACCACGACCGAGGGCGGCAAGATCACGGTCAACAACGAGCCCTCGGACGCAGCCTCCCTGGGTGTCAGCACGGCCGGATCGTCAGGGTGGAGTGGTGCGGCGGCGATCAATGCCTCGATCACCCAGGTGCAATCGGCCCTCAATCAGGTTTCTGCCACCCAGGCACGGTTGGCGGCAGCGCAGAACGCGCTGCAGTTCGCAAGCCAGGTCAATCAATCGAGTGCGATTGCCGCCGCTCAATCACAAGCCGCCGTGTCCGGTGCCGATATCGCCGCCACCGCCACCGCCGCGAAAACCAGCCAAGCCCAGTCGACACTGGCAGTAACCGCCTCAACGGAAGAGAACAAACTCGCAAAATCGGTTCTGGCCCTATTCAAGAACCGCTGAACGGCGGAGACCGGCCTCGTCACATCTTGTCTTTGGGCGATTCTCCGAACAAATCGCCGGGAATCAACCGGAGATAGGGGCGAGACGCCGCCGGAGCATCCAATTGTCTGGCAAGTTCGGCCTCCTGCTCAAGCCATTGCTCGATGTGTTGAAGCACGACGCGAACCTCCGGCGGTTCATCCTCGCGCAATCCATCGCGTATCTCGACGACGGACTTCAGTTCCTCTTCGTAGGGAAGATATCCCGTTTGGTGGAAGCGTGCGAGAATGTGGACGACGGCCAGTTCCAATCCTGCAATAAAGCCGAGAACGGGCTTCAATTTCGCGTCAATCAATGCTTCGATATTCTTCTGGTTTTCGCCCAACACTTCGTCCGTATCCATGGATTCCCTCGGTTATCGTCTGGAGACCTTGGCAATAAGGGAAGGCAAGCCCAGTGACGTAGTGTCGCCGAGCCCGATTCCCCCGCCGAAAAATCTCTTCCACACATGATCCTCGACAGGTTCCGTTTGCCGATACCGGGTTACACGTCTGAAAACGGCAGAGACCGCCGTGAGAAGCTGCTTCTTTCCTCTCTTTTTTGCGATCGCCGACGATAAACGTTGTCTGCCTCGCGCCGGACATGATCCGTTTCGAATTGCGCTTTCCCCGGACTGCAACGCCAGCTCCTTGACCTTGGCCAATCGATACCGGAGACTGACTTGCGTCATCTTTTGAACGAGTCATGGAATTTTCAGTGAATATGCGCGCATGGGTCTTTGCCATTCTCATGACCATCGCCACGTCATCGGCGGCCATGGCGGCCGACGACAAGTCGTCCACGAAGGCAGGTGACGACAAGTCGACCTCGACGGTGGGCGAAGCCAAGGAAACGGTCGAGGACGGCGCCGTTGCCGTTGGGCATGCCGCCCGCGACGCCACCCGGGCCGTTGGCCATGGCACCCGCGATGCGGCAAAGGCCATCGGCCATGGCACGCGCGACGCCGCCCATAGCGTCGGCGATGCGGCCAAGGATGCTTGGCATGGGCTGACCGGCACTGACAACAAATAGGACCGGACGAGCCTCTATTGCACCGGCGTCGCGGCCTCCGGCCTGGGCGCGGAGGTATCGACCAGGACCACGCGGAGCAATTCGGGCAGTCTGACGTTTCCCGCGGCGCCTATCTTGGCCAGGGAATCATCGGGGCCGGATACGGCAAAGCCAGCCGATCGCAGTTGTTCGATCATCTGATCGGCAGATTGGCCTAAGATCGGCGCGACGGCCGAAAGCGGCGCCCGCTCGACGGCGCCCATGACCAATGCCCTGGGGTTCCGTCCCTCCCCCGGCGCACCGGCCGAGACGAAAAACACCCCGCTGATCGCCATCACCATGACAAAAATCGAGACAGTGCGCATTTTTGTCAGCAAACCGGCAAATGCGCTCCAGTTGCGCAGCACATGGACGGCGGCGGACAGCACAAATGCCAGGCCGAGCCATTCATGCGCCGATTTCACCAACTGTTCCTGAAGATGAAAGAACAGCAGGACACCAGTTACCGCGACGATCACAAACAACGGTGTGGCAATGGCGGTGGCGTATTGGCGCAATAATCTCGTGGTTAATGGAATGGTTCGTTCGGAACGTATGGGTTGCACATATGACACGATTAGACTTCCTGTCGTAACGAAAACATGAACGACAATATTTCATCACTTCGTTGCGGAGTTGTGTCACTGAGTCCGGTTTTATGTAACGGATTGTATTGACGGCTGATGACGCTCCATCAAGCTCGTCCATCATTCGACAAGCCGGCAATGAGTTTCGCCAGAAGATCGTTCAATTGCCGTTGTTCATCCGGATCGAGAGCCGACAGCGCCGCGCGTTCATTTTCCACGTGCCGATCGAGAAGATCATCGATCAAAGCCTTGCCGGTTGTGGTCAGCGCAACCAGGGTTCCGCGACGATCGGTCGGATGTTTGCGCCGTTTGATGAAACCGGCCTTTTCAAGCCGGTCGATGCGGTTCGTCATCCCACCCGACGAAATCATCAACGCTTCGTAAAGTTCGGTCGGCGTCAACGCATAGGGCCGGCCCGACCGGCGCAGCGTGGCGAGCACGTCGAACTCGCCCGGCTGGAGATCGAACCGGGCAAACAGCGGATTGAGCCGATCGCGATTGAGCACCAACGCGACCTCCGCCAACCGCCCCAGCACTTCCATGGGAAAGGAGTCGAGTTCAGGCCGTTCCCTGCGCCACTGGCCGGCAGCGACGGCCGCACGATCTGCCATGATCACCTCCATATCTTGACATCAAGATACTTAATAACAAGATACTATTCCGAACACGACCTGTCGCCAACGGCTTTGAGAGCCGGAAACCACCAGAGAGTGTTTGTCATGCCCAGGCTCCTCACGCTTGTCAGTTCTCCGCCGGCCGGCGTCGGGCGCATGGCGACATCCCACCCTTTCGATATCGCCGGAGCGACATCATGACGCGCAATACCGATCTTCTCCTGACCGCGATTGCCCCGGCCATCTGGGGCAGCACTTACATCGTCACCACAGAATTCCTGCCCGCCGGCTACCCTCTGACGGTCGCCACGGCGCGCGCCCTTCCAGCCGGCCTGCTGCTGCTTCTCATCGTCGGGAAAATGCCGGTCGGCATCTGGTGGAGCCGCGTCTTTCTGCTCGGCACACTCAATTTTTCGTTCTTCTGGGCGATGCTGTTCGTCGCGGCCTATCGGCTTCCGGGTGGTGTCGCCGCCACGGTCGGATCAATCCAACCCTTGGTTGTCATTTTTCTGGCACGTGGCCTTCTCGGACGAGCCATAACTCCTCTGGCGATCGTCGCGGCCGGAGCCGGCATGATCGGGGTCGCCCTTCTAGTGCTGGCGCCAAACGCCGCCCTCGATCCACTGGGCGTTGCGGCCGGGTTGGCCGGTGCCGTCTCGATGGCATTCGGCACCGTTCTCAGCCGCCGCTGGCATCCCCCGGTCTCGGCACTGACCTTTACCGCCTGGCAACTGACAGCAGGCGGTATCCTGCTGCTCCCCGTAGCGATCTGGCTGGAATCTCCCCTCCCCGACCTGGCTCCGACCAATCTCCTGGGGATCGCCTATCTTGGCCTGATCGGCGCGGCGCTGACATATATCCTCTGGTTCCGAGGGCTATCGCGGCTGGAACCATCCGTCGCCGCCTCGCTCGGGTTCCTGAGCCCGTTGACGGCGGTCATTCTGGGATGGAGTTTTCTCGACCAGAAGCTCTCTCTGTTGCAGGCCGTCGGCATGGTCGTTGTCATTGCCAGCGTCTGGCTGAGCCAGCGTGACCGACTTGTCCCGGCAGGCCAACGTTGACTCGCGGAACGGTCCGCCGAGGTATTGATGACAGCGACAAATGTCCGTCTGCGGGTATTTTGTCGTCGTCATCCCTGCGAAAATGAGGATCCATGGTCGGAAAAGACGATGACTCTGCGACCAAAGACAGTTTCTGCCGCGGCAGGGATTCCCGCCTTCGCGGGGACGACGGGAAAATATGGCTGAAAAACCGCAACTGACGACACGCTTTAATGGGCGATATCCTCCAACGCCAGATTTTTCGTCCGAGGTCCAAGCAATGCGATGTCCAGGGTGATGACGCACATGGCGGCCGCGATGAAGAGAAACACCCCCAGCACGTCGAAACGATCAAGGAAGAAGGCGATGAGGAACGCGTTAAAAATGGCCGAGAAGCGGCTCCATGAATAGGCAAAGCCGACGGCCCGCGCCCGGATGCCGGTAGGGAACAACTCTGCCTGATAGGAATGGTACGAATAGGACATGATATTCGACCCCAGCGTCAGACAAATCCCCAGCGCGATAATCATGCCGGGATTCCTCGCCTGGCTGAAGACCAGCCCCGAGGCCATCACCATCATGGCGGCGGCCATGATGACGGTCTTGCGCTCGAACCGATCGGCGATAAATAGCCCGATAACCGGGCCGATCGGCGCGGCAATGGCGATAATGCTGGTGTAGAGCAGGCTGTTCATCACGGTGACGCCCTGCTTGACCACCAGGGTGGGGACCCAGTTGGCGAAACCGTAGAAGCCGATGCTTTGGAAGATGTTGAAGACGATCATCATGAACATCCGCTTCCCGTAGGGCGCCACCCACATGTCGCTGAAACGCCCATGCGGCGTGGCCGGGATCGGTGCGCCGGGCGGCGGCAGCGGCCGGCCGAACTCGCTTTCCACCCTCGCCTCCAGACGCGCCATGATATGCTGAGCCTCATCGATCCGGCCGTTCTGCGCAAGCCACCGGGGACTTTCGGGAAGCCGTCGCCGAATCCACCACACGAAGATGGCCCCGTGTGCGCCGATGAACACGATCCAGCGCCACCCCTCGACCCCGAAAGGCTCGACGGGCACCAGAAGATAGGAAAGGTAAGACACCACGGGCACGGCCGAGAAACCAACCGCCTGGCAGCAGGCAAAGGCCCGGCCGCGTAGATGTTTCGGGGCAAGTTCCGAAATGTAGGTGCCGATGGTCACCATCTCGACACCGAGTCCCAGGCCGGAGATGAACCGCCAGGAATCGATTCCGAACGCCGTCGTCTGAAAGGCCATGACGACGTTGGCGACCGTGTACCACAGCAGGGAATAGGTGAAGATCGCCCGTCGCCCGAACTTGTCGGCAAGAACGCCGCAGCCGATCGTGCCGATGAACAGACCAGAGAACAAGGCCGCCATGAAGCCGGCTATGCCGGTCGTCCCGAACAAACCGGGTGTCGTCGGGGTAAAGATTCCACTTCGATACAAACCCGGCGCGACATATCCGGTGAACAGCATGTCATAGAGTTCGAAGAAGAATCCCAGGCTCAAAAGCACGATCATGAACCACACCGACCGGGTCGGCGGCAGGCGATCAAGGCGCGCCGATATCTTTCCGGCTGCAATCAAATTCGAATCTTTTGGATATTCTGAAAGTGATGGAGCGGCAACGCCCCGTTCGTCGCCGGACTCCATTTGAACATCGTCCATCAAATCCCCCGAAAGCCTGGCCCGGAGCAGGACACCTCAATAATGTAGAGGTCATCGCGCTCTTGTGCCGTCCTCTTATGTCGCGGTTCGACAGAATCACACCTGACGGACGACACTCAACTCTATTTTCGGGAAGCCTCAAGCTTTTTTGGTCCCGCTTCATCACACCGCGGTGGCCCACCCTCCCGGCAGGCGCAGGCAAACCATGAAGCCGCCGAGATCGGATCGGGCAAAATCCATGGAGCCGCCATTGACAGCGACCAAGTCGGCGACGATGGACAGGCCCAGCCCCCATCCCGGCGCCATCTCGTCCAGACGAGTGCCACGGCGCGAGGCGAGATCGGCCTCCTCGGGCGGGAGACCCGGCCCGTCATCCTCGACCACGATCGTCAGACCGTCTTGGATAACGCGGCCGGTAATCCGCACACGGGTCCGCGCCCATTTGCAGGCGTTTTCCATCAAATTCCCCAGCATTTCCTCGATGTCCTCACGCTGGCCATGGAAGGTCGCGTCGCCGGCGACGTCCACATCGATGGCAACGGACTTGTCGGCGTAGATGCGCCGCAAGGCATTGGCGATATCGCGCGCCACGTCGCCAACCGGTACCCGTTTGCCCAACGCCCGGCCTGCCCCGGCCACGGCCGACGCCCGCCCCAGGTGGTGCTCGATCAGGCGTGCCATGGTCTTAAGCTGCTCCAAAACCAGGCGACGGTCGGGATTTTCATGCATCTCCGCCTGGAGAATGGCCAGCGGGGTTTTCAGGCTGTGAGCCAAGTTGCCGACATGGGTCCGGGCCCGCTCGATCAGCACTTCGTCATGATCAAGCACACCATTCATTGCCTTGGCCAACGGCGCCACCTCGCGCGGATAGCGCCCGGCGAGACGTTGCCTGAGGCCATCGCGCACGGCATCGAGGTCGGCCTGCATGGCGCGCAGCGGACGCAGGCCGAAGCGAACCTGGATCAAGACCGCAATAGCCATGCCGATGCCCATCAACCCCAGGGCACCGCCCAACAATAGATCGAACCGATGGACCCCGGCGCTCACCTCCGTGAGGTCTCCCGCGATCAGCATATGCACCGGCCCCGGTGCGTCGGGAAGAATGACGTCCCGTTCCACCACCAGCAGTGTTTCGCCGTTCGGGCCGTCCGCCGTCCGCTGTTGAATCTCCTTGGCGTCCCGATTGACCGACAGCACGCTATCCCAAAGCGAACGGGACCGGGCCATCTTGCCCGAGGGATCGACGATCTCCCAATACCAACCCGAAAAAACACGATCGAAACGCGGGTCGCCCAGCGGACGAAAAACCCGCACTGTCCCATCGGCGGACATCTCGGTATCGGCAATCATGGCTTGCAGAAGATCCTCGAGGCGATGGCCGAACTCAGTCTCGGCGCTGCCGCGGAACGCCGCAGACAGCACCCAGCCCCCCAACGCCAGCATCACCGCAAGCCACGCCACCGCACCGACGACCAGGCGGGTCGACAGCGACGCGGCAGGCCGGCAGGGCTTGACCGTCTCGCTCATGGAGCTGTCGGAGCGGTGAGCCGATAACCCTGGCCACGGACCGTCTGGATCAACTCGCCACCGAGTTTTTTGCGCACACGGCCGATGAGAACATCCAAAACGTTGGAATCACTATCGAAATTCCGGTCATAGACATGCTCTGTCAGTTCGCTGCGACTGATGATCTTGTCTGGATGGTGCATGAGGTAGGAGAGGATGCGGAATTCCTGGGCGGTAAACTGCGCGGGCAGGCCATCGATTGTCACCCGTCCGGAATTGGTGTCCAAACGGACAGGGCCACATGCCAGTTCGGGTTGCGAATGCCCGGCAGCCCGGCGGATCAAGGCCCGCAACCGGTAAAGCACCTCCTCGAGCTCAAAGGGTTTGGTGACATAGTCGTCGGCACCGGCATTGAAGCCGGCCATCTTTTCCGACCAGCGCGTCCGGGCGGTCAGAAGAAGAACGGGCATGGCACGACCGGCCTCCCGCCAGCGCTGGAGCACGGTGACGCCATCGAGCTTTGGCAATCCCAGATCCAGGACCACCGCGTCGTAGTTTTCCGTGTCGCCCAAATGCCAACCGTCCTCGCCGTCATAGGCGACGTCCACGGCGAAGCCGGCGCCCTCCAGCAACTGCTGAAGGCGGAAAGCCAGCGCCGGCTCATCTTCGACAACAAGAATCTTCACGGGCGTCTCTCCCGGCTCCGGGCCTTGAGCATCTCGCCGGTCCGTGCGTCGTAGAGAAGTTTCAGCACGCGGCCGTCGGAGGTCAGCACTTTGATTTCGTACACCAACCTTCCCCCTTCGGTTTCCAGATCGGTGTCGATCATCTGACCGGGAAATGCGGTGCCGACCCGTGTCAGAATGTCCCGGAGCGGCAGGATCTGTCCAGCCTCCAGAGCCCGTCGCGCAACGTCGTGATCGCTGTCGGCGGCGACCGGAGTCCCGGCAAGCAGAGAGGCCAGAACGATGGCAAGGGCAATGGTCTTCATGACGCCAGCCTAGCGCCGGCGACCTAAACCGTTGATGAACAACTCAGTCAGGTTCGGTTTAGCGTGGGGCCATTAGGATATCGGACATCGAAACCCAAAGAGAGTCAGACCGATGCGGCGAAAAATGATCACTCGGGGGCTGACCGGAAAGGAAGATATCATGCGATACGATCCCCTGACACGCCTCCTGCACGTGACGATCGCCATCGGAATCACCGTGCAGATGCTCGTCAGCCTGGTCATGGTCTACCCCAAACCAGGCCGCCTGCCCAACGAGTGGTTCGCGATTCACGAGACGCTTGGTGTGGTGCTGTGCGGTGTCTTGGCCACCCATTGGCTGTGGTCGGTGCTGCGGACCTTGGTGAGCGGTGAACCGATGCGGCTGTTCCCGTGGTTCTCGCGATCGCGACTAAGCGAACTTGCCGACGATATCCGTGCCACCGTGCGCGAACTCGGCCGCTTGCGGCTGCCCAACGGCGAAGGCACCGAGGCATTTCCCGCCGTCGTCCAGGGACTGGGCCTGCTGCTGGGGCTGTTTCTGGCTGGTTCGGGCACCATTCTGGCCCTTGGCATGGCTCCGGACGGGACCATGAGCAGTCTCGTCCACGCGATCAAGGAGGCGCATGAAACGGCGGCGCCCCTGATGTGGGTCTATCTGGCGGCACACCCTACGCTGGGAATCTTGCATCACCTTGCCGGTCATAAGACCTTGGATCGGGTCTTTGGTTTTGGCGGTCGTAGCAACCAGCAATGACCCATCGACAATTCCCATCGACTTTCTTCGGGCCGTCGACCGCTTTCCGCTTACGGTTCCACCTTGAAGGGAAACAGGATGCGGACCTTCAGGCCTCGTGGCTCGGCCTCCCCGAGGGTCAGCAGACCGCCATGCCGGCGGACAACATCGCGCACGATGGAGAGCCCCAACCCCAAGCCGCCGTCGGACGCCCGGGCGGGATCGAGGCGCGCGAAGGGCTCAAGAACGGCCTCGCGTTTCTCGGCCGGGATTCCCGGGCCGTCGTCGGTGATTTCGATGACGAGATCGTGGTCCTGGCACAGGACGTTCGCCACTACATGGTTGCCGTATCGGCATCCGTTTTCGATGAGATTGTTCACGGCGCGCGACACCGCAGTCGGTTGGCAGGGATAGTTCAGCCCGTAGCCACCGGCATAGGCGACGTGCTTTCCCGAATCGGCGAATCCGATACAGATGCTTTCGACCAGGGCGCCGACATCGACCTCTTCGATCGCCTCGCTGTTGCGCCGATTATTGAGAAACGACAGAGCGCCGTTGATCATCCGATGCATCAGATCCAGCTCGCACAGAAGATCTTGCCGATCCGCCAGCATGTCGTCCAATTCGATGCGAAGCTTCAGCCGGGTGAGCGGCGTCCGCAAATCATGTCCGACCGCCATCAGCATGTGCGACCGCTGGTCGATGAGCTGGGCGATACGCTGCTGCATCCGGTTGAGTGTCTGGGCCAGCCGGCGAAACTCGCGCGGCCCCTGCTCCGACAGGGGAGCGACCGCGACGTCCAGACCGAATTTCTCGGCCGTGCTGGCCATTTGCCGCAAGGGGCGGTTGACACGCCACAGTGTCCATAAGGACAGCGCGACGATCAGGATCAGCAAAAAGGAGACGCAGACGGTCAGCGGCAGGGTGGCGATGATGAACTGCGAGAAATCATGATGAATGACCGTGCGTACGGTCACGACCGTGCCGTCCAGCGGCGCCTCGATCTGCATGGCACCCTCGCCGCACCGGCGGAAGGTGAGCGATCCGAACCGGTCCGTGAGAAGGTTCCGCAAGACGAGTTCCATATCGCGCGTGTAGCGCGATGGCGGCAGTTCGGCACAAGGCTGCGGAGAACCGATCCGCACGAGCATCTCGTCTTTCGAAACCGCTTCGGCGATCGCCTCCCGCGCTTCCGGCGGCGCGGCATGCAGTGCCTTGATGACCGTTGCGATGGACAGCGCGCCCGGCCAGGGACCAGGCGGCGGCGGCGGAACATCCGGTCTGGCCAGTGTCAACAGAAGCGAGATGGTGGCGAAGGTCGTCAACAGCGCGCCGAGAAGAATCGCGATGATCTGTCCCTGCGCCGTATCGGGAACCCAAAATCTCATGACCGTCCGCCGTCTGCCGCTGGGATATCGCTGTCGAACAGATAGCCGTCGCCGCGCACGGTGCGAATCAGTTCCAACTGCCGGCCGCCCTGAGCCAGCTTCCGGCGGAGACGGCTGACCAGCAGGTCGATGGCGCGTTCGTCGATGGCGTCCTCGTCGCCGCGCGTCAAGGCGATCAGCTGCCGGCGCGTCACCACTTGTCCGGCATGGCGATAGAACACCAGCATCAGATCGGTTTCCGCGCCGGTCAGCGCCATGCGGACACCGCTTTCCGTATAGAGCAGACGGCGTTCCGGCTCGAAACGCCAGCCGGCGAACCGCAGGCCACCAGCCGGCGCTGGCGCTGGCGCTGGCGGTGGCGCCACGACGCCGCTTGGCTGGCCGCGCCGCAAGACGGCCCGAATCCGCGCGCCAAGCTCGACCAGTTCGAACGGCTTGCTGACATAGTCGTCGGCGCCGAGCTCCAGCCCGGCGACCCGATCGGTCACCTCGGCCAGCGCAGTGACCATGATGATGCAGGCGTCGCTTGTCGCGCGAATGCGGCGGCAAAGATCGAGACCGTTTTCTTCGGGCAACAACAGATCGAGAAGAACGAGGTCGAAAACCTGCCCCGCCATCGCGGCATCCATTTCCCGGCCGTTCCCCACCCCCACCGCGATGTAGTTGGATTTCCTTAAGAAACGGGTGATCAGGGCGTTGATCTCGTGATCATCCTCGACAACCAGGATATGGATCGCCCGCCCGGTCCGTGACACGTCGTCTGTTGTCATACTCTTCTGGCCTGCCGCCATGTCCCAGTGCCCGCCCTATGCCGCTCGTTCCCTTATAGTAATGAATAGGACATTGAGTAAAGTCATTCATCTTTGAGTTGGTGCAATTTTTCAAATTTGACATATTTCTCAACATATGTTGAATTATCGTCTGTTTTTACGTTATCTTTCGAAGATAAGATTTATGACTAGATATATTTCAGATACTATTGATTTCTGAAATATCTCCGTTACACAGATGAAACACGTTGGTTACATTCATGAGCTCAGATTCCGATCCATTTTCCCGGTCCGACAGCAACCGCTCACTCATGCATCGCCGAAGAAGCATCATCGTTTCGGGCATCGTTCTGACGGCCATTGCGGCCGGCGTGCTGACCCTCACAATCCCGCATCCGGCGGCGCAGACCGGTGCCGCCGGACAGCCTGGCATGGGCACCGAAAGCGTCGCCATCGCCACCGCCGAATCGCGCGACATTCCGATCGTTTTATCTGGTCTCGGCACGGTCACCCCGCTGGCGACGGTAACGGTCAAATCGCAGATCAGCGGTTACGTGACCCAGATTGCCTTTACCGAAGGACAGATGGTTCACAAGGGCGATTTGCTTGTGCAGATCGACCCACGCCCCCATCAGGCCCTGCTCGATCAATATGAAGGGACGCTGGCCAAGGATCAGGCGCTTCTTGACAATGCGCGCCTTGACCTCAAGCGCTATCGGACATTGGCCGGGCAGGATTCGATTTCCGGGCAGAGCGTCGACACCCAGGCGGCCGTCGTGCGCCAGTACGAGGGAACGGTTCGCGCCGACCGGGGGCAGGTCGAGGCCGAGAAGCTCAATCTGCTTTATTGCCGCATCACGTCACCCGTCGACGGTCGCGTCGGCCTGCGTCAGGTTGACCTCGGCAATTATGTCGCGGCATCCGATAGCACAGGCATCGTCGTTGTCACCGAAGTGACGCCGATGTCGGTACTCTTCGTGTTACCCGAGGACAAGGTTCCTCAGGTCCGGACCAGGTTGCGGACCGGAGCCACCTTGCAGGTGATCGCCTATGACCGTTCCAACAGCACCAAGCTTGCCGAAGGCAACTTAAGCACCCTCGACAATCAGCTCGATACCGCCACCGGGACTCTGAAGTTGCGCGCCCTGTTTCCCAACAAGGACGACAGTCTGTTCCCAAACCAGTTCGTCAATGCCCGGCTGCTGTTGGACACCGTTCGCGATGCGGTGACCATTCCCGTGGCCGCCGTCCAGAAGGGCGCCGATGGCCGATCGGTCTATGTGGTGGATAACGAGAACAAGGTGCATCTGCGCAAGATCGAGACCGGTGCCACCGATTCCGAACGCGTCGCCGTCACCAAAGGGCTGAAGACCGGCGAGCGAGTGGTGACCGATGGCCTGGACCGACTGCAGGACGGCATGGTCGTGACCATCGCCGAAGCGCGGTCGTGATCTCATGAATCCGTCACGGATCTTTATCGAGCGGCCGGTCGCCACGACCCTGCTCATGGCCGCGGTGATGCTGCTCGGTATCGCCGCCTATTCCTATCTGCCGCTGTCGGCCTTGCCGGCGGTCGACTATCCAACGATCCAGGTCCAGACCTTCTATCCCGGCGCCAGCCCAGACGTGATGGGCTCGGCCGTCACCGCGCCGCTGGAGAAACAGTTCGGCCAGATGGCCAACCTGCGGCAGATGACCTCGCGCAGCGCCGGCGGCGTCTCGATGGTCACCCTGCAATTCGATCTGTCGCTGGGGCTTGACGTCGCCGAACAGGAGGTGCAGGCGGCGATCAATGCCGCCAACAGCCTGCTGCCGTCGGATCTCCCGGCGCCACCGGTCTATGCCAAGGTCAATCCGGCCGATACGGCCATCCTGACCCTGGCGCTGACCTCCAACAGCATGCCGCTCACCGAGTTGCGCCGTATCGCGGAAACCCGGCTCGGGCAAAAGATCTCCCAGGTTCCCGGCGTCGGACTGGTCAGTATCGCCGGCGGCAACCGGCCGGCCATCCGCGTGCGTTTCGATCCCCGCAAGCTCGCCGCCTATGGCCTGGCCATCGATGACCTGCGCACGCAGATCGGCAATCTCAACGTCAATAACGCCAAGGGCACGCTCGATGGGCCGCTGCGCTCCTGGACGATCGACACCAACGATCAGATCCAGAGTGCCGACGAATATATGGCGTCGGTCATCGCCTACAAAAACGGGCGGGCCGTGCTGCTCTCCGACGTCGCCGAGGCCGCCGAGGGACCGGAGGACACGCAACTGGGCGCCTGGATGGACAAGACCCCGGCGATCCTGCTCAACGTCCAGCGACAGCCGGGCGCCAATGTCATTCAGGTGGTCGACGCCATCAAGACGCTGCTGCCCAGTCTGCAGACCTCGCTGCCGAAATCTCTCGTCATCACGCCACTGACCGACCGTACGACCACCATCCGCGCCTCCGTTGCCGATGTCGAGGTGGAACTGGCTCTCGCCGTCGGCCTGGTGGTCGTGGTCCTCTTCGTTTTCCTGCGCGATCTGCGGGCGACCTTGATCCCCAGCCTGTCGGTGCCACTCTCCCTGGTCGGCGCCCTGGCGATGATGTACCTCTGGGGATTCAGCCTCGACAATCTGTCGCTGATGGCCCTTACCATCGCCTCCGGTTTTGTCGTCGATGACGCCATCGTGGTGATCGAGAACATCTCGCGCTATGTCGAAGGCGGCATGCGGCCGTTTGAGGCGGCCCTCAAGGGGGCCGGCGAAATCGTCTTCACCATCGTCTCGCTGACCGTTTCTCTGCTCGCCGTCCTGATTCCGCTGCTGTTCATGGCCGATGTGGTCGGCCGCCTGTTCCACGAATTCGCCATCACCCTGGCAGCCACCATCGTGGTTTCGGCCGTGGTTTCGCTGACGTTGGTGCCGATGATGTGCGCCCGCCTGCTGCGCCCGCCGAAAGAACGGCATGTGGGAGCTGCCGGCCGCGCCGTCGAGTCGGCGATCGCCGGTTCCATCGCAGTTTACGGCCGCCTGCTCGACCGTGTTCTGGAACACCGTCCGGCGACTCTCCTGGTCGCCGCAGCCACCTTCGCCCTCACCGTCTTTCTCGTGGTCACCGCCCCGACCGGCTTCTTCCCCACTCAGGACGTCGGCATCCTGCAAGGCGTCACCGTGGCGCCGGCCGGCGTCTCACGCACCGCGATGGCCGAACGCCAGCGGAAGGTCGCCGAAATTCTGCTGGCCGACAAGGACGTGGTCAGCCTGTCCTCGTTCATTGGCGTCGATGGCAGCAATGTCACGCTGAACAATGGCCGGCTGGTGATCAATCTCAAGGCCAAGGGCGAGCGCGGCTCGCTTGCCGCCACCATGGCCCGGCTGCAGCGTTCGGCCGGGGCCGTGCCGGGAATCCATCTGACCCTGCAGCCGGTGCAGGATCTGACCATCGACACCAACGTCAGCGCCGCCCGCTATCAGATGATGGTGCAGGCCACCGATCGCGCGCTGGTGGATCTCTGGGTACCCCGCCTGGTCGAACGGTTGCGCGCGCTGCCGCAGCTTTCCGATGTCGGCAGCGATCAGCAGGCGGATGGTCCGGCCCTTTATCTGACCATCGACCGCCCGACCGCCGGACGTTTCGGCATCACGCCGGCCAGCATCGACAATGCCCTCTATGATGCTTTCGGGCAGCGTATCGTCTCGACCATCTTCACCCAGTCGAACCAATATCGGGTGATCATGGAGGCGGCGCCTGCCATCGCCGGTGATCTTTCCGCCCTCGATTCGATCTATCTTCCATCCTCCACCGCGACCTCCGGCCAAGTGCCGCTGTCCTCCGTCGTGCATGTCGAGGAACGCAAGGCTCCGCTTGTCAGTTCGCATCTCGCCCAGGCGCCGGCCGCGACGGTTTCCTTCAATCTGGCGCCTGAAGTGGCACTGAGCACGGGCATCGACGCCATCGAACGGGTGCGCGCTGACTTGCATGCGCCCGACAGCGTCCAGGTCGTCTACCAGGGAACCGCGGCCGCCTACCGGTCGTCGCTCACCAATGAGCTGGCCCTGGTGCTGGCCGCCGTGGTCACCATGTACATCGTTCTGGGCGTGCTCTACGAAAGTTTCGTCCATCCGCTGACGATCCTCTCGACGCTGCCCTCGGCCGCCGTCGGCGCCCTGCTGGCGCTACGTCTCGCCGGGGCCAATCTCGATATCATCGCCGTCATCGGCATCGTCTTGCTGATCGGCATCGTCAAGAAGAACGCCATCATGATGATCGACTTTGCCCTGGCCGCCGAACGCGGAGAGGGCATGTCGCCGCGGGACGCTATCCGGCATGCCTGCCTGCTGCGATTCCGGCCGATCATGATGACGACGCTGGCGGCTTTGTTCGCAGCCCTGCCGCTGATGCTGGGCACCGGCATCGGTTCCGAGCTGCGCCGACCGCTCGGACTGGCCATCGTCGGCGGCCTGCTGGTCAGCCAGTTGCTGACCTTGTTCACCACGCCGGTGATCTATCTGGCGTTCGATGCCCTCGGCCGGCGCCTGCGCCGGCGCGGCTCGGAAGCGCGCGCCGCCGGGGACGAAACGGCATGAGCGTCACCGAGCTCTTCATCCGACGGCCGGTGGCGACCACGCTGCTGACCATCGGCATCCTGCTGGCCGGCGGCTTCGCCTTCTTTCATCTGCAGGTCGCTCCGCTGCCGCGTCTCGACTTCCCGACCATGCGCGTTCAGGCGCAGATGGCCGGCAGCAGCCCAGACACCATGGCGGCGACAGTCGCCGCGCCGCTCGAACGCCATCTCGGCCAGATCGCCGGCCTGACCTCGATGACCTCGCAGAGCACCACCGGCATGACGCAGATCATTCTGCAATTCGACCTTGAGCGCGATATCGACGGCGCGGCGCGGGACGTGCAAGCGGCGATCAACGCCGCTCATGCCGACTTGCCCAGCACCCTTAAATCCAATCCGACCTACGACAAATTCAATCCGGCCGATGCGCCGATCCTGATGATCGCCCTGACCTCGGAGCGCTATGCCCCGGAGCAGCTCTACGACATCGCCAACAACATGATCGGCCAGCGCCTGTCGCAGATCAAAGGCGTCGGCAATGTCCAGATCGCCGGCAGCTCGCTGCCGGCAGTCCGCGTCGACGTCAATGCCGATGCCCTGTTCAAATACGGCATTTCGCTCGAGGACGTGCGCGCCGCCCTGTCGGGCGCCAACGCCAACAGCCCGAAAGGCGTCATCGAGCAGGGAGCCCTGCGCTGGCAGCTCTACGCCAACGATCAGGTTCGCGAGGCCGCCGATTACAGCGGGTTGGTCGTCGCCTATCGCAACGGCCGAACGATCCAGTTGAGCGACGTCGCGAGCATCACAGATTCGGTCGAGAGCATCCGGGGTCAGGGCTATGCCAACGGCAAACCGGCGGTCCTGATGATGCTGTTCAAGCAGCCCAACGCCAACATCATCGAAACCGTCGACAGCGCCAAGGCGCTGCTGCCGCAATTGAAGGCGGGGCTTCCGACCGGCATCACGATGACCGTCACCGGGGACCGCAGCACGACCATCCGCGCGTCGCTCGCCGATACCGAGCGGACGCTGGTCCTGTCGGTATTTCTCGTGATCCTGGTGGTTTTCGTTTTTCTGCGCAACCTGCGGGCCACCCTGATTCCCAGCATCGCCCTGCCGGTCTCGCTGATCGGAACCTTCGCGGCGATGTATTTGTGCGACTACAGCCTCGACAACCTGTCTCTGATGGCGCTGACCATCGCCACCGGATTCGTCGTCGACGACGCCATCGTCGTGCTGGAAAACGTGACAAGGCTGATCGAGGAGGGCAAAAGCCGCATCGAGGCGGCACTCCAGGGAGCGCGTGAAGTCTCCTTCACCGTCATCTCGATGAGCGCGTCGCTGATCGCGGTGTTCCTGCCGATCCTGCTGATGAGTGGTCTACTCGGCCGGTTGTTCCGTGAGTTCGCCGCCGTCATCTCGCTTGCCATCGCCATCTCGCTGATTATCTCGCTGACCACCACGGCGGCGCTGTCCGCCCATGTTCTGCGGCGCGACAGGAAGACACAACCGGGGCGTCTGTCGCGGTGGGTGGAACGGGGATTCACCGCGGTGCAGGATGCTTATGTCCAGTCGCTCACCCATGCCATGCGCCACAAGCGGTTGGTGATCCTTTCGCTGCTGGTCACCGTGGCGCTCAACGTCGTGCTTTTCGTCGTCGTCCCCAAGGGGCTTTTCCCGCAACAGGACAGCGGCCTGCTGATGGGCGGGCTCCAGGCCGACCAGGCCATTTCGTTCCAGGCGATGAGTGCCAAACTGACCGAAGCGGAGGCGATCCTGGGACAGGATCCCGCGGTCGCCTCGTCCATCGGTTTTACCGGCGGCCGCAGCGGCACCAACTCGGCCAATGTCTTCGTGACGCTGAAACCGCGAGGCGAGCGAAGCGGCATCCAGCAGGTGATGGACCGGTTGCGTCCGAAGCTTGCCGCGATCCCCGGAGCGAAATTGATGATGTTCCCGATGCAGGATCTGTTCATCGGCGGGCGCCAAAGCTTCGCCCAGTTCCAATATACCCTGCAGTCCGACAGCACCGCCGATCTCTATGTCTGGACGCCGAAATTGCTGCAGGAATTGAAACGCAATCCGCTCTTCACCGATCTGCAAACGGACCAGCAGATTGGCGGGATGCTAAGCAAGGTGGTGATCGACCGGCAGGCCGCGGCGCGCTTTGGCCTGACCCCCGAGATTATCGACGCCACGCTTTATGATGCGTTCGGCGAGCGCCAGGTTTCGACCATCTACAAGGAGGTCAATCAATATCACGTCGTCATGGGGATCGATCCACGGGACCTGGAAAGTCCCGAAAGCCTGAACAAGATCTATCTCAGCACCTCCGGCGCCAGCGCCAGCGGATCGTCCCGCACCAATTTTGCCGGCGGCACCGCGACAAGCGGCAGCTCGTCATCGACCACCGCCAGCGCCTCGAAGAACCAGTCGACCAACTCGATCGCCACCAGTTCATCGACGGCCTCCAGCGGCAGCGCGGTCTCGACCGCATCGGAGACAATGATCCCGCTGGGGGCCTTCGCGCATCTGGAAGAGGGAGCCGCCCCGGTACAGGTCAACCATCAGGATGGCTTCGCCGCCTCGACGATTTCCTTCAACCTGGCCACCGGTCACACCCTGGACCAGGCGGTAACCGCAATCGCGGAGGCCGAACAGACGATTCGCATGCCGACCACCGTGCACGGCGCCTTTGCCGGAACGGCGGCGTCATTCCAGTCGACACTGCGCAGCGAACTGCTGCTGATCGCCGCGGCGTTGATCGCCGTTTATGGCGTTCTTGGCATCCTTTACGAAAGCTGGATCCATCCGCTGACCATCTTGTCGACGCTGCCGTCGGCGGGAGTCGGCGCCGTGCTGGCATTGCTGGTCTCGGGCACCGAGTTTTCCATCATCGCCATGATCGGCGTGATCCTCCTGATCGGCATCGTCAAAAAGAACGCCATCATGATGATCGATTTTGCCCTGACGGCCAACCGAACGGAGGGACTGTCCGCCGAGGACGCCATCCTGAAGGCCTGCCGCCTGCGCTTCCGGCCGATCATGATGACGACCTTTTCCGCCATTCTCGGCGCCGTTCCGCTGCTGCTCGACAGCGGCGAGGGAGCCGAACTGCGCCGGCCTCTCGGCATCGCCATCATCGGCGGCCTGATCGTCAGCCAAGTGCTGACGCTTTACACCACGCCCGTCGTCTATGTCCTTCTCGACCGGCTACACATCCGCAAGGTTCGCGCGACGGCACTGTCGGGAGCACAATGAACATGCGTTTCGTCCCTTTTCTGTCCCTTTTCCTGTTGGCCGGCTGCGTCGTCGGGCCGGACTATGTGCGGCCGGCCGCACCCGCTCCGGCTGTCTACAAGGAGTTGCAAGGCTGGACGCCGGCCCGTCCGTCCGACGACATCGATCGCGGCGACTGGTGGAGCATCTACAACGACCCGCTGCTCGATCAGTTGGAGCGGCAGATCGATATCGGCAATCAGAACCTTCGCGCCTATGAGGCGGCCTATCGCAAGGCCCAGGCAACCGTGGCGGAAGCCCGCGCCGCCTATTTCCCGACCGTTTCGGCCAGCGGTTCCGGCCAACGGCAGCGGTCGAGCACCACGATCGCTTCCACGAAAACAGTTGAGGCAAGCGCCAGTTGGGACCTCGATCTGTGGGGCAAGGTGCGCCGGCAGGTCGAGAGCGATCAGGCCGGTGCCGAAGCCAGCGCCGCCGAACTGGCCTCCATCCGCCTGTCGGCACAAAGCGCACTGGCGATCGACTATTTCGAACTGCGCTACCAGGAGCAGCTGGCCAGACTGCTGAGCGAGACGGTCGACGCCTATCAGCGCTCCCTCACCATCGCCCGCAACCAATATGCGACCGGCGTGGCCGCCCGCTCCGACGTCATCACCGCCGAGACACAACTGAAGTCGACCAAGGCCAGCCTGATTGCCGCCGGCGTCCTGCGCGCCCAATATGAGCATGCCATCGCGATTCTGATTGGCAAGCCGCCAGCAGACCTGACCATCGCGCCGGGATCGTTGCCGACGACCGTACAGGATGTTCCCGTGGCGCTGCCGGCCACCTTGCTGCAGCGCCGCCCGGATATTGCCGAAGCCGAGCGGATGATGCAGCAACAGAACGCCCTGATCGGCGTCCAGACAGCGGCCTACTATCCCGATATCAGCCTGTCGGCCGATTTCGGCTATTCGAGCGCCGGCGCCGCTCTGTTCAAGACCTCCAGGCAAATCTGGTCGCTGGCCGCCAGCGGCACCGAGACCGTATTCGACGCCGGGGCGCGGGGCGCCGCGGTGGAGGCTGCGCGAGCCACTTACGACCAGGCCGTCGCCAACTATCGCCAGACGGTTTTGTCAGCTTTCCAGGATGTCGAAGATGGCCTGTCGGGACTACGTATCCTGGCCGATCAGGCGGAAACCCAGGCCGAAGCCGTCGCCTCGGCCCGCGAGGCCACGCGGATCACGCTCAACGAATACAAGGCCGGCACGACCAACTACACAACGGTGGTGACCGCCCAGGCGACCGCGCTGTCGAACGAACAGACCGCCTTGGGGATCATGCAAAGCCGGATGACGACCCATGTTTCCCTTGTCAAGGCATTGGGTGGCGGCTGGACAACGGACCGGTTAAGGGACTAGACAGAAACAAATTGTCAGAGTGGCACCGGCGTCTCTGCCGGTGTTCCGGCGTGAGCCGGAAAGGGTCCGCTTGGCGGCGGCACACCGGCAGAGACGCCGGTGCCACTCGTGTTTCATTCAGGGCGGGTCGGCCCCAA
>JARLJB010000249.1 GCA_031291415.1 Telmatospirillum sp.
GGGGCCCAGGGCACACTGTTCGGCAAGAACACGACTGCCGGTGCGCTGCTGCTGGGCTCGACCAAGCCTTCGACGTCGGATATCGGCGGCTCGTTCGAAGCGGACGTTGGCAACTACAACACCTATTCGATCCGCGCTGCGGTCAACGTACCGCTCGCCAGCAACCTTGCGCTGCGCGTTGCCGGGCTCGGTTCGGGCACTGATGGCTTTTTCACCGACGTCAACACCGGGCGCCCGGTCAACGGCAACACCACCCGCGCGGTCAAGGGCCAGCTTTTGTGGGAACCGTCGTCCAGCGTCACCGTGCGGCTGATCGGCGACTATTCGTCCAGCCATGGCGATTGCTGCTATGCCACCGAACGCGTGACGGCGGGCCCGACGGCGCCGCTGGTCGATTACCTGACCACCGCGCTCGGGCTCAAGCTGCCGTCGACCGACATTTCCAAGTACCAGGTCTCGCTCAACCAGCTCGGCTATCAGTCGACCAAGGACTATGGCGGCACTTTGCTGGTCGATGCAGCCATCGGCGCCGGCATGCTGAAATCGGTCACCGCCTATCGCCGCTTTGACGTGGTCCAGCTCAATGAAGACGCCGATTTCTCGGGCGCCGACCTTCTGCCCTATGACGAAGATTTCCATAGCGTCTTTGCGTCGCAGGAGCTGACCTACAACACGCGCATTCCTTCGCTCAACGCGGACATCGTGATCGGCGGTTTCGTCTCGACCGAAAAGCTGAAGTCGGGCCGCTCGCTGTATAACGGTCTTGAGGCGCAGGCCTACTGGAACACGGTGCTTGGCGCCTACGGGCTTCCTGCCGGTACGGCGGACGCGACGGCGGGCCTGTTCGACAAGGAAGCGATGCATGGGGCGACCGACAGCTATGCGGCCTTCGTCCATGGCGATTTCAAGGTCACCGATCAGTTCAGCGTGATTGCCGGCCTGCGCTATTCGATCGAGCACAAGCGCGGGTCGTTTGCCTATAGCTATCTGAGCCCCAACCCGACCGAGTGGTCGACGCTGCTCAACCTCGCCCCGGCGCCGGGCTATGATGTCGGGCACACCGATCGCGCGGTTTCCGGCACGTTTGGCCTGCAGTACAAGCTGACCCCCGATGCCATGGTCTATGGCACCTATAACCGCGGCTTCAAGGCGGGCGGGGTGAATATGGACGAAAACGCTGCCGGCACGCTGCTCAACAATGCAACGGCCTTTGCTGCGCTGCCCGCCATGGTCCAGTATCTGGTCACCACGATTGCCGGCACCACCAACGTCAGCGCGCCGCTCGATCCGACGTACAAGCCCGAAACGATCAACGCCTTCGAACTCGGTGCCAAAGTGCAGTACCTCGGCCACCGCGCGCGGACCAACGTTTCGCTGTTCTATTATGACCTGAA
>JARLJB010000250.1 GCA_031291415.1 Telmatospirillum sp.
GAGCCGCTTGCAAAACTCTCGGTCGGATTGTGGTAGATTTTGGGACCGTGGCGACATTCGCCGGCTGATTTGGGCATACTCGGAGCGTTTGCCCGGTGATTGGGTGCCGGAATGGCTCGGAACGGGCGGTTTTGGTGGTCGCGAGGCGCAGGTATCGGCCTGACGCCCGGAGTAGCGTCAGCGCAAACTCCAGATTGCGCAGCGCTCTGACGGCTATGTGACGAGCCGAAAGATCTGTTGAACGGTTATGGCCAGAATGCCGAACATCAGGTGGCAGAAGACTTTCTGATGTCCGCGAACCCGGATGGCATTCCCGCCGTGATTATCTTTGAGGGTAGCGTTGACGCGCTCTGCCGAGCTGCGTTGGTTGTAGCGGATATGTTCAGGAAGGGTATGGCCGACGATACGCTGGCGCCTGGCTTCATCGGCAATTTCCTGTTTGCGCCCTGGTGTGCGGCGCGGGTTGACGTCGATGATCGGGACATGCCCAAGGCTCCGACTGTGATCGGCGATTTCGGGGACATCATAAGCGCTGTCCATGAGGTCGTAGCAATTGGTGACGCGAGCGCTGGTCAGCGTGGCAAGGGGAATGGCGACCTGACTGTCGTGCACCGAGGCAGATGTGAGGATACAACTGATCGGAATGTCGCCATCGGCGGTGTCGATGTGCAGCTTATAGCCGATCCAGCTTTCTTGATACCCTTTGGCATTGCGTTTGATGCCGACGTCACATGCCTTGGGCAAATCCGCCAGCATCGCGCTCAAGCTCATGCCAGCAGCTTGGCTGGAGATGCGGCTTGGTGGCTTTGGCGGCGGTTCTTCGCCCTTCCTTGGCCGCCCGCGCTTTCTGACGATCTTGGGCTCAGCGGCAGCCGGCTCCTTGCGCTTGCCTGATTTCTCCCTGCCATGAATGGTGGTTGCGTCGCGCGCTATGTGGCCGACCAGGCGGTCTTTATGCGTCAGGGCGATAAGCGCCTCGTGAGCCATTTGCGGCAGCTCGCTTTTGGCGAATTCCGAAAAGGCGCGAGAGAAGGTTGCTTCATGCGGCACCTGGCCAAGCCGTGACCAGCCACATATGCGGCGCAGCACCGGGTCTGCACGCAATCGGTCGATCAGCATTCGCGTCGTCGCCAGATTGAAAGTTGCCTTGGCAATAAAGGCTCGGGCCAAAGCTGCCCGCTCCGCTTGTGGACGTCCCGGCAAACCAGACCAGTGACGAACCAGCGCTTCGATCTGGACCATGTCCAAAATGACTACCAGCGACCTGTGGGCCGGGGTCAGCGGGCCGAGCGCATCATCGAGAAAAGGGAAAAGCTCCCCTTGAATTCTTGCCCAATGCGATGATAAAAACTGCCCAAGCGACATGCCGGTGGCTCCGGGTTTTGGTTGTTGTTTCGCAAAACTACCATACCAAAAATCCGTGCCGCTGGTTGTCGTGAAATCACCCCAAAATCAAATAATCCCGGCCGCCCCTGCTATTTTGCAAGAGGCTCTAGTCACCTGGAACTGAAGTTGATTTCATAATAGGTTGGCCCGTCACACAGATGGGAGCAGCGGGAGATGGCGAGAGGACGTCCGGTTGAGGCGCTGGTTTTGACGCCAGCTGAGCGGGATTATCTGGAGCGGCAGGTTCGGCGTCAGCGTGTGGCCCGTTCGCTGTCGGACCGGTGCAAGATTGTTTTGAAGTGCGCGGAGGGCTTGCCGGGCAAGCAAGTCGCTGGTGTGCTTGGAATAAGCGAACGCACGGTAGGCAAGTGGCGTGGGCGATTTGTGCGGGATCGGATCGACGGATTGCTCGACGAACCGCGCGTCGGCCGACCTCGATCGATCGACGACGATGCGGTGGCGGCCGTGATTGAGCGAACGCTGGCGGCACGCCCTGCCGACGCAACCCACTGGTCGATCCGTTCGATGGCAGCAGCAACGGGTCATTCGCATACTACGATCCGGCGGATGTGGAACGCCTTCGGGCTCCAACCTCACCGGGCCGAGACGTTCAAGCTGTCGAGTGATCCGTTATTCGTCGATAAAGTCAGGGATATCGTCGGGCTTTATCTATCGCCGCCGACTCATGCGATCGTCCTGTGTGTCGATGAGAAATCTCAGATACAGGCGCTTGACCGTGAACAGCCCGTGCTGCCAATGATGCCCGGCATGCCCGAGCGACGCACCCCCAGCTATGTCAGGCACGGCACGACGTCTCTGTTTGCGGCGCTCGATATCGCCACCGGTGCTGTCATCGGCAAATGCTACAAACGACACCGTGCAAGCGAGTTTCTAGATTTTCTCAAACAGATCGACGCCAATGTTCCGGGCGGTCTCGATGTTCACATCGTCATGGACAATTACGCCACCCACAAAACGCCCGCGGTCAAAGCTTGGTTGGCGCGCAGGCCACACTACCACGTCCATTTCACACCGACGTCCGCGTCATGGATCAACCAGGTCGAGCGCTGGTTTGCCGAACTCACGCGGAAGCAAATTCAGCGCGGCGTCCATACGTCCACCGCCCAACTCGAAGCAGACATTCGTAGCTTCATCGATCAGCACAACGCAGATCCAAAGCCCTTTCGATGGACCAAATCCGCCGATGAAATCCTCGCCGCCGTCAAACGCTTCTGCCAAAAAACACAGCAAACATTATGTGCCGAACTTTAGATTCAGGTGACTAGCACTACTTTGGCAGAAATTTGATTTTCCGATTCCCTTGAGGCGATTTCCCTGATTCATAGGGAGCCAGCTTTTAGGGAGGCTGGCGATGGCAGAAGATTGGCGTGGCGATCTGGAGGTTTGGTTGGCGCCATTCCTC
>JARLJB010000040.1 GCA_031291415.1 Telmatospirillum sp.
ACCTCGACGAGTTCGTCTTCAGATTCAACCGTCGGCGCACACCCCATGCGGCATTTCGCACTTTGCTGGGCATCGGTGCCGCCATCAAGCCTGCCACCTACAAGATGCTGATCGTGGCGGAAGCAAAGGGATAAGCCTTACACGCCATTCCCCTCTGTTTTTTACAGTAATTACTTAACATGTAAAGTTATATACTCATTATGAATAATTAGTATATAACGACTTTCCGCCCACCCACCGATATTCTCAACGGGTAGAAAACTTGACTTTAAGATGACTGAAGAGCTTTAATGGCCCGATCATTATTGATCCTTTTTTCGGGCTGCGAGGTCCAATGTCCCGATGCTTCAGCATTTTCGACATCCTTGAAAACCCCGAGCACGATAGCTTTTTCCAAAGCTTTACGGTACGGAAGGTAGAAGAGCGTGGCATCGTCTGCGATGCCAACACTATCGGAAACGAAGTTTTCATCGTTCTTTCCGGGGAGTTGCGTGTCTATCTCTCCTATGAAGGACGAGAGTTCACCGTATTCACGCTCGAACCGGAAGCTGTCTTTACAACACATTCGTCGATGATGGTGGTCGCCAAAAAGCCTTCGGAAATATTGGTAACGAGTATCAAGAATTTTTCCGAAGCATTGACCACGATTCCCGGCCTCTCCGTGTCGATCATTGCCAGCATGGGCCGCGGCCTTGCCAACACCGTCCGCATCATCGAAGGATTGGTGTTTCGCGACGTCAAACACCGCCTGATTCATTTTCTCATCGATCTGGCCAATGAACGCGGATGCAAGGTTCAGGGCGGCATTTCGGTCACGATGGACTACAACACCGAGGATATCGCCACGCTGATCGGATCAAGCCGTCAGTCCACCTCTCTGATCCTCAACGAATTGATCAAGGGGGGGTATCTTCTCCGCGTCAGCCGCAAACAGCTGATCATCCGCGACCTCGGCGTTCTTGAGCACCAGGCAGAAAACAACGATTTGCCGCCCCCATTGGATTGGGACGAAAAACCAGTCCGCACTCCAGCCTTGCGGTATGGAACCGGCGGGAAAGCCCGCGTCGTTTAGTGGCAAAAATCTGACAGACGAGTCCCTAAACCAGGAGCGGGGCGGGCGTCCCGCCCGTCCTTCGGCGAAGCCGAAAAGTCAGCATTTCCGCCGCTTTCGCGTCGGAGGCGGGCAAGAGAGGCTGTGAAAAATTAGTAGCACCGGCCTCCGTGCCGGTGTAGGGCCGAAGCCGAAAGCAAGGATTTTCGCCGCTTTGCGGCGAACACCGGCACGGATGCCACTTTCGATTTGATCCACAACCTCGGATGCCTGCCTCACTCGTTTAGAGGACCAAGTGTCAGGGTCCAACCACTAGCGATCGCGCAACACTCTGGCCTTTTCGCGCGCCCAGTCCCGCTCTTTCTCGGCGGCACGTTTGTCGTGCAGCTTCTTGCCGCGGGCCAGCCCCAACTGAACCTTGGCGATGCCACGATCATTAAAGAAGATCGACAACGGCACCAAGGTCATCCCCTCGCGGGTCACCGCCGCCAATAGCTTCGCCATCTCCTTGCGATGCACCAGCAACTTGCGTGGCCGGCGCGTCTCATGGGTGAAGGCTGTCTTGACCTGGTATTCGGGGATATAGGCATTGAAGAGGTAAAGTTCCCCCTCCTGCTGACCGGCGAAAGAATCGGCCAGATTGGCCCGTCCGGTCCGCAACGACTTGACTTCCGTACCCTCCAGGATGAGTCCGGCCTCCAAAGTGCTCTCGATGGCGTACTCATGGCGCGCCCGTCGGTTCTCGACAGCGATATTGCCTGCAATCAGTGTCGAGCGTGCCATATCAATCCTCGAGTTCAGACGTCTTCAGATCAGCCCGACAGTCTTCATGGCGGAGATCACTTTCTCTTTGCTCGCCGGACTGATTTCGACCAGCGGCAACCGCAGGAAACCATCCGTCTTGCCAAGCAGGCTGGCCGCGAATTTGACCGGCGCCGGATTGGACTCGCAAAACAGGGCGTCATGCAACGGCATCAAACGGTCGCGCAAATCATTGACGACGGCCATATCGCCCGCGGCCCAGGCATCGTGCAACCGTGCGCAGAGCCGAGGGGCGATATTGGCGGTCACCGAGATGCAACCGGCGCCGCCATGCGCCAGGAAGGCCACGATATTGGCATCCTCGCCGCTCAACTGACAAAAATCGGGACCGATGGCATTGCGTGTTCTGATCGGCCGCATGATGTCGTTGGTCGCGTCCTTGACCCCCACGATGTTGGGCAATTTCGCAAGCCGGGCCATGGTTTCGACGCTCATATCGATAACGCTGCGGCCGGGAATGTTGTAGATGACGATCGGCACGTCCGCAGCGTCGTGAATGGCCTTGAAATGCTGGTAAAGGCCTTCCTGTGTCGGCTTGTTGTAGTAGGGCGTGACCACCAGTACGGCATCAGCGCCGACCTTACGGGCATGGCATGCCAGCGCGATCGCCTCGGCGGTGGAATTGGAACCGGCCCCGGCGATCACCGGGACCTTGCCTTTCGCAGCCTCGACACAGAGTTCGATGACGCGATTATGCTCTTCGTGGCTCAGCGTCGGCGATTCACCGGTCGTCCCGCACGGCACAAGTCCGTCGGTCCCTTCGGCGATCTGCCACTCCACGAAGGATTGAAAACCAGCCTCATCGACCTTCCCGTCCTTGAACGGGGTGATCAAGGCAGTGATCGAACCCTTAAACATGGCTATCTCCGTCCTGCGCAATGGCGCCCGTGAAAAAGGAAAGGAACATAGCCCCCGCGCACACCGCCCGCAAGCCCGAGCCGAATGGAGGTTGACCGATGTTCCTGGAACGGGCGTTCCGCGGCGTCGCGGCTACCAGACGAGAACCCTGTTCTTACGCTTCAGATTATCGAGTTTTTCCGAGTGAATCTGCAGCTTAGTCATCAAGACCCAGTCATCAACCTTCATAAAACGCGGGGCCAGGAACCGGTAGAATTGAGCGATCAAATCATTGACCTTATAAGACACGCAGACTTCGACGCTTTTCCAGTCGCGAATCACGTCGTCCCACGCCATCAACCGAATATGCAGGTCGTCGCGCTTGTCGCGGATGAACAGAACCTGGTTTTCCAGGTTCTTAAGCACGGCAAGAATTTCGCCGGTCTGTCCATCCAACTCAAGGAACCGCCCGGAAAAATCCGTCATGGCGAGCTCGACCAGTTTGACCACTTGGTCCAAGACTTCGGCCACCGATCGCTCGCGGCTATAGACCTTGCGCAATCCCAGGACTTTTTGCTGCACGCTGGAGAGTTCGGTCATCTTGTCGCGCAGAGCTTCCACATAGGCCAATTCATGAGAAAGCTTTTTCACATATTCGAGCATCTGCTCGCGGTTATTACGTCCGATGCCGATACGCTCCGCCGCTTCGCCAAAGGCGTCATTGACCCGCTTCTTCGTCGCCGGATCCTCTGCCAGTTGCAGCAGCTCGTCCGGATCGGTGATGAGCGTATCCGAACCGCTCATCCAACTGACCAGTTGCATGGTGATCCGCTGATGGGCGATCAATTCATGACGCTTGGATGGGTCCCACGACGCCTCGCCGGTTAGAATCTCTTTGGGCAAGGCCTCGCCCATTTTCAGCCCGTTGACATATTTCAGCCCGTCGGCCAGGACGTCGAGCATCCGACAATCGTGCTCGTTGAGGTTAAATTCGCGTTTCAGTCCGGGAAATGGCAGCAAAGCCTCGTTGTTGGAAATGTGCACGGCCATCACCGGCTCGCCGGTCAGTGGATGGATGTGAAAGAATCCCTTTTCCATTCTGCTGAAGAAAGGATGTTCGAAGGTGACGCTTTCCAGTTGGCTGGCCGTCGCCGGCGACGGGTTGCTCCCCGATGAAGCGGATTTCCCCATGCCCCCTCACTCCAAGCTCGGTAAAAAATGCAATAACCTGTGAATATTATACAGGAAAAGGTTAACAAGTTGCCACGTTACTTTAGATACACGAGGAAGAGCATGACAATGGCAACCTCGAGTAGAGCGCATGTTTGTTCTTGGGAGAACCGGAAATCAATTTCGCGCTGAGACCGCCTTGTTTTGGCACGCCACCAACATTCGGTCCGGCTTGCCTCCTGCGCTCCGGGCGCTTTAGAATGCAGCAGAATCACTCATTCCCCGTCCGGTCGGGGCGTAAAGCAGGATGTGTTGCGTGAAAGCATGGTTTGCCGTCGGTTTGGCCGCTGCCCTCTTCTTCGGTTCGGCCCCGGCCAAAGCCAATCTACTGTCGGCCGACGATGAAAAAACATACCGGCAGGCTTTCGAAGCGGCCCACAATGACCACTACGATTGGGCCAAAGCGGCAGCGGCGAAAGCCCATGACAAGCTGCTCGCGAAAGTTTTGCAGTGGCAGAATTTCACGCAACCGAATTCGGGTGCCAGCTTCGCCGACATCACGGCGTTCATGAGCGCCAATCCCGAATGGCCACAGACATCCACGCTCGAACGTCGCGCCGAAGAGGCGATTACCGTGGCCACCCCGGATCAGGCCATCCTCGAGTGGTTTTCCACACACTCGCCGCAGACGGTCGATGGCGTGATCGCTTACGGCAAGGCACTGATGGGGACCGGCGACAACGAAAAGACAGAAAAACTGGTCCGCGCCCGGTGGGTGTCCGGAAATTTTGGACCGATCCAGGAACACGAGTTTCTCTCGAATTTTCAGGAAATGCTGACCGACGAAGACGATGAGGCCCGCCTCGACCGTCTGTTGTGGGAACACCAGGACCAAGCCGTCGCCCATCAAATCCAGCGGGTCGACGATGCGCACCAGCTCCTGGCGCAAGCCCGCATGGCTTTGAACAGCGATGCGGCCAATGCCGAGACGCTGGCAGCCCAGGTGCCCGATCGTCTCAAGAACGATTCCGGGCTGATCTATGAGAAAGTCCGCTATCGCCGCCTTCATGACAAGGATGAGCAGGCTATCGCTCTTCTGAATTCGCCGTCGGCCGACAAGACCAGACCGGATCTTTGGTGGACCGAGCGCGCCGTGCTGGCGAGACGCCTGCTGCAACAGGGGCGGATTTCGGAAGCCTACCAAATCACTCGCAACCATCGTCAAAGCGAGGGAGCGGGTTTTGCCGAAGCCGAATGGCTTTCCGGCTGGATCGCCTTGCGGTTTCTTAATGATCGCGATGTCGCGCTGACCCATTTCAGCCGCATGTATGATCGTGTCGCCACGGCGCAAAGCCGATCGCGGGCCGCCTATTGGGCCGGCCGGGCCAGCGACGCCCTCGGCCACGGCGACGACGCGGTCCGCTGGTACAACTTAGCCGCCACCCACGTGACGACATTCTATGGGCAGCTGGCGGCAGGCCGGTTGAACCATGATCAGATGTGGCCTCTGCCAGCCGATCCTCTGCCTAACGCCCAGGACATCGAGCAATTTGAACGACACGAGCTGGTGCATGCCGCGAAGATGCTGGGGCAGATCAAGGAGACCGACCTGATCCGTCCGTTCATGCAGCGGATGGCAGAGTTGGCGACCACTCCCGGCATGCGAGCCCTGGCGGCCGACCTTGCCACCAACCTCGGGCGCGCCGACATCGCCGTGGCCGTCGCCAAGCGTTCCGAGCGCGAGGGAGTTCCCCTGATCACCTCGGGCTATCCGATTCCGCACGTGAAAACCGGGGAAACGCCGGAACGGGCTCTGGTCATGGGGCTGATCCGGCAGGAAAGCGCCTTCCATGACGAGGCGGTCAGCTCGGCCGGCGCCCGCGGGCTGATGCAACTCATGCCGACCACGGCAGCCAAGGTCGCGAAGGCGTTGAACCTAGTGTTCAAGAAGAAGGAAGCGCTGGCCAATGCGCTGACCGCCAACCCGAATCTCAACGTCAAACTCGGATCGGCTTATCTGGGCGACCTACTCAGCGATTTCAACGGTTCCTACGTGTTGTCGGTGGCGTCCTACAACGCGGGACCGTCACGAATCAGAAAATGGATGCGCGACATGGGTGATCCGCGCCAGCCCGAAATCGACGCCATCGACTGGATCGAGAGCATTCCCTTTGCCGAAACCAGAAACTACGTGCAGCGGGTCCTGGAAGGTGTTCAGGTCTATCGTCGCCGCTTCGGCGCGACCGATCTCAGCCTTTCCTTGGAGGGCGACATCAAACGCTAGTTGTCGTGTCTCAACAGGTTGTTTAGAGGAATCCTTGAGATAGGGGGCATTCCTTTAAGCCCGAAGTGTGGCCGATGATGATTGTAGTAGTCGAGGAATTTTGGCAAAGCCTCAGCGCGCTCGTCGGACTGGGCATATGGCTGTGCGTAGGCCCATTCTCGGAGGGAGGTCTGGACGAAGCGCTCTGCTTTTCCGTTGGTTTTCGGGGTGTATGGCCGAGTTCGCTTGTGCTTGA
>JARLJB010000251.1 GCA_031291415.1 Telmatospirillum sp.
AGGACGCAGTTGACTTCCTTCAAGGCCAAGGTGGCCTGGGCGGCGATGAAGCCCGACTCGCGTCCCATCAGCTTGACGACGCCGATGCCGTTGGGAACGGCGATCGCCTCGGTATGGGCGCAACGGATGGCATCGGCGGCCCTTTCGACGGCGGTGTCGAACCCGAAGGACGAGGTCACCAGATTGATGTCGTTGTCGATGGTTTTCGGCACGCCGATCACGGCGATCTTGGCACCGCGGCGCTGCACCTCCTCAGTGATGCGCATGGCCGCCTTCATGGTGCCGTCGCCGCCGATGACGAACAGCTGATCGATGCGGTAGCGCTCAAGCGTGTCCACCACTTCGCCGATCGGTTGCACGCCGCGCGAGGTTCCGAGAACGGTGCCGCCGCACTGGTGGATGCCCGAGACATTGGCCGGTGTCAATTCCATCATCTCATGGCCGAACCGGGGAATGAATCCCTGCAGGCCGAAGCGAACGCCGAGAACGCTGGCCACGTGATAGTTGTGGTGCGCCTCCATGACGATCGCATGGATCACGTCGTTGAGGCCGGGGCAAAGCCCGCCGCAGGTGACGATCGCCGCCCTCACCTTGGAGGGCTCGAAATAGAGATTGGCCCGTGGGCCGGCCAACTGAAAATCGACATCGGTCTCCTCGCTGACGTCATCGAGATCCTCGGGACCGAGACGGATGTTGACCGGATGATCATCGGAAATGAACCGGCCAAAGGGCAGGGGAGAGGATATTGTCGGCACACCAAGGGTGGCGATCGTGGCGTCCAAAGCGCCGGACTTGGAATGGCGTGACATGAATTCCTCCAACGGACGGCCCGGTGGCCGTCGCAAGCAAACGATGCCCCATTCTGCTACGAGCGGCTGCGGAGGAAAACACTTTTATCGATAATATTATCGATAATCTATGCGGCTAGGTCGTTGCGCGAAGGGCCCGCTCAGGCTCGCGTCGGTCTTTCAGGCCTCCGTATCCTCGCGCAACATAACGTCGACGACCTGCGACAGATGGGCGCGAACCGCTTCCCTGGCGCCATTGGCATCGCGGCGGCGCAAGGCGTCGGTGATGCGGAAATGGTCGCTTAAGGTCGCGTCCCTGTTGTCCAGAAGATGGGTGCGCTGGCTAAGAACTTTGAAAGCCGGAGCGAATTGATTGTCCCACAGACCTTCGACGATGGAGGGCAAGACCATGTTGCCAGTGGCGGCGGCGATGCGGATGTGGAATTGGCGGTCGGTTTCGTAATGTGATTCCTGCCGGGCCTTGTGCTCGTACATCTTGTCGAGCAAAGCCGATATCTCGTTCAAATCCCGCTCAGTGGCCTTGGTGGCGGCCAGCGAGGCGATCTCGCTCTCGATCAGGATGCGCGCCGATATGATATCGAATGGGCTGGGGCCGATATCACCAAGATTGAGCGGGCTCATATGCGTCCGCTGTTTGGCGGGTTCCTTGACATAGGTCCCCGACCCCGAGCGGACCTCGATCAATCCGGCGATTTCCAGCGCAACCATTGCTTCGCGGACGACAGCCCGGCTCACTCCCAACATCTTTGCCAAGTCGCGTTCCGGCGGCAGGCGGTGCCCTACCGGGAATTCTTCGGTACGAATAAGTTCATCGATCTGGTCCGCAACCTGCTGATAAAGACGATATGTCCCAATTGGCTGAAACGGCATGGTAGGCCTTCTTATTTATGGTGGCGCATGACGCGATTTTTTTAGAACGTAACCCCTCTTGGCGAAGACCTCGGCGGGTGTGGGTTCGGTCTCCGGCGATGGTGCCGGAAGATAAGTCGCCATCCCTCTGCGGCCTTACCACCCGACCTTTCCATTTTCTACGAGGATTGTCCAGACGCCTTGTCAAGCGGCATCGTCGTCGGACCGCGGAAAATCCGCTGATTCCCAGGCGCCGATCGCAAGCTGATTCCGACCGATCTCGTATCGCCAGCCGAACCGCTTCATCTCGACAGGTCTCTCGGCGCGTTCCCGGAAAATCGCCTTTCCTCTGGCTTTCTGGCAATATGGGTTCGGTGGTCGGGGAGTTCCGTCGCGCACTTTTTGTCAAGACACCGGGTGCGATCGTAACAGCGGCGGACCGATCCTCCTATCGCCTGTCGGCAGACGATGGGAGAGGAGCGGATGGTCGGTTATTGGGACCCTGCGGGATTCGTTGCTGGGAGGCTGGTCTGGTCGGCGGTTCATCGGCCGGTCCCATGTCCCCGGTATTCGGACTAACAGGATTTTCCGTAGGGTTTCTTGACTGACCGTGAATTATCGATATTATTATCGATAAGTGCAGCCGGCGCGCCTCATCACCGCGCGCTGTGATAAAGCGGGAGGAAGCTCAATGGTCAGGAAAATCACAAGAACTCTTTTGGCGTCCTGTGGTCTGGCCGCCTTGCTGGGCGGCAACGCCTGGGCGGATCAGACGGTGAATTTCTGGTATCACTTCGATAGCCCAGAGAACGTCAGCATTATGAATGACCTGGTCAAGACATTCGAGAGCAAGAATGCCGGGATCAAGATTAATGCCGAAAACATCCCGTGGAACAATTATTACGACAAGTTGTTCACGTCGATCGTCGGCGGCAAGGCCCCCGATGTCGCCATGGTCAAGCTTGCCCAGCAACCGCAATTGCTGGAAATGGATGCGCTCGAACCCGTCGGATCGCGGTTGGCAAATTGGCCGGGCAAGGCCGATTTGGGCAATAACCTGCTCGACATTTCGAAGGCGAGTGACGGCAACCAGTACTATCTTCCGCTGCAATACGTCGTTGTTTATCTCTATTACCGGGCTGACCTCTTCTCCGCTGCCAAACTCAATCCGCCTGCGACCTGCGAAGAATTTCTCGAAGCCGCCAAGAAGCTGACCGTTCCGGCAAGCGCCAATAACGGCGTCGAGCAGTTCGGTTTCGGCATGCGCGGCGGCAAAGGCGGTTACGACAACTGGGGGCCGTTCGTGCTGTCCCAGTCGGCTTTCGAACCCGGCGGGTTGAAGTCGGCCAAGGCCGTCGCCGCCAACGGCTGGTATGTCGATCTCTTCCGCAAGCAAAAGGTGGTGCCGCCGTCGGCCCCGAACGATGGCTTCAACGAAATCATCTCGACGTTCAAGTCTGGGCGTACGGCGATGATCTTCCACCACGTCGGGTCGGCCAAGACCCTGGTTGACGCGTTTGGCGACAAGGTGTCGGCCGTGCCGGCTCCCTCGTGCAACGGTGGCCGCTGGACCTCCTTCGGCGACGAATCGACCGCCCTCTTCAAGTCCTCGAAGGCCAAGGATGCCGGCTGGAAGTGGATGGCGTTCCTCAGCGAAGCCGATAACAACGTGAAGTTCGTCCAGGCAACCGGACAGATGACGGTGACCAAGAGCGGCGCGTCGAAGATGACTTTCCCCGAGCGCTTCGTGAAGGCGACCGAAAATTCGCTGCCGTTCGCCAAGCCGTTGCCGGCAGTCCCGCAGTCGGCCGACTTCGTCAACACGGTGTGGCCCGTCAATATGCAGCGCGCGCTTAACGGCGAAATCACGCCTGCCCAGATGATGGAAGCCCTCGACAGTCATTTCTACAAGTAAGGGCTCTGCACGCCCTTAGGGACATGGAGCGACACCCGCCTGCCGGAACTTTAGGAAAGCAAAACGGACAATAGCCGGAGACGGCGATGTCCGGCGGGTGTCGAACCAATGATCGCAGATCGCGCCGACAACTAAGCTGCGTATCCGCCAAAAACAATAATATCTCGAGCCTAAGCCTGGGAGGAGGACTTATGTCTGCCCAATCGGACGTGCGTAGAACGCCCTATATATTGTTGTCGCCTGCGATAATAGCTACTCTCGTCGTAGTCTTCTATCCGATGCTTCAGGCTGGTATTACCAGTCTGTATCGAAGCATCTTATGGAAGCCAAAAGACGTTGCGTTTATTGGACTTGATAATTACTTCGCGATTCTGCATGACCCGGTGTTCTGGGATTCATTGGGACGGACGGCGATTTGGATCGGTCTGACCGTCCCATTGCAGCTCGCTCTCGGATTCGTAACGGCCCTTCTGCTCAATCGGAACTTCTGGTGGCGTCCGCTGGCGCGCAGCCTGATCCTCATTCCCTGGGCGCTGCCCAGCGTCGTGATCGGCCTCATGTGGTCGTGGATTTATCATCCGCAAGTTGGCGTCTTGAACGACCTGCTCATGCGCTGTGGCATGCTGCAAAGCGCGATGCCGTGGCTGGCCAATCCGGACACCGCGCTTTACGCGATCATTGCGGCGCTCGTCTGGCAGGGCTTCCCGTTCTTCGCCATCATGATCCTTGCCGGCCTGCAGACCATTCCCGGCAATTTGTATGAAGCCGCCTCGATCGATGGCGCCACCACCTGGCAGAAGTTTCTCGGGATAACGCTGCCGGGCCTGAAGGGCGTGTTGGTGACGGCCGTCATGCTCCGGATCATCTGGGTCGCCAATTCCATGGACGTGATCTATGTGATGACCGGCGGCGGACCGGGCTATGCCACACATACCCTGCCTCTCTATGCCTTCAAGCGAACCTACAGCAGCATGGATTTCGGATACGGCTCGGCATTGGCGGTAACGTTCTCGCTGGTGTTGCTGGTCCTGATCACCATCTATCTGCGCCGCGTCGGAAAGGACATGAAATGACACCCCGTCAAATCAAAACGCTGCGGTCACTTCTGTTTCTGCACCTGCCGATGCTGCTGATCGTGTTTTTTGCGATCGCGCCATACCTGTGGATGCTGCTGACCTCGCTCAAGGACGAATCGACGCTGTTCACCGCCGATCGGACCTTCCTGCCCGACCCGATAACTCTCCAGAACTATGTCCGGCTTTTCGCCAAGACAGGCTTCATCTCCAATCTCGGACACAGTTTCATCGTGGCCGGCGGCGCGGTGTTGCTCGGTCTGTCGGTCAGTATCACGGCGGCCTATTCCTTCTCGCGCTATCGTTTTGCCGGCCGCCGGCCGCTGATGCTGATGTTTCTACTGATCAACATGTTCCCCGTCGTGCTGCTGATCATCCCGCTTTTCATCATCATGAAGCATCTGAACCTGCTCGACAGCCATCTCGGCCTGATCCTGGCGCATTCGACCTTCGCCATTCCGTTCGCCACCTGGATGATGATCAGCTATTTCGACGTGGTTCCGAAGAGCCTGGACGAAGCCGCGCAGGTTGACGGCTGTTCGCCGATCGCCGCGATGATCAAGGTGGTTCTGCCGGTGACCCTTCCCGGAATCATCGCCACTGGTATCTACATCTTCATTACGTCGTGGAATGAATATCTTTACGCCTCGGTGCTGGCGGGACAGGCCGTGCGCGTGTTGACCGTGGCAATTCAGACCTTGATCGGTGAATACGAGATCGCCTGGGGACTGCTGACCGCGGCTGGTGTCATCGGCGCATTGCCGGTCACCTTGCTCTTCATGTTCGTTCAAAGGCGCCTGATTGCCGGCATGACGCAAGGTGCGGTCAAAGGCTGAGACGCTGGTGGCAAGAGGAAGGCTAGCCGTTATGAAGAATGCGATTGGCATCATTTCAATGCAGTATCGCCGGCCATTCGGTGTCGAACACTTTGATCAGTTCGCCCGTTGGAAGGCGGCGGGATACGATTTCGTCGAACTGTTGGTTCCCGATCCCGGCGAAATGGACCTTCCGTTGCTGCGCCGCGCCTTGGATGACGCCGGTTTATTCGCGGTGATCACGGCGCGTGTCAACCGCGAGCGGTCCCTGACGGCCGACGATGGCGCGGTCCGTCAGAAAGGCTATGATTATCTTCTCTATTGCCTGGACGTGGCCAAGACGCTGGGCGTGGCGATCATCGGCGGCCCGCTTTACGGCAGTCCGCTGGTCTTCGCCGGCCTGGCGCCGCATCCGGTGAGTGAAGACCTCCGGCAAAGGCGAATCGATTGGTGTGTGTCGTCGTTGACATCGTTGGGCGATGAAGCGGCAAAAGCCGGCTTGCGTCTCGCCATCGAGCCCTTGAACCGCTATGAGACGGATTTCGTCAATACCGTTCGACAGGGCGTCGAGCTGGTCGCAATGGTCGATCGTCCGTCGGTTGGGCTGACCCTCGATACCTTCCACATGAATATGGAGGAAGACGACCTTTGCGAAGCGATTGGTTTCGCGGGCCGCCATTTGATGCATTTCCAAGCCAATGAAAACCACCGCGGGTATCTCGGGACGGGCCATGTCCACTGGACGTCAGTGGTTCGCGCTCTTGGCGCGGCCGGTTACGACGGCACGATTACCCTTGAGCCATTCCGACGCCGCGACGATCGCATCGGCGTGCCGTTCGCCCAGTGGCGGCAGCCGTTGCACGACGAACAGGCCGAGTACACGGCAAGCTGCACGATGATCAGGGCGCTGATCGATCTCAACGGGAGTAGAAAATGACCAAACGGCTGGCCTGGATCGGCTGTGGTCGCCATGCCGAACAGATGCTGTTGCCTCAGATCACGCGTCACGACGTGGAGATCGTCGGCGTCTGCGATATCAACGAATCGGCCGCCCGCGCCACGGCCAAACGGTACGGCGTGCCCCGGATCTTTACCGATTACCGCGATCTCCTCGATCTCGCCGGCGTCGATGTCGTCGGCATGGCCGTCGGACCGAAACAGCATCGCGATTTTGCCGTGGCCGCCCTGGCCAAAGGTCACGATGTCTTCATGGAAAAGCCCTGTGGCGCCAATCTGGCCGATGCCAAAGTGATAGAAGAGGCGGCAGCCGCAGCCCGGCGGATTGTCGGGGTCGGTTTCATGAAACGGTATTCGACGGCTAATCGCATCGCCCATAACGTCGTCAAGGGCGAAGATTTTGGCAAGGTGGCTGGTTTATTTGGCGAATATATGACGGCACCATCCTATTTCCAGTCCGGAGAGACCGTCGACTATTCAAGTTTTTATCTGCATCACTGCATCCATTACATGGATCTTGTCGCCTATTTGGTGGCCCCGGTCGAGGCGGTGACCGTTTTCCGCACCGAAATCGCCCCGGGAAAACTGCTCCTGCATGTGCATTTCGATTTTGTCGGCGGCTCCATCGGCACCGTTCTGATGGGCACCATCCAGTCACGGGGGACGCCGGTCGAACGGCTGCAGGTCATGGGGGATCATCGCCGTGTCGAGGTCGACGGGGTGATCGATGTCCGCTATTTCCGCAACCCGCCCTTCAAAGCCGACGATCCCGATGCGACTCTCGCCGACGGAACCGACACTTTGAGTTGGAAACCGAATTTTACAGCGGCGGCGAATGAAGACTTCAAGGGATATCACGCCATGTTCACGGCGTTCTTCGCCAAGGTGAACGGCGCTGCCAGCGACATGCCGACCATCGCCGAGGGTGTCCGGGCGATGGCCGTGCTCGAGGCTATGATCGCCGGTGCGGCGCAACCGGGAACTCGCATAGAGGTGGCAGGGCCTTGAAATGCCCGCGCGACCGAAGACCCCATTGGAAATGCAGGCAGGCTCTGCGCGCTAGAGCGCAGAAAGCCTTAAAAAGTAATTCGGGAGATTCCCCATGTCGTTTGTAAGTCTGAGGAATGTATACAAGAGTTATGGCGCGGTGGATGTCATCCATGGCGTCAATCTGGAAATCGAAGCCGGCGAGTTCATCGTTTTCGTCGGACCGTCAGGCTGCGGCAAAAGCACGCTGATGCGGATGGTGGCCGGACTGGAAGAAATCACCAAGGGCGAAATCCATATCGGGGGGCGCGTCGTCAACGATCTGCCGCCCAGGGACCGCGATATCGCCATGGTGTTCCAGGATTACGCGCTTTACCCCAACAAGACCGTCTTCCAAAACATGGCATTTGGTCTTCAGTTGCGGAAAACGCCGGCCGAGGAAATGCGCCGCCGCGTCGCCGAAGCGGCGGAAACGCTGCAGATAACGCACCTGCTTGAGCGCCTTCCCAAGGCGTTGTCGGGTGGCCAACGTCAACGCGTGGCCATGGGACGGGCCATCGTCCGCGAACCGAAAGTCTTTCTGTTCGACGAACCGCTTTCCAACCTCGACGCCCTGTTGCGCAACCAGGTCCGTGCTGAAATCAAGAAGCTGCACAAACGGACCAAGGGGACGATCATTTACGTCACCCACGACCAGGTCGAGGCCATGACCCTGGCCGACCGCATCGTCGTACTGCGCGCCGGGCATATCATTCAGGTCGGCACGCCCGACGAAATCTATCATCACCCTCTCCATCGCTTCGTTGCGGAATTCACCGGATCGCCGCCGATGAACCTCATCGATGCCAAGGTCGAGGCAGTCGAAGACGGTGTTGCCGTGGTCGCCGAAGGCGTGGCGCCGGTGCGCTTGCCGCCCCATCTGGCGATCGACGCCCAGCCCTATATCGGGCGCGAGGTGATGTTCGGAATAAGGCCGGAAAATCTGCATCTGGCCGATTGCAACACGGCTCCACGGTGGCCGACGTTGTCTTTGAGGGTCGATTTGGTCGAGCCGATGGGGGCGGAGAACCTTATTCACTTCACCTTCGGCAAAGGCGACTTGATCGGCCGGTTCGGCACCAGTGTGCGTCCGACCGAGGGAACAAATCTCAATGTCGCCTTCGATCCGGCGCATTTTCACCTTTTCGATAAGAAGAGCGAACAGTCGATCGGCACTGTGTTACCGACGCCGCAGACCCACGATGCGGCTCGGACCGCCTGCGCCGATCCGGCAGCCTGAATCGAAGAGAGACAGTCTTCTGAGATGGGAAACTGGGGTGAGAAAACCCCGCTGCATTCCTTGACTTGAATTATCGATAATGTTATCGATATTGCAGCCGAACCGAGGCCAGGCAGCGGACCGGCTACAAGAATGGAAGGACGGGACTACGATGACCTTGGGCGAATTGCAAGAAATAAGCCGGCAAATCCGGATAGACGTTGTGAGATCGGTGGGGACCGCGAAATCAGGCCATGTCGGCGGGGCGGTGTCCTGTGCCGAGATCCTGGCGACGCTCTACTTCAATGCCATGAAATCCGATCCGGCATTGCCTGCCGAGCAGAGAGACAAATGTGTCCTCAGCAAAGGCCATGCGGCGCCGGCGCTCTATTCGGTGTTGGCACAGCGCGGATTTTTCCCGCGGGAGGAAGTGCTGACCCTGCGCAAGCTCGGGTCGCGCCTTCAGGGCCATCCCGACATGAAGAAGACTCCCGGCGTCGATGCCTCGACGGGATCGCTCGGCCAGGGCGTGTCGATTTCCGTCGGCATGGCGCTCGGTGCCCGTCTGCACGGATCGCAGCAGAAGATCTTCGCGGTGGTCGGTGACGGCGAAGCGCAGGAAGGGCAGTTCTGGGAAGCCATGATGGCCGCCGCGCACTACAAGCTGACCAATCTGACCGTCGTCATGGACAACAACGGCTTGCAGATCGACGGTTCCAACGACCAGGTCATGAGCCTTGGCGACATCAAGGCCAAGCTGTTGGCGTTCGGTTTCGAGGTGATCGAGGTCGACGGCCACGATATCCCGCAGTTGCTGCAGGCTTACACCGTCAAGACGACGCGCCCGAAATTCATCCTGGCGCATACGGTAAAAGGCAAGGGGATTTCCTTTATGGAAAACCAGGTCGGCTGGCATGGCAAGGCGCCCAACGCCGAAGAAATGCAGAAAGCACTGGCCGAATTGGGGGCATGAGAAATGACTATCAACATTAAGGAAATCAAGGCGATCCGCGTTGCTACCGGTGCGGCGCTGGCGGAACTCGGGGCCGAACGCAAGGATATCGTGGCGCTGGACGCGGATCTCGCGCACGCCACCATGTCCTGTACATTTGGTGAAAAATTCCCCGATCGTTTCTTCAATTGCGGCATTGCCGAGCAGAACATGATCTGCATGGCGGCCGGATTGGCCATCAGCGGTTTCGTTCCGGTGGCCTCGACCTTCGCCATGTTCGGTGCCGGTCGCGCCTATGAGCAGGTCCGCAATTCTGTTTGCTATCCACACCTCAATGTGAAGCTGGTCTTCAGCCACAGCGGTCTTTCGGTGGGCGAGGATGGCGGCAGCCACCAGGCCATCGAGGACATCTCTCTGATGCGCAGCATCCCGGGAATGACGGTGCTGGTGCCCTGCGACGGCAACGAGGCGCGCAAGGCGTTGCGCGCGGCGGTCACCTTCAAGGGACCGGTTTACATCCGCGCCGCCCGTCTGCCTTCTCCGGTGTTCACCGCTGACGACGCGCCGTTCGAAATCGGCAAGGCTGTTACCCTGCGTGAGGGTGGCGACGTCGCCATCATTGCCACCGGTCTGATGGTCTATCAGGCCCTGCTGGCGGCTGAAGAGCTGGAAAAGACGGGCATCCAGGCGACGGTTCTCAACATCCATTCGATCAAGCCGATCGATCGCCAGGCGATCATCGATGTCGCCCGCAAGACGCGCCGGGTGATCACCGTGGAAGAGCATTCGGTCATCGGCGGTCTGGGATCGGCCGTCGCCGAAGTGTTGTCGGAAGAATGCCCGACGGCCCTGAAGCGCATGGGTGTCCAGGATCGCTTCGGACAGTCCGGTACTCCGGAAGCACTGCTCGATTACTACGGCCTGACGTCGAAGCACATTGTGGAAACGGCGAAAGAAGTTGTGGAGAGAGTAAAATGAGTTCGGAAAAAATCAGAATCGAGCAGTTCGACGGCGAAGGGTTGAAGCGGGCCATTGAGAGCGACTCCTGGTTCGTTGGAATCAAGAATTGGAAGCCGGCCAATGATGCGGCCCAGTTTGATATGATCGAGCGTCATATGCAGACTGAAGAGGTTTTCGTTCTTCTCGAGGGCGGCTGTACTCTCCTGATCGATCATTCGGCCAACAATGATCATTCGGATATCCGGTGCATCCCGATGGAACGCAACAAGGTCTATTGCGTGCCGCGCGGTGTGTGGCACAACACCATCACCAGCAAGACCGCGAAAATGATCTTGATGGAAAACCGCAATACCTCGAACGAAAACAGCGAAATGTACACGCTGACCGCCGCTGAGCTGGCGGCGCTGCGCAAGAAGCTGTGAGGACATGGGCGTGATCGTCGCCCCATGTCATTGAGCCCGAGCGGCGCCTGAGCCCGCCGGAAGCGGAGCGGAGACGTCGTACGAAACCTCAAGGATCTGGAGCGATCATTTCGCGCCAGATCCCAGGCGTTCGCTGCTGTCGCGGCAAAGTCGGGTTCAGGCTCCACCTGAACCCGACCGGCGGTTGCCCCCCTCCGTTGCCGCGCCAGCAGCGCTCCGCCAATGTTACACGATTGTCACTTGTATTTGCCCGGCGCCGAGGCGTTATCGAGCGTGGCGGCGGCTTGCCCGAGAATGAGTGTGCCCAAAATACCACACACCTTTCTTTTTGGTCACACACCGAGGTGTTGTGGCTTGATTGCCTTACCCTTTTGCCACATCGTCTAGCCTCACGGTTCCGGGCCGGTAAGAGCCAGGCTCCGTTCAATCTCGGGACATGTTACCGCAAGGGGAGATAAGACAACATGCGTAGTACTTACAGAACTGGGATGATGGTGGCCGCTGTCGCCCTGTTGGCGTCTGGCAGCTCCGCCCTCGCCGCTGATCCGACCATTGAGAGCCTGCAGCAGCAGATCAACGCCCTGTCGCAGCAGCTCAATGCCCTGAAGACTGCTCCGGCCGCTGCTCCGGCTGCCGCGCCTGTCCAGGGTGCCGCCACCGTCCCCAACAATGCGGGCCCGGGCTTCCTGCAGTATGGCAGCAGCGCTGGTGGGTTCGTAATCCCCGGCACCAAGACCGCCCTCAAGATTGGCGGCAACATGAAGTTCGATATGGCCTGGGACTTTGACGCCGGCATCGGCGCCGCTGGTCTCGACCAGTATGCCATCCGTTCGGCGACCATGGGCACCGGCCAGGCCGGCTTTGCTCTGCCGGGCACCGCCGCGGCCCGCCAGACCGGGCGTTTCTCCGCCAATGCCGGTTACTCCCGCCTGAACTTCGAGACCCGTACGCCCAGCGAATACGGCGAAATCAAGTTCTACACCGAGATCGACTTCGCCGGCGGTGTGTCCGCGACTGGCGCGACCAACGTCGGTGGCGGCAACGCTTACAACTCCAACTCGCACCTCGTGCGTCTGCGCCATGTCTATGGCACGATCGGCAATTGGACCATCGGCCAGACCTGGACCCTGTGGAGCGATCGCGCGACCCTGCCGAACAGCGTCGAGAACAACGGCCCGATCGGTCCGGAGTCGGGCGTGCGCGCCCCGAAGATCGCTTACAAGTGGAACATCGATCCGGCCCAGAAGAATCAGCTGGAATTCGCCATCGAGAATCCCTTCAGCGATTTCAATGGCGCCGATCAAGAAGCCTTCAACGGCGCAAACAACCCCAGCCCCACCACCTTCAACAACAAGTACCCGGACTTCCTCGTTCGCTATGGTCACAACGAGGATTGGGGCCGGACCTACTTGACCGGTATGGTGCGTGACATCTCGATCAACACGGCCGGGATTGCTCTCAGCTCTGGTGTTTACAACGGTGCCGCCAACGATTCGACGATCGGTTGGGGCGTCACCGGTGGTGGCAAGATCTACACGCCGTTCACCGGCAATGCGAAGAACGCCGTTTATGGTCGTGTCGAAGCCGGCCAGGGCATCGGCCGCTACATGAACTTCAACAGCGGCAGCCAGAATGTGTCGGCGGTGCTCGATTCCTCGGGTCACCTGAAGACGGTCTATGCGGGCAGCTACGAACTCAGCTACCAGCACTTCTGGGACTCCAAGAACGTTTGGCAGTCGAACGTGATCTGGGGCGATCAGAAGATCTGGCAGAAGGGCAGCATGCTGCCGACCTCTGCTTTGCAGGGTCTGCCGACCGACTTCCAGGAAGTCGAGTTCAACCTGATGTGGTCGCCGAACAGCTACGTCATGATGGGCCCGGCCTACATTCGTGCCAACGCGCGGGTCGTCAAGCCGTACACCAACATGAACACCGCCACGGGCGGCGCGACACGGACGACGTCGGGCACCACCGCCGTCGACAACCGTATCCAGTTCACGACGCAGATCGGCTTCTAATAGCAGGAATGCACCGGGCCTCTTTGGTCCGGTGCACTCTTCAAGAACCGAACAGAAAAGGCCGGTGTCGCTTTGGCGGCATCGGCCTTCTCTTTTTTTTGATGTGACGACGGGCACACCGGCCTGGGGCGTGTCGTCAGTTACTTCAAAGGTTCGCCCACGGGTATCCAGTCGTCATTCCGGCGAACGCGCTTCGGCGTGGAAACCGTGTTCGTTGTCCCTTCGGTGGCACCGGCGTCTCTGCCGGTGTGCCGGCCGGCGGAGCCGGCAAGCAAACAGACCTCGGCAGCACTTCTTGCCGCTTTGGGCGGCAACACCGGCAGAGACGCCGGGTTTAAGTCAGCGCCGATGCGCGCAAGCGGGAATGACGGGCAAATGTGACAGGAAAACCGTAACTGACGATCCCTAGTCCGGCGGAAACCTCCGGTTTCTTAGCGCCATCAAATCGGATCAAACGCAGCACGCTCCAGGGGGCCGGGGAGCGCCACTTCTGTTTCGAACCCTTGCTACTTGCAGGTATAGGTGGCGCAATAATTCAATTGGCTGCTGACGCAGTCCGAATCTTCGCCGCCGCGAGATTTCCACTCGGCGGTTTTCCCCCAGCCGGCACAGTATTTTTGGGCGGTCTCTTGGCCGCCGTCCGGCCCGATTCCCCGGGGGTCATAGAGGACAACTTCGCTGTCACTCCCCGTCAGTATCCTCGGCTGGTTCTTTCCAAGCGCCCCCAAGTCGGTGATATTGCCTGTGCACGCGGTGAGCAACAGTGCGAAAACGACAACGAACCCCTTGTTCATGCAGACCTCCTTCGCCTCCGGGAAGGGTACTCCTTTCCCGTTTCGAGGCAAGTCTTGGCCTGATCGAAACTTCGACGCCGAGCGACAAGACTGGGATTTATACTGGGCGCGGTGCCCGGCGAATGACAAATGCGTGATGTTTGTCCGGATCGCTGTGCAAAAGCAGACCAAGATCAGGAGGGTACATTGAAGCCGCTGACGTCTGAAACCGTCATCAATCTTTGGCCGGACGATGGCGTCGGGCCGGGTTCGGAGCGGGTTTCGGTGCAATTGACCGTGACCGAGCGCGATCCATTGCCGCACCGGCGCGAGCGTGTGCTGACCGGGATCACCAGACCGACGATGACGGCCTATCTTCCGGATTGCCCGAACGGTAGTTCGGTCATCATCGCGCCGGGCGGCGGCTATGCCCGCATCATGCTCGACAAGGAAGGCGCCGAAATGGCGCGATGGTTGAATTCCCAAGGGGTGACGGCGTTCGTCATGCACTATCGGCTGCCCGGGGAAGGCCACGTCGATGCGGCCAATGTGCCGCTGCAAGATGCCCAGCGCGCCGTTCGTATCGTCCGGCGCCATGCGGTGAGCTGGGGGCTCGATCCCCATCGCCTTGGCATGTTGGGCTCCTCGTCGGCCGGTCACATGGCGACCTGGCTGGCGGGCTGCTTCGACAAGACCGTCTATGCCGCGAAAGATGACGCCGACCAATACTCGGCACGGCCGGATTTTCTCCTGTTGCTCTATCCCGTGGTTACCATGGAGGCGCCCTTCGCCCATGCCGGAAGCCGCCAGAATCTGCTCGGAACGTCGCCGACGGACGAAGAGATCGCCGCCCATTCGACGGATCGACTGGTGCGACCGGACACCCCTCCCTGTTTCATGGTCCTGGCCGATAATGACGAGACCGTTCCCAGCGAAAACGCCATTCGCTATTACCAGGGGCTGAGGCGGGCCGGCGTGTCCGGCGAGTTGCATGTCTTTCGCGAAGGCGGTCATGGTTTCGCTCTGGACGACGTCGGTGACTTGCCCGTTGCCCAATGGCCGCAATTGGCCATCGCCTGGATGAAATCGATTGGTGTGTTAGACCAGTAAGCTGACTTGCAGGAGGGCCGAAGGCCGCGTAGCTTAACGTCGAGATGATGCCTGTCTGACGTGCTCGCGATAAGTGTTTCAACATTTGAATAAAACCTTTGATTGAAATTCATTGTCGCAATTCAGTTGTCTTGAAGTCTTGCGGAATGGGCGTGACTTGGTCGAATACCGCTGAAGTCAGTTAATTCTGTGGGAAAGGCCGCACGCGTCGGAGAAAATATGAGGACGGGGTGGACGACAGGGGCAGGCTGGAGCTGATCGAAGATACCGATATGGACTCTATGTTCATATTGCCGTTATCTATTCTTCCGATCACAACAAATAGTATCCGTACGGCGCGTCTGATCAAGAACTCTCAATTAAAGAGTATTGTTGAGATATTCCGCGACGAGCAAACCGGATCTGGTCAGGTCGATGTCGAGGCTCTGCCATCCATCTGTGGATGGCCGGCGGGAGAACTGCATCCCGATCTGGTGATCATCCGGCAACTGGCGTTACTGCCCAGTTATGACGTCTATTCGCTGCGGATTTCGCTGCGTCAGCTGCATATCCAGGTGAATGAGCATGCCACCTTGCGGTTGAGTCCGGACAAAGCCGACGAACTCTCACGTTACATGATCATGTTTACCCGGCCGTTGACCCGGATCATTTATGGCGACGACGGGGTCGAGGTGAAGAACTACGAGGATCTGATCCGCCTGTTCCGCGACCCCGATGTCGCCAAGGCCCGCGAGCGCCTGATCAACATGGCCAAGACGCTGTCCATCGAACCAATGGAAGTTCCGGACTTTCTTGAAAACTATGGCGACACCTTTATGTCGCTTTCCTATTTTCGCCATTGCCTGGAGCGGTTAGAACCCTATTTCACCGCTTGTCTGGAATCTCTGATACCGATCAGGCATCACTTCCAGCTGCGGCAGAATGCCAATCTGATGAAGACCTGCGACCAGGTCGAGGAAGTCGTGAACGCGGTGACGGCCAACATCACCGGCACGTTGGAGGCTTTCGAGCGGCGGACCTTGCAGATGTGGAACAATATCACCCAGGAGGAGTTCCAGACCGTCCGCGGAATGGTCGAACGCCAGCATGTCACCATCGGTGCGGCGCTCTGCGGTTTGACCGTAAAGATGAACGCTTTCGCCCGTGCCTTTCCGCATGCCCATGCCGGCGGGCCGATCCAGCGTGCCGATTTCATGATGTCCGATATGATCCAGGGCATTGAAATCATTCGCGACGCCGAGAAACGCTATGTGACAAACGGCTCCTGACGCGGTCAAAATTTTCTTGCCAGAGAGGTCATCGATGCGTGGCAAATTCCTGGTTCTTTTGGCGATGTCCTGCCTGGGGACGGCAGCCAATGCCGATGACGGTCGCCATCTTTCGGTGACGGTCTACACGCCGGCCCAGGCTCTCGTCGAAGACGAACGGATGATCGACTTTCCGGTCGGCCGGTCGACCATCGGCTTTCCGGACGTCTCAGCCAACATCCGGCCCGAGACCGCCAGTCTGTCGGCGGACGGCGTGACGGTGATCGAGCAGAATTTCGACTTCGATCTTCTGACGCCGCAGAAGCTGATGGAAAAGGCTTTGGGCAATACGGTCAGGATCGTGCGAACCAATCCGGGGACTGGTGCCGAGATCGCCGAAACCGCGACCGTCCTGTCGACCGAGCAGGGGGTCGTGCTTAAGATCGGCGACCATATCGAGGTTCTGCGCGATGACGGCGTGCCGACCCGCGTCATCTTCGACAAGGTGCCCGACAATCTGCGGGCCCGTCCGACTTTGTCGATTCTGACCGCCTCGGCCCGGGCCGGCAGGCGTCCCGCGATCTTGCGCTACATGACGACCGGGCTCGGCTGGAAGGCCGACTACGTGGCCAGTTTCGATGACGCGGCCGGTACCATCGATTTGCAAGGTTGGGTGACGCTGACCAACGACACCAGGATTGCCTATGACAATGCCCGGGTCAGGGTCGCCACCGGTGGGGTGAGCGGCGGTGGACTGGGCGTGGTTGCCGGCCGTGGCGACAATGGAGCGAACGATCGGACGACTGTTTTCGATCTTCCTGAACCGGTGACGATCGCCGATCGCCAGGCCAAACAGATTGGGATGGTCGATCTCAAGGCGGTTCCCGCCGAAAAAGTCTATCGCTCGGTGTGGATGGCCCGTGGCGGGACGCTTTCCTTCAGCGGTTCGGGACAGCCGGCAAAAGCCGATGTTGTCCTGCGTTTTGACGCCAAGGATGCCGCCGGCGCGCTTTGGCGGTTGCCGCGTGGCGCTCTCCGGGCCTTTATCCGCGACGCCAAAGGAGCCGCACAATTCGTCGGCGAGGCGCAAATCGGCGACATCGCCGCCGGGGGCAAGGTGCAGGCGATCGTGTCGCGCGCCTTCGACATCGAGGTGACGCCGCGCCTGGTCAGTGATCAGAAGGTGGGCGACAGCAAGTTCCGGCGCGCCGTCGAATACAAGGTTGCCAACGCCTCGGACACCGAGGTCACTGTTGAGATCGAGCAGGGGGGGCTGGGCCCCGATGCGCATGTCGATGAGGAAAGCGTGGCGGGCGTCGTCCTCGACGCTTACCGCCGCCAATGGGCGGTTAAGGTGCCGGCTCATGGAGAGACGCTTCTGACCGCGGTCTTTGAGCAGGGACGATGAAAAGCGGCGTCTTTGCCGGCGTGCTGGTGGCGATCGCCACGCAGGCCATTGCGGCCGAGGTCGTGTCGCCTGCTCCCGACACCGTAACGGCGACGCTTTACCAATCCTACCGTGGTTATCCCGATATCGCCCTGATCACCGAGACGCGGACTGTCGATTTGCCGGCGGGCGACACTGTCATCCGTTTCGATGGTGTCGCCTCGACGCTTATTGCGCAGACGGCGCTGCTCTCGGGGTTGCCGGCACCGCCACATGAGAGCGATTACGATTACGACCTTTTCGATCCGGCGACGATCCTGCGCAAAAGCGTCGGCCAGCCGGCTGAACTGATAGAGACCCGGCCGAAGGCTGCGGAAAGTCACCGGACCGGAATATTGGTTTCCGACCAGGGCGTCGTCGCCTTCAAGGACGATGCCGGCGTCGAGACACTGGGATGCGGTGGTCCGCCGGCCCGTCTGATTGTCGGCGTCCCCGCCGGGCTGCGCAGCAGACCATCGCTGTCCGTTCATGTTCCGGTGAGCCGGGCGGGCGCTTACCGGATCGGCCTGTCCTATCTGGCGGGCGGCATGCGATGGCATGCCGTCTATATCGTCAGATTTGCCAGGGACCGCCGCCATTTCGATCTGGAAGGCCGCATCGTTCTCGATAATCGAACGGAAACCGGTTTTCAACGGATGCCGACCCGTTTTGTGGCCGGAGAGGTGCTGCGTCTCACCGAGACTTCGGCTCTCCCGGTGGCTGCGGCGCAGCCGCAACGGGACTGCTGGGGCCTGGAGCGGACGACCGACATCGCCCTGCGTTCGCCGATGGTCGACGACGCCGCTCCGATGGCCAAAGAAACGCGAATGGTGATGGCTGCCGCCGCACCGAGGGCGGCAGCGATATCTGGCGGGCGGGACGTCTCCTTGGAGAAGCTGGGCGATCTCAAGCTCTATCGTCTGGAGGAGCCGGTTCATGTCGCGGCGCGTCAGCAAAAGCTGTTTGGCTTCATCTCGCGCCGGGCGGTGAAGACGGAGCCATCGCACGCTGTCGTCGTGTCATCCGGCCGGTCGGTCTACGGAATCTCCTCGCGCCTGGTTTGGCGGGTGCGCAACAGCAGGACGGATGGTCTCGGGAAACCCATCCCGCACGGCTCGGTCGTCCTTTTTGCCGCCGACCACGCCTATCTCGGCGAAGACCAGCTTCGGCAGGACGTCCCGGAAGGTGGAGATTTCGAGTTGGCGGGAGCGGTGAGCGACGAGGTCGTCTTCGATGACGAAATCACCTCCGCCGGCCAAAGTGTCGAGACGCATCGTCTGACCTTGCGCAACACTACCGACGCCAAGGCCGGGGTTGCCGTGCATCTGCCGACTCTGCCGGCGGTTCGGCTTCTGTCGGGCCTCGACGGCGCCATGGCCTGGAATGGCTCCGTCGTCTGGACCACCACACTGCGTCCCCGGGAAATCAGATCCCTGAGCTTCGTGACGCAGCGTGGTGAGCCTTGAGTTACTCGGCCGGCGACCGTTTCGCCAAACTCTCGACTGCGGCTCGCGGCTCGCCTGCCTCGCCGTCAAGCGCTGCGGCCATCATCACGTCGTCGCGGGCGTCTTCCCATTTGGCTATGGCCATGGTTGCCACGCCATTGCCGATCAGGTTGGTCGCCGAACGCATGGCATCGCAAATACGGTCGACACCCAGCAAAAGCGCCAGTCCGGCCACCGGAATGTCGGGCAACATGGTGAGCGTCGCGGCCAAGGTGACAAAACCGGCGGCGGTGACGCCGGCGACGCCCTTGGAGGTCAGCAGGAAAACGGCAAGCAGGGTGATCTGCTGGGTGATCGACAGTTCGGTGTTGGTCGCCTGGGCGATGAACAGCGCGGCGACGGTCAGATAGATCGACGAGCCGTCGAGGTTGAAGGAATAGCCCGTGGGAACGGTGAAGCCAACCACCGGGGAGGCGCAACCAGCCTTTTCCAGCTTGGCCATCAACCGCGGCAGTCCCGCCTCCGACGAGGCCGTGGCGAAGACGAGAACGATCTCTTCCTTGATGTAGCGAAGGAACTTCCAAAAGCTGAAACCGGTCAGGCGGGCGACCGTACCCATGACCAGAATCATGAACAGAATGCAGGCCAGATAGATGGTCCCGACCAACTGCCCCAACGAGACGAGCGAGCCGACGCCGAACTTGCCGATGGTGAAGGCGATGGCGCCGAAAACGGCCAGAGGCGCGACCTTCATGATGGCGCCGACGATCAGGAAGATCAGCTCAGCCGTCCGCTCAAGAAGGTCAACGATGGGCTTCCCGCGCTCCTTGGCGTGGCCGAGGGCGAAACCGAAGAACAGGGCAAGCAACAGCACCTGGAGGATATTGCCCTGGGTGAAGGCGCCAATCGCCGTAGCCGGGATGATATTGAGCAGGAAATCAATGGTGTTGAGCGATTTCGCACCCGCTTCGATGCTGGCCACTCCGCTGGTGTCGATGGCGTGGGGATTGATGTTCATTCCGGCACCAGGCTGCAGCAGATCCGCGGCAAGCAGACCGATACAGAGCGCGATGGTGCTGACGATCTCGAAATAAACCAGGGAACGGATGCCGATCCGGCCAACTTCTTTGAAGTTGCCCATCTTGGCGATGCCCACCGTGACGGTCGTAAAGATGATCAAGCCGACCACCATCTTGATCAGTTTGACGAAGCCGATCGCCAGCGGATTGAGCGCGGTCGCCGTTTGCGGGTAATAGAGCCCTACCGCGATGCCGAGAGCGATCGCCGCCAACATCTGAAATGTCATGTTGCGGTAGAAAGGTGTCTTGTGCATGGCTACTCCCCAATCGCCGTGTCCGGCTTCGCCGGATCCAAATCCGGGGAAAGATATATCCCCACATTAATAATAAGGAAAAGACGTTTATGCCTGTGCGTGGTCTTCGCAGACGATGGCCTCGTCCCTAATAGTTGTTTATTTTGCAACAATCTTGTTCAAACATGCATTATTGTTGCGATATATGTTCCGGAGCTAGAGTCTTCGCAGATTTCGGGGCAATTGGTCCCGATCGACAAAACGACAAGAGGTGCTCCGATGTCTGCGATTTCCGTTTCCGCCGCCAAACCCCTTCTTCCTTTCCTCTCACCCATCACCGCTGCCCTGACGCCCTTGGCCGAGCCGATGGTGCGGGTCGCCACCGGTCTTCTGCTCCTTCCGCATGGCGCGCAGAAACTGTTCGGCTGGTTCGGGGGCTACGGCCTGGCCGCCACCGGGCAGTTCTTCTCGACAAAACTGGGACTTCCCGCCTCTTTGGCGCTGATCGGCGGATTGATCGAATTTGTCGGTGGGCTGATGTTGGCTGCCGGCCTTGTGACCCGGCCGGTCGCCGCTCTGATCGCCGGCATGATGGCCGTCGCGGTGATCCAGGTTCACCTGCCGGCGGGTTTCTTTTGGACCAGCGGTGGTTTTGAATATCCGTTGCTGTGGGGTTTGCTCGCCCTGTCCTTCGTCGTTCGTGGCGGCGGGCGCTATTCGCTGGACGCCCTGATCGGCCGCGAGTTTTGATCGCATGAGTGGTTCTGTCCGGCCGTCATCTCTGGTTTTCCGGAGATGACGGGCGAAGACTGACGGCGACCGCCACCTCGTTGCGCCGAAACCAGGGAAGCGTCCACGGCGGATCATAGAAGAAACCCACCGCCGCACCTTCGGCCAACCATCGGCTGTCAGCCAACGCTGTCGCCAGGATCTTGCCGCGGTCTTGAACGGCCTCGTCGTCGCGGCGGCCGGAAAACGTCAGAACGGCCAGCGTCTGCTCGGGGACCTCGACAATACGTACTGCCGGATCGTTGGGTTCGGGAATATCGTTACGGCCGAGGTCAGAGGGCATGAAGAAGCGCATGACCAGCACGCCAGAGGTGTCCCTGGCGGTTGTCACCGGTGCGGTCATGGCGATGGTCCTGTGCATGTCTTCGCCAGAGGGATCGATGGCGACCGGTGCCGTCATGGCAATCCGGCCATCGGCGCGGTTGGCCCCGAAAATATAGGCGGCCAATGTTCGAAAGGCGGTGCCTCGGGCAACTCCGTCCTCCTGGTCGTGGACAGTGGTTTCAGCGGCCAGGCCGGGCCCGTAGCGGCGGATTTCGACGTCGGACGACAGATGCTCGATGGTGGTGAAGGCCCGTTCCTCGGTTCCACTGCGGATGCCGACCAGAGAGCAGCTGCCCAACAGGCAGGCGGCCGCTCCGCTCAACAGTATCTTGGCGATCGATCCTTGGCGCATGACGCATCCTTCCCCTCGGAGCGGTTTTTGTCTCGCTCATTGCCGGTTGGTGTCAGTTCTTCGGCCAGCTGTTGATCAACGCCTTTTTCTTGGCCAAAGCGGCACGGTCCGGCGGCGGTAACGACGTTCCGTATTTCGCTGTCAGCGTCCGAGGCCTGCCTTTGCCGGTGAACCAGACCTCGCAGGTCGCCAGGCCGGTGTTGAGAAAATAATAGGTTTCGTCGGGCCTGCTCAATTTCCGCGTGTCGATGAGAAGGTGGCGATGGGTCGGCGGAACCACCTGCAGCAACCCTCGTCCCTCTTCGCCGTTGAAGCGGACGACCATGCGGTTGAGGGCCAGGCTTCCGAAATCGCGCAGGCGGCAGGCATTGGTCAGTACCGGGTCCGGTTTGCCGACGGTCCAATAAGGCTTGTCACTGATGGCCGTTACCACCCAGAGAGTCTCGTCGATGGACGGCAACCGCTGGAACGGTCCCGGTCCGACGAGAGGGTCGGGAACGGTCCCCTTCAGGTGCCCATCCTCAGGCTGGCCGATCTGTCCCGACGTCGGTGGATCGGCCGGCGGACGTTTGTAGTCGAGGGGCGGATCCGCTGCGGCCGGGCCGATCGGAAGAAAGGCAAAAAACAACAGGCAAAAGAACCGAACGGACAGTCTCACCAGCGCATCACATTGTTGGGTTTCTTCGGCTTGCCGTCTTTCTGACCGATCTGGCTGACTCCAGCGGTTCCGGAGTCCATTTGCAATCTGGTCATCAACACCCATTCCTTCACCAACATGTAGCGGGGAGCGAGGAATTGGTAAGCGCGCCGAAGCAAATCGGGTTTATCGGGGGATATCTTCAGCTCCACCTTGTCCCACTCGGCCAAAACATCGTCCCAAGCCATAAGCTTGGCATAGATGTCGTCACGAGTGTCTCTGATATAGGCGATCTGGCTATCGAGATTGCGCAACACCGAGAGGATTTCTCCGGTCTGCGCATCGACTTCCAGGAACGCCGAGGTGAAATCGGCGACCGCTCGTTCACCGAGGCGGGCCACTTGGTCGGCGATTTCCAGAACGCTGCGCTCGCGTCCGTAGAGGCGCCGCAAGGCCTGGATATTCTCTTCCATTTTGCGGACCCGCCGGAAGCGATCGCGCAGGGCTTCGATGTAAGCGAGTTCGCGCGCCAGAGTCTCGACGTGGTGGATCACTTCTTCCTTGTGATCGCGCCCAAGGCCCAATTGCTCCGCGGCCTCGCCGAAGGCCCGGTTGACCGCTTTCTTGATTTGCGGATCGTCGGCCAGTTGCAACAGTTCGTCAGGATCGGTGACGACGTCCTGATCGCCCGTCAGCCAGTTCACCAACTGGACGCTGACCCGTTGGTAGGCGATCTTCAGATGCCTATCCGAAAGCTGCCATGACGCTTCGCGGGTCAGAATTTCCTTGGGCAAGGGGTCGCCGACCCGCAAGCCTTTGACATATTTGAGCGCCTTGGTGACCTGCTCGAGCATCTGGCCGTCGGGACTGTCGTCGGCGATCTTGAATTCCCGTTTGATTCCACGAAAAGGCAGCGAAACATAGTTCTTGGCGAAGCGTACGGTCAGCACCACCTCGCCGCTCTGTTCCGCCTTGTGGAAACAGGCATCCTCAAGCTTCTTGAAGAACGCGCTTTCGAAAACGACGCGCGGATCCGATCCCGGGCTGGCGTCAGGTACGCCGCTCTTCTTGGCGGGGGGAGGAGTAGCTTCGTCCGACATCACTTGCCAACGACAATCCAAGGAAAAGCGAAAGGGATATTAGCACGAGCAATCATCGCTCTGGGACCGGAGTTTTTATGAATGCCAGGACGGCGCTTTGCGCCGGCGGTTGCCGGTCGCCTTATTCAAATCTCTCGATACGATCCATGTCGGCGTCGCTGAAACCGAAATGATGGCCGATTTCGTGGATCAGAACATGGCGGACGACGGCATTGAGGTCCTGACCCGTTTCGCACCAGAAATCGAGAATCGGCCGCCGATAGAGAAAAATCATGTCCGGCGAGGTTCGCACGTCGAGCACGGATTGGTGGGGGAGGGCCACGCCATGATAGAGCCCCAACAGATCAAACGGGCTTTCGAGCTCCATTTCCTCTTCAATGTCCTCGTCGGGAAACTCCTCGACGCGGATGACGACGCTGCCCAACGGTTGACGCAGCTCGTCGGGAATACGGTCCAATTCCTGGGAGGCTATCCATTCCAGGTCGGCGAGACTGGGAGGAGCTGAATGTCGGGCGATCATCGGGCTTTCCCTTCCCGTCGGGCGATCGATTGAAGGCGGCCGGCGACAGCCAAAATCATCGGAACTTTACCCCATCCTTGATGATGCCGCCAACAGTCCCCATTCTCCAAAGGAGCCGCATGCGTCTCTAGTTATCTTGCCGGGGTGATTTTGTCGTTTTCATGATCGCCCAAGGACTGGCGGCGGAAAAGGGGTGCGCAATGACTCTCTTGCTTTCGGACAGGCAAAGGGCGGCATGTCGGGCGGAACTGCCGGAATGGCAAATCGTTGAAGGGCGTGATGCTTTTTGTCGCACCTTGCATTTTTCCGATTTCAATCAGGCTTTCGGCTTCATGACCCAGGTGGCGTTGCTGGCCGAACGCATGGATCATCATCCTGAATGGCGCAATGTGTATAATCGTCTGGATATCACGTTGACCTCCCACGACTGCGGCGGTCTGTCGGAAAAAGACTGGCAGATGGCCCGGTTCATTGAGGGGCTTTACCGTGAGCGACATCCCGCGTAAGCGGTGCTGTTCCGACAGTCGGGAACGACGTTGACCGAAAAAGATCGGCAGTCGATTTACAGCGGCCCTGACCCGTGGGAATATGCGCCCCGCTCATTCCAGGAATAGCTGAGCCACTCATGTCACGTTCTGTTGCCGTCCTTTCTGCCGCCCTGCTGGGGGTTGCCGCCCTGTTCGCCGTCCCTTCGGGCGCCTGTGCCGAAACGGCGGGCGCACAAGCCATGGCGCGTGGCGATTACGCCCGCGCCGTCAAGGAGATGCTGGTCGCGGCGAAAACCGGTGACCGCCAAGCCCAGTACGATTTGGGTTTGGCCTACCGCGATGGCAAGGGGACCGGCCGCGATCTCGGACAAGCCTACAAATGGGTTCGCCAGGCCGCCGACAAAGAACTGCCCGAGGCGGAATTCGAAGTCGGGCAGATGGAAGAGGATGGCGAGGGCACGGAAAAGAACGTCGCGGACGCCGCTGAGTGGTACCGCAAGGCGGCCCAGCACGGCAATGTGCCGGCCATGTTCGCCCTGGGCGAGCTCTATCGGACAGGCGAAGGCGTCTCGAAAGACCAGGGGCAGGCCGTGCGCTGGTATCGACCGGCGGCGGACAAGAACGACATCGACAGTCAATTGGCGCTGGGCAAGCTTTATCAGCAGGGCGACGGTGTTCCGAAAAATCTCAACGACGCCGCCGTCTGGTTCCGCAAGGCCGCGCAACTGGGCAGTCCGGAAGGTCGCTATCTCCTGGCTCTGTTGTTGATGGATGGCGATCCGACCTATCTGATCGGCCATGGTCCGTCGCGATCGTCGGTTGAAGCGATGAACTGGCTCCGCGCCGCGGCCGACCAGAATTACGCTCCGGCGCAATATTACCTTGGAATGGCGCATCTGACCGGTGTCGAAGCAAGGCTCGACGGCCGGACAGCCGTCGGTTTGCTGTTGCAGGCGGCTGACCAGGGGCATGCCGGAGCGCTGCGTCAGTTGGGAAATATCTACCATCTGGGAACCGTGGTTTCCCAGGATCTGCCGCGCGCCTATATGTATTTCGATCTTGCGGTGGAGATGGGCGATGAAACCGCCGGTTCCGATCGTGACGAGGTCGGTCACGCGATGACGGCGTCGATGATCCAACTGGCAAAAAAACGTACACAGGATTGGCTGCAAATTCGCGGCATGTGAACGACCGCCCGGGGACAGCGAGTTCATTGCGGAAACGATTCGATTGCCGACGATTCCAGTGTTGTTTCGGCAACAATGGGTCTATTCTGCACAGTTGAGAAATTTGGCTAGCGAAGCATCAGAATGAAAGCGCTGTTCCAGGTTGGTCTTATGCTCGGGTTGCTTGCCGTCACCCCCGCCGTCGCGGCGGATGGCGTGGCCGGCGGCGCCGTGCCCAAAGGCTTGTCCCTGGGCGGAGCCGCGCCGACGTCGCAAGATGCGCGGGTGACCGTTTGGAACGACGGCAGTGTGTCGGCTGGTGTCGCGCCGCTTGCGCCGGCTCCGTTCGCCAGCCAATCGGTCAAAGGTATGCAGATGGGCGGATTCCTGGCTTGGCAGTCGGGAGAATACCGGGTCGACGCGACCGTGGCGCCATCCCTCGATGGCAGTATCGTCGCCGGTCTCGGCGCCATTGTCGGTCCGCGTTCAGGATCCTCGGGAACCAGCTACGGCCTGCGTTTCGGTGCCGCTTGGCTGGGTGAGCGTTTCACCGTCAATCCGGCCAGCGGTCTCGGTCTTGCCGAGGTTGTGGCGCCGACGTCGGACGTCAATCTGACGTTCACCGTCAATCATTCCCTGACGCCCAGCTTGAGCGTCATCGGGACGGCGGAAGCTCGGCGTGGCGTCGGAACGACGCTGGAAGGCGTCGGTGGCGGCGCCAATCAGAATCGCTTCCTCTTCGGCGCCGGTCTCGGATACAGATTCTAGAACGTGATGCGTTAAATCCGCATCACGTTCTCGTTTACATTTATGTCCCTCGCCGCGCGCGCTTGGCCGCGGCCGGGGTGGCCGCTGGAGCGACGCGCGCCAGATTTGACGCAAGCAGCTTCAGTTTTCAATCGTCAAAACCAGTTTTCCGCTGGCCTGTCGGTGTTTGAGCTTGGCAATGGCTTCGGCGGCGTTGGCCAACGGCAGAGTCTCGGTAACGATCGGCTTTAGCCTGCCCTGATCGAACCATTCAAGAAGAGTGTTGAAGCTTTGCCTCAGCGCCGCCGGGTCGAGCCGGCGAAAGGCGCCCCAGTTGTAGCCGATGACCGATAGATTCTTGACCAGGAGAAGGTTGGCCGGAATCTGCGGAACGACGCCGCTGGCGAAGCCGATGACCAGAAGCCGGGCTTCGGGCGCCGTACAATGCAGAGAGGCGCCGAAGGCCTCGCCGCCGACTGGATCATAGACCACATCGACGCCTCGCCCGCCCGTCAGGGCCTTGACCCGATTGCGCAGATCTTCGCTCTGATAATCGATGCCGAAGTGCGCGCCATGGGCCAGTGCGAGGTCGCGTTTGGCGCCGCCGCCGGCACTGGCGATGACTGTTGCGCCCAACGCGCAGCCGATTTCCACAGCGGTTAGTCCGACACCGCCGGCGGCCCCATGAACCAGGAGCGTTTCGCCGGGCCGCAGATGGGCTTTGGCTGTCAAGCTGTGATGCGACGTGCCATAGGCGATGGGAAAGCCGGCGGCGGTGGACATGTCCATGGACGCCGGCAACCGGTATACGTCCCGGGCGTCGGCCACCACCTGTTCGGCGAAACCGCCGCAGCCAAGAACGGCCATCACCCGATCTCCGACCTCAACATCCTTGACGTCGGGGGCGATTTCGCTGACCCGGCCGGCGACCTCGAACCCCGGGATGAAGGGTGGCTCCTGCTTTTCCTGATAACGGCCGGCGATCAGCAGGCCGTCGGCGAAGTTGACGCCGGCCGTGACGATGGCGATGCGGACGCCACCGTCGACCATGTCGGGCGGCGGGACGTCGGCAAGCTGCAGGCCTCCTTCGTCGCCCAGGGACGGGCAGAGCACAGCACGCATGGTATTCCCCCCTTTGATCGGCTCCGAGAACACGCCATGATGCGGACAAACGGCGACGCTGAGGAGAGGGATTTCATATGCGTTTCGTCTCTAGAGCCGGATGCCTTTTGATGGGGTTGCTTCGCGATTTCACCAAGCGGCTGACACCGTCTCTCCTCAACAGTCATGGTCGTCTGCCGTCCTTGATGTTGGCGGCGACCCTGCTGGCTGGAACGGCGATATCGGTTCATGCCGCCAGTGTCGACGTCGGCAGCCTTACCGGTTTTACGGGCAGTCCGGTGCCGGCCCCCGGCGCCTCGGCCGAAGATGGTGCCGCGATCGACCAGGCCTTGCAGGCGGCGCAGGCCGAGCAGCGGCTGCTGGCGGTCGAGGCCGGTGGGAGTCCCGCCGCAGCGGGCCAAGAGGAAATCCTGGCGCGCGATCACTATCTCGATCACCTGGTCGAGACGTTAACTCGTCACAAGGAAGCGCTGGCGCGGTTGCCGGAAGTCCGTCGGCATCGCGACGAACGGCAATCCGAGGCGGCTCAGTGGCGCGGTTTCGCCAGCCGTCCTCCCTATTCGCTTTTGCTGGTCGATCAATTGCGCGAGGCTCTCGAGTCCGCCAATGTCGAGATTCAAACCGCCAGGAACCGCAAGGCGCTGATCGAAGCCGAGTCCGAGAATGCGGAAAAAGCCTACAAGGCCGATGACGTCGAGGTTCGCCAGAGTGAGGAGCGGATCGCGCGGGAAACCAGTGCGGCGGAACGCGACAGGCAATCATGGCTGCGTGATTTGGCGCGTCTTAAGGCGCGCGCCGACGCCGAAGATGTCGCCGAGGCGCAGGTGGCGGTCAAGACGGCGGAAGCCGAGGAGGCTTTGCAGCAGGCCATGGTAGCGCTGCTGGAAAAGCAACTGGCCGTTGCGTCGTCCGATGTCAGGTTTCCGCAATCGGATCTCGATAGCATCCTGGCGGCCATCGATCGCGAAACCGCCGTCCTCGACGGCCGGTTGAAGACGCTGGCCGCGGGGGCGGGTGCCTTGCGCCGGGAGGCGGAGCGGGCGGACAAGGCCGTGACCGAGGCGGCCGCCGCAGCCGCCACCGGCGAAATCGCGGCGCAGAACCCGGCTCGTCTCAATTCCCTGAGGCAGGAGGCCGACCTCAGGCACCTGCAGGCCGACAACCGGGACATGGCGATCGATCTGGGTCGGCGCATGCTCGAACTCCGCCGTTGGGAGCGGGCCGGGTGGAAGTACCGCTGGCTGCTTTTCAATGCCGGCGACGCCGAAAAATTGCATTCGGGCCGGCTTGAAGTGGATCGCTATATGGCGTTGCTCGACAACTGGAGCCGTTACGCCGAACGCGAGATCGCCTTATCGAACGGGCGTGCCGCCGAATTCGAGCTGCGCCAGAAAGGCCGTCTGGAACCGGACGAGGCTGGTCTGATGGTCCAGTTTCTTGCCACCGAACGCGACAAAACCGAAATCTTGCGGAACGCCCAGCAGGCGGCCGATAGCATGCGGCGGACCTTGGCCGTCTGGCGCCAGGAATTGATTGCCGGATCGTCAAGGCGATCATTTTCCGATCGTCTCGATCTGTGGACGACGACGATTCGCCGAGTCGGCGGCGCCTTCTGGAATTTCGAGCTGTTCAGCGCGGAAGACAGTATCGATGTCGACGGCCGCAAGGTGGTGGCGGCCCGTAGCGTGACAGTGGGCAAAAGTCTTGGCGTCATCCTGCTGCTGGTCGTCGGTTCTCTGCTGATCGGACGTCTGCTGCGGTTTGTCCGTTGGCTGGCGGTTGGCCGCCTTGGCATGAATGCCGGGCATACCGCGACGGCATTGCGTTGGATGCATGCCGTCTTGCTCTCGATGCTTTGCGTTGTGGCCCTGGAAGGCGCCAACATTCCTTTGACGGTATTCGCCTTTCTCGGCGGCGCCTTGGCGATTGGTGTTGGGTTCGGGACGCAGATTCTGCTGAAGAACATGATCAGCGGTATCATGCTGCTGATTGAACGGCCGCTCCGGGTCGGTGATCGGATCGAGGTCGGTGCCGTGGTTGGTACCGTCTCCCATATCAGTATCCGATCCTCGACGGTTCGGACCTCCGATGGCATCGAAATTCTCGTGCCCAACTCGACCTTTATCGAAAACAATGTGACCAACTGGACCTATTCGAGCGGCAAGGTGCGTCGCTCGGTCACGGTCGGTGTCGATTACGCAATTCCATCGGCACGGGTATCCGAGGTCTTGCTGTCGGTCGCAGAAGAACACCCCGGCGTGGTCGCCGATCCGCCACCCCGGGTGCTGCTCGAGGATTTCGGCGCCGATGCGATGAACTACCGGCTGCAGTTCTGGATCGACTACGCCGATGGCGCCGATGGCTCTCTCATCGCCAGCGATTTGCGCATGGCGATCGAACGGGCGTTTCGCGATGCGGGAATTCCCATTCCCTTCCCGCAGCGGGTCGTCTATCTCAAGAAGGCCGAGGATCTGTCCGCCTGACGCGGAGCAGCCGCCGCTCGGCCAAGCGGGGAACCATCTTGCATATGCGGGGTTATTTTGGCATCGGCGTCGAGGGCGTCAGCAAACAGGCCAATGTGGGGAGTCTGTTCCGCTCGGCGCACGCCTTCGAGGCGAGCTTTGTCTTCACCGTGGCCGCCGACTATACGCGTCGCGACGCCGGCCGGGCCGATACCTCGGATGCGGTGTCACAGGTGCCGTTCTACGCCTTTCCCGACGTCGCCAGCCTGCAACTGCCGAGGGGATGCCGTCTGGTCGGCGTCGAACTGATCGATGACGCGGTGGATCTTCCATCCTTTCACCATCCCGCGCAGGCCGCCTATGTGCTGGGGCGCGAACGGGGATCCTTGACGCCGGAGATGCTGGCCCGCTGCGACCACGTGGTGAAGATTCCCACTCAGTTCTGCATCAATCTGGGAATCGCCGGAGCCATCGTCATGTATGACCGGGTGACCAGCCTGGCCCGTTTTGCGCCGCGTCCCGTCCGTGTCGGCGGGCCGACCGAGGATCTTGTCCTGCATCGGCACGGCGAACCGGTGTTCCGGACACCGGAGCGGATGGCCCTCTATCGCAGCAAGCAGCCCGATTGATCCGACCCTGCGTCCTTGGGCGTGTCGTCAGTCACGTCAAAAGTTCGTCCGCAGATGTTTTGTGATCGTCATCTCCGCGAAAGCGCTAAGGCAGGCACACATTTCCGTCAGTTCTCCCGTCATTCCCGCGAAAGCGGGAATCCACGCAGCGCCAGGGCGCAATTCCGCCGGTTGTGGATTCCCGCTTGCGCGGGAATGACTGGGAAATGGCACAGAAAAACCGTAACCTGACGACAGGCTCTGGCGGGTTACCCCAGCCATTCCGGGGCAGCCCGTACGACGCCGACCGGTTGGCCGGCAATGTTGCAAACTGCCGGTGCGCTGCATTCGGCCAGGCTGTCTTCCTCGGCACCCGACAGAACGCCGAGATGACGCAACAGGGCCAGGATCGCCACTTCGGCGGCCCGACCGGCGCCGTCGTCTATCTTGAGGGCGATGCCCAGCCTTTTTCCGGGCACCACCGCGGCATAGACCCCTTCGGCGCCGCCTTTGAGGATCAATCCCGGGACGGCGCGCATGACCAGGGTGGTAAGCCGTCCATCGCCGGCGACCAGATCGGGGTGCACTGTCATGGCGGCCAGAATTTTCGATGCCGCCTGGCCGCGAACCGGACCGAGGCCGTCGGGCGCCGCCAACCGGGCCATCGCCAGGGCGACGGCGGACAGCGGCAGGGCAAAAGTGGGGATGCCGCAGCCGTCGGTCGCCGATGGCGTGTGTTGCGGCATGCAGTCTGTCATCTCGCCCAGCACCTGCGCGATGCGCTGCTGCACCGGATGGTCGGCGGCGATGTACCCCCTTGTCGGTTCCCGCATGTGCCGGGCGGTGGTCAACATGCCGCAATGTTTGCCCGAACAGTTATTGTGGACCGGTGACGGTGTGCGGCCGGACAGCGTCAAGGCGCGTGCGGCTTCCGGCGAGAGTGGGGGGTGGCTGCCGCATTCGAGGTCGGCTTCGGAAAGTCCCAGCCGGTCGAGCCAGGCCCGCACGCCTCGCACATGAACGTCCTGGCCGGAATGCGAGGCGCAGGCCAGAGCCAGTTCCGCTTCGGACAGGGCGAAATGCTCGGCCGCGCCGGTTTCCAGCAGAGGCAGGGCCTGAAGCGGCTTGACGGCCGAGCGGGGAAACACCGCGCGTTCGATATCGCCCCAGGCAGACAGCAAAACGCCATCGGCACCGCAGACGACCGCGGCGCCGCGATGGACGCTTTCGACCAACGTGCCACGGGTGACCTCGACCAGCACCGGGTCGATATGATGGACTGGTGGCCGGGGGGCCTTGGTCATCGGCGTCTCGCTTTCGTTGTCGCCAGTGCTGGAGAGAGTACTATTGTGCGCTCTGCACGACGGAGATGTCTGCATCGGCGTATGCGACCGGTTGACAAGGGGCGCCGGGCAGGGCACTCCATAGGCCTCTTTTTTGCCGAAAGTCCGGTTGTCGTCATGTCTGTCAGATTAGTACTTGTTTCTTTGCTTGTCGCCGTCGTCTCAACCGTAACGGCCCTGCCGGCCAGCGCTGACAGCGCCAAGTCCCTGGGTAAGTCGGGGGACTGGGAGAGCTTCGCCTATACCGACAAGTCGGGCAAAGTCTGTTACGCCGCCAGTCTGCCGAAACGGAGCCTGAACGCGCCCAAGGGGCGGGCCGAGACCTATGTGTCGATTACCCACCGGCCGAACGACAAGAGTTTCGATGTGGTCAGCGTTGCCGGCGGCTTTACCTATAAGAAGGATGCACCGGCGGAAATCGATATCAACGGCGCCAAGTTCGATTTCTACACAACCGGCGACAGTGCCTGGGCCCGTAACGACAAGGCAGTGGTCCAGGCCATGTTGAAGGGTAAGAGCCTGGTCGTCCACGGCACGCCGGTCAAAGGCGATCAGACCGCCGATACCTATTCCCTTGATGGTTTCGTCAAGGCTTATGCCGATATCGGGAAGGCCTGCGGCGCGAAGTAACCGCCGGTTATCGATAAGGCCTGGGGCGAAATTACCCTCCAAGCCCTTGAGCCCGAGCGGCGTCTGAGCCGGAGACGCGGGCATCATATGAACATTAGGATCTGGTGCGACTATTTCGCCCCAGATCCTAAGCGGACGAGAGTTTTTCTTGCTTCCCGTGGCCTTACGCCCATATGAATCGGCCATGAGCGAACAGAAGAATCTTATCGGCCTTTCCCGCGAGGAGTTGGCCGGGGAAATGGCCGCGATCGGCGAGAAGCCGTTTCGCACCAAGCAGCTTTGGCATTGGATGTACAACCAGGGAGTCACCGACTTCCAGGCGATGAGTACGCTTGCCAAGCCGTTGCGCGACAAATTGTCCGAACTCTATGTGGTGCGCCGGCCGGAATTGTCGCGCGTGCAGACGTCGGTCGACGGGACGCGTAAATGGCTGCTGCGGTTCTTCGATGGCAATGAGGCGGAAACCGTCTATATCCCGGAAGAAGACCGTGGCGCGGTCTGCGTGTCGTCCCAGGTCGGATGCACCCTGACCTGCAAATTTTGCCACACCGGCACGCAGCTTCTGGTCCGCAACCTGACAGCCGGCGAGATCGTCGGCCAGTTCATGACGGCCAGGGATTCCTACGAGGAATGGCCGAGCCCCAGCGACGGCGGGCGGATGATTTCCAATATCGTGCTGATGGGCATGGGAGAGCCGCTGTTCAATTACGACAATGTCGCCAAGGCGTTGAAGATCATCATGGACGGCGAGGGCATCGCCGTATCCAAGCGGCGCATTACCTTGTCGACGTCGGGCGTGGTACCGATGATTCGCCGCTGCGGCGAGGAATTGGGGGTCAATCTCGCGGTCAGCCTGCATGCGGTGACCGACGAGATTCGCGATCGTATCATGCCGATCAACAAGAAATATCCGCTGGCCGAGTTGATGCAGGCGCTGCGCGACTATCCGACCAACAACGCCCGGCGGATCACCTTTGAATATATCATGCTGAAGGGCGTCAACGATTCACCGGCCGATGCCCGTCGTCTGATCAAGCTGATCGACGGCATTCCGGCCAAGTTCAATCTGATTCCCTTCAACAAATGGCCGGGCGCCGAGTTCGAATGCTCGGACATGCGCGACATCCGGCATTTTTCCGACCTGCTGTTCGATGCCGGCTATTCGGCGCCGATCCGTCAGCCGCGCGGTACCGACATCCTGGCGGCCTGCGGCCAGTTGAAGAGCGATAGCGAGCGCATCCGCTGCTCACGGCTGAAGGCGCGACTGGAGGACGGCATCGTTGACGACCAGCATCCGCTTCCGGTTGCCTAAGGGCCTGTTGATAAATTATCGAATCAACAGGCGTCATTAGAGTTCCGCATCGGTGGCGCGCCGACCCGCCCTGGATGAAACACGAGTGGCACCGGCGTCCCTGCCGGTGTTTCGCCGCCAGGCGTCCAGCTCACGCAGGAACACCGGCAGAGACGCCGGTGCCACTGACAATTTGTTTCTGTCTAGAGCGGCGTGCGTCAAATCTGACGCGCCCGGCGAGGGACATAAATGTAAGCTGGAGCGTGATGCAGATTTAACGCATCACGCTCTAGCCCGAGCGGCGTTTGACCCCGCCGAAGTGGAGCGCAGGCGCAGGCGTCACGTCAAACCCACATCTTTCGCCGCCGTTATCAGATGCGTCGACATACCGGAACAATCTTTCCCGGCGGCACCATTTGCCGGGCCGAAAACAGAAATAATTCCCTGGTGTACCGGTTAACCAGTTGACTTTTATCTATTTTTCCAATTGGCATAGCACTTGCATCCTCCCCTGTACCCACGCAGGGGAGAACGATCATGGTACAATCTGTCGGAAGTTTGGCCGACGTCTTTTCCCTATTCCAACAGGGAAGCGCGTCGCGAAATCGGCAGACCGGTGCGTCCGATGCCATTACGGCATTCGACAGTACCAAGGAAAGCGATAGTAGCAGTAGCAGCAGCTCGTCGGCAAGCACCGACAGCAGCGCGTCGAGTTCTGCCACCAGCGGCGTTCAGCCAGCGGCCAGCGGGCGCGACTTCGAGAACGCGTTTCAGCGATTATCGACGGACCTTCAGGCTTTGATGGTGCGGGTACAGTCGGCTTCGGAGACCAACTCCACCACGGGGGCCAGTTCGACTTCCCGTTCCAATAGTTCGAGCTCTTCAAGTTCTTCAAGCTCCGACACCAGTAGTTCAAGTTCCGACGCCAAGACGGCAAGTTCGGATTCCGGAGGCTCGGGCGGCAGCGCCGGCAGTGTAAGTACCGTAAGTACCGTAAGTACCGGCAGCAGTCCCAGCGGCGGCGGCAGCACCGATGCCGCGGCGGCCACCACGGCCTCTGCCGCCACGTCGACGGCCAGCGGCGGTACGTCGGCCAGCGCGACGACCGGCAGCGATAGCGATGGCACGACGATGGCGGCTCGCGAGACCGACGCGGCGACCGGCCAGCACCATCATCACAGCAGCGGAAACTGGGCGTTGCAGGGCGACATTGACGCGTTGGTCAACGACCTGCATGGATTGGTCCAGGTTGCCAATGGCGAGGCCTCGGCTGTCGAGACCAAGGTAAGTCCGTCGGCCGCCGCAGCCGCCTCGGCTGCGGCGACGACCGGAAGTGGCGACGCGACCGCCGGGATCGTCGCCGGCCAATCGGCGGCGGCGGTCACCGCTTCCGACCAGGTGGCCGGTACGACGCTGGAAACGGCGACCTACGGTTTCGTCCAGAATCTGCAGCAAGCCCTGCAAAGCTACGGTTCGACGGCAGCCAACAGCAACAGTTCGCAGACCGCGACAACCGTGACGGCAATCGGTTGACGGTCTGAGAGCGGATGGCACAGGCCGGCCCTTCTCGAAAACGAAAAAGGATGGGGGCAGTCGGCGGCGGTCGATTACCCTGTCCGCGTTCCACTCCCCTTGCCTCGTCCGAGCGTTCCCCTATACTGCGCCGACAGAGCATCTCCCTGTCACAAGGCGCTTATCCCATGAAAGGTGAAGTCAAGAAAGTTGTCCTGGCCTATTCCGGCGGGTTGGACACATCGATCATCCTGCGCTGGCTGCAAGATCAATATCAGTGCGAGGTGGTGACCTTCACTGCCGATCTCGGCCAAGGCGAGGAACTGGAACCGGCGCGTAAGAAGGCCCTGATGATGGGCATCAAGCCGGAAAATATTTTCGTCGACGATCTGCGCGAAGAATTCGTCCGCGATTTCGTGTTCCCGATGTTCCGGGCCAATGCCCTTTACGAAGGCGTCTACCTGCTCGGGACATCGATTGCCCGGCCTCTGATCGCCAAGCGGCAGATCGAGATCGTCGAGGCGACCGGTGCCGATGCCGTCGCCCACGGCGCCACCGGCAAAGGCAATGACCAGGTCCGCTTCGAGCTTGGCTATTACGCCCTGAAGCCCGACATCAAGGTGATTGCGCCCTGGCGCATCTGGAATCTTCACTCGCGCACCAAGCTCCTGGATTTCGCCGAGAAGCACCAGATTCCCATCGCCAAGGACAAGCGGGGCGAGGCGCCCTATTCGACCGACGCCAACCTTCTGCATATCTCCTACGAGGGCAAGGCGCTTGAGGATCCTTGGACCGAGCCCTTCGAAGACATGTTTACCCGTTCGGTCAGCCCCGAAAAGGCGCCCGACAAGGCGACCTATGTCGAGATCGAGTTCGAGAACGGCAATGCCGTGGCTATCGACGGCGAGCGTTTGTCGCCGGCCGCCCTGCTGACCAAACTGAACGCCTTGGGCGGCGCCAACGGTATCGGACGCCTCGACCTGGTGGAAAACCGCTTCGTCGGCATGAAAAGCCGTGGCGTCTACGAGACCCCCGGCGGCTCGATCCTGATCGTCGCCCATCGGGCGGTGGAAAGCATCACGCTCGATCGTGGCGAGGCGCATCTCAAGGACGAGTTGATGCCGCGTTACGCCGAGCTGATCTACAACGGTTTCTGGTGGAGCCCGGAACGTCGGGCGATTCAGACGATGATCGACGAGGTCAGCCAGAACGTCGTCGGGACCGTGCGGCTCAAGCTTTACAAGGGCAATGTCACGGTGGTCGGGCGCAAGTCGCCGAAATCCCTCTATCGTCACGACTATGTGACCTTCGAGGAAGACTCGGTCTACAACCAGCGCGACGCCGAAGGCTTCATCAAGCTGACCGCGTTGCGCATGCGGTTGGCCAAGATGGCGCGCGGCTGACGCTTCAAACGAAAAATTGGCCCCTCTCTTTCCCGGAGAGGGGCCAATGTCGGGGTCGCTTCTGCTGGAAACCTGGTTTAAGGCCCGAAACGCCCTCCAGCACCAGCCGGTGCCTCATAGAGAATGGCATAGCCACTGTTCATTCTTTTGATGCGGGCGAAGCCGAGTTCGCCCAGATGCATGCCGGCTATCAGAAGTTTCTCCGAACTGACCACGTCCAGAATCTTTGATCGTGTTGCGGCCGCGACGGTGGAGTCTTGATCGAATGCGATCGACACTTCCGGGTGGGCGATCTGGATATGGGGAAAATGGACGACGTCTCCCCAGACAAGCAGGCTCTGGCCACCGGATTCGACACGGTATCCGGTGTGTCCATCGGTGTGTCCCGGGAACGGCATGGCGCTGATACCGGGAAGCACCTCGCCATCATCGAACGTGCGCAGCCTTGCGCGATAGCCGTCGAATGCCTGACGGGCAATCAGAAAATTGCCGCGAACCCGCTCGTTGGCGCGACTTAGATTTCCGTCATCTTGCCAAAAGGCCACCTCTCGCCGGTTGGCAACGAGCTCGGCATTTGGAAAGGCAATCTCTCCTGATGCGTCCATCAACCCTCCGACATGATCGGGATGAGCGTGCGTCAGGAGGATCGTGCCGATTTCGGATGGGTCGATACCGGCCAACGGCAAGTTGGTTCTCAGGCGGCCGCCCCAATGTTTGATGCCTCCGGCCCCACTGTCGATCAGGATCGTCCGGCCGCCACCTCGCACCACGTAACAGTTGATATGTACGGAGGAATGCTCCTCCACTCCCGCATCATCTTGTATTCGGGAGGCATCGGCCGGATCGATATTCGAGAGGAATTCCAGGCTGGCCGTAAGATAGCCGTCACTGATTGCCGTGACCGTATAATCGCCGATCCGTCGGCTCGGAAAGGTAAAAGCGGACATCGTTCTTCTCCGGACGGTATCTCAATTGCAAGCGTGAATGCTGGAAGCGGCATAACCAAAACAACGAATCCGTGCCGTGAGGCCGGTACTGCGTCTTATGGCGTCGTCCAGCGCTTCCATGAACCGCTCCATCACCGACGGCGTGCGAAACGGCTCAAGGCGATAGTGAATGTCCGCAAATACCGGGTGCCCTCGACCGTGTCGGACGCCGGCGTAGATGACGTGGACGTTATTCAGTGCGGCCCACAGAAGGCCCGTGCAGAGTTCGGTGCATTGGTCGGTGAGCTCCGCGAGTTTTTCGTCCGATGGCATCTTTTCGTCCGGGATGAAAATCGTGACATTGGGCATCGTCGATCTCTCGTTACTGCGCAGCCACGCGTGCGTTTATCAGTTGTTTTGTCATCGGAGCGTAGAGCTGGATATCGGACTGGCGCTCGGCAAGATGCGCGTTTTGGCGATCCAGCCTGGCAAGCCAGCGGCGTTCGGGGACTTTCTCCAGCGCCACGGCATGCAGGACGGATGGACTGAGCCCCATCTTGATCAGGGAATCGGGGCCGCTCGGGCAAAGCACCAAGACCTCGTCCTGTTCCACGGCTGGAGCCCGGTCAATACCGCTGTAGAGGTTTCGGTACCAATCGGTGATGTGACGCTGCCATCGCGCGAAGGTACCACCCCCTTTTTGGCGATATTCCCCGCCCATCAGCACATCGGACCGGTCGATCGTGTGGATGGCCAGATAGACTGGGTAACCTCGGCCCAACGCCTTGAAACGCTGCGAGGTGTGAAAGCCAGTGACCGAAATGAGGGCGGGTAGCTTGTCCAGGCTATAGAAATCGTTCCATTCGGCTTCGCTGCCGGGATCGGCGTAGCTGCATTCCACGGTATAGATCATGTGATTGCCTTCTGAGACGGGAAGTGCGCCGCGAAGCGGCCTCATATTGATATTGAGTAATGATAATTGGACATTTCGCCGCGGAAACAGCGATATTCGGTCAGGCTTCAGTGACTTTTCATCAAGGTGCCGCCCGGCGCACCTACTCCGTGAGGTTCGTGTGCGACGAAAAATTCCCAGCAATTCCGCCCTCATGGCGTTCGAGGCGGCGGCACGGCATGGCAGCTTTGCCCGCGCCGCCGACGAACTGGCTCTAACGGAAGGGGCTGTCAGCCGCCAGATTGCGCGTCTGGAGTCATTCTTGGGGGTCGCTCTATTCGATCGTGTCGGTAACCGCGTTCGGCTCGTGCCCAATGGAACGCGCTACGCCGCTCAGGTGCGCGAAGTCCTCGATCGCCTCGAACGGGACAGCCAGTACCTGATGGGGCAACCCATTGATGGGAAAAGCATCGACATTGCCGCCATCCCGACCTTCGCCACCCGCTGGCTCATTCCTCGTTTGAAGCGATTTCAGGACAAGAACCCGAATATCACGGTGCATCTCGCCGAACGCATGGAGCCCTTCATTCTCGCCGGTAGCGGTTTCGACGCGGCAATCCATTTCGAACATCCCGCGTGGGCGGGTTTGCACACGCATCATTTGTTGCGGGAAGTATTGATCCCGGTTTGCCACCCGGCACTTCTCACGGACGTCAAACCAGAGATCTTGCTCGATGGATTGCCACGCCTTCACAGGCGCCAAAATCCGGAAGCGTGGCAGCTTTATGCGCAAGAGACCGGCATCAAGCTGACCAATCCGGCGGTCGGCGCACGTTACGACCTTCACTCCATGCTGATCGAGGCGGCTCTGGCCGGCCTGGGCGTCGCATTGGTGCCGCGTCTCTATGTCGAGGCGGAACTCAAACAAGGTCGCCTGGCCGCTCCTTGGCCGGAAGGCAAAACGATTGCCAAGAAGTTCTGTCTCGTTCTTCCGGAGCCGATCAAGCTGGGTGAGGGGCCGTTACAGGCGTTCGCGAACTGGATTTTGGATGAGGCGAGGATCTCGGAACACGCTCTTCCCCGACAGACAGGTTAGTCCAATTTCCATGCCGACGGGGTCGGCATTGTCGCCCGTCCGTCGGCGACGGCAGGGGACGACGGGGCGTCGAGGGCGTAGCGTTCGAAGTCTTCCATCGGCAAGGGCCGGCTGAAGAAGTATCCCTGGTAGACGCGGCATCCCGAGTGCGCCAGGAAGGCCAGTTGTTCGGCCGTTTCAACGCCCTCGGCGATCACTCCCAGACCGAAGCTTTGGGACAACGCCACGATGGTTTTGGCGATGGTGGCATCGTTCGGGTCGGTGAGCACGTCGCGGACAAAGGACTGATCGATCTTCAATTCGTCCAAAGGCAATCGCTTCAGATAGAACAGCGATGAGTAGCCGGTGCCAAAATCGTCCAGCGAGAATCCCACGCCTTCGGCTTTGAGCCGGACCATCTTCCTGATGATGTCCTCGACGTTCTCGACCAGTAGGCTTTCGGTCAATTCAAGCTTCAGTCGCTGCGGGTTCGCCCCGGTTTTCCCAAGGACCGCCAGAACGGTATCGACAAAATCCGGTTGACGGAACTGGCGGGCGCTGACATTCACCGCGATGGTCAGATGCGCCAGCCGCGGATGCCCGCTCCACTTGGTCAATTGGGCGCAGGCCGTCTCAAGGACGCCCTGCCCCAACGGCAGGATCAGGCCGGTTTCCTCGGCCAGGGGAATGAAATCGGCGGGAGAGACGATGCCGCGCCTGGGATGGCGCCAACGCACCAGGGCTTCGGCCCCGGTCAGGACGCCGCCGCTTTCCACCTGTGGCTGGTAATAAAGAACCAGCTGATTTTCTTTTATTCCCTGGAACAGGTCGGCCTCGATCTCGGCCCGCATATGGATGGCGGCCTGCAAATCCGGATCGAAGAAGCGCACGGTATTGCGTCCCGCGGCCTTCGCCTCGTACATGGCGATCTCGGCTTGCTTCATCAATCCGTCGATGCCGACGTCAGGTTCGCCGAACAAGGTGATGCCGATACTCGTCGTGCTGCGGAACTCCTTGCCCGAGATCCGGTAAGGCTCGGCCAGGTTGACGCGGATTTTCTCGCCGACCATTTCTGCCCTGGCGGCCGTTTCCTCGGGGTTTTCGCTGAGATCGGTCAGAACGACAACGAACTCGTCGCCGCCGATGCGTGCCACGGTATCGACATCGCGACAGATGGTCATCAGGCGCTGCGACACCTCCCGCAGCAATAGGTCGCCGGTTTCGTGGCCCTGGGTCTCATTCAGTGTCTTGAAGTTGTCCAGGTCGACGAACAGCAGGGCTCCGTTCCGCCCGGTTCGCGTGGCAGCGGCCAACGCCTGGGTCAATCGATCCATCAACAGACGCCGATTCGGCAGACGGGTCAGCTGGTCATAGAAGGCCAGTTCCTGAATACGGTTCTCGGCCGCCTTGCGCTGGGTGATGTCGCGGGCGATGCCGAGAACACCAACCAGCGTCCCGGCGGCGTCGTGCAGGGGCGTCTTGATGGTCTCCAACACCGCCCGATGGCCGTCGCAGGCATAGGTGACCGTTTCCTCATTGATGCTTGGCTGGCCGGCCATCATCGCTTCGCGGTCCTTCTGCCGGAAGAAATCCGCCAGATCCTTAGCCACAAAGTCGTAATCGGTCTTTCCGACGATCTCACTCTCGCGGGCGCCGAAGAACCGTTCGAATTCGGAGTTGCACGACAGGAAGACGCCTTGGACGTCCTTCAGCCAGATCAGATCGGGAATGGTGGCCAGCAGCGTGTGCAACTGGACCCGTTCGTTGTCGATCTTTGTCAGCGCCTGCCGGAGTTCCCTGGTCCGTTCGTCCACCAGTTCCTCAAGATGATGACGCAGGCGATGGATTTCCAAATGCGTGCGGACCCGAACCAGCAATTCTTCGCGTCGATAGGGCTTGGTGACGAAGTCCACCGCTCCCAATGCGAAGCCTTCCAGCATCTTGTTCATTTCCGAGTGGGCACTGACAAAGATGATCGGAACATCGCGCGTTTCCACATGCGCCCGCAGCCTTCGACAGACCTCGAAGCCATCCATCCCGGGCATGCGGATATCCAGCAACACCAGTTCCGGCGGATTGCTGATGGCGGAACGCACCGCCAGTTCGCCGTCGATGGCGGAACGGACGCTATAACCCTCGGCTTCCAGAAGCTCCGATAAAAACATGAGAGCGTCCGGAGTGTCATCGACGGCGAGAATTTCCCCCTTGCCTGTCATGCGGTTCTCGATCAGTTGGTCCGCAATGCATTCAGAATGGATGGATAGTCAAATTTCTTCGTTAGGCTGATTAATACTTTATGCAATTTCCGGTCATACGAAGAAATATTTTCGATAACGTGCGCTATGCGCTGTTTTTCCAGGCTTTCCAGCGCATTTTTCAAGTCGTTGCGGATTTCATCCGGCAGGACCGATAGCATTTCCGCCGTCAATACAACGGCTTTCTCAGGCACGGACTGACGTCGATAAGTGTACCGCACGCCCAGGTGCTTGGACAGGCACTCGAATATTTCGTGGAAGCGATAAGGCTTACGCAAAAAATCGTCCAGTCCGGCGTCCAGCATCTCTTCGCGCTGCTCCATGAAGGCGGACGCGGTGACGGCGACGATCTTGACATCCCTGCCGCCGGGAAGACTGCGCAGAATCTTCGTCGCCTTCAGCCCATCCATGACCGGCATCCGGCGATCCATCCAGATGAAATGCGGCCGCCAGCTCTGAAACAGCTCGATTCCCTGCAAGCCGTTCTCGGCCACTTTGACCTGGAAGCCGACGGACTCCATCAACTGTCTCAACAGCACCTGGTTCTCCAGCGAGTCTTCGACAACCAGAATGCGGTATTCCGGCTGGCCGGGAGCCAGCCCCACCACGTCTTCCTTGCCCATCTCGTTGGTTTTGGCGATGTCGGCGGCGGCGGCGGTCTTCAGCGGCAATTCGACGCGAAACAGCGACCCATTGCCCAGTTCGCTTCGCAGGCTGATCTTACCGCCCATGAGCTGTACGAACTGATGCGTGATGGCCAGTCCCAGTCCGCTTCCCTTGTTGCTCCCCTGTTCATCGAGTTGGGTGAAGGGCTCAAAGATGCGTTCCCGATCCTCCGGCGCGATGCCGGGACCGGAATCCTCGACTTCGATCAGTAAAATGGAGTCAGGCCGGTCGGAGGTTCCCAGCCGGATGGTCACGCCGCCCTCACGGGTGAACTTGATGGCGTTGCCCACCAGATTGATCAGCATTTGGCGCAAGCGGGCTTCGTCTCCGACGATATAGCGCGGAAAGGCCGAGGACTGGTCGATCAGCAGCCGCAACCCCTTCTCGCGGGCGCGCACCTCCATCATCTCGATGACGTCGCGCACCATGCCGCCCAAGTCGAACGAGACGTCATCCAACTGCAGCCGTCCGGCCTCGATCTTGGCCATTTCCAGGACGTCGTTGATCAGCGCCAGCAGGTGTTCGCCGCTACGGCTGATGATGTCGAGGCTGGCGCTCTGGCTCTCGGACAGAGCCGGATCCCTTAGCATCATGCTGGAAAAGCCGAGAATGGCATTCAACGGCGTGCGTAATTCGTGACTCATATTGGCCAGAAACACGCTCTTGGCCTTATTGGCGGCTTCCGCCGCATTGCGGGCCAGGACCAGATCCGCCGTGCGCTGCTGCACCACTTCCTCGAGGTGGTCCTTGTAGTGCCGGAGCTCTTCCTCCGCCCGTTTGCGCTCGGTGACGTCGTCATAAATGCCCAGCACGCCGATGATCTCGTTGTCCCGATTGCGCAACGGAACCTTGGCGGTGCGAACCCAGGTCGTCCGGCCATCGGACGTGGCGATCGGTTCGTCATAGAACGGCTTGGCCAGGCCCGTCTCGATGACGTTGCGGTCATCCTGGCGATACATCTCTGCCTGATCCGTCCACGCCATCTGGGAGTCGTCCTGGCCGATCACCTCCGCCGGGCCGTTTTTCCCGGCATCGGCGGCGAAAACAGGGTTGCAGCCCAGATAGCGGAGGTCCCGATCCTTCCAGAACACCCGGATGGGCGCTGTATCGATGATGGTTTGCAGCAAATGCCGCGATTCGCGCAGTTCCCGGTTCGTCTTCTCCTGGTTGGCCCGAGCGAGCCCCATATCCCCGATCAATCGGGCCAGGCGGGTAAAGAAATCCATCATCGCCCGCACTTTATCTTCGCCAAAGACGGGTGCTCTGGTCAGAGCCTGAAGATAACATTCCCTGTCGAAACCGAACTCGTCGGCCTGGCGCATGAAATAGTCTCTATCCGGTTCCTCGAAGAAAAACTGTCCAGTAAAGAAATTTCCGACATGCTCTCCCCCGATGATGATCGGTACAGCAACATCAACCAGTCCATTCTTACATTTATAAACGTTATATTTTTCCCCGCTTTTCAACTGTCCGGCCAGGACAGTATCGCTTTCCCGGCAACGCATCGCCGTCAAAGGATTTCTTCTATGAAATTGGGTGCAGATATCCTGCCATCCGGTGGCGACCAGGATGTCTCCGTCCAGGTCGAGCACCGCCGTCACCGCGCCTGTCAGCATGGTGAAGCTCTCGCAGAGAGCCTGCAATTCGCTGACGGGGATAAGCTCGGAAAATTTCATTTTACCCTCGCTCTCGGCAAGGATTGTTCCCGCAGACAGGTTAGTCCAACTTCCACATCCGCAAAAGCCGCATCGGCGAGGGTTGGAAAACCGAAGATGTCAGGAGAGATTCAGGCGAGGCGTGGGCCGCTCTGAACCGGTCAGAACGGCGAAATTCCGAACAGACTTTGATGCGCCGCCAGCATCAGACCGTAGAGTACCAGGCCGCCGATCACCGGAACAGCGAGTGCCCGGCCGGTGACGTGGGCGCGTCCCTGGAGGATCGCCAGGAACGGCAGATGGGACGTCTGTGCCGCCAGTCGCGTCCATAGGGCGGGATCCTCCTGGCGTTTCCGGGCATCCTGCAAAATCGTTCCCCCCAACGCCAAGCCGGAGACCGAGCCGAACATGATGAGTGAGGAAAGGTCGCCGGCCGCCAAAAGATGCAAGATGGCGGTAAGGCCGATGCCCCACATCATCGGATGGCGGGTGACGGCCAGAATGCCGTGCGGCGGTTCGACGATGCTATCAGCCCGATGGATCAGCAACGTCGGATTGTCCGGTCGCAAGCCGCCGACCAGGAGAATCAAGGCGACCGGCATCAGGCCGACGGTCAGCCAGCGCGCCGCCCGGGTTTCTGGCCACAGCGGCAGGAACGGCGTGTCGGCATAAGCAAAGATCAGCCAAACCAGACAAGCGACCGACAGGGCGGAATAGAGCCCGAGATAGGCGCCGCGCCCAAGGCGGGCGATCAACCAGGGCCGCAGGCGGGTGCTGGAGACGCCCAGATGGCTGCCGACGAAGGCGGCGGCGGCCAGGATCAGGGGGATCAGATCGGGCGTGTCCATGGATCGCTCACAGGACTTCCTGGAATGGCAGGCCGTGCAGACGGCAACAGGCCTCGACGACATTGCGCAGCAGGATGGCGATCGTCATCGGCCCGACGCCACCGGGAACCGGAGTGATGGCGCCGGCGACGCGGACAGCTTCGGCAAAAGCGACATCGCCGACCAGCTTGGTTTTCCCGGGTTCGGCGGCGGGGATGCGGTTGATGCCGACGTCGAGCACCAGGGCACCCGGCTTGATCCAATCGCCCCGGATCATTTCCGGCCGCCCGACGGCGGCGACCAGGATGTCGGCGCGACGGCATTCGCCGGCCAGGTCCTGGGTCCGCGAATGGGCAATGGTGACGGTAGCCGATTCTCTGAGGAGAAGCTGCGCCATCGGCTTTCCGACGATATTCGACCGGCCGACGACGATGGCCCGCTTGCCTGCCAGGCTTCCCAGTTCACGCTTGGCCAGCAACAGGCAGCCAAGCGGCGTGCAGGGGATCAGCGCGGCGCCGCCGGTGACCAGGCGGCCGACGTTGAAGGGATGGAAGCCGTCGACGTCCTTGGCCGGATGGATCGCTTCCAGGATCTTCTGCGCATCGATCTGCGGCGGCAGCGGGAGTTGCACGAGAATGCCATGCACGGTGGGATCGAGGTTGAGTCGCTCGACCAGGGCCAAAAGCTCCACTTCGGTGGTCTCGGCCGGCAGATAATGTTCAAAGGAGGCGATCCCCACCTCTTTGGCGCGCTTGTTCTTGTTGCGAACATAGACCTGACTGGCCGGATCGGCGCCGACCAGAATGACGGCCAAGCCAGGGACCGGGACACCGCCGGTCGCCTTCAGCGTCTCGACGCGGGCGGCGACGGCGGCCCGGACCTCGGCGGCGACGGCGTTGCCGTCAATGATCTTCGCTTCGCTCATCTTGTCCTCACACAATCGTTCAGCAGGCGCCGCATATCGTCGGCGTCATTTTCGATGAAAAGCACTTTGCGCCGGTCGGTGGCCCCGGCCACGATGGAGATCGATCGCTTGGCGATCTTCCAGCTCTTGGCCAACAGGTCGATCAACGCCTTGTTGGCCTTGCCATCCTCGGGCACCGCAGTGACCGACACTTTCAAAATGCCACCGCCATCGGCTTCGACGGCGACCCCCTCGATACGGTTGCGAGAGGCTTTCGGTGTCAGCTTGACCGCCAGGCGACAGCCCCCGGCGACGACGGTCAGGGGGCTTTCCGGCGGTCCGTCGGCAATTGGACGATCACAAACCACGGGCGAGCATCGGCAGATACATCTGGATCAGCCACAGGATGAAAAACAGGGCGATCGGCGACAGGTCGACGGCACCGGTGTTGGGAATGATCCGCCGCAACGGACGCAACGCCGGCTCGGTGATCCGGTAAAGCGTGTCCACCACCATATAGACGACGCGATTGTGCGTGTTGAGGACGTTAAAAGCGACGAGCCAACTCATCACGATGGACGCCAGCACGATCAGCTTGAACAGTTCGATGGCGTAATTGACCACGATGATAAGCGGCATCAGGACGTCGTGCATGGCTGCAGCCTCGGAGGATTTCAAACGGAGGGTACCCTAGCGGCAGCGGCCTGTTCCTGCAAGAGGGGTGCCGACAAGGAATTTCGGCAATCGACACCCTGGTCCGGCGCGAAAATCGCTCCCTCGCGCCGCCGCCAGACTCGGGCTTGACAACGGACAGGCCTTTCCCCATTATCCGCCTCCTCATAAGGGGCCGTAGCTCAGCTGGGAGAGCGACGCGTTCGCAATGCGTAGGTCAGGAGTTCGATCCTCCTCGGCTCCACCAAAGTTTCCCGGAAAAAGCAACGCGTTACACGATGCCGTGTGACGCGTTGTTTTGCATTTGGCGGCAGTGTTGCGCAAACCGTGTGTGGGAGTTCTGTGGCAAGGAAACGCCCGGAATTGCCAGCAGGGCGAAAGCCTGTGGTGTTCCCCGTTTTTCTTATGCCCTCAAGAAGCCGGCAGGGCCATCCGGCCCCGGGAGCGGGGCGCGTCAGATTTGACGCACGCGGATCTTAATGATGTTCGCGGCAATTCGGATCGCGGGCATCGTCGCACGGATGGCCCTGTCCCGGCTCGTGGCCTGCTTGCGGCGCCTGACGGGTTGGTTGGCTCTGCTGTGGCGGTTGCTGAGGCGTCCCACCCGACTGCGGCTGATTCATCTGTCGGTTCTGCTGTGGCGGTTCCTGGTGATACTGCGGAGCTTGCTGTTGTCCCGGATCATGACGCTCACGCTCGTGCTGTTCCTCCCGTCCCTCTCTGTGCTCGCCCGGCCCGATAAACAATTGGAATAACGGCATTGCCGGCCTTCCAGCCTGTGCCTGGATATCGCCGATAACCCGATTGATGTCTTGAGACATCTGTTGGGCGACGGGCACCCATTGAGAATTTTGAGCGGAAACCTGATAGATCGTCTGGCTTACCACGTCGGCCGCCGGCTGTCCGAATTCAAGGATTCGGTGGGCGATATGGGTTATTCTCTCGCCATACCATGGTGTGTTGATCGCCTGCATGGCGTCCGCCGTCTCGGCGGAAAGCCGCGATAAGACGTTCTCTTCCTGTGGGGCAGGGGCATATTGGGCCTTGGCGGGCATCCCAGCCGACAAGGCGGCAGCCAAGACCATGGCGACAATGGTGGTTCTCAACTTGGGGGCTCCTGTTCCTGCTTGCCGGTGAAGTCTAGCACCAGCCGATATGAAATGGGCGATTTCCAGCCTGGCCGTAAATGTAGCTTATGCGGGATAAACGATGACCATTGAAGCGTGCGAGGCCGCCCTTCGGGCAGCCATTCTCACCGGCGACATTGCCGGTCTTGACGATCTGCTTGCCGCGGATCTCATTTTCACGGATCAAAACGGCCGGTGTTGGAGCAAGGCCGACGATCTTGCGGCGCATCGGTCGGGGATCTTGAAGATTTCCCGGCTTGACTTTAGCGACCGGCAGATCCGGCCATTGGGCGACAATGCCGCCGTGGTCGTTGTTGTCGCTGATATCGCCGGTCGTCACGACGGGCGCGATTTCGCCGGAACTCTTCGCTATACACGTGTGTGGCGTGGCGATGGCGGAGTCTGGCGCATCGCCGCCGCCCATTGTTCCGCCGTCGTCTGAGGTGGCCGGCGTCGTTGTCGTCATGGTAGCGCGACACTTCGCCATTGTATCTTTACGGTTCCCGTAAGACATTGTTTTCGTGGTCCGATAGATGAGGCGTCGTGCGGCTGGCAGGGGCGATCATGGAAGAGGAAAACGAACAGATCCTGCCACCGGAATACGCTCCCAATGTTCTGGTGGTGATGGCGCGCGGGCGCGCCGAAGGGTTGTGGCGGCCGGCCGGCGGATCGGTTTCGGCGGTCGATCTGACGTTGCCGCAGGAACTGGCGGATCGGCTTGGCCAATGGTCGCTGGCCTTTACCGACGCCACCCGTGACGAAAGCGATCCCGGGCGTCCGGCCGTACTGGCAAGGTTCACTGCCGATGGTTTGAACCTCGCCCGGGAAGTCCAGGCCGCCCTGGGCGACGCTTATGAAATCCTCTTTTTCGACGAGGCGAAACTGGAAGCCGATGGCTATCTCACCGACTATCTCTATCCGGTCGTCTAGATCGGCAGTCTCGCCTTGAAGAAGCAAAGCTGTCTCAATAACTTCGGGGTCATCCTGAAGCTTTCAGGAAGGTGAAGAGATTCACGTCCTTGCCGCTGAGGCTCAATTTTCGGCGGATGTTCTTACGGTGCGACTGCACTGTCTCGACCGAAAGATTGAGAGCCTCGGCGATGTCCTTCGTCCGGCTTCCTGACTGGATGAATTGGCAAATCTTGAATTCGGTGGGCGTCAGCGACAGCAGGCGCGCGTCGCCGCCGCCCGAATCGTCGTAAAGGCGCATGAGCTGATCGCTCAGCAGCCCGGCGTAGCCCCGGCGCACGGCCGGATCGTCGGCGCTCTGCACATATTTCAGCGTCGGCAACAGCGTCGTCTCGACGGCGTGGGCGATCGACCGCTGGGACTCCTTGCGCTCGCTCTCGATGCTGCTGAGGACGTTGCGGAGCGTGATGTTCATTTCCTCCAGCCGCGCGGTTTTCTGTTCCAGCTCCGCCGTGCGGGCGCGCACGTTTTCTTCGAGCGTCACCCTGTACCGGACATGGCCGGTGATGTCGGTGAGCAGGAAAAGGTAGTTCGAAGAGGCCAGCGACACCGACGAGAACGGAGCAATGCGCATCTCGAGAAAGACCGTTCCGTCACGGATGCCGATCTCGTGCGCCGCGTCCGGTGGATAGAGGGCCAGGACCTCGGCCATCGTCCCGCCTTTGAGGTCGAGAATCTCCCAGACGGTGGTGTGGTCCGGCGACGGTTCACCCAGGAAAAAGCGGGCCGCCTTGTTGACTTCTTCGACCCGGCCCCGCGCATCCGTCACCAGGACCAGGTCCGATGTCGTGGCGAAAATGTTCTCGAACTTGTTCTTCTGTAAGGTCAGCTGCCGGTTGCTGGCGTCCAGCCGGGCAAGCGCCTCCTGTTGTGACAGGGCCGTCCAGTGGCCGATCAGCAGCGTGTCCAGCGCGTCGGCGTAACGGCGCAAAATGTCCGTCGCCGCAAGGGTGCGGTCCGCCGGGGCGTTCATCTCGTGCAGCAGGTCCTCGACGGAATGAACCAGGGTCTTGAAGCAGCCCAGGAACATCTCCGCGGTTACGCCGCGGAAGCGATGGCGTTGCGACATGGCGAGGACGTCCTCGGCCCAGCCATCCTGTCGCCGCAACAGGGAGGCGAAATCCCCAAGGTCGCGCCGGGCCCGCAGTTCCGTCCATAGCGGCTGCAAAAAGCCCTGATAGGAAAGGATGCAGTCCTCCTTCTTGGCCGTGGTGAGAAGCAGATATCCGGCACGGTTCATGTGCTCGGTCCACTTGACCAAGAACGGTTCCACCAGTCCTTCGAGGGCCAGGAGCATCTCCCGGGGCATGGTCTTCCCTCACGTACCAATTGCGGCGATCAGCTGAGAGCGATTTGGCCCGTCGCCCATTTCTCCAGCTTATACGCCTAAGATAGCGTGCGACAGCGTCCATGGCGAAGGCCATCGGAAGAGCTCCACCGGCCAGCCGGGGCTCCCGACGCCATGCGCGTCCGCCTGGCCCCTTGGTCCATCGGGCTCTTGGAACAGGCGCCAAGAGTTCCGGCAAAATAATGGGGGGGTATCCATCCCCATTATTCCCCCGATAGCTCCTCTGTGAAAGTCATCCGGGCAGCCCATAATCGGCGAAATCCGAAATGCGCCGGTGGAGCCAAGCATGGACTGGAACGCCATTTTGATCGCCCTGCGGGACTTCTTCTCGGCCCGTGACGGCCGGGCCATGGTCGCCGCTTGCGCCGTCATGACGGCGACCGGCAAGACGCCGCCTGACCGGGCCTCTGGCCTGCCGCAGGCGGCCGATGAATTGGAATACGCCTTCAACCGCCTGTTCGTCGGACCCGGTGTGGTTGTCGCGCCGCCCTACGCCTCGGTCTATCTCGACCCCGATTGCCGGCTGATGGGTGAATCGACGCGCCGGGCCGCCGCCGTCTACGACGCGCTCGGCCTTTCCTCGTCATTTGACGAAGAGCTGCCCTACGACCATCTCGCCCTGGAACTGGACGCCGTGCTGGCCTTCCGTGTGCTTGGCGCGCAGGACCAAAGCGCCGAGCTCGATGCCCTATGGCACTATTTCCTGCACGACCACCTCGCCTGTTGGCTGCCGCTGTTCACGGCCAAAGTCATGCAGGCGCCGGCGCCTCTCCATCCTGAAATCAGCCGCGCGATCGCGTTTCTCTCCGCGTGGCTCGCCGCCGCGATCAAGGATCTTCCGCAGGAGTCTCTCCCGATGACGCATCAACCAGGAGGTACGGCAGCATGAGCCCAATGACCAAGCAGGCCATGGAGCGGATCCTGGAGAATTCTGTTTCCCGCCGCTCCTTTCTCAGCCGATTGCTGGCGACCGGAGCGTTGGCGGGTCTTCCCTGCGGCCTTTTGCGGCCGGGAACCGCCGAGGCCGGGCAGGTTTGGGAAGGGGGCTATCAGACCTTTCGCAATGCCTGTCCCCGCAATTGTTACGACACTTGTTCCATCATCAGCTACGTCAAGGACGGCGTCGTCAAGTTCGTGGAAGGTGCCCCGGAATCCTCGTTTACGCGCGGCGGGCTTTGCGTCAAAGGCAACAGCTACGTGCGCCGGGTCTACAGTCCCGACCGCATCAAATATCCCATGGAGCAGCAGGGCCGGGGGAGCGGCAATTGGAAGCGCCTGTCCTGGGATCAGGCGATGGACAAGATCGCCCGCAAGATCCTCGACATCAAGGAGCGCGACGGATCGCTGCTCGGTCTTGCCCTGACGAAATATTCCGGCAACTTCGGCATCACCAACTATGGCGTCGAGGGCATGATGTCCTCGCTGGGTTACACCACGCGGATGGTTGGCACTCCCTGTTGGCCGGCGGGCATCGACGCGCAGAACTTCGACATGGGCTCCATGTGGTGCAACGATCCCGAGGATCTGCCGCAGGCCCGCTATGTCATCGTCTGGGGCGCCAACCCGGCGTGGTGCTCGGTGCACTCGATGAAGTTCCTGTACGCCGCGCAGGAGGCCGGCGCCAAGATGGTGGTGGTGGACCCGGTGTTCACGCAAACCGCCGCCAAGGCCGACGAATATGTCGAGATTCGCGCCGGTGAGGATTGCGCCCTGGCCCTCGGGTTGTGCCGCCACATTCTCGACCGCGGACTCTACGACCGCGAGTGGGTGACGGCACATTCGGTCGGTTTCGACGATTTCGCCGCCTATCTGCGCGACAACGTCACCGTTGAATGGGCGGCCGGGAAATCCGGCGTGCCCATCGCGCAGATCAAAGCCCTTGCCGAGGAGTTCGCCCAGGCGCGGCCAGCGACAATCTGGATCGGCTATGGCATGCAACGCCATGTCAACGGCGGTGCCGCTGTGCGCGTTCTCGACGCCCTCGTGGCGATGACCGGCAATGTCGGCAAGCCGGGCGGCGGAGCCCGCTACGGTCATTTGCAGACCTGGGGCTTCAACTATCACGCCATGCTGCAAAAGCCGCCGGAGGGTTCCAAAGGCTGGCTGGGGGCCAGTGGGCCAAAGGGCGAGTTCGACGTCTCCGGCGGCGCGGGCAATGCCAAATACGCCGACCGCGCCCTCAACATCAACAAGACGGCGCAGGAAATTCTGGATGCCAAGGACCCACCCATACGCATGCTGTGGGTCGCCTGCAAGAACGTCCTGTCCCAGGACTTCGACCGGCCGAAGATGCTGAAGGCCTTCGACAAGCTGGAGATGGTCGTGGCCGTCGACCAGTTCTTCAATCAGACCGTCGAACAGGCCGATATCGTCCTGCCGGTGACGACGCTTTTCGAGGACTGGACCGTCAATGCCTCCTACTGGCATTACTGGCTATCCCTCAACGAACAGGCCATCAAACCGCTCCACGAGGCCAAGTCCGATATTCAGATCGCCGCCGCGCTGTCCCGGCGGATGAACGAATTGGCGCCCGGTTCCTGCACTTTCGCCACCGAGATCGATTCGAAAGACTGGATGGCCCGCGAGTTCAACAAAGACATCTACGACCTTTTCGGCCTTTCCTCCTGGGAGGACCTGCGCAAGGGACCGGCCAAGGCCAAGCTGGCGTCCTCGGCCTCGTGGGCCGACGGCAAGTTCGCCACCCCTTCGAAGAAATACGAGTTCCGCTCGGATTTGTGCGCGAAGAACGGACACGACGCCCTGCCCATGTACAAGGAGGGGCGGGCGCCCTATGACAAGCTGCGTCTCCTGACGCCGCATCACAAATTCGCCATCCACTCGCAGTTCCAGAATCTGGACTGGATGGCGGACTTCAATCCCGCCCCCTTCGTCTATATCCACCCGCGGGCGGCGGCCCAGCGTGGAATCGCCGATGGCGACATGGTGCGCGTCTTCAACAAGGTGGGGGAGGTGCGCCTGGCGGCCCGTCTCACGAGCGATGTGCCGCCCGACACGCTGCTCATGTACGAGACCTGGTACAAAGGTCTGGCCTTCAACTGCCAAAATCTCGTCGACGATACCTCGGCCGACATGGGCGCCTACAAAACCGGGGCGCCAGGTGTCGCCATTCATGACCAGTTCGCCGATGTGGCTCGGGCATAGGGAGGCTGGCCATGAAAAAGCAACTCGGGTTCTATGTCGACGCCAAGCGCTGCATCGGCTGCTTCACCTGCGCCATGGCGTGCAAAAATCAGTACCAGCAGGAGCCTGGTGTGATCTGGCGTCAGGTCTATCCGCTCAAGGAAGAGATCTACCCCCATCACGAGAGGGCCTTCTACTCCCTGGCCTGCAATCATTGCGAGCACCCGGCCTGTCTGGAGGTCTGCCCGGTCGACGCCTACAGCAAACGTCCGCAGGACGGCATCGTCGTGCACCATCAGGAGCAATGCATCGGCTGCGGCAACTGCATCCGGTCCTGTCCCTATGGGGCGCCGCGTTTCAATCCGGTGCAGAAGCGGGCCGAAAAGTGCAGCCTGTGCTGGCAGCGCCTGGATGCCGGGCTCGATCCCGCCTGCGTCGCCAGTTGCCCGACGAACGCCCTCACGCTGATCGATCTCGCGACCTTCGCCGATCCCGGCGCCGTGCAATTTCCTCCCGGCTTTCCGAAGATGGGGCGGCTCAACCCGTCGACGCGCTTTCGTCAGGCCGAACTGCCGAAAATCATCAAGAGGGAGGACGTATCATGACGCCGAGCTTCGAGCTTCCTCTCGTCATCTTCACGATTCTGAGCCAACAGGCGATCGGTCTGACCCTGCTTTACGCCCTGCGCACGGCCGGTCGGTCGGCGCGGCCGGAGCCGTCGGCCCGGATCCAATGGTTGGCCTCGGCCGGCATTCTGGCCCTGGGTCTCGTCGTTTCCCTGACGCACCTCGGCCATCCCGAGGGGGCCCCGCGCGCCGTGATTCACCTGTCCACCGCCTGGCTTTCGCGTGAAGCCCTGCTCTTCGGTCTGCTTGTCGCCCTGATGGCGGTGACCGGGTTTCTCGGTGCGGTCCGGGCTCTGGTGATCGCCGCCGCCGCCGCCGGACTGGTCGCCCTCTTCGTGCAGGGCATGGTGTATGCGCCGCCCAGCTTTCCGGCCGTGAACAATGCGCTGCCCTTCGCCTTCTTCCTGGTTACGGCAATCATCCTGGGTGCCGGCACCGCTTCTTGGTTCGCACCGCAGGACAGGCAACCCTTCCTGCGCAGGATCCTGGTGGGGGCTCTGGTTGCGGGGCTGCTGCTTTTTCTCATCTCCCCCTGCATCTGGTTGTCCGGTGGCGCGATCATGCGCCTGACGGCGGTGGCCTATTTCGCCTCGACGCTTTACTGGGCGCATATCGGCGTCGGTCTGATTTTGCCATTGCTGGTTGTCCTGGCCGTGCGGCGCATCCCCGTCTGGTTGCCGGTTCTCCTATTGGCCGGGGCGTTGTGCGGTCGTCTTGTTTTCTACGTCGATACCGTCCACAGCGCGGTCAACCTGGGGGGCGTCTACTAGACAGAAACAAACTGGATCGGCGGGGCCGCGCCGATCCAGCCGCCTGTCTGGCGGCCTGTAAAAGCGTGGGCTTGCACGCTGATGGAAGGTTGGCGATGACATCAGGCGGCTTGGCTGAGGGGCTGCAGTTGGACCTGGAACCCGAGCTTGGTGAGTTGGGCGACCAGACGGTTGGCTTTGACGTCGGTCGAGCGCCGATCGAAGTGGTCGGCGCCGAGATCCTGATGCTCGGTTCCGTCCTTCAGCATGTGGTAGATCGCGGTCAGCATGGAGGCGGCGACGGCGCAGATCGCTTTTTTGGGGCCACGTCGGCCGCGTAGCCGGTTGAACTGCGCTTTGTAGTAGCTGTCTTTCTTGCGGGTGGCCGCCCAGGCGCATTGGACGAGCAGGGTCTTGAGCCATGGGGCGCCTTTTCGCAGACGCGACGACTTGCGCTTGCCGGCGCTCTCGTTCTGGCCCGGACACATCCCGGCCCAGGCGAGCAAATGTCCGGCTGTCGGGAAGCGGCTCATGTCGCGCCCGATTTCCGAGAGGATGACCGTTGCGGCCAAGGGGCCGATGCCTGGGATCGTGCACAGAAGGAGGATCAGGGCGCGAAAGGTGGCCTGCCCGGCCGCCACCTCCTCGTCCATCTTGGTGATCGCTGCATCGACCTGCCGATCGATCATCTCAATGGACGTACTCAAGGCATCGTATTGCCCAAGGTGCAGCCGCAGCAGGAAACAGTGATGATCCGTCATCCGCCCATGCAGCGCATCGTACAGCACCTTGGGCGACGCCTTGATCCGTCGATCGGCCAATTCGGCCAACTTGGCTGGATTACGCAGACCGGCGATCATTGCCTCGATCATCTTGCGACCAGACAGCCCCATGATATCGCTGATCACTGAATCCAGTTTGATGTTGGCCTCTTCGAGGGTCTTCTGAATCCGCTGAACATGGCTTGTCTGCTCCCGGGTCAACTGCTTGCGGGTGCGCAACAGCGAGCGCAGTTCCTGGATTTCCTCTTCCGGAACGAAGCTCGCCTTGATCAGGCCGCAGGCCACCAGATCGGCAATCCACGTGGCGTCGTTGACGTCGGTCTTGCGGCCGGGAACGTTCTTGATGTGGGCGGCATTGGCAACGATCAACTCGAACTTGCCATCACTCAGGATGTTCCACACCGGTTTCCAATAGACCCCGGTCGCCTCCATCGCCACATGGGTGCAACCCGACTCCGTCAGCCAAGCCAGCAAGGCCAGAAGACCAGCCGTCGTCGTGTCAAACGTTCGGCATTCCCGGGTGATCGAGCCGCCTACTATGAGCCGAACACAGGCGACGATGATCGCCTTGTGCACATCCAGACCGGCGACTCGTTCGTGCATGATGTCCATCGGGCTCTCCTCCACACCACATCAGCGCCGCCAGCGTGGGGACCTCATCTAAGGTGAACTCTAGACAACGTGCTCAGGGAACATTGCTGCTCCTTGGCTCCAGTGGGGGTGATCGAGGTGCCCCAGGTCCAACTAATACACGGGCTCTTCCGCACCATAGAAAAACCGACCTCTTTGCCGACGGCGCCGATAGAATACCCAAAGCGCCGCAACCCCAAAAGTTTCATCCAAGGTGGGTCGGCCGCGCCCGGTCGGTGCGGAACTAATACCAA
>JARLJB010000252.1 GCA_031291415.1 Telmatospirillum sp.
ACGGGGCCAACACACAATCCTCTGCTGCGCGGATACACCACGGGAGGCTCTTCGTCCGGATGCGCCGCGCTCGTCGCGGCGGGCGATGTGGACATGGCGATCGGAGGCGACCAGGGCGGCTCGATCCGGGTGCCCGCTTCTTATTGCGGCGTCGTCGGCTTGAAGCCGACCCACGGGCTTGTTCCGTACACCGGGGCAATGCCCATTGAGGCGACACTGTGCGGATTCCGACGAAGTCGGCCATGCATTCCAATCTGAAGCCGGCCACTTATTCCGACGCGAAGCCGGTCGGGGTTCCGATTTGAAGCCGGCCATTTTTGGCGTGGTCTCGTTGGGTCTGTTTGATGATTGAATGGATCTCCGTTGCTGGTCAAGCGGCGGATGTGACGGGTTCCGGGCTTTTCTTTTTCCGCATGCTGTCGCCGGTGAGTTCGATGCGGTAGGCGTTGTGCACGAGACGGTCGAGAATGGCGTCGGCGATTGTTGGATTGCCGATGATTTCGTACCAGCGATCGACCGGCACCTGGCTGGTGACGATGATCGAGCGGGCGTCGTGGCGATCCTCGACGATTTCCAGGAGATCACGGCGCTGGTCGGCGGTGAGGGTTTCGGGTCCCCAATCGTCGAGGATGAGCAGATCGACGCGGGCGATCTGGCGCAGGAGCTTGGTGTAACGGCCGTCGGCGCGTGCCAGGGCCAGTGCCGCGAACAAGCGGGGCACACGATGGTATGAGGTGGAGAGATCTTCCCTGCATGCCTTTTGCCCCAGCGCACAGGCGAGCCAACTCTTGCCGACGCCGCACGGCCCGGTGATCAGCAAATTGTGCTTTGCCCGGATCCAGTCGCAGCCGGCGAGCTTCAGAAAAAGGGCGCGATCAAGACCGCGCGATGCCCGGTAATCGACGTCCTCGACGGTGGCGGTCTGGCGCAGCTTGGCGGCACGGGCGCGGCTCTCGAACTTCTTCTGCCGGCGGAGCGTGGCTTCCTGGTCGAGCAGCAGGGCCAGCCATTCGGTATGATCAAGGCTATGAGCCTCGGGCTGGTTCATCAAATCTTTGAACCCTTTAGCCATGCCGTGAAGGCCGAGGCCGTGCAATTGATCGATTGTGGGATGGGTCAGCATTGGTGTGTTTCCTTTCAATGGAAGTAACCGGAACCGCGCAGGTTCGGGTGAGTGACGACCGATTGCGGCTCGGGTTCCGCTGGCGCACGATCCAGCTTGTTGGCGATAATCGAGGCGATGCTTTTATAGGTGAGCGCGCCGATCGCTATCGCGCGGGCGGCCACCCTCTCGGCCCGTGCCGGGTCAAGATCCTTGAACAGCCGGAGCATGCCGAGACAGGTCCGGAAGCCTTGTTCCGGGTGTGGCCGGTTGGCCAGGATGGCGATGACCAGCCCTTCGGTCTCGGGGCCGATCGAGCCGCCCCAGCGGCGGAACCGGTCGGGCGTCCATTCGGCGTAGCGGCGATGGGAACTCGGCATATGATCGGGATCGGTGCCGTGGCGGCGACCGCCATAGCGGCGCTCATGCACGGCGATGCGGAGGCCGCGATGGAAAATCTCGACCATGCGCCCGGTCACGCGGGTATCGACCTGTTCCCGGATCAATTGATGCGGCACCGAATAGAAAAACCCGTCGAGTTCGACATGGTAGTCGAGCGACACGCGGGCGAAGCGCCATTCGGCGAATTCGTGATCGGTATCGGGCAGCGGGGCTAAAGCTTGCCGCTCCAGCGTCTCGAACAATTGCCGCCGGCTCTGCCCAAGCCGGCGCATAACGTGATCGTTCATGCGATCGAGCGCGCCCGCGATCGCCTGGTTGGCCTCATCCAGCGAGAAGAAAACCTGCCGCCGCAACCGTCCGAGAATATAGCTTTGGGCAAAGCGGACGCCGGCTTCGACCTTGGCCTTGTCGCGGGGTTTGTAGGGCCGAGCCGGCACGATGCCGACGCCGTAATGGGACGCCATCATGCCGTAGCTGCGGTTGATCTCAGGATCGTAGAACGACGCCTTGTTCACTCCGGATTTGAGATTATCCGGCACGAGGAGGCGCGGCACGCCGCCGAAGAAGCGGAACATGCGGACATGGGCGCCTATCCAATCCGGCAGCGTCTGGGTCCAACTCGCCTCGGCATAGGTAAAGTTCGAGGCCCCGAGCACCGCGACGAAAATCTCGGCATCGTGGATAACGCCGGTTTCCCGATCGACAATACCGATCTTCTTGCCGGAATAATCGACAAACAGCTTGTCACCTGCAACGTGGTCCTGCCGCATGACCGGCGAAAGCCGGGCCTCGAATTCCCGGAACAGATCGCAGAACCGGCTGTAGCCATAGCCGTCCGGATGGCTTGCGCGGTATTCTTCCCACAGCACCATCAGATTGACGCCTGGGCGCTTCAACTCGCAGACGAGCATCGTCCAATCCGGTTCGGCCCGGCGGCGAAAGCCCCGCTTTGCGCCGGAACGGGCGAACAGCCGCTCCTCGATGACGGCGTCGGTAAGCTCGGCCGGCAGCGGCCAGGCCAACCCCGCCGCCTCGGCGCGCTTCAAATTATCTTGGATCGTGCTGCGCGCCACGCCGAGCATGCGCCCGATCTCGCGTGCGCTGACGCCGTCGCGGACCAGCCGCAATATCTGTCGTATCTGCCTCATGGTCAGCTCTCTCTTCGCCGGCATCAAATGCTCCTCGTGGATAATCACGAGGCCTCTGATGCCCGAGTTGCTGACCCAAGCGAAAACGCCAAAAGCTTGAGCCGTATGGCCGGAGATTCCTCGGAACCCCGGTCGGCTTCAGTTCGGAATGGTGGCCGGCTTCAAGTCGGAACGATGGCCGACTTCAAGTCGGAATACCCGGCCGGCTTCAGTCGGAATCCGCAGACACTGGACCACCTCGGCCCAATGACCCGTACCGTGGCCGACAATGCCCTACTGTTGAGTGTGATCGCGGGGGGTGACGGACTCGATCCTCGCCAGGGGGCCGTCGATCGCCCACGCGACTACCTCGCAACCCTCAGCGCCGGCGTCGCTGGCCTAAAAATTGGGGTGCTTGAGGAGGGTTTTGGCCGTCGAGACGCCGAACCCGAGGTCGACGCCGCCGTGCGCGACGCGGCGACGACGTTTACTCGTCTGGGCGCGATCGTCTCTACGGTCTCAGTCCCCCTGCACAACATTGGACCGGCTATCTGGCTGGCAATCGCATCCGAAGGCATGACCAAGTCGACGATGGACGCGAACGCCCTGGGTTATGGGTGGAGGGGCCTTTATGTAACCGGCCTTCGCGAGGCGCATGCCGGTTGGCGCGAGCGATCGGGCGAACTCTCCGACACTCTCAAGCTGACGATGCTGATCGGCGGCTATGCCGCAAAATTCCAGCGGGGGCGTTTCTATGCCAAGGCTCAAAACCTCAGCCGGCGTTTGCGGGACGCCTATGATGAAGCGTTCT
>JARLJB010000003.1 GCA_031291415.1 Telmatospirillum sp.
CCACCTTTGCTTTGAACGCCGGCGTGTGATTCCGGCGGGTGCGCTTCGTCATGGTCTTTCCCCTGTTCGGCGGCGATCATCGCCGCGTTCAGGCAGAAAATCCACTCATCCCCCCTGTCCAATTTTTCCAGGCCGGCTCTAGGCGAGAAAATTGGGTTGGAGTGAATGAGTTGATGGCTTCGGCATCTTTACCCTGAGTGACCTCTTGGCCGGCGCCGAGCCCATCGAAACGCCTCGCAGGATCGTGCAGGACCTTCGGCAAGCAGCGACGATGAACGATCACACAGAAATTTGTGATTTCGATGCGGCTAGGCTAGGCACATCGCTCACTTATGAGGCCGACCGGTAGTCTTGGAGAGGGCAGGTTGTCCAATAGGCTGTGTGGCCGGTTCCGGAGGGTCTTGCTGTGGCCAGCGAGATGCCGCGGATATCAGAGGTTCAATATCGATCAATTCAACTTGGTCGTCGTCGACTGCAACTCGGATATAGCGGGATTCCCGGAGTCCGACCGGACAGGAGATTTCGTGCTGACCACTGGGCAGGGCGCAGCGTCGTTCCGCTGCCTGAGCATTGTGCTCCTGGAGGGGAGTGGACACGACGAACCCGCCTGGGGCGGAGTTGTTGGCAACCTTGATATGAATGGCAGAAATGTTCGAAACCGGGGACCCCAAATCGATTGTGATGGCTATGGGTTGGTTGGCAGATTCGCGCCTAGCCTTCCAACCGCACGCAGGCCCCTGGCGCAATAAATTGTCGGGACCGCAGTTGCTGTCCACGGTGCTTCCGGAAATGCCCGCGAGTTTTCTGCCTGTGCTGCTGATGCTCTGAAACTGAGGCGCATGGGGAATGGTTTGTTCCAGGAAATGTCTTACCGCATCCATTCGGATGACTGTGATGACTTGTCTGTCGCCCAGGCTCTTCACCTCGGTAACGATCCCGATGGGAATTCCGGTAATCGCCGCTTGTGATTCGACAAACAGGACCGGACTGCCGCTATCGGTTTCAGCCAACCAGTTTTCCCGATCCCTGGGTTCGATCCTTATGGTGGGATCCGTGTCGGATTTCCCCAAAAAGGCCGCCCTGGCATAGCCTACACCATTCGCAACGACGTTTTTATCCTGCATGCCGCCACTTCGGCGTTCGATGTCTAATTGACCGTTCTGGCGATTGATTCGGTCAAGCAGGGGATCGAGTTTGCTGTCTCCGATAAGAGAATTCGGACATTGATCGGCCAAAGGCCCCTGAAGCTTGAGTAAGGCGATATCCAGATTAGGAGAACGATAAATTCCTGACGGGGAGACCGTCGCCTGACGTTCGTCAGGACCGACAATCACGGCCGAATCTGTCGCCATTACGTGTTTTGCCGTAGCCACCCAACATCCGGTTTCATGATGAAAAACCCATCCCTGGCCCCATTCCGCTCCGGATTGGACCAACACCGGCTCTGCCCTGACGGAACCGACCGTCACGCCGAAGCAGACTATGGCCAACGTCACTACCTTAATCATTTCTTTCCCCTTTCCCCTCTGACGTGATTGCGGCTGTCGGATTTTTGTTCGGAGGAGAACGCCTTTTTAATTTTATCTAAAACTTCCGCCACTCCGAGGGGAATTCCCAAAAAAATCAATATAACATGAATGTTTGGGTCTTTTATGAGAGTCTCTAGCGTGGACAGCGATACGACGTCGGACTGATCTGACAACGATACCGAACCCTTTACATCCTCGACAGGGGAAACTAGTTTGACACCGTTGGCAGTGGATGCAGCTTCGATCAACATACCCCGCTCAGTATTGTTGATATTGCTAAAATCGATATCGACGAAGCCATGCCATATAGCAGAACTTTTGCCATCATCCTGATCGACGTTGGTGTCATAGAGCTGCGAACCGGCGCCAATTGTTATGGTATCGGCCTCATACAATCCGGATGACATGAAAGGGAGGACGCGGAAGGGAATGCGGTTTCCAAAAATCCAAATCTTGTCGATTATTTTCGTGAAAATGTGAATCTGGCCGCTCAGAATCGGCAAAGAGGGGGCTTGGTCGGGGCCGCCGGACTCCAGGCCGACGATCATCCGCCCGTAAATGGGTAGTCGAATATGCTCAGGAGATTGACAATCGTTACGTTTACCATTCCGCCCTAAAACGAATTTGGTCGTGCCGTCTACAGGTTGTAATGGTCCACCATTATAGGACCAGCCATATCGTCCAGTGATACGAATATTCAGATCGTCTCCAATAATGCGTTGATAATAGACCCGCGCCCCTGAGCCGGGCGGAACCCGTATAGTGATTGTATCGTTGCAGGCCGCAGCTCCCGGTACTGCTGCGGCAGGCAGAACGATGGCGAATGGTGAGGATTTAGGAATTTGAAGTTCCAGATATTCGGAACGGAGAGCCGCTGAAATAAAAGAATCGACCTTGATTACATAAGGAAGAATGATCAAAAAAATAAGTATAGTCGTGACGTAACAATATATGAACATCCGTTTCCGAATATGAGTTTTTGCCGATTTGGCATGTCTTGCGATTTTACTGCGCAGAGACAAATGAGAGGTCATATTTTTATCTTGTTCCGTCATCGTGCGGGGAGCCAAACGTTGAATTTTTGATTGCTATCACCCACTACATCGCTGACCGCAATCGTCACGATTGAGTCCCCGCCGCCCTTGGGCAGGGCGCCAATATTCACCTTGCAAGTAAAATTGAACCCCTCGACATGAGTTCCACTTTGCGCTCTTTCACATAAGGTGGGGGGGCCACTTTTGCTCTGCCCCACACTGACCACGGCCCGCGCCTCGAACGCCCGAGGAAAATTGGCCATAATGGTAAAGTGGTCATCAGCTTGATCATAAATCGTTGGTACGAACGACGCCTGTGGATCGATATCGCAATCTGCTCCCCGGCGGATCACGGAAGCCAATTGTTCCATAGCGTATCTTTTCTTCAAATCGTCGACGTAATTCCAGTCTGGTCTGGGCTTAAGCTTCGCCGGCGCTGACAGTATCCCGGATATCTCAATGCGGGCCTGGGCGTGATAGGCTCCGTCCTGCGACACCGCGCCCAGGCAAAGAGAACTCCGTCCCGGTAAACCGCCCGGAATACGGATCATGGTTGGATCGGCCCGGCCGGAAAGCGGCCCCAGCCACAGGCCAACCAGCGCTCCGGTCCCGCCGATCTTAACCACATCGCCCAAGCTCTCCTCCAGCTTGGCTTCCAGGGAGTCTTCGGCATGGGCAACGGACAGTCCCGCGAAAAACGCTGAAACAATCAACAAAGGCCTCATAAAACGGATCATGGCGCTCTCCCAATAACTTTAGTTAATGGCGCTCGACGCGATAGCGTACGCCTCATTGTTCTTGCACATTAGAGTTCCATGCATCGTCGATCCCGCAGGGTCCAACGCCAGGGTGGCCAAACAATCAGAGTTGCCCACTTCACTCAAATCGATACCAAATTTAACAGAATTACCCGTCACTAAACCGGGTTTTACAATGTTTATTCGCTCACCGTTGCTGTCTGTTTTCCACGGGCTATATTCTGTTCGTGTTGTGAATTCATCGGTTGAGTTGTTAAACTGGTATATATACACATAGAATGATTCACCTAATTTATCAGATATATAATGATTTTTTGTGTAATACCCGGCAAAGCGGATGGGCAGACTGTTGGCGGTGGCGATTGCGCCGACAAGCGCCGCGCCGCGCAAGGTCGGGTCGCTACTGGCAAACGCCATGGACAGTGCCAGTTGACGCAAATTTCTATCTCCGTTAGAAATTGCCTGTTGAACGCCTGCCAAACGCACCCTCGGGTCCGGGGAGCTCATCAGATCGACTGCGCGGTTGATGTCGGCCTGACGGTCACTACCGGCGCGGGCGACCTGCTCGGAGGTGAGCGGGGCCTTTCCCGTTTGTTGACTGCACCCTGCAAGCATAAATACGGTGCAGCACCCTAGGATAAAGAAGCGCATTGGTGTTCGCTCCATCATTCGAGGACATCCGATTCTATTGCGTAATTGCCGCCATTGAGGCAAGACATGATACCGTGTGTCATTGATCCAACGTGATCCAATGTCAGATCGACAACGCACTTTGAGTGTCCGGCCTGACTAAAATCCGCAACAAAGCTGAGGCGATTGCCTGACACCATGCCACGTTGCGAAATATCGACCGTTCTTTTATATATATTACTGTAAGTTGTGGAATTATATTCCGTTATAGTGTCAAATGTGAAAGTTTTTTGATCAAAATGGCGAATGAAAACATATGAGTTGCTGCCAATCCTGTCGGGAAAGCTATGAATATCTGATCTGGATCCGATAATGCTAATCGGAATGGTGTTTGCTGTGCTAATGGTGCCGGCCAACGCGGCATTTCGCAAAATGGGATCGCTGCTGGCAAACGCAGAATTTAAAACAAGATCACGCAATATCCGGTCGCCATTGGCGACAGCAACCTCAAGCGTCGCCAAGCGCACCGCCGGATCTGGAGAATTTAGAAGATCTAAATTCCGTGCAATTTCTGCCTGCCGATCCGCGGCACTTACCTTCGGTGGGGAATCGCTTTGTTGTATGGCGCCCAAACCGGCCCCCAGTAAAGCGAATGGTGCTAACGCCACGCCCTCAATCAATCGGTTGGCAGTATTGAACGCCGTCTGATCTCCTGCATTTGGGGCATCAAACACCAGTTGGACAGTATATCTCTCGTTGTTATTGCAAGACATATCTCCTCTGGCCAAACCGCTGCGATTGAGCACCATGGCCTGATCCAGCATCAAATTGACTATGCATTTAGAAAATCCCGCGTTGGCAAAATCCGCGGCGAAGCTGATTCGGTCACCAGATACCATTCCTGTTTGTGCAAGGTTGACCATGCCACCCTGGCCATTGCTCTGTGTGGAATTATAAGCTGTGACCGTGGTGAAGTCGAATCGGCGTAAATTAAAACTACCAATATATATGTAAAACGCACCGCCGACCTTATCAATGAACCGATGCTGTTCAATATTGTATTTATCGATTTTTATTTTCACCATATTCGTTGTGGTGAAAAAACCTGCTAACGCGGCACTCCGTAAAGTGGGATCTTTGCTGGTGAGCGCTTCGTAAATAGCTGCCTTGCTGTCATCTGCGGAAACCCGTTCGAATGTTGCAATGCGCACCGCTGGGTCCGGTGCATTCAAGAGGGCGAGCGCTTTATTTAACGTGGACTGATGTTCTGCATCGGCGTTGCTATTCTGTTGTTGGGCTGATGCCGCTCCGGACACATTCATTGCAGTGGCAAAAAGACAAGCCATCGCCATGGCGCAAATGATAATCGGTAACCGCATACCCCCGCCCCTGTTTCTATCAATCTTCAACCGACGTTTCCCAGATGGAGCGTCCATCCGCCACTGATCAACTCTAGAGTATCATGACAGTGCTGAAGCGATAGTCAAAGGTTGATGCAAGCCGCGTCGAAGTGTCAAGCAATGGCATTGTGTACGTGACGGTGTTGGCCGAGCCTGACCCCAGACACAGAACAAGGCGGACAGAACCGGTATTCGGGCGAATTCAAGTCGAAGGTGGGGCTTGAGGCGATCAAGGGGACGCAGACGTTGGCGGAGTTGACCGATTGACGGCAGTTCTCCAAGGTTAGCCGCGGGTCCGTGATTTGGACCTGCAACGCTCCGGGCCATGTCCATTCGAATTGATGCGTTTTTCGCTGAACAATTGAATTTCGCGCACCGCAGAGAATGGTTCTTCGTGGCCCGCATCATCCGCAAGTGAACAGAATCCGATCGACGTGCTCGTCGTCGTCGTTTCCACGAAAAGCGGGAACCCAAGCTTCCGGTGGTCTGGGGGCATTGGATTCTGCTTTCGCAGGGATGAACCGATCGCTGGCATCACCCCCTGGAGTCTTGACCCTCAGCCGACTGTCACCCGATCGCCGTCCAGGGTGATCAGGTGATGGTGGTCGGCGTCGACCAGACCGCGATCGGTGATCTTCAGATGGGGGATCATCGATAGCGGCAGGAACGCCAACTGCACGAAGGGTTCGTCGAGATGGCATCCCATTGCGCGCAGTTGTTCCCGAAGGGCGTGCAGGCGCCGTTCGACGTCCTCGGCCGGCCAGTCGCTCATCAGTCCGGCGATCGGCAGGGGAAGATCCTGGCGGACCTGTCCGCCGACAACGGCGACGAAGCCGCCTTGCAGTTCGATCAACCGGTTGACGGCCAGCGCCATGTCTTCGTCGTTGGTCCCAACGACGATGATGTTGTGGGCGTCGTGGCCGAAGGACGAGGCGATGGCGCCGTCCGTGATGCCGAAGCCTTTGACGAAGCCGCGTCCGACATTGCCGTTGTGGCCATGCCGTTCGAGGACCGCCACCTTGAGGACGTCCTGGCCGGGGTCGGCGTGCCGTTCACCCCCGGTGTAGGGAAGCGACAGAACCAATGCCTCGGTGATGATCTTCTGCGGCACCAGGCCGATGACCGGACCGGTGGGGCCGGCGCAGGGCGTGCGGAACAGCGCGGCGTCGACCGGCGCCCGCTTGATCGAGCCATAGCCGATCGGCGCCGGCAGGCGTCGTCCGGCGAAGGTTTCGGCATCGACCGGCCGGCCGCTTTTGATGACGCCGGCCACCTGGCAGCTTTCGAGGTCGCTGAGCAGGACGATGTCGGCCAGATAGCCGGGCGCCAGCAAGCCGCGGTCGGTAAGCCCGAAACCGCGTGCCGCCGACCAGGTGGCGGTGCGATAGGTCGCCGCCATGGGGGCGCCCTTGGCGATCGCCGTGCGGATCAGATAATCGATATGGCCATCTTCGGCGATATGCAGGGGCGTGCGGTCGTCGGTACAGAAGGCGAGAAAAGGCGAGCGCGTCATGTCGATCAGGTCGGCCAGAGCCTCGACGTCCCGGGTGACGCTGCCGTCACGGATCAGCACCTGCATGCCTTTGCGGATCTTTTCCAGCGCCTCGTCGCGATGGGTGACTTCATGGCAGTTGCGGACACCGCAGGCGAGATAGGCGTTCAGCGGCCGTCCGCCGAGCAACGGCGAATGGCCGTCGATATGCCAGCCGTCGAAGGCCGCCAGTTTGTCGAGAACCGCCTCGTCCTTGGCCAGGACGCCCGGGAAGTTCATGAACTCGGCCAGACCGATGACCTTGGGGTGATCGCGCAGGCTCACCAGATCGTCGGCGTCCAGGCGCGCGCCGCTGGTTTCCAAGGCGCTGGCCGGAACGCAGGACGACAGATTGATCCTGAGATCCATCGCCGTTCCCTCGGCCGCCTCGAGGAAATAGCGAAGGCCGGCGATCCCCAGCACATTGCTGATTTCATGCGGATCGGCAATGGCCGTGGTGGTTCCCCGCGACAAGGCCAAACGGTCGAATTCACCAGGCTGCACCAGCGAGGATTCGGGATGCACATGGGTGTCGATGAACCCTGGCACGGCAAACAGGTCGCTGCCATCGATTTCGCGGCGGCCGCGGTAGTTGTCGTCGTAGGTGCCGACGATCTTGTCGCCGCAAATGGCGATGTCGGTCCGTTCCACTTCGCCGGTGGCGACGTTGAGCATACGGACGGCGCGTATCACCAGATCCGCGTCGACACGGCCAAGCGCCTGATCGATCCGCGCCTTGAGGTTTGTCTTGATGTCCGTTCTGTTTTTCGTCATGAGCCGTCGTCTTCCGCTTGATATCGCGTCACGACGCTTCCGCCCGGCGATGCTGTAATTTTCCCTGAATATAAGTGCTCCGCACGGCGCGGTCGTCCCCCAAGGTCATCAAGACGAATAATTCTTCTTCCAGGTCTCCTTCGACGGTCTCCATGCGGTGGCGCATGGCCGGCGTCGCCAGCGGATCGAGGACCACCAGGTCGGCATAGCGGCCGGGCGCCAGACTGCCGATGTCGCCTTCCATGCCAAGAGCGGCGGCGTTGCCGCGCGTCGCCTGATGAAAGGCCGTCAAGGCCGACAGCGTCTGGTTCTGCAATTGCAGGATCTTGTAGGCTTCGGCCGCCGTCCGCAGCATGGAATAGCTGGTGCCGCCGCCGACATCGGTGGCCAGTCCCAGGCGCACCGGCCGGCGCAGGTCGGTCAGGCGCGCCCAATCGAACAGGCCGCTGCCGATGAACAAATTGGACGTCGGGCAAAAGACCGCCACGGAACCGGTGTCCGACAACCTCTGGATTTCTGGCTCCGACAGATGGATGCAGTGGCCGAACAGAGAACGGGGTCCCAAAAGACCGAAGCGGTCATAAACGTCGGTATAGTGCTTCGCCGTCGGAAACAGACGGCGGACCTCGGCGATTTCCGCCCGGTTTTCCGACAGATGCGTCTGCAGATAGACGTCCGGATATTCGTTGAGCAGCGCACCGGCCCGTTCCAGTTGCGCTTCGGTCGAGGTGATCGCGAAGCGGACAGTGACGGCCGCCCGTTGCCGCTCCTTGCCGTGCCAACGCTCGATCAAGGCCTTGGTTTCGTCGTAGGAGGACGCTGCCGTGTCGGTCAGGGCCGGCGGCGCGTTGCGGTCCATCATCGATTTCCCGGCGATCATCGCCGTGCCGCGCCGCACCGACTCCGCGAACAGCGCCTCGATGGACTGCGGATGCACCGAGCCGTAAACCACTGCCGTCGTCGTCCCGTTGCGCAGCAGTTCATCGAGAAAGAAGCTGGCATTGCGGGCGGCGTGGCCGGGGTCGGCGAATTTCTGTTCCTCGACGAAGGTGTATTTCTCAAGCCAGTCGAGCAACTGTGCGCCGAACGAGGCGATGACCTGCGTCTGCGGGAAATGGATATGGGTGTCGATAAATCCCGGCAGGATAAGGCTGTCGGGATAGTGATCGATCGGAGTACCGGGCGGCAGCCCGGGCAGAAGGTCGGCGGCCGCCCCGACGGCGGCGATGCGGCCCCGTTCGATGCGCAGCAGGCCGTCTTCGATATACCGATAGCAGCCATGGTCGCCCGGCCCGTTCGGCGTTCTGTTGAACGACAACAGGCGACCGCGAATGGCGGAGACGGGAGCGGTTGGGGAATGCGCTGTCATCGGGGCCTTATAGCTTGGGGATTGATGCCGCGCCGGTCGGAAACGAGAGCCCCACCCCAAGCCCTCCCCACGAGGGGGAGGGGGCGCGTTCAGGGGTGGGGTAGGCGGACTGCTCTCAGCTTTCGACGCCGGCGACGTACCAGTTCATCTTCAGCATCTCTTCGTCGCTGGCCTTCTGGCCGGCCGCATAGACGACCTCGCCCTTCTGATTCTTGATCGGACCGGTGAAGGGGTGGACCGCACCGCTGGTGATGTCAGCCTTCAGCTTATCGGCGGCGGCTTTGACATCGGCGGGCATCGCGGCGTTGTAGGGGGCCAGACCGACCAGACCTTCCTTGAAGCCCCACCAGATGTCGGTCGAGGTCCAGGCGCCGTCGATGACCTTCTGAACCCGGTCGATGTAGTAGTTGGCCCACTGATCGACCACCGCCGTCAGATGCGCCTTGGGGGCGTAGCTGGTCATGTCGGTCGCCTGGCCGAAGGCGTAGACGCCGCGGCTTTCCGCGACCTGCAGGGGGGCGGCGCTGTCGGTGTGCTGCGAGATGATGTCGGCCCCCTTGTCGATCAGGGCCTTGGCGGCATCGCTTTCCTTGCCCGGGTCGTACCAGGTGTTGGCCCAGATGACCTTGGTCTTGAAGTTCGGGTTGTGCTTCTGGGCCGCCAGGGTGAAGGCGTTGATGCCCATCACCACTTCCGGAATCGGGAAGGACGCCACATAACCGGCGACGCCGGCCTTGCTCATGCGGCCGGCGATGTCACCCAGCACGGCGCGGCCTTCATAAAAGCGCGCGTTGTAGATCGCCAGATTGTTGGCCCGCTTGAAACCGGTGGCATGTTCGAATTTGAGCTTCGGGAACTGGCTGGCGACCTTGAGGGTGGCTTCCATGAAGCCGAACGAGGTCGAGAAGATCAGCTGGTTGCCGGAAGTGGCCAGCTGGCGGATGACGCGTTCACAGTCCGGGCCTTCGGGGACATTTTCGACAAACGTGACTTTGACCTTGTCGCCGAAATGCGCCTCGACGGCACGGCGCCCGACGTCGTGCGCGAAGGTGTAGCCATGATCGCCGATCGGACCGGTGTAGACGAAGGCGACGGGAAGCGGGTCGGCGGCCAGCGCAGTGCCGGCCCGTCCCAGAGCCATGGTGCCGGCGGCGGCGGCCGATCCTGCCAGGAATGTGCGTCGGGTAACGGTAATCGTCATGGGGTTCCCCTCTTTGTCAGGTCAAGAAACAGTGGTCAAACCGACGGTCGGAACGGTTTTCCGAGAGCCGCCGGGGCGGTGAGGCGGCCTCGCCACGGGCCGGCCGAAATGATGGTCAACACGGCGATGGTTGCCAGGTAAGGGAGCATTGAAAACACCTGCGCCGGCAGGCTGAAGATCCCTTGCGCATGGAGCTGCAGGATGGTCACGCCCCCGAACAGATAGGCTCCGGCCAGAACGCGCCAGGGGCGCCAGGATCCGAATACCACCAGGGCAAGCGCGATCCAGCCGCGTCCCGAGGTCATCCCCTCCATCCACATGGGCGTGTAGGATAACGACAGAAAGGCGCCGCCCAATCCGGCGGCGGCGCCGCCGAAAAGCGTCGCCAAATAGCGGATACGGATAACCGGAAGGCCGAGCGAGTGAGCCGATTCCGCCGATTCTCCGACGGCCCGCAGCATCATGCCGGGGCGTGTGCGCTTCAAGAACCAGGCGGTTGCCGCGGTCAGAGCCACCGACAGATAGACCAGGCCGTCCTGGCCGAACAGCACCGGTCCGACCACCGGCAAGCTCGACAGCCCGGGCAGCGCGAGCTTCGGCAGCGCCGGCACGGTCTGGCCGACGAATCCCGATCCCAGTAACGCCGAAAGGCCGATGCCGAAGATGGTCAGCGCTAGGCCGGTGGCCACCTGGTTGGCCATCAAGGTCAGCGTCAGGGCCGCGAAAACCAGGGCCAGGGCGGCACCGGCCACGGCGGCGGCCAGGATGCCCAGCATCGGGTTGCCGGTCGAGACCGCCACCGCGAAACCGGTGACCGCCCCCATCAGCATCATGCCCTCGACGCCAAGATTGAGAACGCCCGAGCGTTCGACCACCAGTTCGCCGGTGGCGGCGAACAGCAAGGGTGTCGAGGCACTGATGACGGCGGCGGAAATGTTGACGATCGATTCGGAAATCATGATGGTCCCACCTCTCGGCGCGACGACGCCAGACGGATGCGGTATCGCGACAGGAAGTCGCAGGCCAGCAGATAGAACAGCAGCATGCCTTGGAACACGCCGGTCGCCGCCTGCGGCAGACGGTCCTCGACCTGGGCGATTTCACCGCCGTTGTAGGAAATCGCCATCAGGAAGCCGGCCGCGATGATGCCCAGCGGGTGCAGGCGGCCCAGAAAGGCGACGATGATGGCGGTAAATCCGTATCCGGGCGTCAGGTGCGGCACCAGTTGGCCGACTGGTCCGGCCGCTTCGAAGGTTCCGGCCAGTCCGGCGGTGCCGCCGCTGATCATGAAGGACAGCCAAATTGTGCGGTTGCGGCTGAAGCCGGCGAAACGTGCCGCCGCCGGTGCCTGGCCGACGACCTTCACCTGGAAACCGATAACGGCGCGGGTCATCAGCACCCAGGCGGCGACCGCCGCCGCCAAGGTCACCAGGATTCCGACATGCATGCGGGTGCCGTCGAGAACCAGCGGCAGCAGCGCTGAATCGGTGAACATCCGGGTCTGCGGGAAATTGAAGCCTTGCGGATCGCGCCAGGGTCCGTAGACCAGGATGCCAAGCCCCAGGGTCGCGACATAGGTCAACATCAGGCTGGTCAGAATCTCGCTGACCTCGAAGCGCGTCTTGAGATAGGCCGGAATGGCCCCGTAGATCATGCCGCCAAGGACGCCGGCAAAGCACATCAACGGCAGGATCCAGACACCGCTCTGGTCCCAGAAGGCCAGCGCCACGCCGCCCGCGCCGATGGCGCCCAGCGTCAATTGCCCTTCGGCGCCGATGTTCCAGACATTCGCCCGGAAACCGACGGCCAGTCCGGTAGCGATCAGTACCAGGGGGCCGGCTTTGACGCAGAGCTCCGACCAGCCGTAGAACGTCAGCGTCGGCGAAATGAGAAAGTGATAGAGGGTTTTGGCCGGCGCCAGGCCAAGGAAAAGAAACAGGAAATAACCGCTGATCACCGTCAGCAAGACAGCCAGCACCGGCGTCGCATAGACCACCGCGCGCGAGGTTTCGGAACGCGGCTCGACCTTAACCTGCATTGTGGGAACTCCCGGCATCGCCTTCGAGGCCGTGCACTCCGCCCATCAGCATGCCGATCTGATCGATCGAGGCTTCCGCGGTGGAGAGCGCCGGCGACAAGGTTCCCCGATTAATGACGGCCAGCCGGTCACTGACCACCAGCAATTCGTCGAGATCTTGCGACACCACGACGATGGCCGTGCCGCTTTGCGCCAGCTTGAACAGCGCCTGGTGGATGGCGGCGGCGGCGGCGGCGTCGACGCCCCAGGTCGGTTGCGAAATGATGAGGACCTCAGGACTTTGCAGAACCTCGCGGCCGACGATGAATTTCTGCAGGTTGCCGCCCGACAGCGTCGCCGCGGTGGCCGTCGGGCCGCTGGCCTTCACCGAGAATTCCTCGATGATGCGTTCGGCGAAACTGCGCGCCTCTCTCAGCTGGATGAAGCCCTGGTGGGCCAGACCCATGCGGTTGCGGGCGGTCAACAGGGTGTTTTCGGCCAAGGTCATCTCGGGGACCGAGGCGTGCCCGGCCCGTTCCTCGGGTACGGAACAAAGGCCATTCATCCGTCGTTTTTCGGCGTTCATCTGGGCGATCGGCTTGCCGTCGAGGCGAATGGTCGACGGACTGCGCAGCACCACCTCGCCAGCCAGCGCTTCCGTCAGTTCGTTCTGGCCATTGCCGGCGACGCCGGCAATACCGAAAATCTCGCCGGCCCCGACTTCGAAAGAAATACCTTTGAGGTTGACGCCGAAAGGATGGTCGGTCGGCAGCGTCAGGTTGCTGACGATCAGCCGCGGCTCCTGGGTAATGGTACCGGCCCGGCGTACCAGCTGTTTCAATTCGGCGCCGATCATCAACTGCGCCATGCTGCGCGCGGTTTCCACCGCCGGATCGCATTGCCCGACCACGCGCCCGCCGCGCAACACCGTCGCGTGGTGGCAGAGCTCTTTGATTTCCTGCAGTTTGTGCGAAATATAAAGGATCGAGCAGCCTTCGTCGGACAGCTGGCGCAGAGTGACGAACAGGCGTCCGACTTCCTGTGGGGTCAGGACCGAGGTCGGCTCGTCCATGATCAGCAGTTTGGGATTTTGCAGAAGACAGCGAACGATCTCGACCCGTTGGCGTTCGCCGACCGACAGCGTGTGAATTTCGCGGCTGGGATCGAGCGGCAGGCCATATTTGCGTGAAACCGAGACGATCCGGTCAGCCAGTTCCTTGAGATCGGGGGCATTGTCGATACCGAGCGCGATGTTTTCCAGAACCGTCATCGCCTCGAACAGCGAAAAATGCTGAAAGACCATGCCGATGCCCAATTCGCGGGCCCGGTGCGGACTGGTGATGACCTCGTCCCGGCCATTCCATTGAATTTTCCCTTCGTCGGCTTGCAGCACGCCATAGATGATCTTGACCAGCGTGCTTTTGCCGGCGCCGTTTTCGCCCAACAGCGCATGCACCTGTCCTGGCCCGACCGAAAAACCGATTTGGTCGTTGGCGATAACGCTCTGGAACCTTTTGCTGATGTTTCGCAGCACGAGCCGAGGCGTCTGGCGTTCGTCATGCACTATAGGTTGCTCCCCAACAAATCCTCATTCTCCCCGCTTCGGCGTTTCCAAAAGGCCGGAGGGGACGCCTGCGAAATCCGTGCCAGCCGGACGAACCGTTGGCGGATCTTTCTTTTGAACAGGGCGACATCCCACTAGAGCAATTCCCGGCAAGACGGAAGCCCCTTTTGTTTTTGCCGTTGCAGCGTCTGATTGAACGTTCTGTGGACGTCCTGGTCGGGTGCCCGAAAAATGGTCTCCGGAAAATGCCGCCATGCCGGGACGCGCGCCGAAGCCCGTGCCGAGGGCAGCCGGTGCCCAAAGGTTAGGCGATCGGCGCAAGCTGGTGCCAGGACAAAAGCGCGGGGCGCGGGCATCGGTCGTCAGAGCCTTCCCGCCAGGCGGGCGGCATTGCCCCGGTGACGGGCCATGAGTTCGGCCGGGTCGAGTCCGGTGATGACGCCATCGGAAACGATCCAGCGGCCGGCCACCATCACACGGTCGGCGTGATGGGCGCCGCACAAGACCAAGGCGGCGATAGGATCTCCATGCCCGGCGAAACGCAACTCATCGAGCTGGAACAGGGCAAGGTCGGCGGCCTTGCCGGGCGCCAACAGGCCAAGGTCGGGACGACCGATGCAGGCGGCGGAACCACGCGTCGCATAACGCAGCGCGTCTTTGTGGCCGATGGCGTCGGCGCCATTGTTCAGCCGCTGCAACAGAAACGCGGCGCGCACTTCCTGGATCAGGTTGGAACAATCGGCCGAGGCCGAGCCGTCGACTCCGAGACCGACCGGCGCCCCCGCGGCTTCCAGGGCGGGAGCCGGACAGACCCCGGAGGCCAACACCTGATTGCTGCTGGGACAATGGCAGATGCCGGTCCCCGCTTTACCGAGCCGGGCGATTTCGCCGGCGTTGAAATGGATGCCATGGGCCAGCCACACCTGATCGGTGAGCCAGCCGCAATCTTCCAGATAGTCGAGCGGCCGGCAGCCGAACAGCTTTTCGCAGAAGGCGTTTTCGTCTTCGGTTTCCGCCAGGTGGGTGTGCAGGCGCACGCCGTGGCGATCGGCCAGCCAGGCGCTGTCCTGCATCAGTTGCCGGGTTACCGAGAAGGGCGAGCAGGGGGCGAGCGCGATCTGGATCATCGCGCCGCCCTCGGCCGGCGTATCGGTCGGCTGGTGGTAACGCGTGATCAGGCGTTCGCTGTCGGCAAGGATGACGTCTTCGTTCTGCACGACGCTGTCGGGCGGCAGCCCGCCGTCCTTGACCGACAGATTCATCGATCCGCGCGTGAATAGCGCGCGGACTCCCAGACGGTGCGCTTCCTCCACTTCGATGTCGATCGCCTGGGCCAGACCATCGGGAAACACATAGTGATGGTCGACGACGGTGGTACAGCCCGACAGCAGCAATTCGGCTATCGCCACCTGCGCCGCGGACCGTAGGGCCTCTTCGTCAAGGCCGGCCCAAACCGGATAAAGAGCCGTCAACCAGGAGAACAGGCTTTTGTTGAGCGCCGCCGGAAAGGCGCGCGTCAATGTCTGATAGAAATGGTGGTGCGTGTTGATCAGGCCGGGCAGGACGACATGCCGGTCCGCCTCAAAAATATGGTCAATCGGTCCCGTCGGCAGTCCTCCCCGGGGGACAAGCTCGATGATGCGGCCATGCTCGACCACCAGCCCGCGTTCCGCATTGTCGGCCAGAATGGCCAGAGGATCCTTGATCCATAGTTTCATCGACGACGTTCTTCCTGATTGAAATCATGAGAGTGGAGGGCGCGTTCCATGCGGACGCTGGCAATGACGCTCCTCCGCGACCTCGGTCCAGCGCAAATGTCCGGTCAACTCAATATTCTTGCAACCGCCTTTTGCGTGAGAAACTGTGGGGTCAGCATTTTATCATCCAGGGAGTCCGTCCATGCAGGCTAGCGATATCATCACGTTTCTCGATATGCACTCCCATCCCGAGGGCGGGCATTACGCGGAAATCTGGCGCGAGAGTGGATCCGATGGCGGGCGTGGCGCCTGCACAGCCATCTATTTTCTGCTTCAGGCGGGTGAGATATCGCACTGGCATCGCGTCGACGCCACCGAGATCTGGCATTGGTATGCCGGAAGTCCGCTGCTGCTCAGCTCATCGGAAGATGGCAAGCGGACGGTCGATGTTCCGCTGGGAACCGACTTGGCGGCCGGTCAAAGGCCGCAGATCGTGGTTCCCGCCCACCACTGGCAATCGGCAAGATCCCTGGGTGGCTGGACGCTGGTCGGCTGCACGGTGTCACCGGCCTTCGAGTTCGCCGGTTTCGAAATGGCACCGCCCGGCTGGCAACCCGGGATGTGACGCTATCCACGCTGAAATACGGCAAGCCTAATGCCGAGATAGATGAACAACGTGCCGAGCGTGCGGTCGATCCCGTGTTGCAGGCGTCTGGCCCGGCCGACCAGGCGGGCGATCCGCGCCGAAGCCCAGGCGACCAGTATGTTCCATAACGTGCCGTTGAGATCGAACAGCAGGCCGAGGAACAGGAACGCCTGCATTTTCGAGGGCGCGTCGGTGTCGATGAACTGCGGCAGAAACGCCAGGAAGAATAACGCAACCTTGGGATTGAGGACGTTGGTGATAAATCCCTGGCGAAAGACCTGCGCCAAAGTCACCAAGCGCATTGGCGATCCAGCGTCGACGGCAGCCCCGTTCTTTCTCGCCAGCAGCATTCTGGCGCCGATGTAGATCAGATAAGCGGCACCGGCCAGCTTGACGACGGTAAAGGCGGTGGCCGAGGCGGCAAGCAGCGCCGAAATCCCCAGTGCCGCCGCCGTGACATGCACCAGCGCTCCGGCCCCGATACCCAGCGCCGCGACAATTCCGCCCTTCGATCCCAATTGCGCGCTGCGCCCGATGATATAGGCCATGTCCGGTCCGGGAGAGATATTCAAGATCAACCCGGAGACGATGAACAATTCGAGATCATGAACGCCGAACATCATATCTTTTTCCGAATTGCGAGCATTGGCACGGTATGGCGCGATCGAATGTCCATGCTTATCTGCGCGGCCTTTTCGCGACGGGCGGAGCCGCTTGCCGCCCGAGGCGCATCAACAAGTTTCTGATGGCCAATGGAAACCAGTTGCCGCTGGTCGTCAAGACCGTCAAATTCATTGATAGGTTATTGAACTGACATGACAACGCGCCCCATCTGATGGTGTCGTCTTCGGTTTTTCGTACAATTTTCTGGTCGTTGCATGCCCTTAGTTGCGTCATCCTCCCATACGAATTTGTCACGCGGTATCGCCTGGCTGATGCTTGCCGTGACGTTGTTCGTCTGCATGGACAGCATCGCTAAATTCTTGACCACGCAGTTTCCCGTCGCCCAGATCGTCTGGGCGCGTTACGCCTTCCATCTCGTCGCCATGCTGCCGGTGATCATCTGGTACGGGCCGTTGCGTCTGGCCTCCAGTGCGCGCCCTGGATTGCAGATCCTCCGCTCGCTGATGCTGCTGGCCGTCACCTTGTTGTTCAATATGGGCTTCCATCGGCTGCCTTTGGCGACGGTCACCGCCATCGGTTTTGCGACGCCGCTGGTGGTCACTGCCCTGGCCGTGCCGTTGCTCAAGGAAAAGGTCGGTCCCAGGCGCTGGGTCGCGGTCGTGGTCGGGTTCATCGGCGTGCTGGTGGTGGCCCGTCCCGACAGCAGCGGCTTTAACCTCGCCGTGCTTTTCCCGCTGGCCGGCTCGGTGTGCAATGCCTGCTATCAATTGGCGACACGGGCGCTCAGTGGTCGTGATCACGCGCTGACCACCATTTTCTGGACGGGGCTGGGCGGTTGCATCGCCATCAGTCCGACGATGCCATGGATCTGGCAGGCGCCGGACCTTCAGGGTTGGCTTTTGCTGGCACTCTATGGCGCGATTGGTTTTTTTTCCCATTACATGCTGATCCTGGCTTTCCGCCACGCCAGCGCGTCGGTCCTGGCGCCGTTTTCCTACGTCCAGTTGGTGTTGGCGATCGTCGCGGGAATCATCTTCTTTCACAACATGCCCGACGTTTGGACGTTCGTCGGGGCCACGCTCATTTGCGGTAGCGGCCTTTACGTGTGGCATCGTCAGCGACTCAAAGCCGCCGTCGCCGGGTCCGAGTCTGAAGAAGACTGAGTATTCTGATTCCGACGAATCATGCTTTTGCGGAACCACCAAGACGCCGGGGCGCGCAGGAAGCAAAGGGGCAATCCCTTTCCGATACCATCTTTATCCGTTGGTTTATTCTGTCCGCAGATGACGCAGATTAACGCAGATGAAAAATATTACGATGCCTTAGATAAGGCCGAAATATGGATTTTCTCTTTTAATCTGCGTCATCTGCGTTATCTGCGGATAAACATTACATGAATTTTTTGCAAAATTGGCTTGTCCCGATCGTTCCGGCGCAACCAAGATTAGGATGAGCAAAAGATGACGGCCTGTTGCCACCCGCTTGACCTGTGGCACCACAAAATAACAAGTTTATTTTGTTAAATAATTTAATTTGACATAACTATACGGCATGACCACATGTTCGTCGCGCCAGTCGGTATCCGGCTGCGCTGCGCAGATCAAAAAGCGCAATATCCATGCGATATATCCGGAGGGCCTATGCCATCGTCATTCGACCTGTCCATCGACGCCCAGGCAGCCGCTGCGCCGATACCAAGGTTACCTGAGGTCAATCGCGGCGTGGTGGCGATCTCGTCGGCCTTGCTGGTGGTCGGCGCGGTATGGCTGGCCCAGGCTTTCTCTTGGCGGCACGGTGTGTTGTTTCTGGTTGGCGCCGGGGCCGGCGTTGGCCTTTACCATGCCTCGTTCGGTTTCACATCGGCGTGGCGGGTTTTTCTCGCCGATCGGCGTGGCGCCGGCCTCCGGGCGCAGATGTTGATGCTGGCTCTCGCCGTCCTTGTGTTCTTTCCGCTGCTGGCGCATGGCAGCGTCTTTGGTCAGCCGGTCAAAGGCGAAATCGGCGCAGTGGGGCTTTCGGTGGTGGCTGGAGCCTTCATGTTCGGTATCGGCATGCAGCTGGGCGGCGGCTGTGCGTCGGGAACTTTGTTCACAGTCGGTGGCGGTAATGCCCGGATGCTGGTGACTTTGGCCGCTTTCATCGCCGGTTCGGCGATCGGCGCCTATCACCTGCCGTGGTGGTCGGCGACGCCCAATGTCGGGCCGATTTCCCTGATCGCCACACTGGGGTGGGGGCCGGCATTGCTGCTCAATCTGGCTCTCTTCGCCGGTATCGCCTGGCTCAGCCTGACGCTGGAACGGCGCAGGCACGGGGCGGTCGCGACCGCGCCAGCGGTTCCGGGAGGCGTTCGCCTGTTGCGAGGACCCTGGCCGCTGGTCTGGGGGGCCGTTGCTCTGGTTCTCGTCAATGTCGCCACGCTGCTGTTGGCCGGGCGGCCGTGGGGCGTCACCTCGGGTTTCGCCTTATGGGGATCGAAACTGGCCGAGGTGGTCGGTTTCGACGTCGGCACCTGGACCTATTGGGCCAACCCGGCCCGCGCCGCCTCGCTGCACGCCAGCGTATTTGCCGATATCACGTCGGTGATGGATTTCGGGATCGTGCTGGGCGCCATGGCGGCGGCCGGATTGGCGGGAAAGTTTTCCCCAAGCTGGCATATCCCGGCACGGTCTCTGGTCGCGGCGGTCATCGGCGGCCTGCTGATGGGTTATGGCGCCCGTCTGGCCTATGGCTGCAACATCGGCGCCTTTTTCAGTGGTATCGCCTCGTCCAGCCTGCATGGCTGGTTGTGGTTCGCGATGGCTCTGGCCGGCAGTTATGCCGGCACGAAAGTCCGCCCGTTCTTCGGTTTGTCGGTGGAGCGCGCGCGCAACACCGGGTGCTGAAGGCGTCGGTCTGACGTCAATGGGTGGGCGGGGCAATCGGGTGAACGCGCGATAGTTGGATGCTCCTGATCATATTTCAACGCGTTGGCGCGCTGAGCGCCGCGCGACCGTTCGCGCGAGAGCATTAGGGCGCGGAGGTGCCCGCCCGACGACTGAGGGCAATGGACAAACCCAAGGCAATCGGGCTCCGCCCGATTGCCTTGGGATGACGGGAAAGAAGCATTGCCGACTGTCTTGGGGCATGTTATGGCCCTGGAAAATTTGAGAGATAGACAGTCATGAATGTTCCCGATCGTTATCCCAACCTGCACGTCCTTGGCCATCCGCTGATCCTGCATAAACTGACGCATATGCGCGATCAGACGACATCGACCAAGACGTTTCGTCAACTTCTGCGTGAGATTTCGCTGCTCATGGGCTACGAAATCACCCGCAATCTGCCGCTGATATACCAGCCTGTGCAAACTCCGCTGACGACCTTCGACGCGCCGGTCATCTCCGGCAAGAAACTGGCGATCGTGCCAATTCTGCGAGCCGGCGCCGGCATGGCCGAAGGGCTTTTGGAATTGTTGCCGTCGGCCCGCGTCGGCCATATCGGCGTTTACCGCGACCACACCACGCATCGTCCGGTCGAATATCTGGTCAAGCTGCCCGAGGTCGAAGGGCGCCTGTTCATCCTTACCGATCCCATGCTGGCAACCGGCTACAGTGCCGTGCATGCGGTCGACGTGCTGCTGCGTTCGGGCGTGCCGACCTGTAATATCCGGTTCCTGGCTTTGGTTGCCGCCCCAGAGGGCGTCGAGGTGTTCTTCCAGCATCATCCCGACGTGCCGGTCTATGTTGCGGCCGTCGACGACCATCTGAACGAGAACGACTATATCGTTCCAGGCCTCGGTGACGCTGGGGATCGTTTGTTTGGCACCAAGTAGAACGATTAAAAATTAGGCAATGTTCTTCGGCCTATTTGATTATAAAACAATGGAGTATCGGTGAACTTTTAGACGTCCTAGCTTTTCAGGTGAACGAGCCTGGAATCTAGGCATATTTCCGCCGGAAAATCCGGCAGATGTGACGGAATTTGTCCAAAGAGTCAGCTCTTGACCTTTCGGACAGATTCCGAATGGCGGAAATCCGCCGGTGGCACGCCCTTTGATAGATCGTTTTCACGGACACTGGTCGTCCGGGTTTCGGTCGCGAGGGATTTGCCAATGAACGCCGTTGCCCACCAGAGTGCCCCCCAAAGTCTGAACGCCGATCTGACACCGCCGCTGTCCGCCCTCCAGGCGATGGTCGAAAGCGCCCGCTGTCTTTACTGTTTCGAACCGGCCTGCGTCAGCGCCTGTCCCACCGGCATCGACATTCCCGGATTCATAAGACGCATCGCCGACGGCAATGTGGCGGGCGCCGGCCGGACAATTCTGTCCGAAAATATCCTGGGCGGTACCTGCGCCCGGGTCTGTCCAACCGAAATTCTCTGTCAGCAGGCCTGCGTCCGTAACACGGGCGAGGAACGTCCCGTCGCCATCGGACGTCTTCAGCGCTTCGCCACCGACGCGCTGATGGGCAAAGGCGGACATCCCTTCATCCGGGCGGCCGAAAGCGGCAAGGCGGTTGCCATTGTCGGTGCCGGTCCGGCTGGTCTGGCTTGTGCCCATCGTCTTAGCCTGCTGGGTCATCGCGTCGACATTTTCGAGGCGCGCCCCAAGCCCGGTGGGCTCAGTGAATATGGCTTGGCCGCCTACAAGATGGCCGACGACTTCGCCCAACGGGAGACGTCGTTCATCCTGGCCCTCGGCGGCATTGCCGTTCATTACGGCAGGACGTTGGGCGAGACCCTCGACCTCGACGCGCTTTCCGCCGATTACAATGCGGTCTTTTTGGCGGTCGGTCTGGGCAACCCTCGGCCGCTCGGCATCGCCGGTGACGATCTCGCCGGTGTCGAGGACGCTCTGGCCTTCATCGAGAAGATACGCCAGGGGGTGGCTGCGCCGATCCTGGGGCGGGTGATCGTGATCGGTGGCGGTAACACGGCGGTCGACGCCGCTATCCAGGCGCTGTGCCTGGGGGCCGGCGAGGTGGTGATGGCCTATCGCCGCGGTGCCGCCCAAATGGGGGCGACCGCCTGGGAACAACAGTTGGCCCTGACGCGCGGCGTGATCATCAAACCATGGCTGGCGCCCAAGCGGATCGTCGGCGAGGACGGTCGCGTCGAGGCCGTGCAATTCGAACGAACGATTCTGGCCGACGGTGTGTTTCTGAGTACCGGCGAGGTCATCGAAGTCCCTGCCGATCTGGTCCTGACGGCGATTGGCCAGGGATTGCGGGCCGACGATCTGGCGGGGCTGGCGATCGACGGCGGCCGGATCGTCGTCGACAACCGGTACCAGACCGGGCGGCCCGGCGTGTTCGCCGGCGGCGACTGTATCAAGAGCGGCTTGGACCTCACCGTGCAGGCCGTCGAAGACGGCAAGCGGGCGGCGCAAGCCATCGATCGTTTCATCCGCAACTGACGGAGACGCAAGCCATGGCCGATTTGCGTTCCAGCATCGCTGGAATCACCGCGCCGAACCCCTTCTGGCTGGCTTCGGCGCCGCCAACCGACAAAGCCTATAATGTGCGCCGCGCCTTTCAGGCCGGTTGGGGAGGCGTCGTGTGGAAGACGCTGGGCGAAGATCCTGCCGTCGTCAACGTCAGTTCGCGCTACGGCGCGCTTCTTGACGCCAATCGCCAACTGCTGGGTTTCAACAATATCGAGCTGATTACCGATCGCCCGCTGGATCTCAATCTGCAAGAGATCACAGAGGTCAAACGGGACTGGCCCGACCGGGCCCTGGTCGTCTCGCTGATGGCCCGCATGGAGGAAGCTGCCTGGGTCGGGTTGGTCAAACGCATCGAGGAGACCGGCGCCGATGGTGTCGAGCTCAATCTCGGCTGCCCGCACGGCATGTGCGAGCGTGGCATGGGATCGGCAATCGGTCAGGTTCCGGAATTGGTCGAGCAGGTCACCCGCTGGGTCAAAGGCGCCACCCGCATGCCGGTGATCGTCAAGCTGACACCCAATATCACCAACATCCTGTGGTCGGCCGAGGCCGCCAAACGCGGCGGCGCCAACGCCGTTTCGCTGATCAACACCATCAATTCCATCGCCACGGTCGATCTCGATCTGATGGCGCCGACTCCGACCGTCGACGGCAAGGGCACGCACGGCGGCTATTGCGGTCCGGCGGTGAAGCCGATCGCCCTTAACATGGTGGCCGAGATCGGTCGCAACCATGTCACCGCCGATGTGCCGCTGTCGGGCATCGGCGGCATCGGCAACTGGCGGGACGCTGCCGAGTTCCTGGCTTTGGGCGCCGTCAATGTCCAGGTCTGCACCGCCGCCATGGTCCACGGCTTCCGCATCGTCGGGCCGATGATTGACGGATTGTCGCAATGGATGGACGACAAGGGCTATCGCCGCCTCGACGATTTCATCGGGGCGGCGCTCGGCAATGTGGTCGACTGGAATTCACTCAACATGAATTTCTCGGCGAAAGCCGTGATCGACCAGGATCTTTGCATCGACTGCGGGCGTTGTCATATCGCTTGCGAGGATACCTCGCACCAGGCGATCCGGGTGGTGGCCGAGGGGGGCAAGCGGCGGTTCGAGGTGATCGATCAGGAGTGCGTCGGTTGCAATCTCTGCTTCCACGTTTGCCCTGTGCCGCGGTGCATCACGATGCGGTCCGAGGATAACGGGCTGCCGGCGATGACCTGGACTCAGGATCCCCGCAATCCGCTGCGGGCGGCATCTGCGTGATCCAGCCCCATCGCGAATTGTGTTCGAGAGACCTTTGAAAGGAGTACCGGCGATGACGGTGCAGGCGAACAAAAAGATCAATGGCCAGCGTCTTTGGGACAGTCTGATGGAGATGGCCAAGAACGGCGCGACGGCCAAAGGCGGCGTCTGTCGTCTGGCTTTGACCGATGTCGACAAGGCCGGCCGCGATCTGTTCGTCAGATGGTGTGCTGAGGCCGGATTGACACTGACCGTCGACCAGATCGGCAACATCTTTGCCCGGCGCCCCGGACGCAACAACGATCTGGCGCCGGTGATCATGGGCAGTCATCTCGACAGCCAGCCGACCGGAGGCAAGTTCGATGGCGTCTATGGCGTGCTGGCCGGTCTCGAAGTCATGCGATCCTTGAACGATATGAACTACCAGACCGAGGCGCCGGTCGAAGTGGCGGTGTGGACCAACGAGGAGGGCTCGCGGTTCGCCCCGGCCATGGTCGCTTCGGGCGTGTTCGCCGGCGTGTTCGATCTCGATTACGGTTTGGCGCGGGCCGATCTCGACGGCAAGACGATGGGCGGGGAACTGGTGCGGATCGGCTACGCCGGAAGTGCCCCGGTCGGAAAGCGCAAGGTTGGCGCCTATTTCGAGGCGCATATCGAGCAGGGCCCGATCCTCGAGGCTGAAAACAAGACGGTCGGCGTGGTGACCGATGCCCAAGGTCAGCGCTGGTACGAGATCACCTTTACCGGCCAGGAGGCGCACGCCGGTCCGACACCGATGCCGCGTCGTAAGGATGCCCTGCTGGGCGCCGCCCGCGTGGTGGCCGAGGTCAACCGCATCGGTCTCAAATATCAGCCCTACGCCTGCGCCACCGTCGGACTGATGCAGATCCACCCGAATTCGCGTAACGTCATTCCGGGCCGGGTCTTTTTCACCGTCGATTTTCGTCATCCCGATGACGCGGTGCTGGCCGCCATGGACGGAGAGTTGCGGGAGTCGGCAGCCCGGATCGCCGCCGAAATCGGCCTGGAAAACGACTTTCAGCAGATTTGGTACTACGCGCCGGTCAAGTTCGATGAGACCTGTGTCGCTGCGGTCCGCCAAGGTGTCGAAGCGCTTGGCTATTCGCATCGCGACATGGTGGCCGGGGCCGGTCACGACGCCTGCTACCTGGCGCAGGTCGCGCCGACCTCGATGGTCTTCATCCCTTGCGTCGATGGCATCAGCCACAACGAGATCGAGATGGCGACTCCCGAATGGGTCGAGGCCGGGTGCAACGTCCTGTTGCAGGCGGTGATCGCCAAGGCCAACGCCATGACGGTTCTCGCCGCTTCGGAAAATTAAGGGGCGGGGAATCATGCCGGAAACGGTGCACAAACAGCATGTCGCGTCGAACGACGGCACCGCCGGTCGGGTCCGGCGGGCCGCTTTGGCCCAGATTCTGGCGGCGGCGGAACAGGTTTTTGCCGAAACCGGTTTCAATGGCGCCACCATGGCTGAGATCGCCGAGAAGGCGGGGCTGCCGAAAGCCAATCTGCACTACTATTTCGGCACCAAGGAAGAGCTGTACCGGGCGGTGCTGGCCAATACGCTGGAGATGTGGCTTACGCCGATCTCGGCCATCTGCCCGGCGGCCGATCCGGCCAAGGCGATCGCCGACTATGTCTGGGCGAAAATGGAGGCGGCCCGGCTTCGGCCCTATGCCTCGAAGGTGTTCGCCAACGAGATCCTGCATGGCGCCGGACATATCCTGGATTTCCTGTCGAACGATCTGAAAACGCTGGTCGAGGAAAAGGCGGCGGTGCTCGACGGCTGGATCGCCGAAGGGCGCATGCGGCCGGTCGATTCTAAGGCGTTCTTCTTCATGATCTGGGCGATGACCCAGCACTATGCCGATTTCGACGTGCAGATTCGTTTGGTGCTGGGCAAGCGCCAATTGTCCCGTAACGATTTCGCCTATTTCACCGCCGAGGTGACGCGGGCCGTCTTGCGGGTGGCCGGATTGGAGCCCTCTACCGGCGAGGGCGTGTAACCTGACGGAAGGATAGGCCATGGCTGTGCTGGTTCGGGGCGGGACGGTGGTGACCGCGGATCGTAGTTTTCGGGCCGACGTCTTTTGCGACGGTGGCGTCATCCAGGCGGTCGGCGAGGGGCTGGCGGCACCGGCCGGCGCCGAGGTGATCGACGCCGGTGGCGCCTTCGTCATGCCGGGCGGCATCGATCCGCACACGCATATGGAATTGCCCTTCATGGGAACGGTGGCGACCGAGGATTTCTTCTCCGGCACGGCGGCGGGCTTCGCCGGCGGTACCACGATGATCATCGATTTCGTCATCCCCAATCCGCAGCAGCGTCTACTCGATGCCTATCACATCTGGCGCGGCTGGGCGGAAAAGGCGGCGGGCGACTATTCCTTTCATGTCGCCGTGACCTGGTGGGACGACAGCGTGCACGCCGACATGGGGACACTGGTCCACGACTGTGGCGTCAATAGCTTCAAGCACTTCATGGCCTATAAGAACGCCATCATGGCCGACGACGAGATCCTGGTGAACAGCTTCACGCGCGCCCTGGAACTGGGAGCCATTCCGACCGTCCATGCGGAAAATGGCGAGCTGGTTTTCCAGTTGCAGAAGAAACTGCTGGCCCAGGGCATCAGCGGTCCGGAAGGACATCCCTTGTCGCGGCCGGCCGCCGTCGAGGGCGAGGCCGCCAACCGCGCCATTCAGATCGCCAATGTGCTGGGCGTACCGGTTTATATCGTGCATGTCTCCTGCAAGGATTCTCTCGACGCCATCACGCGGGCGCGGAACGCCGGCCAGCGCGTCTATGGTGAGGTGCTGGCCGGTCATCTGCTGGTCGACGACAGCGTCTACCGCAACCCCGATTTCGACTTTGCCGCGGCCCACGTGATGAGCCCGCCGTTCCGGCCCAAGGAACATCAGGAGGCCTTGTGGCATGGTTTGCAGTCGGGAAATCTGCAAACCACGGCCACCGACCATTGCTGCTTCTGTACGGAACAGAAGGCGATGGGCGTCAACGATTTCTCGAAGATTCCGAACGGCACCGGCGGTGTCGAGGACCGCATGACGGTGCTGTGGCATCATGGCGTAAACAGCGGCCGGCTGACGATGAACGAATTCGTCGCCGCCACCTCGACCAACGCCGCCAAGATCTTCAACCTTTATCCGCGCAAGGGAACGATCGCCGTCGGGGCGGACGCTGATCTGGTGGTTTGGGATCCGAAGGCGACAAAGACCATTTCGGCCAGGACCCAGCATCAAAAGGTCGATCTCAACATCTTCGAGGGCATGGCCGTCGAGGGCTTGGCCGCCGTCACCCTGAGCCAGGGCAAGGTCGTCTACCGCGCCGGCCAACTGCAGGCCGTTCGGGGTGCCGGCCGCTATATCGATCGTCCGGCCTTTCCCACGGTCTATGAGGCGGTGGGCAAGACGGCCCTGCGGACGGCGCCCAAGGCAGTGGCGCGGGGAGTCAAATAGGGAGAGAGAACAGGGAGATTATTTCGGTATCAGGTCATTTCAACCGTTACGGTGTTCTATAAGACGGCATCTTCTCTTTAATAGACAGAGATGCCACAGAGAAATGAGAATTCTCTAAAAATTCCGGCAGGAAAGCCTATAAAGAAAGAATCCTATAAGCGGGAATAATTTAGGTCTTGATAAGAGGAACCTCGATGACCGCGTTGAATGATCTCTCTGTTGGTCGAAAGCTTATTATCGCCTTCTCCATCATTTTCATTATGGTTGCTTTCCTGGGTGGCTTTGCGATCAACGCCTTATCGGACATGGACGCGGCGGCGATGGAAGTGTCGCAGACTCGGTTGCCGGCCGTCGACAAGGCCCGCACCCTGCAATTCCTGGTTTCCCGCCTGAGAACCAACCAGATGGCCTATATGGCGGCGAAAGGCAGCGGGCTCGATACCACCCGTAAGACCGTCGAAGAGACCAACAAGACCCTGGACCAAACCCGCAAGGAATACGAGCCGCTGATGTCTTCCGAGGACGAGCGGGTCGCCTATAAGAAATTCGCTGACAACTATGCCGCCTTCGCCGCCGGCTTGGTCAAAATAGCCGATCTGACCAAGGAAGGCCGGGTCGACGAGGCTCGCGAATTGACCTGGGGCGAGACGCGCCCTTACTACCTGGCCCTGGTCGAATCCACCGACCGGTTGACCGCTCTCAGTCAGGAACAGGCGAAACGGGCGGCTGTGAATATCGAACACACCAGGCAGGTGACCCGCGCTGGCATCGTTACTGTTCTGGTGGCGGTCTTGGCCGTCGCCGTCGCCGCCGGATGGCTGCTGCGTCAGACCATCGCGGCGCCACTGCTCGTCCTCGGCCGTACGATGGATCGCCTCGCGCAGCATGACACCTCCGTCCAGGTCCCGGCGCATGATCGCAAGGATGAGGTCGGCGCCATGGCGCGGTCCGTCCTGGTGTTCAAGGAAAACATGATCGAGAGCGATCGCTTACGCGAAAGAGAGGAATCCGAACGGGCCGCCAAGGAAGGACGGGCCAATGCGCTGTCGGCGCTGACCCGAGACTTCGATGAAAAGGCCGGTTCGGTGATCGCCGACGTCGCCGAGGCGGCCGGCGATATGCAGAGCACAGCCAGCAAATTGACGGCAACGGCCGAGCAGACCAGCCAACAGAGCACCGCGGTTGCCGCAGCGGCACAGGAAGCCTCGACCAATGTACAGACAGTCGCTTCGGCCGCTGAGGAATTAACCTCGTCCATCAGGGAAATCGGCCGGCAGGTCGATCAGGCCTCGCAGGTCAGCCAGAAGGCAGTCGCGCAGGCCACCCGCACGACCGAGATCGTCAGCGGTCTGGAGACGGCCGCCAAGCGGATCGGCGAGGTCGTCGCGCTGATCAGCGATGTCGCCAGCCAGACCAACCTGCTGGCGTTGAACGCCACCATCGAGGCGGCGCGGGCTGGCGAGGCCGGCAAGGGATTCGCCGTCGTTGCCGGCGAAGTGAAGTCGCTGGCCAACCAGACGGCGCGGGCCACCGACGAGATCACGCAGCAGATCGATTCGGTGCAGGCGGCAACCGGTTCGGCGGTGCAGGCGATCACCGAGATTTCCGCCACCATTCGTGAGATCAGTGGAATTTCGGCCAGCATCGCCTCGTCGATCGAGGAACAGGGGGCCGCGACCCGGGAAATCGCCCGTAACGTCGAACAGGCGGCCACCGGCACGGCGCAGGTGACGGCCAATATCCATGGCGTCAACCAGACGGTCGACAATACCGGCAGTTCCGCCCAGGAGGTCCTGCGCGCCGCCAATCGCCTGACTGACAAATCCGAGGCGATGCACGGTTTGGTGAACAACTTCCTCGAGAAGGTGCGAGCCTGCTGATGGATTGCTGCCGAAAGCGGCCTTACTTGTCGACCGAAGGCCCGCACCAGCCGGGCAGATAGCTGGCATCCTCGCTTTTGGCGAGGACGATGGCCTGTTCCAGCGTCTCGTCGAAGTCCGCCTCGACGGCTTTGCGTTTGATCCGGCGACGCAGAAAATCGGCCCACAGAAATTCGCTGAACGGCGTCGTGTCCTTAGCGAAGCCGCCCTGGCGACGCAATTCTCCGGCCAGCGAGCGGAAGGGGTCGTCGACCAGATCCTTGATGGATTTCGGGATGTCCTCGTAGCCGCGCCGCCGGCCGTTGTCGCCGAACGGATGCATCCAGTTGCGGTTGTCGAGTACAAACCAGAAAGCGTCGGTCTCAAGGTGCTTCAGATTGGCGACGATCGTCACCAGCACATCCGTCTCGCCCTCGTCATGCAGCGCGCGGATCAGATGATGGTGATCGATGGCGTAAAGGCGTTCCTTCGGTCCCATGACCACCGGGATCATATGCCGGCCAAGGAATTCGTTGCCTTGTTCACCTTTTCGTTTGCGCCAGGCAGCCCGTTTGACCGCGACTTCGCGCAGTCCGACGGTGATTTGCGTCGGATGCAGATCGTTGATCGGTGTGGGGTGCAATGTGGGTTCGCGAATGCTCATCGCTTTCTCCTCGATGGCGCGGGATTTAAAAGATATCCAGCGGCCGCCCCGGCCGCGGCCAAGCGCGCGGAGGCGCGCGCCCGGCGAGGGACTTAAAAGATATCCAACGGCCGCCCCGGCCGCGGCCAAGCCCCGAATGGCACGACCTTGTTATCGACGTCATGACCGATGTCGGCCCGTCCGAGATAGGCAATGCCGGCGACGCCGCACCAATGGCGGACCACGTCCTCCTCGGTTTGGCCAAAATCCGGTTCGTTGGCCAGGATGTCGCTGCAGCGGCCAAGTTTGATGCCGGCGACGCGGCGGATGGATGGTGCGCTGGTCAGGTGGAACAGAGCCCGGTCGATCCGATACATATGTTCCGAAACCTCCTCCAGCATGAGGACATGGCCGCTGAGGTCGGGTTCGAACGGCGTGCCGATCAGATGGCTGAGGATGGTGATGTTGAAGGCGGCGGTTGGCGTTGTCGCCGAGACCGTCGGTTCCAATGATGCCGCTGCGCCCTCGACGAGAAACGCCAGAGCCCGCGCGACGGCCGTTTCACCGCCTGGACGGTTGAGGTCGGACGGCATCGGGCCGTGGGCGGCGCCGGTTACCCCCTCCTTGTAAAGGAACGCCAGCAGCGATCCCATGTCGCTGTATCCGAGATAGGTCTTTCGTCGGGCCGGCTCGCTCACGCAGATGCGATCGAGCAGACGGCAGGAGCCGTATCCACCGCGCGCGAACCACAGGGCGTCGAAACTGTCGTCGTCGGCCATTTCGACGAAAGCGGCGGCGCGGCAGGCGTCGTCACCGGCAAAATGGCCGTGCGAGCGGAAACATTGCGGGTGAAAGATGATCTCGGGCGGACGGTCGGGGTAGAGCCGGCGGGCGAACGCCGCGACCTGGAGGGCGAGGTCGGGGGCAATGCGCGAAGCCGGGGCCACAACGCCGATTCTCACGATAGCGTTGCGCATGGTGATCGGCTGTTTTCCTTATCCCTTGTCATGGCTGCGGGCGGATTGTAGCTTCCGCCGATGGACCGAAACAGCCTTTATTTCTTTTGCGGCATTGGAGGCAGCGGCATGCTGCCTCTGGCCTTGATCGTGCAGGCCGGCGGTTACGCGGTCGCCGGCTCGGATCGTTCTCTCGACCAGGGACGGATGGCGGGGAAATTCGATTTCCTGAGATCCCGTGGTATTCCCTTGTTTCCCCAGGACGGCAGCGGTGTCGACCGGCCCGGCATGGTTCTGGTGACATCGGCGGCCGTCGAGGAAACCGTGCCCGACGTCAGGGCGGCGCGAAGGCAGGGCATACCGATGGTGACGCGGGCGGCATTGCTTGCGGAATTATTCAATGGCGCGGCGCGGAGCATCGGCGTCGCCGGGACCAGCGGAAAATCGACGACGACGGGGATGATCGGCTGGCTGTTGCACAGTCTCGGACGGGATCCGACCGTGATGAACGGCGCCGTGATGAAGAATTTCGTCACGACCGAGACGCCCTTTGCCAGCGCTCTGGTCGGCAGCGGCGAGCTGTTCGTCGCCGAAGTGGACGAGAGCGATGGTTCCATCGCGCACTATAATCCTTCCGTGGCGGTGCTGAACAACATCGCGCTCGACCACAAGTCGCTTGAGGATCTGCGGCGACTGTTCGGCGAATTCGTCGGCCGGTCGTCCGTCGCCGTGCTCAATCTCGACAATGAGGAGACGGCGCGCCTGGCTGGCGGCCACGCGATGACCTATAGCCTGGAGGGGCGCCGGGCGACGCTGACCGCCGGTGGACTGACCCCGGCACCCGACGGGATCGCTTTCGAGGTGATGGAAGGCAGGCAACGGCTGCCGGTGCGGCTTCGCGTGCCCGGTCGGCACAACGTCGCCAACGCGCTCGCCGCGCTTTGCGTGGCAAGAGCCTTGGATGTGCCCCTGTCCGAGGCCATTCCAGCGCTGGAAGGGTTCAGTGGTATCCGCCGACGGCTGGAATGGGTCGGCACGGCGGGCGGGGTGACGGTCATCGACGACTTTGCCCACAATCCTGACAAGATCGCCGCCACCCTGGCCACGCTGCATGCCTTTCCCGGTCGGCTGCTGATTTTGTTCCAGCCCCATGGCTTCGGTCCGCTGCGCCTGATGAAAGATGCCTTCATCGAAGGCTTCGTAGGCGAGATGCGGGGCGAGGATGTCCTCGTCATGCCCGACCCGGTTTATTTCGGCGGGACGGTCGATCGTGCTGTCACCAGCGCCGACATCGTGGCCGGTGTGACGGCAGGGGGGCGGACAGCCTTCGCCGTCCCGGAGCGGTCGACCTGCGGCGACAAGTTGCTGGATTTGGCCCGCCCCGGCGATCGCATCGTGGTGATGGGGGCCCGCGACGACACGCTGTCGCAATTCGCCGGGGATCTGTTGACAAGGCTTGCGAGCCGTCGGGAAGGGTAGGGCGGTCGCGCGTCTGCGCGGCATATGATCCGACAAATGGTCGACGTGCGGATGCCGTTTTGATTCAAGGGTTTACCTTGTGTGCAGGTAACAGGGGCAAAAGTGGGGACGAGCGAGTGCCGCATTCATCGTAGGATGGAGCACTTCGGCCGGTGCGTCCTTCGAGGCGGCCCCTGCGGGGCCACCTCAGGATGAGGAATGTTTGTTTTGTTCCAAAGTGTTGCCCTCATCCTGAGGAGGCGCGATAGCGCCGTCTCGAAGGACGAGGGGGCCGCGTACGCGGCCTTTCCCCAATTTCCACGACAAGATATTGCCCGCCCTTTTGCCTCAATTACGTGTTCAGCCTTGAGTGCGGAAACATGCAGGGATCAGAAGTGTCTCTCTCCTTGCATCCCCTCCAGAACAAGCGAGTCATGTGCCGCGCAGACGCGCGCGCCCCTCGTCCCAAACCCTTCTCCCCACAAGGGGGGGCGAAGGGCTTCCGCCCGGAGTTATGCTCCAATTACCGGGAGAGGGGCTACGTTGTTGATGTAACACGAATATTTTATGTGTGCTCATCCTGTCCCCCTTGTGGAGAGGGGGCCTCAAGCTCTATTCCGCCTTTTTCTTCTTCGGCCGTCCGTCCGGTTTCGCCTTCCAGCGCGGCTTGTCGACCGGTTTGTTGGCGTTGTCGGAACGCCGTTTGCCGGTGCGCGGTTCCCCGGTGTCGCCCTCGGCCGGGTTGTCGCCCAGCGGTTCGATGCGGACGTCGGTCCGCTCGACCTGATTGACGGCGGCGGTGAATTTCTCGGCGACCAGCGCGTCGATCTCGAAACGCGTCTCACGCTCGAAAATGCGGATCTTGCCGATCTCCTGTTTGGTGATCTTGCCCTGCCGGCAGATCATCGGGATCAGCCAGCGCGGATCGGCGTTCTTCTGCCGGCCGATGTTGAGCCGGAACCACACGCTTTGACCGGGCAGGCCGTTGGCCTTTTCGCCATGCGTCTCGCGGCGCTCGCGCGGTTCCCTGGGTTCGAAGCTGGTGGTGCCGGGATCGAAGACGTCTTCGGCGGCCGGCAGTTGCGAACGGTACATGCGGACCAGAGCCGCCGCGATGTCTTCCGGCGAGCGTTCGGCCAGCAGCGCCTTGGCCAAGGCCAGATCATCCTCGCTCAGTTCCTCGGTGACGAAGGGGCTTTGCAGCAGTCTTTCCTGGTCGAGCTTATGGATGTCGTCGGCCGAGGGCGTGCCGCCCCAAATGGCATGAACGCCGGCCGTTTGCAGCATCTGCTCGGCGCGGCGGCGGCGTGACAGCAGCACCAACAGGACGCTGACGCCCTTGCGGCCGGCCCGGCCGGTGCGGCCGCTGCGGTGCTGCAGGGTCTCGGCGTTTTGCGGCAGCTCGGCATGGATCACCAGTCCAAGGTTCGGCAGGTCGATGCCGCGTGCCGCCACATCGGTCGCCACGCAGACCCGGGCGCGTCCGTCGCGCAGCGCCTGCATGGCCTGATTGCGTTCGTTCTGGCCGAGTTCGCCCGACAGGGCAACGGCGGAAAATCCGCGTTCGAGAAGAATGGCCTGAAGATGGCGGACCGAGTCGCGCGTGTTGCAGAAGACCAGGGCGGTCGGCGACTCGACAAATCGCAGCACATTGACCACCGCATGTTCGACTTCGTTGGGCGCCACGCGGATGGCCCGGTATTCGATATCGGCATGGCCCTGCGGTCCGGCCGAGACGGCGATCCGCCAGGCGTCGCGCTGATAACGCTTGGCCATGGTGACGATGGACTTCGGAAGTGTCGCCGAAAACAGCAGTGTGCGCCGTTCCTGCGGCGTCGCCTCAAGGATGAATTCCAGATCTTCGCGGAACCCGAGGTCGAGCATCTCGTCGGCTTCATCAAGGACGACGGCCTTGAGTTTGCTGGTTGTCAGACCGCCCCGCTCCAAATGATCGCGCAAACGGCCGGGCGTGCCGACGACGATATGCGCCCCCTGGGCCAGCATCCGCCGTTCGGCGCGTGGATCCATGCCGCCGACGCAGGACACCACATGGCCGCCGGCATATTTGTAAAGCCAGCTCAGTTCTCGCTGCACCTGCAAGGCAAGTTCGCGGGTCGGGGTGACGATGAGGGCAAGCGGTTCGCTCGCCGGTTCCAGCCTGGCAGCTGATCCCAGCAGCGTGTTGGCGATCGCCAGGCCATAGGCGACGGTTTTGCCCGACCCGGTTTGCGCCGATACCAAAAGGTCGCGGTCTGTCGCCGCCGGCTCAAGGACAGCCGTTTGAACCGCAGTCGGCTCAGTGTATTCGCGTTCGGTCAGGGCTTGGGTGAGCGGATGATCCGCAGAAAAAAATACCATGTCTGGTGCAATGCTTTCTTAACGTGAGAAACGCCCGCCCAAGGCGGGGGCGGGTCAAATAGCTTGGTTCATCATGATGCCGTGCGGTGACTTCGGCGGATTGCTTCGGACGAGATGTCGTCCTCGCCACCTAATGGTCCAATCGCGCTGGCAAAGCGAGAGCGAGGCTTTCCGGCGACGGCAGCCGATGTGATGAGATAGCACGATTCCGTCCGTCGTCGCGCGAAAATCGGATCCCGCAATAACGGATTTGTCCGGGCGGTAATCGGTCCCGATCCAATGACATCCGCATATTCCATTGGATGGATGGTTTAGCCTTCGCCAATTTGCTTGGATTGTCGGAATATCGGTCGGGTTGCCGCATGGCGGCCGGAATATTATGGAGATGAATCATGAGCAAACGCCAGTTGGGCCGATCGGGGCTGACCGTTCCGTCTCTTATCTTCGGCGGCAATGTGTTCGGCTGGACGGCCGATGAGGCGATGTCTTTCCGGCTTCTCGACGCCTTGGTCGAGGCCGGTCTTACCGCCATCGATACGGCGGACGTGTATTCGGCCTGGGTCCCCGGACATCAGGGCGGCGAGTCCGAGACGATCATCGGGCGCTGGCTGAAGGAACGGGGCGGCCGCGACAAGCTGGTGATCGCCACCAAGGTCGGAAAACCGATGGGTTCGGGCGACAAGGGGCTTTCCAGGACCTGGATAAAACGCGCTGTCGAGGATTCGCTCAAGCGTCTGCAGACTGACTATATCGATCTCTATTACGCCCATGAGGACGACGCGTCGGTTCCGCTGGAGGAGGTTTTGCAGACCTTTTCCGCGCTCATCGCCGAGGGAAAGGTGCGCGTCATCGGGGCGTCGAATTACACCGCCGGCCGGCTGAAAGAGGCCCTCGACACGTCCACCCGTGCCGGTTTGCCGCGCTATGAATGCCTGCAGCCGCTTTACAATCTGGTCGATCGCAAGGAATTCGAGCCCGAATTGGCTCCGCTTTGCCTGGCCGAAGGTGTCGGCGTGGCCCCCTACTATTCGTTGGCGTCGGGTTTCCTCACCGGAAAATATCGCAGCGAGGCCGATCTCGCCAATCGCACGCGCGGCGACAGGGTCAGGAAATATCTCAATGATCGGGGATTTCGCGTCCTGGCCGCTCTCGATGCCGTGGCGTCGCGCTATCAGGCGACGCCGGGACAGGTGGCGCTTGCCTGGCTGGCCGCCAAGCCGGTGGTGACGGCGCCGATCGTCAGCGCCACCAGCCCCGTGCAATTGCAGGATCTGGTGAAGGCGACGCGGCTGCAGCTCGACGCCGAAGCAATGGCCGAGCTCGATCGGGCCAGCGCCTGAGGGGGTTGTTGATCAGTTCCGATCGCCGAGCATTGATATCACATAAAGCGCCCGCACTCAGGTTGACGCCGGAGTGCGGGCGAGAGACGTTGTGAAAAATCAGTGGCATCCGCGCCGGTGAAGGGTTCGAAGTCGAAAGCAAGGATTTTCGCCGCTTTGCGGCGAACACCGGCACGGATGCCACTTTCGATTTAGTTCACAATCTCTGATGCCCGTTCCACTCGTTAGAGAACAAAATGTCGGTTACAGCTTTTCCGCTGCTTCGAAGACTTTGTGGGTGAAGGCTCCTTCCGGCTTCTTGGTGATCACCGGCGCCGATTTGGTCGACAGCAGGATCGACACGGTGCGGTCGAAGTCGGCCGGATCGAGATAGCCGGTACCTTGTTTCGGTCCGGCCAACAGCTTGGCGACCTCCTGCATCATCGTCGTCTGATGCTCTTTGGTCTGGGCGCCGGTGGTGTCGTTGGCCAGCACGATGTCGACGGCTTCCGTCTGGTGGGCGCCGGCGTAGTCCCATCCCTTGGCCGTCGCCTTGACGAAGCGGGCCAGCTTTTCGACGGCCTTGGGATCGGCCAGCGTTTTCTCGGTGGCGTAGAGACCGTCCTCCAGCGTGGCGACGCCCTGTTCCTGGTATTTGAACACGGTCAATTCGCTGGCCGGCATGCCGGCTTCGATCACCTGCCAATATTCGTTGTAGGTCATCGTTGAGATACAGGCCGCCTGCTTCTGCAGCAGGGGATCGACGTTGAATCCCTGCTTCAGGACAGTGATGTCCGGGTTCGCCCCGGTGGTGCTGTAGCCCAGTTTGGCCATCCAGGACAGAAACGGATATTCGTTGCCGGAGAACCAGACGCCCAGGGTATGGCCCTTGAAGTCCTCGGGTTTGGTGATGCCGGAATCCTTGCGGCAGGTCAGCATCATCGCCGATTTCTGGAAGATCTGGGCGATGTTGACCAGTGCCACGCCCTTTTCACGGGTCGCCAGCGCCGATGGCAGCCAGTCGACCACCACGTCGGCGCCGCCGCCGGCAATCACCTGCGAGGGGTTGATATCCGGGCCGCCCGGTTTGATGGTGACGTCGAGGCCGGCGTCCTTGTAGAAGCCCTTCTCCTTGGCGACGTAATAGCCGGCGAACTGGGCTTGCGTGACCCATTTCAGCTGAAGCGTCAGTTTGTCGGCCGCCGAGGCGGTGGCCGAAAACCCAACGAGGGCGGCAACGAGGGCGATTTTTCCGAAAGCTGTCATGCAGTCCTCTCTTCCCCTGTTAGGGCCTGGCACCCGTCCTATCGCCCGCGATAGGACGGGTGCCAGGCGGTGACGGCGCGCTCCAGCCAGGAGAGACCGCCGTAGATTGCCGAACCGGTGATGCCGGCGACGACGATGGTTGCCCAGACGATCGGCAGATTCATGCGGGCGACCTCGGTACTGATGCGAAATCCCATGCCGACCACCGGGGTGCCGAAAAATTCCGCGACGATGGCGCCGATCAAGGCCAGCGTCGAATTGATCTTGAGGCCGTTGAAGATGAAGGGGAGCGCGTTGGGCAGACGCAGCATCACCAGCGTTCGCCAGTAGCCGGCGGCGTAAGAGCGCATGAGGTCGAGCTGGATCGCCTCCGACGTGGCGAGGCCGGCCAGGGTGTTCACCAGCATCGGAAAGAACGTCATGACGACGACGACGGCGGCTTTCGACGGCCAGTCGAAACCGAACCACATGACCATGATGGGGGCGATGCCAACCACCGGGATGGCGCTTATCAGATTGCCGAACGGCAACAGGCCGCGGGCCAGGAACGGGGCGCGGTCGGCCAGGATGGCGACGGCGAAGCCAGCGGCGCAGCCCCACAGATAGCCGCGCAGGACAGCCTTGACGACGGTCTGGATGAAGTCGTCGGTCAGATTGGCGGTCTCGGTCGTCAGGGCGGCGATGATGGCGTCGGGAGGTGGCAACAGCACCGCCGGCACCGCGAAACCGCGGATGCCGATTTCCCAGAGATAGACCAGCATGATGCCAAACAGCGCGGGGACCACCAGATGAGGAAGCCGTCCGGGGCATTCGGTCAGTCGTTTCATCACATGCCAAAGCAGGGCCAGCAGACCGGCGACGAAGATCCACAAGCCCAGTCCGTCGGACAACGCCACGCCCTGGTCGAGCAGCGTCGACGGCAGGCAGGCGCCGATCACCACGCCGGGGAGCAGCCAGATCACTTCGGCGATCGGGGCGCGCGGTCGCAGGCGGGCGCAGCATAAGGCCCCGAGCGCGGCGGTCAGGGCAGCCAGGGCCGGCGGCGATTGCCACCAGGCGATCAGGATGCCGTCGAGGCGTCCGAGCGGCAGGACGAAAGCCGGCAGGATCAGCAGAACCAGGGGTGACATCGGGCTGCGTTCGCTCATCGCTTGCTCCCGGCTCGCCCGAGCACCAGACGTTCGCTCAAGCCCGCCAGCCCGACCAGCGCCAGGCCCAGGAAGGCCGACATCACCAGCGTGCTCCAGATCTGGATGGTCTGGCCGTAGTAGGACCCGCTCAGCAACCGGGCGCCGAGCCCCGCCGTGCCGCCGGTCGGCAATTCGGCGACGATGGCGCCGATCAGACTGATGGCGATGGCCACCTTGATGCTGGCGAACAGGTAGGGCAGCGACGACGGCAGGCGCAACAGCCAGAATACCTGGGCGGTGCTGGCGCTGTAGGTTCGCATCAGGTCCTGCGCCAGTGGATCGGTCGAGCGCAACCCCTTGACCAGCCCGATGGTGATCGGGAAAAAGCAGAGATACATGCTGATCACCGCTTTCGGAGCCAGGCCGGTGAAGCCCAGGTTGCCGAAGATCACCACCACCATCGGCGCGATGGCGAGAATGGGCACCGTTTGCGAGATGATCACCCAGGGCATCAGGCTGGAGTCCAGCGTCTTGACATGGACGATGCCGACGGCGAGCAAAGTGCCGAGCAGCAGTCCAAGGACGAAGCCCGACAATGCCGAGCTCGCGGTGACGGCGGCGTGATAGGCCAGATTGCGGACGCTGGTCAGCGGATAGGAAAACAGCGACTGGCAAAAATCGTTCAGCACCTGATCGGGCGTCGGTAGGACCGGGCGTTTCATCGTCATGGTCCGGACGACCAGATCCTGCGTCGTCCAGGCATTGCCGGTGCGGTTCAATGCCTCGATCGATTGCGGCGCGTTGAGCCCGAGGGCGCCGGCGTACCACAGGACCAGGATGACCAGTCCGACGATCAGGATCGGTCCCTTGGCCCGGAGTCCACTAGTCGTCATAGCTGTGGCCCTCGGCCAGGCCGTGGCGGACGCGCGCCGCGATATCCTGGAACTGCCGGCTTTCCCGCATTTCGAGGGTCCGTTCGCGCGGCAGGTCGCAGTCGATGATGTCGAGAATGCGCCCTGGGCGCGGACTCATGACGACGATGCGGGTCGACAGAAAGACCGCCTCGGAGATCGAATGGGTGACGAAGACGCAGGTCTTGCCGGTCGTCGCCCACAGCTTCGACAGCTGGGAATTCAGGTGATCTCGGGTGATTTCATCGAGCGCGCCGAAGGGTTCGTCCATCAACAGCAGGCCGGGTTCGAAGGCGAGCGCCCGGGCAATGGAGACCCGCTGCTGCATGCCGCCCGAGAGTTGCCAGGGGAACTTCTTCTCGAAGCCGGACAGGCCGACCAGCGACAGTTGCACAGTCGCTCGGCGCTGCCGTTCCGCCTTGTCGATGCCCATGATTTCCAACGGCAAGGTGACGTTGCGTTCGACGGTGCGCCAGGGATAGAGCGCGGGGGCCTGGAACACATAGCCATAGGCCCGCTTGCGTCGCGCCATTTCCGGCTGCAAGCCATTGACGGTGATGTCGCCCGAGGTCGGTTGTTCAAGATCGGCTATGACCCGCAGCAGGGTCGTCTTGCCGCAGCCCGACGGACCGATCAGCGAGACGAAATCGCCGGCTCTGATCTTGAGGGTGATGCCGTCGAGTGCCGTGACCGGTTTGTCGGCCGCAGCGAAGACCAGGGACAGGTTGCGGATATCGACGATCGAACGCGGTTCCGCCGCAGTGGTGGCGGGAGGTTCGGTGACGGGGAGAGCGACGCTTTTGCCCACGGAATGTCCTCGCACGCGGTGGTGGTCTGATCCGTGATCGTTCCACGCAAGCAGCATGCCATTCCAGGAATGCGTCTAATTATTTAGACATCGCATTGAAAAATATTATTAAAAAACTGACCTTCGGGACAGAACCTGATCTTTTGGTCAACGCGATAGATGATGGGTCGAAGGAAAATGATCAATGCATAGGCATGTCTATTTTGTGTGATTAAATATTAGGCATATGTTGCGGACGGTCGTCGACGCCATGGAAAAGAGGCCATGGTTGTCATCCCTGTGACGGGGAGTGATGGCTTTGCCATTCGCGCGCCAGCATGGCGAACAGATATTCGCTTCCATAGGCCCCTTTGAACCAGATGTGCTCGATAAAATGGCCCTCCTGGCGGAACCCCAGGTGGCGGAAAAGACGGGCGGCGGCGAGATTGTCCGCGTCGGTGATGGCGCTGGCCCGATGCTTGCCGAGCGTCTCGAAGACGTATCCGAGCAGCAGGTTGATCGCCTCTGTCGCAAACCCACGGTGCTGATAGTCGGGTGACAGGTTCACGCCTATTTCCACCTGGCGTTCGTCATCCTCGCGGAAATGAAGCGCAAGATCGCCAACCGCCGTGTCTGAGGTCCGCTCGGCGATGACGAGTTGAAACCAGGTGCCAGGCGTATCCGGCGCGAGAGAGGCCTGCTCGCCGATCATCCTGGTCGTCGTCGCCTCGTCGAACGACGTCCAGAACTGAAAACGGGAGACCTCTGGCAAAGAGCGGTAACGACTGAAGGCGGGAGCATCGACCAGCCTGATTCGCCGGACTGTCAATCGATCCGAGTGGAGAGGGGAAAACGTGGCAGTGTTCAAGAAGTCTCCTCTTTCTATTACCGGTATTTCTGGTCTATTCCATAGATTTCTTATTGGGAACCCGTCCAGCGATAATATAGAAAAGTCCGCCATTGGTCGCATGGTAACAACCGTTCCTGATGCCGTCGAACATGGCCGCCGTGTCCCTGTTGATATCATCCCAGCCCGCCCGTAGAAGGGCTTCGTCACCGCCGCCGGCCCGAATATTGTCGGCCATTGTTGGCCAGTCGAAGGGACCCGAGCCTTCCGCCTGCCAGCGTTCGATCGCCGCCAACTGGGCTTGCTGTCCCGGTTCGTCATAGGGCGGAAGGGATGGTACGACCTTGTCGGAAAGCCAAACCTCTATGTTCTGCAATCCTGCCTGTTCGAACATACCGGGAAGCAGGTCGCCGATAAACTCGCATCCGAGCCCTTTCTTCATGCGGCCGATCGCGTAGCGGAGGGCGAGTTCGGCACCGCGCACGATGTCGTCGACCGGTGCCTCCACCGACAGCGAGGACATGCCCATGCGGTTGAATGTGTTGTTGGGTTCGACGGCAAGGATCAAGCCGCCCGGTTGCGTCACCCGGATCATTTCAGCGATAGCGCCGGCCGGGTTGGCCAGATGCATCAATAGGGTCTGGCAGGTGGCCGCCTGGACAGCATTGTCGGAAAGCGGCAGAGCCATCGCGTCGCCCTGCATGAAATTGAACCTTCCGCCCGGCATGAGGCGGGCAATCCGGTCGACCGCGCCGGCGATGTTGTCCCGATCTCGATCAATACCGATCAGCTCCGCGTCCTTGGCGAGCCGCCGATAAATGAGGGCTGACCAATGGCCCAGGCCGCATCCGATGTCGGCAATGCGCCCGATTTCGCCGAGGCGAACGCGCTGGCCGATGAGATCGAGGAAGTCGTCATTCCACCAAAAATCACGTTCTTCGCCGAAATATTCAGACGAATGGGGGTGGTCGCTTCTCTTTTGGTTGTTCATTTTCGTAACCCCGGCAATGCATGCAAACTCATCCGCTACGGCGGACAATGGTAAGGAAGCTGCTTATGGGGGCGGGTCACGAATTCATGATCGCCTGATAGCATGCGATTCTGGTGTTGTCAATTCGAGTGCAACCGCAAGGAGATTTTCGGTTCTGAGGGGGGCTGCGTCAGCGCATATATCCGTCGCCGTGCCGTTGCCTGACACCAACAGGCAAACCGGTACCAGCCCTATCCAACTATCCCGGGTCAGGCGGCGCTTGTTTCCTTTCGCCGCGTGGAAACCAGGCCGCGCTTTGCCCCGCTTACGAACGCGATCAGCACCGCAATGCTATGCAGGTCCGGAGCGATTTCGGCAACGGCCGATAACCGTGCCGCCAGCGGGTCGTTGGAGAGGAAGAGCCTGCGATAGGCCTTGCGAAGTACAAGAATTTCATCTTCCTGGACCGCGTGGCGGCGCAATCCGACCTCATTCAGCCCCACCAGTCGGGCGCGATCTCCCTGAACGATGCAATAGGGCGGTACGTCTTGCGCAACCATGGCTCCACCGGACACGAACGCGTGGGTGCCGATGCGGGAAAACTGGTGGACCGCCGAGAGCCCGGACAAATTCGCGTAGTCCTGCACTTCGATATGGCCAGCCAGCGTGGCGGCATTGGCCAAGTGGACATGGCTGCCGATCAGGCAGTCGTGTGCGACATGGGAATATGCCATGAAAAGGTTGTCGTCGCCGATCGTCGTGACCCCTCCACCGGCTTCTGTTCCCGGCTGCAAGGTCACATATTCGCGGATGATGTTGCGATCGCCCACCGTCAACGTCGTGTCTTCCCCCTGCCACTTCAAATCCTGTGGGGCAGCCCCGACGGATGCGAACTGGTAGATCTGATTTTCGTCGCCGATCGTGGTGTGTCCCTCGATGACGACGTGAGACCCAATGCGGTTATTGCGCCCGAGGCGGACGTTCGGACCAATGACGGAATATGGTCCGACAGTGGTGCCGTCACCGATCTCAGCACCCGGCTCGACGATCGCGGTCGGGTGAATTGAAAAATCAGGAGAGTTCTTTCGGAATGTCATATTCCCTCAGCATACCATTTATAGTTTATAAAACTTGAGGTTATTACAAGTTTTATTATACGTATTCCGGCGTAATGAGTAATTATTAACCACCAAGACACCCAATGCTTGCGGCGCAAGGCGCGGTTCATCGAGATCCTTCGACGCGAAGCGTCTTAAATCCTCTTGGCGCGTTGATGGTTCAAAATCTCTCAAGCCATTGAGGGCGCCGGAAATAAAGGGACAAGCCCTCTCCGTGATCTCCGTGCCTCCGTGGTGATTTTTGATCGATGCAAAGGAAATGCGACGCATGGTGGTCTCAAGAGTTGCTGCATAAAGATATGTTGACCACGGAGACACGGAGATCACAGAGGAAGCGTATTGCGCTTCGCGCGGTGTTCACTGCAAATTTGGTTGCACGGAAACGATCTAAATATCTATGCACACCATACGAAAATTAAGTACGCGCTATATTCTTATGTAAATTGCGCGCGTGTCAATTCACGTAATATTTTGTAATATTACGTCATTTTGCGAAACATCGAGAATGACTGACAACTTGTCCTGTGTTATTTCGTTGTCTGTCCTTCTATCCGATGGTCATGGGGCTGAGCCTTTGGACGCAATCGGCATGTCATGACTTCAGTTGCGCGAGGACACCCGCGATATCGCCCATGCCCCAGTGTTCGGCGAACTGATTGTTGCGCACCAGGAAAATGTCGCAGGACGTAAAGCGAAGCCGCCGGCCTGTCGCTGTAACTCCGAAGTAGGTTCCTTGATGCGTGCCTGTATAGACAAAGCTCGCCGCCACTTTGTCGGCGGATGCGACGGCGGATTCTATCGAGACCTGAAGATCCGGTATGCCCTCGAGCCTTGCCGCGAAGTAGCCGACCGTGCCTTGCTTCGCTGTCGTCCCGGCAGCGGGGGCCGGCGCGGCGGCGCTTACCTGATGGTTCACGTAATCGTCTGCGAACAGCGCTTCAAAGGCAGCAAGGTCATGCGCACTCAGTGTCGCGGCGAACCGCTCGACCAGGGGCTGTGTTCCTGCCGTTTCCTGCGCCAGGACAGGAACGGCGGGAGCTATTCCGGCGAGTGCCGCGCCGGCAAGAAATGTTCTTCGTTCCATCAAGGTCCTCCGTTTCATATCGCAATATAGTGGACAGGACGATTATGGCTGGCAAACCGGACGATTGCATTGCCGGACGGGCTGGCTGTTCCTCGCGCCAGCGACATCACGCTGGCGATCGCGTAAACTCCGACTGGATTGTCAAATGCCAGCGTGTCCCATGACCGTTCATCCCCTTATCGCCCGACTCGCCTCAGCCAAAGGCCTGCCCAGAGCCGAGATAGAGGAATACCGATCCAACCGGGCCGAATTGGCCCCGATCTTCCTCGATATTCTACGTCGAGTGACCGACGGCGAAGCAGAGACGGAATTGGCGGAATGGGACAGCCTGTTTTGGCTCGTGCATCTGCTGGGCGAATCGGGTGAAAAGTCAGCCTTCATACCGATCATCGACCTGCTGCGGCAAAATCCGGATTGGGTCGAGGAGGAACTGGACGACGCAATCACCATGACTGTGCCCGGCGTCCTGATCCGTACTTTTGACGGCAATCGCGAGGCGCTCGAGGGGCTGATCGAGGACGAAGAGGTCGATGACTTCGTTCGGGCGGCTGGATTGGATGCGTGGGCGTATGCCGTTGCGTCGGGATGGCTCGACCGCGAATACGCCAGGACCTACCTCCGTCAGTGCGCCGAGTTCCGGCTCAAGCCACGGGACCGTGGTTTCATTTGGACCAGTTGGCTCTGCGCTTTGGCGTATCTTGGGCTTTCCGACTTCCGCGATGAGGTGAAAAGAGCGTGCGACGACGGCCGAATTGACAAGCGTGACATCAGTTTTGCGGAATTTGAGGAGATGTTGGCGATCGGCGTGACGATTGGCGATCCTGTGGCCTTTCTGGAGAAGGAGGCGATTCGACCATTCACCGATACCCTGAGCGAGTTCGGAAAATGGGAATTTGCGCGGGGCGAAGAGGAGGAGCCTCAGGAATTTCAACTGCGTCAACCGGTGATAAATCCGTTCCGCCACGTCGGCCGCAATGATCCCTGTCCCTGCGGCAGCGGCAAAAAATTCAAGAAATGCTGTGGCGGCGCGACAATTGATTAATGCCAAGTTTCGATGAGGATGACTCATCGAAACTTGGCTGGCCCACCCTCGGGCCCGCGAGCTTATGCGAGCGTAGCCGTGCCGCCCGAAGGGCAAACGACGCCGCAGGCGGGCCGAAGGCCGAGCGAAGCGGGCAACGGTTTCGGAGAAACCCGCCCGGCGATTCGTGTCTTGAAAATTTGGTAAGAATGTCTGGCCGTAAGGATGAACGCGGGGGGATGGCCATCCCCC
>JARLJB010000253.1 GCA_031291415.1 Telmatospirillum sp.
ATGCCTCCCGTCTGGCCTACACCGAGCTGCTGCCCGACGAGCGCAAGACCAGCGCCACCGACTTCCTCAACCGCACCATCGCCTGGTTCGCCAGCCTTGGCGTCAGCGTCGAGCGCGTCATGACCGACAACGGCTCGGCCGACAAAAGCAAGCTGTTCGCCACCGCCCTGGCGGACGCCGGCCTGACCCACAAGCGAACCCGCCCCTACACACCCAAGACCAACGGCAAGGCCGAACGCTTCATCCAGACCAGCATCCGCGAATGGGCCTACGCCATGCCCTTCCAAACCTCAGCCGAGCGCGCCGCCGCCATGCCCGCCTGGCTGTGCGACTATAACTGCCGCAGACCTCACTCCGCCCTCCGAGGCATGCCTCCCATCTCAAGGCTCCCCAGGGACAACCTCCTTGGCAGCGACAGCTAGATCACCAGGATCTTGAACATCATCACCGGATCGAACGGCGGTCGTCCCCCAAGATTTCGTTGCCACCGCCAAGAGCCGCTGCGAGGTCAGCGCGGAACATCTCAAAGTTGGCGGCCTTCTCGAAGGCCGCCAACTGGTCTCCCAGATCGCTCAGCCGCTTCAAACGGTCGCTAAAGTCATACAGCCGGGGGCGGCCTTCCCCATCGCTCCGTCCCGTCCCGGAACAAAGTGAATCAGGTTTACACGCCAACCGCTACCGTTTTTAGAACCGTCCAGCTTCGTGGGCACGGTGCCGCCGTCCCCAGCCTCGTCTCGTCGGCCGTTCCCTATGATTCTCCGGATTGGGCGTTCAGTGTCGCAACCGCCGCCAAAATAGTTGCATTGCCGGGGAAAAAATCACGCGCCTGCGCAATCAGTTCGGCAGCTTCCTCTCGACGGCCCAGCCGCATCAGCCAAGTGGCACCGCCGATATAGCCTTCCGGTGTATTTGGAAACCGCTCACGCATTTCCGCCCATCGGGCAAGAGCCTTCTCCCCATCACCCTGAGACTCGACCAACTGGGCTGCCTCCTGCCATATGTAATGGACCTTCGGAAAACATCCCTTGCTGTGCTCCAAAAGAGTCTCCGCCGCGCCGTCATGCCCGGTACGCAACAGCGCCCTGCTGCCCTCGATGTAACCCTCGGCCGCTTGGGGAAAGCGCCGGCGTAGCTTGGCAAATCGGTGAGTGGCCTCGGCCCAATCCTGCCGCCGACCCGCATCCCGCGCCCATTCCAACTGGACCTCGATGGAGCGCGGCAGCCGCCATACCAGTCGGCGTAGCAGCTTGGTCGCCTCAGCCTCGCGCCCACTGTGGCGCAAGGCGATGACGCATGCAATTTGAGCCGCGGCAGAATGGGGACGTCTGGCCCGGAACTGCTCGGCACGCCGTAGCATCTCCGGCCAGTCCTGGCGGTCGGCGGCATTAGTAATGTACTGGCGGTTCAGCACCAGACTGGCCGGGTGTTGCTCCAGAAGCGACTCCACGTAGCGGTCCGACCAAGCGGCCACCGATACCTTGAACTTCAAGGAAACTTCGAGCTGTTCTTTGCTATTTTTTTTAAAAAAACGGACACCTGAATATATAACGACAACCCATATCAAAAAACTTATTATAGATATCCATATAGTCATCATATTTTCATCCTATATTTAAATATATTCTAATCAGACTCAGGGGATGGATGTTTTTGTGTTTGCAAAAATCCAAAATTCGCTCCGGGAAAAATTCAGTGCTCCCTGCCTCGGATTCGTGTTTTCCTCAATCATGTTTCGGAAGCTGGCGTCATGGTTCCTTCTCTCATGCCGGTTGCGCTTCGAAGCAAATCCTCCGACCACTCATCCGCGTCGCGAACCATCCCCGCACAGCTTGACTCTCCCAGAAAATAGGAATATATATCTAACATTGGCGCCAAAGATGTACCCCAAACCAGTTCTCCCCAGCCAGAAGGTCGAGCGCCCGAACGAGGCGGGCCCGCAGGCCCATCGCTTCGCTTTCAGCCATACCTTCTCTCCTCCGGATCGATCGGGAAATCAACTCCAGGCCCCACGCCATTCGCCGCGTGGGCCGGGTGGCGCTTGCCCTAGCGGCGCCATTGGCCGCTGCCTGCCCGGGCAAGCTCTCGCGCAGCTTTCCTCCAATTCGTACTTACTGACCGCCGCCGGAACCAATACCCCCCAGACTCTCGCCGCCCGCGCCACCGAGGACGCCAACGCCCTCGATTCCAGAACCGACAACCTCGGTAAGATGGAGGCCACCACGACCCTGACGGCAGCCGCTGCGGTTGCCTCCGCTGAGGGCGTCTCGGTGCGCGCGTCCCGCCGCGAACCTACAAGCTGAACAGCAGCGTTTTCTCGCCCATAGGGCTGAGTTGGGACCTGGGGGGGACCACCTTCACGGGATCGGGCGCAAACTGCCGGCGACAGGTTCGGGCTGTTATCGTGCGGTCCTATGGGACCTCTGCAAACCACGAGACGGACGCCGCGCCTCCACGACGGCCCCTTCCAGCTACGTCCAGACGGAAACCCTCGAAGGCCTGCCCGTCTGGGGTCCTGGCGGCGTCACCAAGGATGTGGTCGGGCTTCATGCCTCCGGCCAGAGCGGCGCCGGCAATGTCACTGGCCGCGCCTGGGAAATCAACACCAACGCACACGCCGTCAGTGGTGCGGATGGCGGCCTCGCGGCCGCGGAAATCGACGTCATCAACAGCGGCAGCGATCAGGTCAATTTCGACCAGCCCACAACTAAAACTGGCGTGAGCGCGATCGCGATGGGCACTTCCCCGTCCACTGCCGCCTTCGTGGCGAGCGGCGGCAGTTCGACGTGGCATGGCGGCTAAGTTGTGTGGCAGTCCAGCGTAAGCGACTATAGCCATCCGCATCATCGCCTCCACCCACCTCACCCAGAATACCGCCAGCATTAGGCCGGACGGAACGGCCACCTTCGCCGGGCGGGTCACCGGCGCCGCCGCGCAGACCGCCGCGCTCTATGCACCGGTCACCATTGCCTCGGGATACAACAGCCTGCAGGTCAATCGGGGAGGGACCAGGGGGTGCCCCGTCGTTGCAGGCAAGCGACTCGGACAACCCCACCCTGATCACCAAGGCGGGCGACTACATCTTCCAGTCCAGTGGCCTCGAGATCGGACGAAACGCCCCCGGCGGCGCCGTCTCAATGGGGCTCAAGGCCACCAACCGGGACACCATCGGCAAGAAAGCCTTTGCCCTGAGGAGACGTCAGCACGACGGGTGATGCGCAGATCGGCGGGCACGCCTTGAGGGCTGCGACTACCTCGGCCTCTACGATCCGCCTGACCAGCAATGGCGCGGCGGCGGGCAGCACGAGCACCATCAACCTGCCCAACAGCGCTGCCTTCGAGCTGGGCTGCAAGCCGATCGTGCGCAACACCTCCTCCGGCAACGCCCTGTCACCCGAGGCGCCTCGGCCTCGACGATGGCGGTCAGCGGCAGCTGAGCGGCCGGCCCCAACCGGCTACAGCACGGCCCTCGCCGCCGACACCACCAACGGCGGCCCGGCCGTCAGCATCACCGCGCCCGGCTCCGGTTATCACACCTTGGCACACTGCCTGACGACCGAACTGCAATAACCCCGATACCGGCCCGCCAGGGAGATCAGGCGGACCATATGCCATCATGCCATCATGCCATCATAACAGCAGATTGAGTGGGCCAAGTTGGACTCTACTGACGCTTTGGCGGCCCCCGCATGAAGGCGGTTGCGCGACTCGGGAAAGGTTTGGACTCTACTGACGCAGCGGTAAGGCACCCAAAATCCACCGCCCCCGGGAATCATCCCCTGGACTCTACTGACGCCGCCTTGGACCCTGCTGACGCGACTCGTGGTTATCCCCAGGACTTGACTGACGAATCAAATAACCAGACCAAATAGCCTTCCGAATAGCCTGCGTCAGTAAAGTCCCACTTGCATTTGGCGAAACGAAACGAGCAGTGTGTGGTTATGGGTGAAATACATCGGCTGATCATACGGCATGGCGTAGACGGCGCCCGGGCTCTTGCCTCCAGCAAAGCCGAACGCCACGCCATCGACGCCGCGGCGACCATCCTGGCTGAAGAGGAAAGCCGGCTGGGCATCACTCATGCCGGTTTCGCCATGACCTCGCTGCCGCACAAGCGCATTGAAGAGCCCGTGTGGCGCCGCGAGGGTCATCGCACCACGCTGTTGGTGGAAAGTGGCCGCAACCGCAAGGGCGATTTGGTCGGCGTGCCCTACGGCTCCATCGCGCGGCTGATCCTGCTTTATTTGCAAACCGAATCCGTACGCACCAACTGCCCCGAGGTCGAACTCGGCCGCTCCATGAATTCCTGGATGGGGCGGATGTCGCTTTCTACCGGCGGGCGGACCTACCAACTCGTGAGCGAGCAGGCGCGCCGGATTTCGGCCTGCCGGCTGACGTTCTTCACCGAGCACGACAACGGCGCGGGAAGCCGCCAGAACGGCGCCTTCGTGCAGGAC
>JARLJB010000254.1 GCA_031291415.1 Telmatospirillum sp.
GGTCTTCATCTGGTCGAACTGGCGCCGGAATTCCGGTTCGGCGGCGCAGCGCGCGTCCTGCAACTCGGACTGCAGCCGGGCGATCTGCTCGGCGTGTGCAGCTTCGACGGCGGCGCACGTCTGCCGGGTTTGATACTGCAGGGCGACCCGCGACCCCAATGCTGCAAACAGGCCGAGAACAAGGGCAAGCCCGTCCTCGCTCGACGTCAGCCGCAGCAGGTCGTGCATTTCGTCGACAATCTGGGCGCCGCGGAACAGCACGCCGAGGCCATGTCCGTGCAAGAAGTTGAACGATGGGTACTGGCTTGCCAAAGTCAGCCAGTATTGGTGCACACCGAAGCCGCGTTCGTATACTTCGGTATCATGAAACAGGACGATCGCCCGATCGGATAGTTTCTGGGTCCAGGATTCGTAATCCTGCTTGACGTCATCAAAATAATGTCGACCATCTACGTGTAATATATCGACAGACCCATCTTCGACATCAGCAAGACCGTCGGCAAAGGTCTTGCGTATTAAAGTGCTGAAATTTGCATATTTCTCGTTTTCTGCTCGAACCTGTTGAAATACGTCTTCGGGATAGGCGCCGGCGTGCTCGTCGCCTTGCCATGTGTCGACGGCGTAGCAGCGGCTATCAAGTCCTGCTTCGGCGACCGCCTGACAAAAACAGAAATAGGAATAGCCATAGTGGGATCCCAGTTCGACGATGGTGCGCGGCCTTGCGCGCTGCACCAGCCACATCGCAAACGGCCCATGCTCGTGCCAGGCAGAGAGAGGAAGGTACTGCGGTTGTCCAATCGGAGTTCCCAGAAATCGATCCATCACATACTCCGCAATACAACCGGCGTCGTGTCGATTGCCTCCTGTGATTCAAGCATCCCGAAATTCTATAGTTATCCAACGACGATTTCGAAATACGTTATGCTCCCATCCCGAGTCCAAGCATCGGTCGCGCTGGCGTAAGGCAGCAGCGTTGTAAAGATGCAGAAATGCCCAAGAATCGGTTTTCCGACCGGTGCCGCTGACGTGGTTGCCTGGTACTACCTTAGTAGGTGATATCACTTGGTCGAAGAACTTGACGGACGAGGTCGAAGCCGATCGCCTCGCACCGGTATGCTCAACTGGTAATCGACGGCTGTTGGGACAATAGAGATACTAAACATACTATGCGAAAGCAAGAAACAATCCTGCAATTCGGCGTGGCAGAGGTTGACCTGCAGCCGGGCGCGCATGCCTGCCGCGAACGTCGCCGACTGCCGGCTTCGGGCGTGGCGATGCGATCGGCTCGGAGGCGGATGTCGGAGGCGAGCAGTCTCGCGGATTGTCGCTGCGGCGCGCCGGACGTGCCGGCTTCGATCCAGCGTTGTCAAGCTTTAGAAATGTTTGACGCTCAACCTCAATGCGGACGAGGATGAGACCAGTGATCGCCGGCACGGGCGGATCGTTCGCCGCATCGGATGACTGCAACTGGGGGGGAGGCATGGGTCGATTGAGCCGGATTGGACGTCTCCCTGCCGTCATGGCGATGGCAATGGCGCTGCTCGCCTCGCCGGCGGGCCTTGGCCATGGGCTTGCGGCCGAATGGCGGGAGATGGCGCTGCCGAAAGCCGAGGCCACGCCGGTTGCCAATAATCCGCTGAAGGGCTTCTACACTTGGTATGGCGATGACATCGTGCCGGGTCCGGCTGCCAGCGAGCATTATTTCCGCCTCGCCTGGGCTGACATCGAACCGCGCGAAGGCGAATACGACTTCTCCGAGTTGGAGCGGGCGTTGGCGAAGCTGGCGCCAGGCCGTCGCATTGCCTTCGGCATCATGCCGCTCAACACCTGCTGCTCGACCCACCACGGCCTCGACGTGCCCGCCGACATGCCGACGCATCTTGCCAAGAGCTTCTGGATCAAGGCCGATCCGGTCCCGGGCAGGCTCGGCGGCCAGACCTACGTGCCGGACTGGAACGATCCCCATTACATCGAGCAATTTGCCAAACTCTACGCGGCGATCGGCCGGCACTTCGATGGAGACCGGCGCATCGCCTGGATCGACGTGCGCTCCTACGGCAATTGGGGCGAGGGGCACTTGGGCGGCGCGCGCGGCTACCAATCGGGCCGCATCCCCTACGACGATCCGAGCGTCAACATCCACGGCGCCACACCCGGCACGCTCGCCACGCGGCTGGCGCTGGCCGACGCGATCGCAAAGGCGCTGCCGCACACGCGGCTTCTCGCCATGAGCGATGACAGCGAGGTGCTCGTCCACCTGCTGAAACTCCCAACCGACATCCCGATCGGAATCCGGCGCGACAGTTGGGGTGCTCGCCAGTTCGAGATGGGACTGTTGCCGGCCAGCCTGTCCGAAGGTGATGCGCGGCTCGTCGAAGAGCGCTGGAAGACCGCCCCATTCGTTGTTGAATCCTATGGCGCCTCGAAAGTGTTCGAGGCGGGCTGGAAGGGAATCGTCGAGCAGATCGAATCCCAGCATGTCAGCGCCATCGGCAACGGCAATTTCAACGTCCGGCGGTGGGCGGATCTGCCGCCGGGGGCTCAGGCGGCTTTGACGCGGGCGGGCGTGCGGGCGGGCTATACCTATGAGCTGACCGGCATCCGCTATCGCCTTGAAAGTGAGGCCGACTGCACCCTGGCCGTGGTGCTTTCCTGGCAGAATGCCGGCATCGCCCCTCCCTATGAAGCATGGCGGACCGAACTCTGGCTGAAGCCGGTGGACGCCGGCGTCCGGCCGGTCGGCCCGGTGACGGTGGACCTGCCACGGCTGATGCCGGTAGGTGAGGCCCAGGCAAAGCCGGCCTGCTTCGTCCTGCCCGAAGCCTACGCCGGACTGGATATGCGGCTCTGGCTGAGGGTCGTCGATGCGACCGGCAACCGGACGATGCAACTGCCGCTCATCGACAAGGATGCGCTCGGCGACTACGGCCTCGGCAGTCTGAAGCTGCAGTAGCCAGCGGGCCTTGCCATGTTGGAGTCGCGGATGACGCCCAACGGGGCCGGGCAGGAGCACGACCGCAGGGCGGCGGCCACGGCTGCCGGGTGAGCCCGCAGTTAATGCGAACGGACATGCGCCCTTCGGTTCCTGTAAGATCGGGTCGACGTCTCTTGATCAAACGACTCGGACCCAGCCATGCCCGCTCTTGCCCCCCGCCTTGCCGACCGCACCCTCCTCTCCGACCGTTGTTACGTTGACGGCGCCTTCGTCGGCGAACCCGCCGATCCCGTCACCAACCCCGCTACGGCCGAGGTGATCGTCTCGGTGCCGCGCTTTGGCGAGGCGGAGACGGTCGCAGCAGTGGAAGCCGCGTCTCGGGCCTTCAAACCGTGGGCGGCGAAGACGGCGAAGGAGCGCTCCAACCTCCTCAGGCGCTGGTTCGACCTGATCATCGCCAATCGTGCCGATCTGGCGCTGATCCTGACGACCGAGCAGGGCAAGCCGCTGGCCGAGGCCTTGGGCGAGATCGACTATGCCGCGGCCTATATCGAGTTCTATGCCGAAGAGGCCAAGCGCGTCGCTGGCGAGACGCTTCCCGCGCATCGCGCTGATGCCCGTGCCCTGGTGCTCAGGCAGCCGGTCGGCGTCGTCGCGGCGATCACGCCGTGGAACTTTCCCGCGGCGATGATCACGCGCAAGGTCGGCCCGGCGCTCGCCGTCGGCTGCACGGCGGTGGTCAAGCCGGCGCGCGAAACGCCGCTGACGGCCTTAGCGCTTGCCGTGCTTGCCGATCGCGCCGGCATCCCGGCCGGCGTGTTGAACGTCATCACCGGCAAGGCTTCGGCCATCGGTAGCGTGTTGACCAGTCACGACGCGGTCAGAACCGTGTCGTTCACCGGCTCGACAGAGGTCGGCAAGCTGTTGATGGCGCAGGCCGCCGGCACAGTGAAGCGCCTCGGGCTCGAACTCGGCGGCAACGCGCCCTTGATCGTGTTCGACGATGCCGATCTGGATCAGGCGGTTGCCGGTGCCATGGCGTCGAAATATCGCAACATGGGCCAGACCTGTGTCTGCACCAATCGTATCTATGCCCAGTCGGGCATCTACGATGCCTTCGTGACGAAGCTCACGGCGGCCGTCAAGAAGCTGGTGGTCGGCGACGGTACCGCACCCGATGTCACCCAGGGACCGCTGATCAATGCGGCAGCCGTTCTGAAGGTCGAGGAGCACATTGCCGATGCGCTCGACAAGGGCGGCCGGGTCGTCATCGGCGGCCGGCGCCATGTGCTCGGCGGTAGCTATTTCGAGCCGACGGTGATCGCTGGAGCGACGGCCGACATGCGAATCGCGCGGGAGGAGACGTTTGGCCCGGTGGCGCCGGTATTCCGCTTCGAGACGGAAGACGAGGTCGTCCGGGCCGCCAATGCGACCGAATTCGGTCTCGCCGCCTATCTGTTCGCCCGCGATGTCGGCACCATCTTCCGCGTCACCGAAGCGCTCGAATACGGCATGGTCGGGGTCAATTCCGGCATGATTTCCTCCGAACTGGTGCCCTTCGGCGGGGTGAAGCAGTCGGGCATCGGCCGTGAAGGGTCGCACCACGGCATCGAGGAATTCGTCGATCTGAAATACGTGCTCATCGGTGGCCTGGCGGGGTGAGCCGACGGCGCGGATGAGGCCCCCCTTGTTGATGGGGATTCGACCGGGTCGAAGATCGTGGCGGTACTGCCGATGTGCGGGCCTAGTGGGCCAACCCGTCCGCCGCGACGAGCCGGCGCTGATGCTAGTGGAGCGAATTTGACATTTGAGTCCCAGCGAGTTGCGGTGAGCCACTCAAATGTCAAATTCAAAGCTCCACTAGACTCAATCAATTGCTAGTGGTCCGACTCCGACATTTGCGCAAGAGCGTGCGGCGAGTGGGATGTAAATGTCGGAGTCGGACCACTAGGGCGGGCTCGACCGGCGACGGCTGGATTGGCGGCGGCTGAACCCGTTCGGGTCCGTATGGCGGCGGTCTTCGGCTGTTTCGAATAGCGTGGGCCGGGTGGTGCCTGGTGCCGGCACTGACGGGATTGCCGGGCTGGTCCCTCGGCCGGGCGCGTCGATAATCCACCGCTCGCTCTGCCAAAACCCCTTGCCGGTGCTTGACAGGGTGGGGCACGACACCATAAATGGCGGCTCTCAGAACGGGGTCGCCACCCCGGTCGGGGCTGTAGCTCAGATGGGAGAGCGCTGCAATCGCACTGCAGAGGTCAGGGGTTCGATTCCCCTCAGCTCCACCAATTATCCTCTTGAAATTGAACGATAATCTCAAGAGCCTCCGATCTGGATCTCCCGTCGAATTTGGTCCGGGAACCACCGGGGAACCACCGAAACGACGCTTCCGGGTGAAGCGGCGAGAGCCCCTAAGGCCGGACCGCGATTCGTCTCGCCCAGGAGAACCGCCCCTACTCCGCTTCGCCGAACGCGGTGCCATGGGCCACATGCATGCCCTTGCCGTCCCATTCGGGCCAACCTTCATTCGCGTCGCCGTCTTGCTCTCCCTCATCGTCGCATTGACCGCCTTCGTCCTCGCAGGCGACTTCTAGCTCGTCGTCCTCGATGTCCTCGGATAGCCGGTCGACCTCGTCGAGAAGTAGGATCGCTGCATCCGCTAACAGCTCGAGCGCCTGACGGACTGCGGGCGTGATTTCGAGATAGACGGCACCTGGGACCGGCAAACCGCTCCTGATTGCCGAAACGGACTGTTTCGTCATCATCGTGTTCCATGGATTGTGAGGTTTGTTCAGGCGAGCTCAGCAGCCTGGAGCGGCTTATGAGAATTTGGGATCGGCACCACCTACGAGCCGGCGGCAGGGCTTGCGGGCCTCAGTGGCGGCCGAACGCTGAGCGTGCGGTTTGTCGTCAGTCGGCACAGGAAAGGCGCCCAGCGAGTCAGCAGCGCTCCCAACGAAGGCCGCGAGAAGGGCGTCGGATCCAAATAGGGCGGTGAGGGGAACGAGGTCATAGTGGTTGCTCTGGTTGTGCTCAATGTGCTATGTTGCGCATAATGTCGAGAACTGAACCGAGTGTCAAGCATCATGCATAACGTTGGGCAAAATGACCATATCTCCTGAGCAATGCAGAGCCGGCCGCGCGCTCCTAGATCTAGATCAGGCATCACTTGCCTTACGATCGAACGTCTCACGCAACACGGTCGTCGATTTTGAAAAGGGCAAGCGGGTTCCGAACACCAACAATCTGAAGGCCATCCGCAGCGCACTTGAGGGTGCCGGAGTCGAGTTCATACCGGAGAACGGCGGCGGTGCCGGCGTAAGGCTGAAGAAGAAGGCCACCGCGGCAAGTGAGGGCTTGGATCCGGAAGAGCTCAACGCGTCGAACGACGACTGACATCGGAAACTAATCATGTCAACCGAGAGCAAAGTGAAGCGTCTGGCGGAGAGAGTGGCCGCTGCTCAAGCCATTGTTGTTGCAATGCGCAAGCAAGGCACCGAAGCAAAGCTCGACCAGGCAAAGGCGGAATGGAACGCCGTTGTTGCCGAATACGATGAGGCTGTCGACGCTTGGTCTGAGGCCGGCTTCCCGACGGCAGGAGGGTGATATTCGTTTACGGGATTGGACTGGCGTGAAGCCACGGCGGCGAGTGAGGGCCTAGCTCCGCACGAACTCAACGCATCAAACGACGAATGAGCGCGGCGCGGAGTGCCGATACCCCACAGGCTCAAATGCGCCACAACCCGACCTCACCGACACGGCTCATGCCTCGAACCGTATCAGGCACCGACGAATCTGGCGCGCACCTCCATCATCGCCGTCGCGCCTGATCCGCTGGGCAGAGAAATCGGCCGAGCGGGGGGCGACGCCGGA